>NZ_DASRZX010000064.1:0-15101 GCF_035685885.1 Dyella sp. | reverse complement strand
CCTGTGAGCGTGCTGGCGACATTGATGCCACCCGCTTCGTCGACATCACCCACCTCCTGGCCATTCACATAGGCGAAGTGATGCGTGTTGGCTCCGCCATACGGTGAGAACGTCGAGCCACTGACCGTACCGCTGCGGCTTCTACTGGTGATAAGCGATGACCAATTGCTTTCAAGGCTACTGAGAAACCGAGCGAGCAATCACCGTTAGAATCGCCCCATGATCACGTTCCGTTGCACCGCCAAACTGTTGAAGCGCCTTCATCAGCCGGCCAAGCTGCCAAAGCCTCCTGTGCCGAGCAATCCGCTGGGTGAGTGGTACGCCGACATCGACTTCTTTGAGCGCAAGCCATTCGTGGCGCTATTGAATGCCAGTACAGGTGCTGGGCTTGTACTCCCCGGACACGCTGAATTACTGAAGCATCTCCACATTCATGCCGGGCAGCAGCTCTTCAAGCTCTTGCTGCACTACGATTTCAACCCGGAATGGCCTCAATGCACCGCCGAATTGGCGGCTTGGGGGGCGCCGCCGACATTTGCGAACTCCAGTGATCGCAGTCTGTTGGGATCGCTGAATCGGTTCAAGCTCGAAGCTTGGCACTGCTTCGCGGACGGGAATCGCTCGCTTCCCGAAATTGCCGCCAGTTGGTGGGAGGGGATCTTCGGTCATCCCTCGCTCCCCAAATCGCATCTTGGAAGCGGACACTATCATCGCCCACTGGATTTAGTCTTGGATAAACTCGCTCCGCCCGGCACGGTGCTCATCGAGGAAGGCCGCGGGTGGATTCATCCCTTGATCGCTGCCAACGACGACACTTGAAGACGATGTTGGTCATTTTGGGCATTGACAGTGGCGTGTCTCTGCCGCAGCAGGCGATCGACCGCGTCTTGTGAGAAACAAGATCGAAGTCTGCCCTGCCCGCGATAATTGGCCCTAATTGCCTTGTCCTGGCGCCTGGTGTCTGCCATCGAACCAAGCGCCGCACGTCACCACCATCTTCATCCATGGACCCTCGCGTGTCCGCGGTGACGTGTCCGATTGTTCGAAACACAAAGGACAGACGCAGCTGCGCCGCGCGCTGATAGCTCCGTGAGCGCTTCACGGCCCCTAACCTATCGCCTTCAATGCAGCTCCGAGGAAGCGTCCGACGATCTGAGGCAGCATCGGATCGACGGGGAGCGTGTAGTGGGTGGTGTTGGGCAAGATGGCGAGCTCGTTTGCGGGCCGCAGGGAGCCATCGATACCGGCGTCGCGCTGGCCACCTCCCAGCGCCTTCCAGAACTCGACCATGTGCTCGGGCCGGATGGCGTCCGCGTCGGCAAAGACCAGAAGTGTGCGCGCATGAAGCTTGGCGACGTCGGCGCTCCAGTCAAAGGGGCGTTTGGTCAAGTCACCGACCTTCCTGAAAAGCTTGGTCCAATCGACATCGGGATAGGTCTCCCCTAGCGGCGATGCCTTGACGCCAGGGCCGAACGTGGCAGCGTTGGCCTCCAGCTGCCTGAAGGCCGCCACTCCCTCTGGATAAAAGCCGTCCTGCCTCATCGCCGCGGATACAACCACGAGTCGGTCGACCGCGTCCGGATGACGGATAGCGGTTTGCAGCGCGACGCTGGCGCCTAGCGAGTAACCCATGATGTCGGCCTTGCCGAGCTTCAGATAGCCGATCAGGGCGGCAATGTCGTCGGCCATCGTTTCACTGCGTAGCGGCCTGTCAGAGTCTGGCGTGCGCCCATGGGCCTGGAGATGGACGGCGATCACCTGCCTGCCCTTGGCCAGTCCGGCCACATTGTTTCCGAAGCTGTCCGGGTCGATGCCACCGTGGAGAAGCATGAGCGGCTTGCCGGCGCCATGCACGCTGTAGAAGAGATGCTGGCCATTGACGTCGGCAAAATGCTCATTCGACATGGCGAGAAACTCCTTGGCTTGGACTGGGAGCGCTGCAGTCAGCACGGCGGTCGCCATGGCAGTCTTCAGGAAATCGCGCCTGAGCATATCGTCCTCACTTGGCATCGAACTGACCAGCGCAGCGGCGATCGCGTGTTCCATCGCCGCCCTTTCCATACACCGTTGACTGAGCCGTGATCAGGATCTGCCGGCGAGCAATTCATCCAGCTGTGCGAACTGTTCGGGCAGGCCTTCCGCCGAGCCGGCGAGGGCTTCGTCGAGGGCCGCTTCTGTGGGATACAGCTCGTGGAAGGTGACCAGCGTCTTGCCGTCACTTTCTTCGAACGTCACCGTGGTCACGGCGCCCTGATCGCTGTCTTCGTTCGTCCATACGATGCGCTTGTGCGGCGCTACTTCTCTGTAGGTGCCGAAGAACGCCATCGGCTGTTCGAAGGACGGATGGCTGAACACGAGGCGATACGAGCCTCCGGTGCGGACATCCATATCGCATGAGACCAGCGACATGCCCACCGATTTCGGCACCCACCACTGCTTGAACAATTCGGGATTGCTCCACGCTTCGAAGACGATGTGCGCGGGGGCATTGAACGTTCGCTTCACGACGAGTTCGTGGTCGGACATCCGCTCCACGACGGTGCGGTTCATGGCGGCGGGACTACCTTCTTTTACGTTGGGCATCTGCCTTCTCCTTGCGTTTCAAGTGCTCGACAAGTTCGTCCAGCGCATCAAAGCGTGCGCTCCACAATTGGCGGTGCTGCTCGATCCAGGCGGCCTCTTCTTCCAGCCGGCGCTGTCCGAGCCTGCAGGTCCGCACGCGCCCGACCTTCTCTGTGATAACCAGCCCCGCCTGCTCCAGGACACTGACGTGTTTCTTCATGCCCGTGAGGGTCATCTGAAACCGTTGGGCAAGGTCGGTAATCGAAGCGTCCGAGCCCCCGAGCTGCTCCAGCACGCCACGTCGGGTGACATCGGAGAGCGCGGCAAACGTTGCGTCGAGGCGGGCTTGATAGTGAACCATATGGTTCACTGTAAGGCGCGCGTGGGCGATTTGCAAGCGCATGCCGAGCGCAGGCAACGCTTCGGCCGGCGGCCTTGTGGCAGCCGGATCAAGACGTCGGATGAGGCGTCGGGGTCGAAGGCAGGCGCTATGGCCCTACCCCCGATAAATGTCGCCAATGTGACAGAGAGGCCTCACTGGCTGCGTTTGGAAGAGCCGCCGCGTTTTCTCTCCTGCTGGACGTCCAGGTTGATGCCGCCGCGATTCCACCATCTCAGGTAGCGAGATACCGGCCCGCGGAATCAGGCGGCTGTCGGCACAAGACTCGCGCGCTCACGCGTGCCGAACGAACGCGAAGCGCCGGAATTCACCGCACGTCTGCACATCGCACGCCGGGGATTCACGACGCCGGGTAGAGCATCCAGCGACCACTGCGCAACGCCTCGCAATCGGTCGTCCGGAGGGATCAGCCATGGCCAGCAAGAAACCAGCCGCCCGCAAGGCGCCGTCCACCGAGACCCGTGGTCAGGGAGACGAGTTGCACCAGCAGGCCGGAGGCGCGCACCCGCCGCTGACGACCAATCAAGGCATCCCCGTTTCGGACAATCAGAACTCGCTGCGCGCGTCGCCACGCGGGCCCACGCTGCTTGAAGATTTCGTCCTGCGGGAAAAGATCACGCATTTCGATCACGAGCGCATTCCCGAACGCATCGTGCACGCGCGCGGCTCGGCGGCCCACGGACATTTCGAGCTGACCCGGTCGCTGGCCGACTACACCGACGCAAAAATCCTCACCGAAGTGGGCGTGAAGACACCCGTTTTCACGCGTTTCTCAACGGTCGCAGGCGGTGCCGGTTCGGTCGATACGCCGCGCGACGTGCGTGGTTTCGCGGTGAAGTTCTACACCAAGGAAGGCAACTGGGACCTGGTGGGCAACAACATACCGGTGTTCTTCATCCAGGACGCCATCAAGTTTCCCGATCTGGTGCATGCGGTGAAGATGGAGCCCGATCGCGGCTACCCGCAGGCCGCCACGGCGCACGATACGTTCTGGGATTTCGTCTCGCTGATGCCCGAATCCATGCACATGATCATGTGGGCGATGAGCGACCGCACCCTTCCCCGCTCCTTCCGCATGATGGAAGGATTCGGCGTGCACAGTTTTCGCCTGGTGCGCGCGGACGGTCAATCGACGTTTGTGAAATTCCACTGGCGCCCGCGCCTTGGGCTCCAGTCCACCGTGTGGGACGAAGCGGTGAAACTGCAGTCGGCGGACAACGATTTCCTGCGCCGCGATCTGTTCGAAGCCATCCAGGGCGGCAATTTCCCCGAATGGGATCTCGCGGTGCAGCTGTTTACCGAGGCGGATGCGGAGAAGTTCCCGTTCGATCACCTTGACGCTACCAAGCTGATTCCCGAAGAGCTGGTGCCACTCCAGGTCATTGGCAAAATGGTGCTCGATCGCTGGCCGGACAATTTTTTCGCGGAAACCGAGCAGGTGGCGTATTGCCCAGCCAACGTGCCGCCGGGCATCGATTTCTCCAACGATCCGCTGCTGCAAGGACGGCTGTTCTCGTATCTGGACACGCAGTTGTCGCGTCTTGGCTCGTCCAATTTCCACCAGATCCCGGTGAATGCGCCCAAGTGTCCCTTCCACAATCTGCAACGTGACGGCCATATGCAGATGGGCGTACCCAAGGGACGCGTGAACTACGAACCGAGTTCGCTGCAGGACGATTCACCGCGAGCAATATCCCAAGGTTTCCGTAGCGCCGCCACGCATGGCGACGATGGCGTCAAGGGGCGCGTCCGCGCGGAAAGTTTCTCCGATCACTACAGCCAGGCCCGCCTGTTTTTCCGTAGCCAGACCGGGACGGAACAGGCACACATGGCCTCGGCGCTGGTGTTTGAGCTGTCAAAGGTCGACACCGCGCACGTGCGCGAGGCGGTCGTGGGACACCTTCGGCATGTCGACGCCGACTTGGCGCAACGCGTCGCCGATGGCCTGGGCCTGGCCCGGCTGCCTCCTGCGCCTCCTGCTGCCGTGGCGCTGCAGGACATGCCACCCTCGCCCGCCCTGCAGATCCTCGGAAAGATGAAGGACACACTGCAGGGACGCACCATCGGCATCCTCGTGGATGACGATTCGGATGCCGCCATGGTGAAGGCGCTGCGCAAGGCGGCCGAAAAGGCGGGGGCGACCGTGAAACTGGTGGCGCCGCGCCGAGGTGTGACGCTGGACGACGGCAAGCCCATCGTCGCCGATGGCCAGCTTGCCGGCACGCCATCGGTGGTATTCGACGCGGTGGCGATCGTGCTGTCGGACGAGGCAGGCAAGCGACTGGCGAAGCAGGCGGCGGCGGTGGATTTTGCACGCGATGCCTACGGGCATCTCAAGGCGCTGGCGGCGAATGCGGGTGCCCAGCCGATCCTGCGCGCAGGTGGCCTGGTGAAGGATGCGGGCGTGACGGACGCCGCCGAGCTCGATGCGTTCCTCAAGGCCGCGCGCACACGCCAATGGCGTCGCGAACCCAAGCTTCGGCAACTGGCCTGAGGATTTCCGCCGGCGTCCGAAAGATCACAAGCCATCCGACCATGGCCGCGTGGCTTGCTCCGCAGAGGCACGCGCAATTTGCCGCATGTGCCACCTTGCCGCGCGCCTTTGTTCCATGTCGGTGCCAGACTCGCGCTCCCGCCACTTCACCGTTCGGGTGCACCGAACACGACTCCTTCATGAAAAAGTTCAAGCTTGAAAAGCCTACGGGAACGACGGTGGTCCTGATTCTCCTGTCGATGCTGGGCATGACCATCTACGGCGCCATTGCCGTTGGGCTCGCGTCCCAGATCGGCAAGCCACCGGGCGTGGTGCCGGGTGTAACGGCCGACGAGTAGGTTTCTCCGGGCACAGTCGTGGCAGTCAAAGCTGCCCTGCCCGCTTGCCAAGCCACGGGATCTGCGCCTGACGCACTGGCCCAGCCTCGAAGGCAAGGCGTATTTCCCGGATAATTGCCCGGTACGCGAAGAGCCTGTTCCGCGCGCGGCGAAACAGCGTCCACGAAGGCTCAGGCCGGGGTCGCCATGTTGTCGCCCATCCCTGTTCGCGCCATCGATGAAAGCCCCGCAAACGCGGGTGAAAAAGCCCTGGAGTTGATCATGATTTCCCCCGATGCCCCCGCTTGCCCGCTTTGCGGCATGGAGAACACGTATCCGGACAACGGGCAATTCATTTGTCCTGACTGCGCGCACGAATGGCCGCAAAACGCCGCGCCATCGGAAGAAGCCACCATGGTTGTGCGTGATGTCAACGGCAACGTGCTCGGCAGCGGTGATTCGGTGGTGGTGATCAAGGACCTGAAGGTCAAGGGTTCTTCCATACCGCTGAAGCAAGGCACCGTAATCCGCAACATTCGCCTGGTGGATGGCGACCCCGAGCACATCGAGGGCAGCTCCGACAAGATCAAAGGGCTGGTGCTCAAGGTCTGCTTTCTGAGAAAGGCTTGAGCGTCATCACGGCAATGCTTGGTCATGCCGGGCACGCATGACGAAGATGACGGAGGCCGGGAATTTCCCGGCCTCCGTCTGCGTCACTTGCGCTGCGAATCCAGCACCTCGTGGTTTGCGACCACCTCCTGTGCCTTGAGGTAGCTTTCGATCAACAGCTGGTACGGCGGGAACACCATGGTGTATGCCTCGGCCCACTGCTGGGCGTCTTCGCGGTTCCAGGTCTGCTGCAACTCGGACAACACCGCACCGGTGTCGATCGGCACGACGCCCGCCTGCACGATGCGCGCGAGCGTGATCTCCTGCGCCATTTTCGAATACGTGCCCGAGGCATCCACCACGGCGAACACGCGATAGCCATCATTGACGGCGCTGATGCTGGGGAAGGCCATGCACACGCTGGTGATGGTGCCGGCGATGATCAGCGTCTTCTTGCCGGTGGCCTTCACCGCGTCGACGAAATCGGGGTTGTCCCAGGCATTGATCTGGCCCTTGCGCGCCACGTACTGCGCATGCGGCGCGACTTGGTGGATCTCGGGAATCAGCGGGCCGTTCGGTCCCTGCGGCACCGAGGCAGTCGTGATCACCGGAATCTTCGCCAGCGTGGCGGCCTTGGCCAGCGCAATGGCATGCGAACGCAGCGTGGTCATCGACATGTCGGCCACGGTCTGGAACAGGCCGCTCTGGTGATCGATCAACAGCATCGCGGTGTCGTTGACGTCGATGGTGGGAATCTTGCCGTTGAAGTTGGCGGGAGTACTCATGGTCGAAGCTCCGGGTTGGATGACGGGCAAAGCCCGATCGTGACCGGCGGCGACGGCTGCCGGCTGCTTGGAGGAAAGGGGGCTGTTGCGCCGCGCATGGCGCAACGGTGTCGATCAGGCGCTGCCTTGCGCCGGCATGCGGCCAAAGCGTCCGTTGCTGAAGTCGTCGATGGCCTGATGGATTTCGGCGACCGTGTTCATCACGAAGGGGCCGCGACCCACGATGGGTTCGTTCAGCGGTTCGCCGCCGAGCAACAGCAGCGTGGTGTCGGCGTTCGCTTCGATCCGCACCTCGGTGCCGGCGCGGTCGAGCATCACCATCTGCGCATCGCGGGCGATCTCGCTGCCGTTCACCTGCACGGTGCCACGCAGCACCACCAGCGCCAGCGTCTGGCCTTCGGGCAGCGAGAAGCGCGTGCCGTGGCCGGCGTTGAGGCGCACGTCCCACACGTTGATCGGGCTGAAGGTTTGCGCGGGGCCGTGATGGCCTTCGTAGTCACCGGCGATCACGCGCACCGTGCCGGCGCCGCCGGGCAGCGCCACCGACGGAATGTCGGCGTTGAGCAGGTTCTGGTAGCGCGGCGCAGCCATCTTGTGTTTCGCGGGCAGGTTCACCCACAGCTGCACCATGTCCAGCACGCCGCCGTTGCGGGTGAACTCGTGCGAATGAAATTCCTCGTGCAGGATGCCCGAGGCCGCCGTCATCCACTGCACGTCGCCGGGGCCGATGGTGCCGCCCGCGCCGGTGGAGTCGCGATGCTCCACCTCGCCCTCATAGACGATGGTCACCGTCTCGAAACCGCGGTGCGGGTGTTGCCCTACGCCGCGTGGTTCCTTGGCCGGCGGAAAATGCGCCGGACCGGCATAGTCCAGCAACAGGAAGGGGCTCATGTGCTCGCCGTGGCTGTCGTACGAAAACAGCGAGCGAACCGGAAAGCCGTCGCCGACCCAGTGGCCGCGCGGGGCACCGTACAGGCCAAGCACCTTCTTCATGGACGTCTCCTGTTTGGCAGCCCGATGGGCGCCTTGTTGACGGAGGACGATATCTCCGGAACGATAGACCCGGTAGATGGCGATTTTTGCCAGCTGCGTCCCATGGGCGGAACGATGAGGGCCCGCATGCGCGATCTCAACGACCTGTATTACTTCGCCCAGGTGGTCGAACACCAAGGCTTTGCGCCAGCCAGCCGTGCGCTGCATGTGCCCAAGTCCAAACTGAGCCGACGCGTGGCCCTGCTCGAAGAGGAACTCGGCGTGCGACTGATCCAGCGCTCATCGCGCCATTTCTCGGTGACCGACATCGGCCAGGAGTTCTACCGGCATTGCCAGGCCATGCTGGTCGAGGCGAACGCCGCGGACGAAGCCATTGCGCTACGCCGCGCCGAGCCACAGGGCGTGGTGCGCGTGAGCTGTCCCATCGCGCTGCTGCAGGCGCGCGTGGACGCGATTCTCGCCGACTTCATGTTGGAGTGCCCCAAGGTCACCGTGATGCTGGAGAGCACCAACCGCCGCGTGGATGTCATTGCCGAGGGATTCGATATAGCCATCCGCGCGCGTCCACCACCACTGGAGGACAGCGATCTGGCGCTGCGCGTGTTCGCCGAACGCAGCTGGCGTCTGGTGGCGAGTCCATCACTGGTGACACGCCTTGGTCGTCCGCTCGTCCCGGCCGATCTCAGCAGCTTTCCCACCGTGGACATGGTGCCGCCCGTTGGCCCGCATATCTGGGAACTCGATGGTCCGGGCGCGGCGCATGCATCCCTGTACCACACGCCGCGCATGGTCACCGACGACATGATTGCCTTGCGTACCGCTGCGATGCATGGCGTGGGCGTGACGCAGTTGCCCGACATGATCGTGACCGACCAGCTGAAGAGTGGCGACCTGATCGCATTGCTGCCGGACTGGTCGCCGAAGCTCGGTATCGTGCATGCCGTATTTCCGTCGAGGCGCGGGTTGCTGCCGTCTGTGCGGGCGCTGATCGACTTCCTGGCCAGCCGCCTGGGCGATGCCGATTGACGCTGCGAAACGTGCGTCGGAACGAGGCGACACGTTGAAGGCCTTGCTGATCTTCACGTTCCAGGTAGTCGGAGTTGCGGCCGTGGCCGCGGCTTGCACCGAGCCCGTTGGGCCAACTTCTTTGAGGAAGGGGCCTGATGCTGGTCTTTCTCGTCGCGGCGCTTCTGGAAGACGCGCTGGTACGAAGGTGTGCTGGATCGTGCAGCCACTTTTCTGGCCCGACGAAAACGTCACGAGCCTGCGCGTACCGCAATAACGGCCGCGTCAAAATTTCATGCGCGTCACGCACTGCGTGCGCACGACGGCGCCAACAGCTCACCGACGTCTCTCGCGAACTCGACAGGTCGTTCACCAGGGCCGACGCAGCATCGATGCCAGGTGATGCCACGTTTGTCTCCTCACCGCATCCGGGTGAACACGGGACCTTTCATGTCAGTCGATTTCACGCTCGCCAGGATGCCCGACGGCATCGTCATCCGACATTCGTGGCGTAATCTTGCGTGGCGCCAATCGGTGCTTGATGGCATCGTCGCGGTTCCCGCCTGCGACGAAGCGAGCCGCATCGGTGGTTGCCTCGCCGCACTGGCTGCCCAGGCACCGTCGCGTCACGGTGCGTTCGGTGTACTGGTGCTCGTCAACGGCAGTACGGATGCCACACTGCGCGAAACCATGGCCCACGGGCGGCGCGAAAGCATGCCCATGTGGGTCGTCGACGTTGACTTGCCTCGCGCGCGACGAGATGCAGGCGCATCGCGTTGCCTGGCCGTGCGCCTTGCCATGGACCAGCTCGCCTCGCCGCATGGCGCGATCTTCACCACCGATGCGGACAGCATTCCGCCGCGGGATTGGATCACTGCCTATGGCGAGCTGTTGCACGCGGGCTACGACGCGGTAGCCGGTTTGACCACCCTCCATGCCGACGACGCTGAGGATCTGCCGCGATCGCTGCGGCTGCGCGAGCAGTTGGAGCGGCGCTACGAAAGTTGCCTGGATGCGTTGGAAAGCTGGTTCGATCCGGTGGCGCACAACCCATGGCCACGCCATTACCAGGCCAGTGGCGCCAATCTTGCGATGAAGCGCTCCTGCCTGGCTGCGCTGGCCGATGCGCCATGGCCGGTTTGCGGTGAAGACAAGGCCATGGTCAAGTGGCTTGAGCACCATGATTTTCGCGTCAGGCATGACACCTCGCGCAAGGTGCTCACCTCGGGCCGCATCTTTGGTCGCGCCAAAGGTGGCATGGCCGACACGATGCGTCGGCGCATTCTCGATCCGCATGCCCTGTGCGACGACCGCCTGGAGGCGGTGGATCGTGCCTGCTTTCGGGCGCGAGCGCGCCGAGTATTCCGCGGATGGCACCGGCTCGGTTCGCCCTCCGCCTCGCAGGCGGAATCATTCGCGAGCCAGCTACGCGTGCCGGCCACGCTCGTGACGCATGCGTTGGAGCATGCGCATTTCGGCGCGGCATGGGCGAGCCTGGAACAGTCGTCGTCGCGGCTGGTGCGTGAAGCGCTGAGTCCAGGCCAACTGGCGCATCAATGCACGCGCGGCGAAGCCATGCTTTCGCGCCTCAGCCTCCCCCATCTGGTCGCAGACGCTGAGACAGCGCAGGTAGCGCCATGAATGCTTTGCCACGTCATCGACAGCCCCATGCACTGCCTGCCCTTCCGGACCGCGACACGTTGCAGCGCACGCTCGATCCGCTGGCTGCCGAGGACGACCGCACCGACGGCGCGCCACTCGAAGGGCTCAGATACCTGGTCGCTTGCGGTGCGAGCAACGCAGTGCTTCCGGCCTCGTCGGGAGGATGCGAGTTCGGCTGGTCCCCGACGTCTTCCGCCGCCTTGTTCGGCTGGCTGCGTGCATTGGGCGGCACGCATTTGTCGCTGGCTCGCCTCTACGAAGGCCATGTCAATGCGTTCCAGCTCATCTGGACCTATGGCAATGCATCCCAGCGTGACCAACTCTGTCGCTACGTGGCGGATGGCGGCTGGCTGGGTGTCTGGAATGCTCCGCATGCAAGTGGTCCGCTGCGACTGGAAGATGGTGTGGATGGCAGCCCGGTGCTTGCCGGGCAGAAGGCGTATGCGTCCGGCGCGGGCCTCATCAACCGTCCATTGACCACGGCGCAGCACCCTGCGCTCGGCTACGTGATGGTGTGGCCGGAGGCGCGCTACCAGGTGGGTGGCCGGGAGGCGTGGGACATGCACGGCATGCGCGCCTCCATCACCCTGCCCGTCAGCTATCACCATGCCACGCTGAAGTGGGATGACGTCATCGGCCACGATAACGACTATCACCGCGAGCCGCTGTTCACCACCGGTGCCTGGAGATTCCTTGCGGCGCAACTGGGCGCAGGCGAGCGGCTCGTCGAACTGATGGCCCGCGCGCTGCTTGCTGCCGGTCGCGACGGCGATCCGCATCAGCGTGCCCGCGTCGCCGAGGCAGCCATCGCCGTGGCCTCCGCCGTGCAATGGGTCGATAGCGCGCGCACGGCGGCCGACGGCCGCGTTCCCTGCGAAGAAGCCACCCACGTCGCACGCATGGCCCGTGTCGCCGTGGAACGCCATCTGCTGGATGTCATCGAACTGGTGCAGCGTTCGGTCGGCCTGGCGGCGTTTCGGCGGGACCATCCGATCGAGCGCACCGCGCGGGATCTCACCACCTACCTGCGGCAGCCGGTGCCTGACCTGGTGCGCGACAAGGTTGGCGAATACGCGCTTGCCGCGTGCAAACAAGGCAGCGACGGCCCATGAGTTTCGCGAGCGCCACGCTTCGCCTGCCATGGGCGTCGCCCGATGATCTGCTGCACGAACGTGGCCTGGTTGTTGTTGCCCCGCATCCCGACGATGAAACACTGGGTTGCGGCGGCTTGCTTGCAGGGGCCAGTCGCGCCGAT
This sequence comes from Dyella sp., assembly GCF_035685885.1. Lineage (GTDB taxonomy): Bacteria > Pseudomonadota > Gammaproteobacteria > Xanthomonadales > Rhodanobacteraceae > Dyella. Next base: position 3,019 of record NZ_DASRZX010000064.1, on the reverse strand, counting down.
CGTCTCCGCCACGTCGTCTTCCTCACTGATGGCGAGCGATCCCACCCTGGCACGGGCGAAGATCTGGCCGCCATCCGTCGGACGGAGGCGATGGTGGCAACGGCTTATCTTGGCCTTGCGCCATCGCAGCTGAGTTTTCTGGGACTTCCGGACAGCGGGCTGGCGACATTGCAGGAGGAGGATCGTGCATGGGCCATGCAGTGGTTGCGCTGTCTTGCGGTGGAACGGAGCCCGTGCATTGTCGTCGTCACCAGCGACACCGATCAGCACAGCGATCATCGGGCGGCATTCACGCTGGTGGCTGAAGCCATCAAGAGCCTGCCCGGCGTCGAACTCATGGCTTATCCAGTATGGAGCTGGCTTTTGCTTGACGGCCCCGGCCCGCTGGCAGGCGTGCGCATCGACGTCAGCGGGTATCGAAAGGAAAAAGACGCCGCCATACGCGCCTACGCCAGTCAGCTCGGCGAGCGTGTGCGCGACGTTGAAGGCTTCCGGATCCCCGGGCAGTTGTTGGGCCACGTGACCGGCGGCACGGAGGTACTGCTGCATGTCCAGCTATGACCATGAGCATTTCGAGCGACTGTATACGCACGATCCCGATCCATGGGCGGTGCTCACCAGCACCTATGAACGGGACAAGTACCAGGCCACTCTCCACGCGTTGAGTCGCCCCCGCTATGCGCAGGCCTTGGAACTTGGATGTTCCATCGGTGGATTGACCCGCTGGCTCGCTCCTCGCTGCCAAACGCTGGTTGCCGTCGATACCAGTGAAACGGCCTTGCAACGGGCGCGATCCGCGTGTCCTGCTCCGCAGGTGAAGTTTGTGCAGGCCCATCTGCCCGACGGCGATTGGCAGGGCACGTTCGATCTGGTCGTGCTTTCGGAAATCCTTTACTACTTCAGCGTCCCTGCCCTCGCGCAGCTGGCGGAGCGCCTGTCCCGCATGACCACCGCGCACACGGATTTCGTGGTGGTTCACTGGACGGGTGAAACCGACTACCCACTCAGTGGCGATTGCGCGACGGAACTGTTCCGGCATCTCATGTATGCCGACGTGCGCATGCGCATGCGTAACGATCGCTATCGACTGGAGACCTGGTCACCGGGTCTTCGCAGCTTTTCCGGGCCGCTGATGCCGCATGAAGCGACGCGAAACAAATAGCAACGCTTGATGCCAAGCAGGCGCAGGTTCCACAGCCGGTTCACGCCTCGATTCCAACCATCAACCACCAGCCCACTGATGGGAGAGGCAATCATGAATTCTGGATGCAAGCTAGCCCTGTCGATCGCCGTCGCAACGTTTTGCGCGAGCGCAGCGATCGCGCAAAACGCTCCCGTATCGTCTTCCACCTCAGGTCACGCGGCGGACAACACCGCCGTCAACGCCCGGGATCGATCCGACGCGTCGAAGACCAGCGATGCGCAACCCAACGATAAGAGCGACGTGAAGTTGGTTGCTGCAGTGCGCCGCGCCCTGACAAAGGACTCGTCGCTGTCCGTGATGGCGCACAACGTGAAGATCATCGCCACTGGCGGGACGGTCACGCTGCGCGGACCGGTGAAGAGCGACGACGAGAAAACCCGCATTGAGGGCATCGTGCAGTCGGTGTCGGGTGTGCAGCGCGTCGACAATGAACTTGAAGTCAAACCCTAAATGTCGGAGGCGACCATGAAAGATTCGGTGTATTGCATCGCAACCACGCTGGAGCAGGCCGAGGCCATCGTACTCAACCTCAAGCAACAGGGATTCACTGCCGACGCCATCTCGGCGCTGTTGCCGGACAAGCGCGGCAGCAAGGATTTCGCGCACGAGCACAACACGAAGGCGCCCGAAGGTGCCACCGCCGGCGGCGTTGCGGGCCTTGGCGTCGGTGCGGCGGTCGGCTGGCTGGCCGGCATTGGTGCACTGGCCATTCCCGGGCTTGGCCCATTCATTGCCGCGGGCCCCATCATGGCGGCGCTCGGCGGTGCAGCCGTGGGTGGCGCGGCCGGCGGACTGATCGGCGGACTCGTCGGCCTGGGCATGCCCGAATACGAAGCCAAGCGCTACGACGCCAAGGTCCGCGCCGGAAACATACTCATCTCGGTTCATGTCGAGACGTCCGAGCAGCGTTCGCTCGCCAAGGACATCTTCAAGAATCACGGGGCGGAAGACATCGCCAGCGCCTCCGAAGCAAAGCCTTCCTAAAATGTCGTTGCCATGAGTCGAGTGAAAGTTGAACGGGAAGTGCGCGCTCAGGGCAAGGATCGACGAGTGGTTCCGTCGCGGCCCGTGTTGGCATCTTTGCACAACGCCGTCATCAAGCTGGAGCAAAAGGTAGCCCGATAGGAGTCGGGCTACCTCCGTCGCCTGCTGTCATTGATGGGGCACTCGCGCATCGCTTGCTGGCACGCGCGAATCCAGGGCTGATCCCTCAACGCGAGTTCAACCAGCAGCCGTCCCACATCGTGGATCCGGCATTGGGTCGCGCGGCACGATCAGTAAAAGGCCCGCCTGCGCAGAGAAAATCTTTTCAGGGAGCGCCAACCAACGCGCACGGAGCGACGGACGGCCGTGGCTCGCTACCCTGAGATCACTACCCCTGACCCAGCGTCATGAACATCACCACCGCGGCTATACCCATGATGATGGTCGCGAGCCAGCCCAGCGACAACAGCCAGCCGCGGACGAAGTGCTCGCCCATCACCTTTTTTCGCCGCGCCACAATCATGATCGCGGCCATCAGTGGCACCGCGCACACGCCGTTGACCACGGCGCTCCAATACAACGGGCGGTATCTAAGATCAAGTGCAACACCCGGGGACGAGGTGATGCATGGGCCGGCACTACAATCATCTGAGCGCCGAAGAACGCGGTGCGATCATGGTCGGCAAGGCACGTGGCGAGAGTGCGCGGCAGCTGGCACGGGTCTTGGGGCGCTCCCCCAGCACCATCTCGCGGGAGCTTGCTCGTAACGGGCATCGAGAGCCGTCCGAGACGCCGCAGTTAGGGCGGCCGACACTGGGTTATGACGCCAGT
>NZ_DASRZX010000063.1:0-11213 GCF_035685885.1 Dyella sp. | reverse complement strand
GCCACCGCACTTCGGCGCACCGTGGAGGAACTGTTCTGGGACGATGGCATGTGCAACTACGCGATCGCCCGCGATGGCGACGACCAACTGTGCCGCGTGCGCACCTCCAACGTCGGGCATCTCCTCTACACCGGACTGCCGCGCAGGAAGCGCGCGCACCATGTGATACGCCAGCTGCGTTCGGCCGCGTTCGATGGCGGCTGGGGCGTGCGCACGCTGGCCCACGAGCAGGCCCGCTTCAATCCCATGTCCTACCACGACGGCTCGGTATGGCCGCACGACGTGGCCATGAGTGCGGCCGGCATGGCGCATTACGGCGAGCGCGATGATGTGGTGAAGCTGGTCAGCGAGACTTTCCAGGCGGCGACGTATTTCGGCATGCGCCTGCCGGAACTGTTCTGCGGCTTTCCCAAGCGCACGGGCGAGCCGCCGGTGGCCTATCCGGTAGCCTGCATGCCGCAGGCCTGGGCGGCGGGGTCGATGTTCATGCTGATGCAGGCCTGCCTGGGCGTCACCATCGATGGCAAGCGGGGCGTGGTGCACGTACGCAGCCCACGCCTGCCCGAAGGCATCGACCGGCTCACCGTCCATGCACTGGACGTAGGTGGCAAGCGGATCAACCTGGGTTTTGAACGCATCGGTGGACGGGTCGTGGCATTCCGCAATGGCGGCTCGGCCGGCGTGCCTGTCCGGGTGGAACTCTGACGTTCGCTACAGCGCCGGATAGGCGCCCGCCAGTCCGTGCGTGGAGAGCATCGCGCCGATGCGTCCGGTCAGCCACTCCAGGTCCGCTGGATCGCCCAGTTGCATGATCTCATCGGCCAGCAGCGCAAAACGCGGCCAGAATTCCGTGCCGTCGGGATGCGCCTGCAACAAGGCACTCACTTCGATGTCGAGCTCGGACAGGCTGCGTTCCAGCCGCATGCGCGTAGGTTTCATGCGCGGAGCGTAGCTACGGATTCATCACGGCGATGTGGGAATTTCGCAATCGACCCGTCGGGCGATGCGTGCATCGCGCGACATCAGGCCAAGAGCTTCACGCAGGCCCGAAGATCGGTGACCAGCTGGCCGTAGGCGCGCTCGCGGTCATCGGTAGAGCGCATGCGCAGCACCGCCGAGGGATGCCACGTGCCAAGGCCCACCACGCCATCGTCGAGCGTTCGCACGATGCCGCGACAGGTGATGATGCGAAAATCATTGCCGAACAAGGTCTGCGCCGCCATCAAGCCGAGCCCCACCATGCAGCGTGGCGTCAGGCGATCGAGTTCCGCCGCCAGCCACCGCCGGCATCGGGCCTGCTCCATCGCGCTGGCCCGCTTGTGCAGGCGCACCTTGCCGCGCTCCTCGTACTTGAAGTGCTTCACCACGTTGGTGAGGTAGACCTCGTCGCGATCCAGGCCCGCCTCCTCCAATGCGCGATCGAGCAACTTGCCGGCGGGGCCCACGAAGGGCCTTCCCGCGAGATCCTCCTGCGCACCCGGCTGCTCGCCCACCAGGACCATGCGCGCCCTAGCTGGCCCTTCGCCAAAGACCGTCTGCGTCGCACCTTTCCACAAGGGGCAGGCCCGGCAGTGCGCGGCTTGTGCACGCAGCTCGCGCAGGGAGCCGTCCGGCACGTCATCGACCGGCTTGGACAGCAGGGAAACGGATGGCGATGGTTTCACGACCTGCGACTTGCCTCGCGTCCAGCATCTCGCCCGCATTGTTGCCGCGGGAGGTCAACACGGCGTAGGCACCGTGTGTTCAACGTGGACGTCCATTAAGTTCTTCCGCAGCAGGCCTTGTCCTTGCGCTCACACAAGCCAGTCGGCGCATTCACGAAAGCGATGGAAGCATCACCCCATTCCTCCCGCAGACGCGGGATATGGAACCCCAGGTGCACATGGCCGACACGCCGAAAAAAGATGCCGCTGCGGAAGGCCTGGTCTACGTGCACGATGACCAGCCGGGCCTGCATCGCCGTCGGCGCGGGCGCGGTTTTGTGTATCTGGACGAACGCGGGCGACGCGTCACGAAAAATGCCGTGCTTGAACGCATCCGCCTGCTGGCGATCCCACCCGCCTATGCAGACGTGTGGATTTGCGCCAACGCAAGAGGCCACCTGCAGGCCACCGGACGTGACGCACGCGGACGCAAGCAGTATCGGTACCACGCACGGTGGCGCCGCGTGCGCGATCGCGGCAAGTTCGATCACATCCGTGATTTCGGTGCCGCGTTGCCACGCATCCGCCGCCGCGTTCGCACCGACCTGGCCCTGCCGGGATGGCCGAAAGAAAAGGTGGTGGCCCTGGTGGTGCGCCTGCTCGACCAGACGCTGATCCGCATCGGCAACGAAGCCTACGCCACAGACAACGGCAACTATGGCCTGACCACGCTGCGCTCACGGCATGTGCGAGTGGAGTCTGGCGGTCTGCGCCTGTGCTTCCGCGCGAAAAGCGGCAAGCCCAGCGAAGTGCCGTTGAACGACAAGCGCCTGGTGCGCTTGCTGCGTCGTGTCCAGCAGCTGCCGGGGCAGCGCCTGTTTCAATATCTCGATGACGATGGCCATCGTCACGCCATCGATTCGGGCATGGTCAACGATTACCTGCGGGATGCCGGCGGCGGCGACTTCACGGCCAAGGATTTCCGCACCTGGGCAGGCACCGTGCTGGCCATCGGGTTGCTGGCGGACACGCCGCTTCCCGACCCCGACTCCGAACGCGCCAGGCAGGCCTGTCTCAAGGAAGTCGTCAGCGACGTAGCCGCGCAACTGCGCAATACGCCCGCGGTGTGCCGCGCGTCTTACATCCACCCCAAGGCGCTCACAGGATGGGAAGACGGCAGCCTCCATCGCGCGGTTCCCGCGACACTCGCCCATCGCCCTCGCCAGCTCGAACACGCCACGCTGCGTTTTCTTCGGCGGCGCTGACCGACACCGCCCGCAGCCGTCAACGTCATGTGCGCCGATCGGCACGGTGTCTTCCAGCACTGTCCGCATGAGCGATGTGGCACTTAGCTTCCTGGCCACACTTCCGGGGTGGACCCATGATGAAGCGCTGGCTGTTGTGCCCATTCGCATGCCTGCTGACGATACCGGCGCTGGCCCAGGTCGATCTCTCGCATCTCGAAAAGAAGGATGTCGCCCCGCACACACGACTACTCGTGCTGGGCACCGTGCATCTCTCCGGCTCACCGAAAGGATTCAAGCCCGAATCGCTGGAGCCCGCGCTGGCACGACTGGAAGCGTTCAAGCCGCAGATCATCACGGTCGAGCAGATTTCCGGCGCAGGCTGCGATTTCATGGCTCGCCATCCCACCGAGTACGATCCACAGGACATCGCCACCTATTGCCAGGACACCGCGCCCGCGAAAGCTGCCACCGGGCTGGACGTGCCGGCCGCCATGGCACAGGCGCGCAGCACCCTGAAAACCTGGCCCGCGCAGCCGACACCGGGCCAGCGCAGGCATCTTGCGGCGTTGTTCCTTGCCGCGGGTGACGCCTACTCCGCTCAGGTGCAGTGGCTGCAGTTGGCCGACGCCGAACGCCGCGCCGGCGACGGATTGGACGACGCACTGGTGGCCTCGCTGCAGAAGCGCGCCACCGGCAACGATGAAACCCTGCTCATCGCCACGCGCCTCGCGGTGCGACTGGGACTGCAACGCCTGTATGCCATCGACGACCACACGGGCGACAACGTGGACGTGGCCGATGCGGCCACCTACGGCCAGGCCATCGAGCACGCCTGGGACGGCGCGGCATCCGGCGTCGCTTCGGTACGCGCCAAGCGGGCGAAGCTTTGGCAGGACGGCGACATGCTGGCGCTGTATCGCTACGTCAATCGTCCTGACGCGCTGCGCGCCGATATCGACAGCGACTTCGGCGCCACGCTCGGCGATCCCTCATCGCAGCACTACGGACAGATCTATGTCGCCGGCTGGGAAACGCGCAACCTGCGCATGGCCTCCAACATCCGCGCCACCTTCCGCGAAACACCGGGCGTGCGCGTGCTCAGTCTGGTGGGCAGTTCACACAAGCCATGGCTCGACAGCCTGCTGGGGCAAATGCAGGGCGTGGAGATCGTGGATGTGGAGAAGGTGCTGGAGTGACGCGCGGCGAACGGGGCCTCACGCGTGCGGACGTTCACTTCTTTGCAGCCCGCTGAAGCCCTGAATAACGGCCTTCCTGTTGCTCAACCGCCCATGGCACGCAAGGCCATTTCCGTACGATCGAGCGTGGTCACGGCGTGATCCGCCGTGTGCCGCATGGCGCGCGCCAGCGACAGCGCCTGCCGGCCTTCCAGTTCGTGCGAAGCAGCGAGGTCCGCCAGTCCCGTGAGCGTTTCCAGCTCGCTCACGCTGTGTGTCGCGTTTGCCAGCACCTGGGGCGTCAGGCGGGAGGCAAAATCGTCCAGCACGCCTTGCACGATGGCGGCGCCCTCGGCCGCTGTCCGGGCCATGGAAATCGCCATTTCCCTGGGCAGCCTGCCAGATTCGACCGCATCGACCGCCAGTTCACGGAACGCACGCGCCACTCCGAGCGCCTGGGCAATGCCGTTGGTCGGTTCTTTGCACATGGGACCCCCTTCGTTGCCGCCGATATTGCTCTGCCGCCAGCGGAGTGTCACCTGCCCGGCGAAGCTTCGATACCTGTCCATGAGTACTAGCCGGGTACGCGATGAATGGCCACCCGGCCCTCCAGCCCATCGTCAACACTGGGCCGGAAAACCAGGGAGGCAACCCGCGGACCGCGCGCCCATTCCGTAAGCCATCCGACCAGTTGGGCGGCATCGCCCGACTGCGGCACGTAGAAGTCCAGGTGCCGGCGCTCGATATCGCACTGCCGGCCACAGTGAAAGCTGGAGAAACCCAGGGCCAGGACCCGTCCATCCCCCGCCACGATCAACGCCACGGCGTTGCCGCCGCAATCGTGGGGCGGGCACGCGGAGAACAGGAAGCGGTCGCCAGGAAGCTGCACCACCCGGTCCGGCGGGCCGCCCAGCCCGCGCATGGCTTGCTCGGCCACCGGCCGGCCGGCGCGGAAGTAGTCGACGCGCTCGCTGCCGACAAACCGGGTGACGGCGGCCGCCAGTTCCGACTGAGGCACGGCATTGACCGTGGCGCATCTTGCAGGGTGGCCGAGCGAGCAGTCCGGCGCCGCGGTGGCCGCCAACGGCGATCCCAGTACCAGGCAGCAAAGCATGCCCGCCAGACGTCGAAACATGATGGCCCCCGCATCCGTGATGATGGGTGCGAGCCTACATGGCAGTTATGCCTTTCTTGTGTCCGCGGAGCAGCGCGGGTTCGGGCTCCTAGCCCTTCTTCCGGGTCGCCTTCTTTACGACGGAGGCTGCCTTCTTGGCGGCCGGAGCGGCCTTCTTTACCGCAGGCACCGCCTTGGCCACCACTGCCTGCTTCGCAACGGCACCGGTCGGAGCGACCAGTAACTTGTGGGTCGCGCTGTTGCGCAGCAGGGTGCACAGCGAATCGAAACGGCAGCAGCACTCGGTGTAGCCGGCACCCGCCGTAAAGCTGCCGAGCACCGCCGCGTGATGCATGCCCCGCGAGGGAAGCGGCGCGGGCGTCCCGCCCACCTGCGGCCATTCGATCAAGCCCTGACCCGAGACGCGCGCAGGAATCAGCCAGTAGTCGCCGGTGGCGTATAGGCCGCCGGGCTCGAAGCGCACCTGCACGCCGTTTTCCAGCGTGATGGAATCTCCCTCCACCAACACCACGTCGCCACCGGCGGTCACGTCGTCGCGCTGGTCCCAGCGCCGCAGCAGCGGATGCTTGCGCGGGTCGTTGCTCAGTGCATACGGCGTCGCGCCGCCAACCACCGACAACTGCACGGTGCGCCGCGTACTGTCCAGGCTCCTCACCTGCAACAGCGAGTAAGCCAGCTGCGCGAGCGAGTAATCGTCATCCACCAGTTCCACCCAGTCGCCGATGGCCAGGCCCAGCCGCTGGTCGTGCCCCAGGCTGCCAAGCGTCACCGTCATGATCGCGCTGCCGTCGTCGGCACGGCCCAGCACGCTGCTGAGCGCGGGAAACACCACCGAGCCGTTCTCGCGCGACCACTTGAAACTGGTGGTGGATGGCGCCGCATCCGTACTGCCCAGCCCGCCGCGATGGATCTCCACGCGGTACAGCTGGTTCTCGCAACCGCGATAGCGTGCGTCGGCGGCGATCACACATGGATCGCTGTCGGTATCCACGGGGCCAAGCTGGGCGCGCATGCGAGGCCACGCGTAGGTGGCACGAACGCCGACCAGCTGCCGCAGCGCATCGCAAAGCGTGGTGTTCGCCGGGCCTTGCCCATTCAACGCATTGGCCAGTGCATCCAGGTTGGCCAGGTCCTGCTTGAGCGTGGCGGCATCCAGATCCTTCCTCAGGCCCAGCGCGGTACGCACGTTGGCCAGCGATGCCGTGGATTGTTCGGGGTTGAGGTCGAGCATGCGCATCTGCCAGATCACCTGCGCACGCGAGGCCGTGTCGACACCGTTGAGCGCGACGTCAGCGATGCCTGGCGCCTCCAGCGCGCACAGATGCCGCTCCCACACATCGAGGTAAAGCACGAAGCCGGCGGGCTGGCCCGTCGAGCCATCGTTGCCGCTCACCGTATCGGGCGTGGGCAGATAGGGTTGCGTACCGAACGTGCAGGCGCTTTCGTTGACGCACAGGATGCCGTCCACATAGAAATGCCCCGGCGTCAGCGACCAGTCGGGCAGTTTCGGCGCAGCCGCAAGCAGGAATCCATTGCCGGCAGCCCAGCACGGGCCCACCAGATCCATAGCCAGCGTGCGAAGCAGGCTGAGCTGGATGCTGGCCTGTTCGTTCCAGTCCGCCTCCAGCGTGACGCGGCCCTGTTGCTGGTAGACCTGGCTGTAATGCAGCGTCGAGTCGAAGGTGACACGGGCAAAGTCGCCTTTCATGATCGATCTCCTAACTCGCAAAGAAAATGCCGGAAGCAGCACCGGCCGGCACGTATTCTTCGAGCCGCAGCGCGAGATTCGCCTGGCGTTGCGGCTCGTACAGGTCGTGGTACACACCCATCGCCGACTCATCGGACGCGCCGCTGCGGATTTCCTCGCAGCAGGCATCGGACAGCCTCATGTAGTGCGGTGATCCATAACGGCGACTGCGGAAACTCGGCACCACGCGCAACCGCGTCTGTGCCGCGTCCGCACTCGCCGCGGCCGCCAGGGCGAGATCCGGCTGACAATGGAAGCGTTGCGGCGTGCGCGATCCCGCCGGCACGTAGCAGAAGCGCACGCATCCCGCTTGCCGACGCAACACACGCAGCGGGCTGGCGAATACGGAGTTCTCGGCCAGGTGCACGCTGTGTACCTGCACCTCGCCCACCACCGTGCAGCGCACGAAGCTGGCGTCGGCATAGGCCACCACTTCATCCGGCGAGGACACGGCCAGCCGTTGCAGGCCCGTGGCATCCAGCACGCTGTCACGCAGGGTGATCGACGGAGGCTCACCACGCCGCGCCGGCGACACCACGCTGATGCCACCGAGAATGCTGTGTTCCACGCGCAACGATGCGCGTGTGCCATCGAGCGTGACGCTGGGCTCGCCCGGACGCTTGGGATCGCAATCGCATTGCAGTGCCCATCCGGGCACCAGTGTGCAGTGTCGTATCACCAACTCGCAAAGATCCTCGGCGGGTACGGCCTGCGCGTCGCCATCGTCCTGCGGCCCATGCACCTCGATGCCCCGCCCCGAAATCAGCAGGCCATCCAGCACGAAGCGGCTGCCCGGACCACCGCCGACGGACAGTGCATCCGGCTGGCTCGCGCGCATGTCGAGCAATCGCAGCACCGGTCGCGTGCGATCCGCAGCGCGCAGCTGGATGGCTTCGCCCGGATCGAGTTGCACGTCGATACTGCCTTCGTACACGCCACTTTCCGCAAGCTCGATGATCAGCGCATGCAGCGTGGGCGTGGCTGCCTTCGCCTTGGCCCAGGCAGCAAGCGCGTCAGCGATGCTGGCGTAGTGATTGTCCGGCAAGGTGGACTTGGCCGGATCGCTGTCGGGCAGCGCGGCATGGACGGTGTAGCGCGTGGCGTTCTCCAGTTCGGGAGTCACGCGCGCGTATTCGCCACCGCCGATGTCCGCCGCGAAACCGTACTGATAACTCACCCAAACGCCGCGCTTGGGACGCTGGCCGGCGGGAAACAGCATGCGGCCCAGCTCGGGATCCACCGCAAGGCGTCCGCGCGGCACCTGGTATTTCCAGTCGGCGAGGTCCGCCGGCATCAGCGCTTCGATGGCCACGGGTGAACCCTGGCCTTTTGCCGGCCAGTCGGGTGCATAGATCTGCACGCTCCTGCCATCGCCATAGAGGGCGGGTGACACGGTGGCGTAATCCGCGGCCGGTCCGCGCACGGCAAAACGCCAGCGCCGCAACGGTACGGGCAGATTTGCTTCTTCCGCGATATGCGTGGGCGCAGGTTCCTCCAGGGGGCGCTGGAACAGCGCCGTGTCATGCCCGAGCACACTGAAGCTGTAGCACTGCGCGCCCTGCTCTTCCACGCAGTAGGCCGGCGTGGTGGTCACCGGATAACTGCGCAGCCGGAACACGAACAACCCGACATCCGGTATCGCGAAGCGTCCGTGGCGATGCGCGCTGTCGATGCGGCGGATGTCCACGCTGTGCGCCAGCCGATTGAACGCGCCGTCTTCCCATGCATGGCATTGAAGCCGTCCCGGCCGGCGCAGGTCCGCCGTGCCGCCGCGCCACGGATGCTGGTGATCGAGGTGCTGCGTCCAGCCCAGCAGGCGATAGAACTCCACGGCACGTGCCGGCCAGCCCGACGCATCGCGCGCGAGGTCTTCCAGCAGCGACAGGGTGCCCTTGCGACGCCGCGCATCGATGAGATTGGCCACGTCCGCACGCGGGGCAAGCACGCGGCCCAGTCCCGCCTGCCCGCAACCGTTCGCCGCCAGCGTAGCCGCCTCAGGCAACAGCGTGTATCCCAACAAGTCGCCGATATAGGGAACAACCCAGTCGTCGCAGGTTTCGATGAACCAGTTGTCGTAAAGCCGCGTGATGTCCTGCTCCACCACATCGGCCTGTGCGGACAGCACGCGCAGGAAATCGCGCAGCGGATAACCCTGGTCCGCATCGCGCATGCGATAGACCACGGGCATGAGGTCGTAGAGACGATCCGGCTGGCTGTTCATGGCGTGGCCTCCTGCAGCAAGAGCGTGTCCGGCACGTTCGACATGAAGCAGGCAAGCTGTGCGGGCAACAGCTGGCCATTGGCATCCAGTCGTCCATCGAGCACGGTGATCCGTTGCAGCACATCCGTATGGGCGGCTGGTGTGCCGGCGTGCATCAGCACGGCGCCGTCATCACCTGCATCGCCATCACCCTCTCCGTCCTGGCCAACGCCAAAGCCGAGCAGCAATTCGTCCGTATCCAGGCTGCCGAAAGCATCCACATCGACCCAGGCCACGCCGCGCACACCCTGGATGCACGACACCACGCCACTGAGATAGACGTTGCTTGCGAGGTTCGCACTCTCGAAGCCGAAACGGGCCAGCAGAGCAGCGCGTATCACCGGCTCCACCGATTCCCATTCGTAGTCCGGCAACAGGCCCACCTTGGCGCTCAATGTCAGCGCCACCAGTTCGCGCACCACCAGGTTTACCGGCAGCGCCGGATCGCCATACAGCTGCAGCGACTGGAGCAGGTTGCGATAGAGGTCGGAGGTGTCGTCGATGGGCGCGTCATCGGCACCGGCGATGGTCACCAGCACCTGCGAGCCAAGCTTGGTTGCCGATGCCTTGCCTACGCCACCATAGGTACGCGAGAAATCGGCGTAGTCGGTGATCGACACGAGGCGGTCCAGCGCAAGCACGGCGAGCGGCACATTTGCCCGCGCCTGGTCTCGCGTTTCAGGATCCGCGCCACCCGAAGCCCGCAGCGGGTTGATCACCTGCTTGACGCCCAACGGCCGCGTCGCGGCAAGGCTCACCTGCCCTGCCTGCACATTGCCCGGCATGCCTATGCCTTGCCGATAGACCGCCGTGACGTTCTCGATGCCGGTGGGCAGGCGCGCACCGTGCACGCCATCGCCGAACAGCACGCTGACTTTGCCGCTGTCGTCGATGGCCGTGGCGTAGCTGCGGCTGGACGCATCGACAAACGCGAGGTTGCGCACCTCGTGCCACTGCATGCCGTTGACGGACACCACCAGCGTGCTCTGCACGCCATCCACCGTGGGCGCCGACACATAGGTAAGCGGCGACTGCTTGAGAACGAACGTGGGCATGGCCACACCGCTGCCGCTGCCGAGCACTTCGTTACGCGTCTCGCCATGCGTGGCGCGCACGACGTTGGCATAGACCGACACGCTGTTGCGCACGTACGTATAGGCCAGACCGTTATCGGCGAAGACCAGCGTGCTGTGGATGGTGTCGCCGGAAAGGTTCGACGCCGCCTGCTCCACGGCCAGCAACATCACCGCCTCTGACCCAGTCACCGCGTCGGTGCCGGGTACGTCGGCACGCTGGCCCTGCACGATCACCCACCGCCCGGGCTTGAGCCCGTCGACGGCCTGGTCGAGCGTCATGCGCGTGGCACTGTCCTGCGCCACGCCGGCGCTGGTCGTGGGCGCATTGCCGGCCACGTCGGGAATATCCGATGCCGCCAGCGTCAGCGGCTCGCTCTGCGCAAGCACCAGCGTGCCACGCAGCGCGGACTCGTCACTGACGCTCCAGGTGTGGCCGACCTGGTTCGGATCGATGTCCAGCCGCGTGCTCTTGCCGCTCATGGTGTACATGGAGCGTGGCGCGACGGTCGCGTGCTGCAGGCGCACCGTGACGATGGGAGGCCAGGCAGATCCCCCGGCCGGCGGCACGATCACCGCGTAGCTGCCGTCATCCACGTCATCGTAGGCGTTGTCGAGCCAGACGGTGTTGGCTGCTTCCTGGCTGGTGTCGAGCGCACCGGGAACCATGCTCGACACCCACTGCGAACCGTCCCACTTCTGGTTCACCGTCATGGGCGCCGGCGCGTTGTAACCGAACAGCGGCGCCTTTACCCGCAGCGCGAATACGCCCAAAAGATCGGGCGATGGATCGCCGTGCGGAATGGCCGTCCATGCGCGATAGAACGTATCCATCAAGGGCGTGACGAAGTTGAGCAGCAGCTGCGGGCGCGCGTCGCTGGCCGGTGCCAGTGCTGTCGCGATACCGCGCTGCAAGCGCAGACTGTTGGCGGG
>NZ_DASRZX010000062.1:0-68816 GCF_035685885.1 Dyella sp. | reverse complement strand
AGATCGTTGCCAATCGTGGGACCAGGTATCAATTGCATCGAACGTAACAAGCAATGTCTTCTGAGCGGCTGCGATCTCTCGATCCAGCCTTCGTAATTCCATTACCGCCTCTTCCGGGTCCGAGAGCGACTGAATGACCTCTTTGATAGGCTCAATGAGCGCAGACTCATCAAGTACAGAGCGCGCAGCGCGGATAATTACAGCCTGCCACAGATCCGTACCACTATCCCGCTCCATGCCTTTCGGAACGCGCGCATCAATCACCTTTGGGGTAACGGCACCTTCCGAAGCGAACCCGGTGTAGCCAGCCCTTACGACCAGCCCACTCAACCCAATATTTGGATACGCGATAGAGGCGACGTTTCGCGTTGCCTCCTGCTCCAACACGCCAGCCCAAAAACTTTTCCCAGTGCCTCGCGAGCCGACAACTACAGGCGTATTTGGATCCAATGCATTCGCATGTTGCTCGGGTGTAAATATCTGCTCAACAGTCGGCCGATATTCGCCGGCAGCATCGTGATCGGTTGGCATCGTCGCTAAAGCCGCGCGTATCTCGTCATTTCGACCCAAACTCATACGCCGCTCCCGAGGCCGCTGACCGACTCATCAACCAACTGCGACGCCATCTCCAAAAAATCCCCAAAAGCAGCGCCGTAAAGTTTCGCACTGAGGATTGACCTATCTCCGTCCGGATCAAATTTACGAAAAGCCTCATCCTCGCCAATCGAGACGATTACTGGCTCATCGACACCTGCATCCATTAGAAGTAGCTCATCATTAATTTGCTCGTCCCAGTCAACATTAAACTCACTCCTAAAGTCAGAGAGATTAGGCTCGAAGTTGACACTGGACCGCCTCGTCAGAAATCGTGAAAAGAGCCCTTGAATTGTCGACGAAAAATCCCTCTCATTTGACGGCGGAGTTTTTGATTGAATCACTCTAAGGCGATCAACCCACTCATCCGCTGGCACAGGAAGAGTCCCCAAATGGGAAAAGAGCAAAGTGAACCCAGCATACGTTTGCGATTGATCTGAGCCAAAAAGAAAAACTTCAGCACCGATCCCCAGCAAGGCCGCGGCAGTCGTCTCATGTAAACCAGCCCTGGCATCAATGAGAACGACATCGTACTTGGACTCAGGAGCCACTTCCTCGAGAAGATCATTAATTTGATCAGTAAATGTTCTTCCCGATCCCGCTGATACATAGGCTCTTGCGATCTTCGCGAGGACATTCCCTGGAGCATCTAGAGAGCGCCTTCCGACAGCAGGAATAACGTCAACTCGCCCCCGACCGGCACCAAGCCAAGATGGCCCCACAAGGTCGGCGTTATTGTCTTTTCTCCAAGAGCCGACGCCGGATTCGACCAAATAGTCTAGTAGCCCAAACTCCGGAAGTGTTCTTCCCGGCAGAAGCATGTTCCCTACCTTCTGTTTACATTCCAAGTTGAGAAGTGGTCACCCTTCAACACGTCGTACATCGCAGCATATGAACTACGCTGCCCCAGATGTTTACGTGCGGCATGAAGTAAATCTGGCAGATGACCGTGAGGGGCATTGTTACCGGGCCGAAGCGATTCAATCCGAAATTTGATGGCACACTCGGCAGCAAATCCGACCAAGTGACCTGCTCCATCGAGGTGCCCTCGCTCCTTCAAGAGGGTCGCATCAAGTAAATGGCGCTTGGCCGCGCTTTCGTAATCTTCTGCCATCGGCTCCCCACAAGTCTTGAGCTATTCCGACCCAATTATTTCCACTTCCATCCAAGCCCACACACAACCAGAACCAGGTAGCTACGCTAGGCAGCTTGAAAATCCCTATGCCACATTGGCGGCTAGGTCACGATTTTGACATCGAAACAAAGATGCTACACCCGAGCGCACAAGACTACTGAACCATCCGGCTCGGACTGCAAGCGAATGGCTAGCATGTACAAAAAAGGCGGCATCGCTGCCGCCTCGACTTGTTTCGCGGTGAAGCTACCTCACCCGCACTTGCTATACCCACAATTCAAGCAAGTCTGGCAGCCGTCCATCAGCACCAGTGCCTGGGTGTTGCACTTGGCGCAGAGGGTGGCGCCGGGTGGGAAGCCGGTGGCGGTGGTGGATTCAGTACTGGCTTCGGCGGCCGGGGTGGCTTTCTTGCCGGCGGCAAGGGCCTCGTAGGCGGCGCGCTTTTCAGCGACGAGCTTGCGGGTGCTCTCGTCCATTTCCGGGTCATGGATCAGGCCGATCATCTTCATGTGCTGCTCGATGACGGTGCCGATCTCGGCGACGATGCTGGGCATATAGACGCCGCCGGCCTTGAAGTAGCCGCCACGCGGGTCGAACACGGCTTTCATCTCTTCCACCAGGAAGGTGACGTCGCCGCCCTTGCGGAACACGGCGGAGGTGATGCGGGTGAGTGCCACGATCCACTGGAAGTGGTCCATGTTCTTCGAGTTGATGAAGATCTCGAAGGGGCGGCGCTGTTCGTACTGGGTGCCGGCGTTGAGCACGATGTCGTTGACGGTGACGTACAACGCGTGTTCGAACAGCGGCGACTTGATCTTGTAGGTGGAGCCCACCAGCGTCTCGGGACGCTCCAGGCTCTCGTGCATCTGGATGACTTCCGCCTTGGGCGCTTCCTTGGAGGCAGCCGGCGTGGCGGGCGTTGCGACGGGCGCGGCGGCCTTGTCCTCGGGCTTGACGACGTTGTAGCCCTTGATCTTCTTTTCGATCTTGATCGCCATGGTGTGTGCTTCTTTTGGAGTAGTTGGCGGCGCGCGCGACGGCTTTGCTTTGGTCGCCTGACGGGTTCGTCATGGTCCCGAATTGGGGACTCGATCCAGGGGCCTAAAGGCGCTGGATTCCCGCATTTGCCCCCTCTTGGGGGTTCGCGGGAATGACGGGACGGAGAGGCCGTGTCCTGTCGGGTGACTCTGGAACGATCCGGCCCGGCGGGTTAGCGCCGGGCCGGACCGGATGACAACTTACTTGCGGCGGGCGGCTTTCTTGGCCGGCTTGCGCACGGCCTTCTTCACGCCTGCCTTCTTGCTGGCAGTGGACCTCTTGACCGCCTTGGCGGCCTTCTTACCGGCGGCCTTCTTGGCCGTCTTCTTGACTGCGCCCTTGCGGGCCGTCTTCTTGCTGCTGACCTTGCGAGCAACCTTCTTGGCAACTGCCTTGCGCACGGCCTTCTTCACTGCCTTCTTGGCGACCTTGCGGGCGACCTTCTTGGCAGCGGCCTTGCGGACGGCCTTCTTGGCGGCAGCTTTCTTCACTGCCTTCTTGGCGGTCTTCTTGACGGCGGCCTTCTTCACCGCCTTCTTGACCGCCTTCTTGGCAGCAGCCTTCTTCACGACCTTCTTGGCGGCCTTCTTCGCGGTCTTCTTGGCCGAAGCCTTCTTGACCGCCTTCTTGGCTGCCTTCTTGGCCGGCGCAGCCTTTTTCGCTGCAACGGCCTTCTTCTTGGCACGAGCCTTCTTGGGAGCGGCGGCCGGGGTCACTTCGACCGCGGGCACTTCCACCGGCGCGTCAACTACCTGTGCGGCGTCTTCTTTCACTTCGAAATCAGTATCGATGGACATGCGTGTAATCCCCTCCGACGTGGATTCTGGAACTTGTAGTGAGCCTTGCCTCTAGGCATCCGGAACGACTCTCACAAGCGTGCCGGAACCTGAGCACCAGGTCCCGGCGACGATATTAGAACTTTCCGTAATACCCTTCCTTCAAGGCATCGAACAAATTGGCGGCGGTATGCATTTCGCCGTCGTATTCCACTTCTTCGTTGCCTTTCAGTTCGACAACACTACCGTCCTCCAATTCGAAGCGGTAGAGGGTGCTCTCAAGATCGGCTTCCTTGACCAGCACACCTTGGAATGCAGCGGGGTTGAACCGGAAGGTGGTGCAACCCTTCAAACCCTGCTTGTAAGCGTAGAAGTAGATGTCCTTGAAGTCTTCATACGGATAGTCGGTGGGGACGTTCGCCGTCTTGGAGATGGACGAATCGACCCAGCGCTGCGCAGCGGCCTGGATGTCCACGTGCTCCTTCGGCGAGATGTCGTCGGCGGCCACGAAGTATTCGGGCAGCTTGGACTTGGCGTCGTCGGAGTACGGCAGGGCTTCGGCGTTGATCAGCGCGCGGTAGGCCAGCAGCTCGTAGCTGTAGACCTCGATCTTTTCCTTGGTCTTGCGGCCCTCACGGATCACGTTGCGCGAGTAGTGATGGGCGAAGCTGGGCTCGATGCCGTTGCTGGCGTTGTTGGCCAGCGACAGCGAGATGGTGCCGGTGGGCGCGATGGAGCTGTGGTGGGTGAAGCGCGCGCCGGTTTCGGCGAGCTGGGTCACCAGGTTGGGCGCCACTTCGGCCACGCGCTGCATGTAGCGGCTGTATTTGGCGTGCAGCACGCGACCCGGGATGGTGTCGCCGACCTTGAAGCCGTCGGCGGCCATTTCCGGACGCTTGCGCAGCATGTCGCCGGTGACGGTGTAGTCACGCGCCAGCACCGGGGCCGGGCCCTTCTCCTTGGCGAGGTCGAGGGCGACTTCCCAGCCGGCCACGGCCATCTCGCGGGAAACGTCCTCGGTGAAGGACACGGACTCGGCGGTGCCGTAGCGCATCTTGAGCATGGTGAGCGTGGTGCCCAGCCCCAGGAAGCCCATGCCGTGGCGACGCTTGGAGAGGATCTCGTCGCGCTGCTGCGGCAACGGCAGGCCGTTGATCTCCACCACGTTGTCGAGCATGCGGGTGAAGATCTTCACCACTTCGCGGTATTCGTCCCAGTCGAAGCGGGCCTTGGGGCCGAACGGATCGCGCACGAAGGTGGTGAGGTTGACCGAACCCAGCAGGCACGAACCGTACGGCGGCAGCGGCTGCTCGCCACACGGGTTGGTGGCGCGGATGTGCTCGCACCACCAGTTGTTGTTCATCTCGTTGACCTTGTCGATCAGGATGAAACCCGGCTCCGCAAAGTCGTAGGTGGACACCATGATCATGTCCCACAGGTGCCGCGCGCGGATGTGGCCGTAGATCTTGCAGGCGACCAGGCCGTCTTCGCGCTCCACGTAGTTCTCGTGGGTGGACCACTCGCGCCACACGACCTTGCTGGCGTCGGTAAGGTCGATCTCGTCCTGTTCCTTGCGGTGGATCGGGAACACCAGCGGCCAGTCGAGATCGTGTTCCACCGCCTGCATGAAGCCGTCGGTGACCAGCAGCGACAGGTTGAACTGGCGCAGGCGACCGTCTTCGCGCTTGGCGCGGATGAATTCCTTCACGTCCGGATGGCTGACGTCGAACGTGCCCATCTGCGCGCCGCGGCGACCGCCGGCGGACGAGACCGTGAAGCACATCTTGTCGTAGATATCCATGAAGGACAGCGGGCCGGAGGTGTACGCACCCGCACCCGACACGTACGCGCCGCGCGGACGCAGCGTGGAGAACTCGTAGCCGATGCCGCAACCGGCCTTCAGGGTGAGGCCCGCCTCGTGCACCTTCTCCAGGATGTCATCCATGGAGTCGCGGATGGTGCCCGACACCGTGCAGTTGATGGTGGAGGTAGCCGGCTTGTGTGCCAGCGCGCCCGCGTTGGACGTGATGCGGCCAGCGGGGATGGCTCCACGGCGCAGCGCCCACAGGAAGCGCTCATTCCAGTGCTCGCGCAGCTCCGGCGTGGCTTCCACGTCGGAAAGCGCACGGGCAACGCGCTGGTAGGTTTCGTCGACACTGCCGTCGACCGGCTCGCCGGACTTCGCCTTGAGGCGGTACTTCTTGTCCCAGATGTCGTAAGACGCCGGCTGAAGCGGAATGGCGGTATCGCGATTTACGGCTGGTGCACGCATGGTGCTCATCGGCTTCCTGACCTCCCGGTACGGCCTTTCGGCCCCGTGTTGGTTTCTTGTTCTATTTGGCTAAGCCGCTCGCGCCAGGCGGTACAACGGAGAAAAAGCGCCACTGCGCCATGCCTGACCCTTGCGTTCCCTGCCCTGACCCTTCGACAACTGCCCCGGAGGGATGCCTTGTGACACCAGCTCTTGGGTTCAATCCCAGCATCGTTACACAAGATGTTGTGGTCGCGAACGGAATGGAAAGTTACCCCCGGCCTGCACCGATGTAAAGTGATTTCGTCTGCCTGCGACCGATGGAACCGTCGACGCCGTGCTGAGTCGAACGACCGTCGATTCAACTCGCCAAGAGGAGCTTCCATGTCCACACGTTTCGCCCGCCGACTGGCTGTCGCTGCCCTCGTGCTGATCTGCGCAACGCCGCTGGCCAGCCATGCCGGATTGCCGCCTTCGGTCGATGGCCAGCCGCTGCCATCGCTTGCGCCCATGCTGGAAAAGGTGACGCCGGCGGTGGTGAACATCTCCACCAAGACCCGCGTGCAGGTGCGCGACCCATTCTTCGACGATCCGGTGTTCCGCCAGTTCTTCGGCCTGTCCGGCTCGCCGCGCCAGCGCGTGGAGCAGAGCCTGGGCTCGGGCGTGATCGTGGATGCGGCCAAGGGTTACGTGCTGACCAACAACCATGTGGTGGGCGGCGCCGACGACATCACGGTGACGCTGCAGGACGGGCGCGACGTGAAGGGCAAGCTGGTCGGCACCGATCCGGAGACGGATGTGGCGGTGGTGCAGATTCCTTCCGCGGGCCTGCAGGCGTTGCCGCTGGCAGACTCCGGCAAGCTGCGCGTCGGCGACTTCGTGGTGGCGGTGGGCGATCCGTTCGGACTCGGCCAGACGGTGACCTCGGGCATCGTCTCGGCGCTGAGCCGCTCCGGCCTGGGCGGCAGCGGCTACCAGAACTACATCCAGACCGATGCTTCGATCAACCCGGGCAACTCCGGCGGCGCGCTGGTGAACCTGCGCGGCGAGCTGGTGGGCATCAACACCATGATCATCTCGCCGTCGGGCGGCAACGTGGGCATCGGCTTCGCCATTCCCACCAATCTCGCCAGCGACGTGATGCGGCAGTTGGTCGCCAGCGGCAAGGTCAATCGCGGCAACCTGGGCCTGGAGGGCCAGGACATCACGCCGCGCATCGCCAAGGTGCTGGGGCTCACCGACAGCAAGGGCGTAGTGGTGACGCGGGTCACCAGCGGTTCCACCGCGGACACGGCGGGCATCCAGGTGGGCGACGTGATCACCGCGGTGGACGGCAAGCCCGTGCGCAACGCGCAGGAGCTGCGCAATGCGGAAGGGCTGATGCCGATCGGCAGCACCATCCGGCTGACCGTGCAGCGCAACGGCAACCCGCGCGAGGTGACCGCCAGGCTCGCGCCGGAAAAACTCGCCACGATCGACGGCAGCAAGCTGGACGCGCGGCTGGCGGGTGTCACCTTCAGCGAGCTTTCGCAAAGCCTGCGCGGCCAGGGCATCGCAGGCGTGGGCATCAGCACGGTGCTTCCGGGCAGCCGCGCGGCACGGGCCGGCCTGCAGAACAATGACGTCGTGATCGGCATCGGCAACCTTCGCGTGCCGGACATGCGCACGCTGCAGCAATTGGCAGGCGTGAATCCGCGGCAGCTGGTGCTGGTGGTGTCGGGGGATGATGGGGTGCGGTATGTGGAGGTTCGTTAGGGTATGGGGCTTGGTGTGGTGGTTCGGCCAAAGTTGGAGGATGCAACGCGCGGAGGGCTGACCGTCTTTCTCCGGACGTGACCTTTTAAGGTCGCTGGATGACTCGCTGCGCTCGCCCCTCCGGGGCCGCCCTACGAGCGTTCTGCGCGCTTCGCGCGTGTCCGGCCTTCGCCGGGATGACGATGAGGAGAGCTCAAGGTCTTCGCATTCGGGATTCAAGGCACCGAGTGGCCTGACTTGCTCGCCGGCCTTCACTGACTCCTCGCCGTCATCCCAGCGAAAGCTGGAGGCGCTCACAACAGCCGAAGGCTGGTCATCCAGCGTCTCAGGGCCTGATGTCTGGCGTCATTGGATACTCAGTCCACGGGTTTGCCTGCAGGACGCCGGCAAAGAGCGGCCGGGCAGCGGATAACCCGTCCCACCTGGAAACAACACGCGCCCGTCGCACCACTTCTGCGACCGTATTTGCGGGACTGAGACAGACAACCGCTGATGAACAGCGTGGATACAGCGTGCGCGGCATCGCGTTTTCAAGGGATGCAGGCGCTCGCGCAAGCTTGATGTTTGGCCTGTAGCTGGATGAAATACCCGGGTTACACATTCCCTGCACGCGCGCCCTACGGCGGCCTGCGGATACCACTTTCAGCATCTGGGGTTCCCACCGCCATGTCTCTACGTATTTCCCGACTTGCAATGGTTGCGCTGCTCACCGCATGCGCAGCCTCCGGCGCCCTCGCCGCCGGCAAGACCAAGACGCCTGCGAAGTCCAAGACCCCGCCGCCACCGGCACTGATCTGGCGTGGCGACTACGCCACCGCGCGCGCGGTGGTGGAGGACGTGGCCAAGGCCTATGAAAAGAGCGGCAAGGGCCGCATCGAGATCCAGCCGTTCAACACGGCTTCGGGCCTCGACGCCGTGGCGCACGGCATGGCCGACCTCGCCGGCAGCGCGCGCGGCAGCGCCGGTGGCGCCGAGAGCGACCTGGTGTTCACGCCGGTGGCCTTCGATGCGCTGGTGATGATCGAGCATCCGTCGAACATGGCGGGCAACCTCACGCTCTCGCAGCTGCACGACATCTACTACGGCAAGATCACCAACTGGAAGGACGTGGGCGGCAAGGACGCGCCGATCAACCTCTACGCCGTGGCCAGCCCCGGTGACGGCGTGGAATACAGCCTGCGTCGCCTGATCTTCGGTCGCGGCAACCAGCCGGTGGCCGCGCCGCGCCTGTACGTCAACACGGCCAAGCTGGAAGAGGCCGTGACGCTCGACCCGAACGCGCTGGGCGTGACCACGCTGTCGGGCGTCGCCACCAATGGCAAGGTGAAGATGATCAGCGTCAACGGCACGCGCCCGAGCCTGGCCACCATCAGCGATGGCAGCTATTTGCTCTACACCCCGCTGTACCTGGTGACCAACAAGACCAGCCCAAAGGAAGCGCAGATCGCCACCTTCATGGAGTTCCTGCATACCGACCAGGTGCGCGGCCTCGCCCGTGCGCACCAGCTGGTGCCTTACTCCGATGCGCCGCAGCTGGCCCAGGATGAAACGCGCCGCGCGAAGATCTTCGCCGAGCTGGGCATCAAGATGCCGGTGGAACCGAGCCCGCCGGCGCCGACCATGGCCGCGCCGGGCGCGACCTATGCATCTGCATCCGCCACGTCGCCGACCTCGGAGCGCACGCAGGAAGCCAAGCAGGCGATGGAATCCCGTAACGCGTCGTCGGCCGCTGCCGGCGAGACCCACAAGGTGGCCAAGGGCGAGACGCTGTCGAGCATCGCCGAGAAGTATTCGGTGACGGTCGCCCAGCTCAAGACCTGGAACCACCTGAGCAGCGACAACGTGAAGCTCGACCAGGTACTGCAGGTCAGCGGCAACTAAGCGGTTGCCACGTGCGCATCCGCGCCCTGACGCTCGACCTGGACGACACCCTGTGGCCGGTGTTGCCGGCCTTGGAACGCGCCGACCGCGAGGTCGACGCGTTTCTCCGCCAGCACTATCCCGACGTTGCACGCGCATGGCCCATCCCGGCCATGCGTGCGCTGCGTGCCGAGGTCGCCGCCGAGCGCACTGACCTCGCCCACGACTTCACCGCGCAGCGCCACCTCACCATGCGACGGGCTTTTGCCACCTGTGGCATCGAAGACGCGCCGCTGGAAGCCTTGTGGGAAATCTATTTCTCCGCGCGCAACGGCGTGGAGCTGTATCCCGACAGCTTGCCGGCGCTGGAACGCATCACCGGCCGCTGGCCGATTGCCAGCCTCACCAACGGCAACGCCGACCTCGACCGCATCGGCATTCGCCTGCACTTTGCGCATCACGTCTGCGCCCGCGATACCGGCGTGGCCAAGCCCGACCCGCGCATCTTCGCGGCGGCGGCGGAACGGCTGGGGCTGCTTCCCGCCGAAATCCTGCACGTGGGCGATGATCCCGAGCTCGACGTGGTGGGTGCACGCGATGCGGGTCTGTGCACGGCATGGATCAATCGCGCCGGCCATCCGTGGCCAGGCGCGCTGGGGCGGGCGCCCGATGTGGACCTTCGCCATATGGGCGAGCTGGTGGATTGGCTGGAACGGCAGGGCTAGCTCTCCGCCTGACCGTCCGCCGTTTCACCGCACGTCATCCCACCTGCACGGCAAAAGCGCGCATCATTGGCCCACCACTTCTCGGCTCACGCGATGCACGGCGCATCGCGCAAGGAACTTCATGTCCACCCTGATCGAACGCAAGACCAGCGACCGCCACAGCATCGCCATCGAGACCACCGACGCCGCCCATTACGCCGCCACCAAACGCCGCCTCACCGCTGCGCAACGGCAGTGGCTGGGTGCGTTCGGCTTCGAGGCGGCACCGGGCACCTTCGCGTTGCTTCCCGACGCGGGCGGCAAGCTGGTTCGGGTGCTGGTGGGCGTGGATGCCGGTGATGCGCTGGGTGCGCTGGGCGGCCTCCCGCGGACGCTGCCGGAAGCCACCTATCACCTGGCCGACGAGGGCGTGCTGAAGGATACGCAGCAGGCAGCACTGGGCTGGGCACTGGGTGCGTATGAATTCACGCGTTACCGCAAGGCCCGCCGCGCACCGGCCCGGCTGGCAATCGCCGCGGCCGACCTGAAGGTGTTGCAGCCGCTGGTGGATGCCACCACGCAGGTGCGCGACCTCGTCAACACGCCCACCGAGGACATGGGCCCCAAGCACCTGGCCGATGCCGTCAAGCAACTGGGCAAGGCGCACAAGGCGAAGGTGCGCGAGTGGGTAGGCGATGAGCTGCTCGACGCGAACTTCCCCACCATCCACGCCGTTGGCCGCGCGAGTCATCGCGCGCCGCGCCTGATCGAACTCAACTGGGGCAAGGCCAGCGATCCCAAGCTTGCCGTCATCGGCAAGGGCGTGTGCTTCGACACCGGCGGCCTCGACCTCAAGCCGGCCGACGGCATGCGCTGGATGAAAAAGGACATGGGCGGCGCGGCGCATGCGATCGCGCTGGCCGGACTGATCATGCAGGCCAAGCTGCCGGTGCGCCTGCAGCTGTTGATTCCTGCGGTGGAGAACGCCGTGTCCGGCGCCGCCATGCGCCCGGGCGAAGTGATCACCACGCGCGCCGGCATCACCGTGGAAGTGGACAACACCGACGCCGAAGGCCGCCTCGTGCTGTGCGATGCGCTGGCCTACGCCAGCGAGCAGAAGCCCGAACTCCTCATCGACTTCGCCACGCTCACCGGCGCGGCACGCGTCGCGCTGGGCCCGGATCTTCCCGCGCTATTCGCCAACCAGGACGACCTCGCCGACCAGGTGATCGCGGCCGGACGTGCCACCAACGATCCGCTGTGGCGCCTGCCGTTGTGGCGTCCGTATCGCAAAATGCTGGAGTCGTACCTGGCCGACCTCGCCAATGCCGGTCCCTCGCGCCACGCCGGCGCGATCACCGCCGCGCTGTATCTCGAACGCTTCGTGCCCGAAGCCATGCCCTGGCTGCACCTGGACACCTACGCGTGGAACGACAACGACCGCCCGGGTCGCCCGCGCGGTGGCGAAGCGTTGGGGCTGCGTGCGTTCTTTGCGTTTTTGCAGCAGCGATACGGCGGTTGATTCATCGCCAATAACTACGCATCGGGCTTCAGGGCGGGAACGAGAAGGTTGATCGCGACATACGCCACGCACTGCACTCCGTAGGAGCGCACCCAGTGCGCGATTGGCCTGTGGCGTTGCAGAGGATGTTCGTATCGTCGTGAGCACCGGCCTTCATCCCGGAGGAAGCGGAAGAAGTAGATTGCTCCGCCGGCTGATTGCCGAGATTTGAATACAGCCTGCGCCGGATTGAGATGAAGAACCGGGAGACTGAGGCGAAAGGCGATCGCGCACTGGGTGCGCTCCTACAAAGAGCAGGCGGTATCGCGAATGAAACCGCCCCGCGCTACGCGCCGGAAACCCGCTCCCCTCTCAATCGACGCGCCAGCGCCCTCAACCCCCTCACGATCTTCGGTACCAGCCACAACAGGAACACCACGAAGATCCCCAACAGCACGAGGAACACCGCCGGGTGCTGCCACATCAAATACATGCCACCGAGCCAGGAGATGTCTTCGCCCGCACTGGCGCCCCAGTTGCTGAAGGGTTCGGGTGAGGTGTTGATCAGCGCGCGGCCTCCGGTCTTCGCCAGATGCGTGCCCGAGGTAATCGCACCACCCAGCAGCGCCGCTGCGAACTGCGTGCCAGCTCCGGAATCGCGAAATACACCCCAGGCGAGCAACGCCCCCGCAGGAATGCGCACGAAGGTCTGGATGGCATCCCACACGCTGTCGAAGGCGGGCACCTTGTCAGCGACGAACTCGCCGAGCGCCAACACGCCGGACGTCACCAACACCCAGGTGTCGGTGAGCATGCTCAGGCCATCGGGCAGGTGCACGTAGCCCAGTCGCCCCAGCAGGCCGGCGATGAAGACCGTGGCATAGAGGCGGAAGCCGCTGGCCCAGGACAGGCCGCCTGCCAGCGCCAGGTTCTGCAGCATGTCCATGAGCGCTCTCCACGAGGCTGTCCAAGCATGCGCGCCGGATGTGGGCGGCCACAAGCACGCGTCGGGCCGGGCCATGACTTTTGGCGATCCCGCGCGCGCCCCCGTACTGTCATTCTGCGGGTTTGACTCCACAGGGGAATCCGCCCATGACGACACGCCGCCTGCTTGCCCTTGCCTTGTGCGCCGCGCTTGGCACCTTCGCCCACGCCGAGGACGCCAAGCCTACGCAGCCGCCGCTCAGCGAACAGACCACGCGTTCGGGGGGCACCCTGCCGGTGGAGCAGGCGCGGGTGAACTTCGATCATGCCGAGCTTCATTTCGATGTGGACCCTGCGCAGCAAAGCCTGGATGCCGTCGCCAAGCTCACCTTCAGCGCGCGCGAAGCCACCGACGTGCTGCTGCTCGATCTCGACCACAACTTCGCCGTAAGCCGCCTGTCGGTGGACGGCAAGGTGCTCGGCGCCGACCAGTGGAGCAATCCGGATGGCCGTCTGACCATCCATCTGCCCAAGCCGCTCGCCAAGGGTGGCAAGACCACGGTGGAAATCCATTACGGTGGCAAGCCGCACGTGGCGAAGAAGGCGCCGTGGGACGGCGGCTTCGTGTGGTCCAAGACCGAAGACGGCCAGCCGTGGATCGCCACCGCCGTGGAAGGCGAGGGTTGCGACCTGTTCTGGCCGTGCATCGACCATCCGCAGGGCAAGCCTGATCTTGTCGACACCTATGTCACCGTGCCCAAGTCACTGGCCGCGCCAGGCAACGGCGTACTGGTGGACATCAAGGAGCACGGCGCTACCCACACCTATCACTGGCGCGCAAAGCATCCGACCACCTATGCGATTTCGCTCAACATCGGTCCGTTCGAGGTGATCAAGGGCGATTACCACAGCCGCTACGGCAACACGATCCCGATGCAGATGTGGTACCTGCGCGGCCATGAGGCGCAGGCGAAGCAGCTGTTCGGCGAGTTCCCGCGCATGATCGACTTCTTCGAACAGGAGATCGGCCCCTACCCGTTCGGCGACGAGAAGATGGGCGTGGTGGAAACGCCGCACCTGGGCATGGAGCACCAGACCATCAACGCCTACGGCAACGGCTATCCGCGCAGCCAGTACGGCTTCGACTGGCTGCTGCAGCACGAGTTCTCGCACGAGTGGTTCGGCAACCAGGTGACCAATGCCGACTGGGACGACATGTGGATCCATGAGGGCTTTGGCACCTACATGCAGCCGCTGTACGGCCAGTACCTCACGGGCGACATGCCGTACTTCACCATGCTGCAGGACGAGCGCACGATGGTGCGCAACGCCTACCCGATCGTGGCCGGGCGCAGTCAGTTCGAGCACGAGGTGTACGACGCCGAGCACGGCCCGGGCAACGACATCTACTACAAGGGCTCGCTGATGCTGCACACGCTGCGCCAGACCATCGGCGACCGGGCGTTCTTCGACAGCATCCGCCGCCTCGTGTATGGACGTCCGGATCCCAAGCCGGGCAACTTCACGCCGCACTACGCCACCACGCGCGACTACATCGACATCGTCAACCAGGTGACCGGCCGCGACATGCGCTGGTTCTTCGATGTGTACCTGTATGAGTCCGACTTGCCGGCACTGGAAACGAGCCAGGATGGCAACACCCTGCGCCTGCACTGGAAGGTGCCGCACGGCAAGCCGTTCCCGCTGCCGGTGGACGTGCAGGTGGGCGACAAGCTGGTGACCCTGCCGATGACCGACGGCAACGGCAGCGTGGACGCACCTGCTGGCACGCTGGTCATCGTCGACCCGCGCAGCAAGCTGCTACGTGATCTTCCCGCCATCAACGACTTCCGCCAGTGGCGCAAGGAGCAGGCGGAGAAGAAGGCGAAAGCGGCGAAGTAATTGTCGGGATGTTGGGGCAGCGCACCTTGTGCGCGGCTGCGGGGCTTCGGTGTCAACGCTCCGCAAGGCTGTCGCACACAGGGTGCGCTCCTGCCACAGAGCGGCATAGTCGAACGCCTTGGCGTCACCTTGTGGGAGCGCACCTTGTGCGCGACTGCGGAGCGTCGGTATCTACGCTCCGCAAGGCTGTCGCGCACGGGGTGCGCTCCCACTGGATTTCGCTCTTACTGACGGACAGAGAACCGGATCGTCAGTAACCCGTATTGCGATTGGCCTCGCGCACGGCGTCCACAAAGCTCTTGAACGGGCGGTCGGTGATGGCGACGAGGCCGATGTGGGCGTTCTCGCCGTCGAGCAGGCGGCCGGTGATGGGCTGGTCGACGTACTGGAACCAGTGCACGCCCACGATGAACGGGCTGGCGGCCGCGGCGGCCACGTAGCGCGCATAGGCTTCGCCGCGCTGTTGTTCGTTCCATACCGGCACCACGCCCTTGCCGAATGGGCCGCGGTCGTCGGAGCCGAAATGGAATTCGCCGATCAGCGCGGGTTTGTCGAGCTTGGCGAAAGCATCGGCATCGAAAGCGTGCGCTGGTACGTCGGCGTAGCCGTTGAAGCTCACCACGTCGCAGTACTGCGCACACGAGGCCACGGCCTCGGGCGTGTGCACGGCGAAGCGTCCGCCGAGGAACAGGTGGTGCGGGTCGTGCTTGTGGATGGCCTGCGCCACGGTGCGGAAGTACTGGTCGGCGTACTCGCGCAGCCATGCGCTGTAGTCATCGGCAATCGCCGGGTGCGCCTCGCTGGGATCGGGCGCGGCGAAGTTGGTCGCCTCAAGCGCATCCCAGGCATCCAGCGTGATGCCCCAGGCCGCGGCGAGCTTGGCCGGCGTGGCGTATTTTTGCTTGAGCGCCGCGATGAAAGCCTGCTTGGCCGCACTGCGCGCCTCGCCACGCAGGGTGCCCTGCGCCAGCGCCCAGCGGCCCTGAGGTCCCTGTCCCGCCCACGCCAGTTCGTTGTCGGCGAAATAACCCAACAGCCATGGGTCGTCGTGTACTTCCTTCGCGGCCTGCGCCACGGCGGCGGCGGCCGCCTGCACGAAGCGCGGATCGAACGGATCGGGCATGCGTCCCCAGTAGTCATAACCGGTGGCGACGTTGCCGAACACGCCGGCGATGTTGATCGAACGCGTATACGCGAGATGGTGCGTCTGCGTCAGCGCCTCGTCGCTCCAGTTGCCCAGCGTGTTGAAGCCCCAGTCTTCCAGGCGGTCGAGCGTGCGTGCGCGCCAGGCCTGTCGCCAGTGACGGCCATCGGCGAGGAACAGGTTGGCCGAGTAGTAGTCGAACCAGCGGCCGTGACGAAACGCCAGTCCGGCCGACGCGCCCTGCTGCCCCGCCGGCTTGCCGTCGGTGCCGAAGAACGGCGACCAGCGGCCGCTGTCGCGTGGCAGGTCCTTGAACATGTATTCGCGGCCTTCGATGTAGGTGCGGCCGCCGTCATCGTCCACCACGTTCACGCCCAGCGAGAAGAACGCGTGGCCTTCCGGCGTCACCAGGTGCCAGCGGCCATCGCGCTTTTCGCTGCGGAACCAGCCGGTCGCCTTGAATGCCGGCAGGTCGTTACGCCCGCCATAGCGGTCGAATCCCTTGTGCGCCACGACAGGCCCGATGACCGGTTCCTTGGGCCGGTGCTTGGCGCCGCGCAAGGCGTCGTCGGAATCGACCTTGGCCGGCCATTGCCCGCGCGTGTACTGGCCCCAGGCATCGACGATGCCGGTGTAGGCATCGCGCAGGTCATGGTCGCCACGGCTGGTATCGAGCTTGCCGAACAGCAGCGTCTGCGCCGCCGTGGGCGCGGGCGTGCCCAGGCGCACGGCTTTCACGTGGGCAAGGTCGAGCGAACCTTCCACCGTGGTCGCCACGAACAGGCGCTTGCCGCCGGCCGTGTAAGGCATCGGCGGGCCCGCCTGCATGCCCATGGCGCGCGGAGACGTGGCATGCAGCGGGATGATCAGCGTCTGCGGCGGGCCCGGCGGGACGCCGACGGTGGCATGCAGGTGCTGGGAAGGATTGGCGCCGTCGATATCCACGGTAAGCGTCACCGCCCACGGCATCACGTTCTGCATGTCCACATGCAGCGAGCCTTCCTTCGACCAGTCCCACTCACCACGGCTCAGCGACACCACCACCTGTGGCTGTGGCGATGGCTGGAACGCGTAGCGCTGCAGCGACATGCCTGCCACGGTGACCGGCGCACCATCGCGCTGTACCTGCTCGAGCGAGGTCTGCGTGGTCGGGGCGGCGGACGTCTGGGCCTTGGCGCTGGTGGCGGGCGTGGACGCGACGCGACTGAGATCAGCCCGGTCGGTGTCGCTGGCCTTGTGGCAGCCCGCGAGGGCCAGCAAACAGCACGCGGCTAGGGGAGCGATCCGGCTCATCGGCAGCTCGGCACAGGGGAGAGACGGCAGTATGCCTGCCACGTCTGAAGCGTGGCTGGCTGTTCACCGCGCGTCACTGCGCAACGCAAGTTCATGCTCCCCTCCGCTGCCAGGCGCGCCATGCGTAGTACACCGGCACGCCCACCGAGATAAGCACCAGGCTCATGCCCGCGTCGCTCGGCGAATGGACGGCAGTTGCGATGATCACGCCCAGCACGGTGAACACGAACAGCACCGGCAGCAGCGGATACAACGGCACGCGATAAGGCGACGGTTCGTTGCGGAAGCGGCGGCGATACCAGAACAGCGTGGAGATGCCGAACGCATGCGACAACCACTCGCCCACAGTGGTGTAGTCGACAAGCTGGCCGAAGCTGCCGGAAATCACCAGCACGATGGCCCAGCCACCGAGCACTGCCAGCGCCACCTGTGGCGCATGCGTGCGCGGGTCGATGCGGCCCACGGCGCGGAACAGCATGCCGTCCGAACCCATGGTCTGCAGTACGCGTGCGCCGCCCGCGATGGCGATGCTGCAGTAGCCGAAGGTGGAACAGGCAATGCCCACCGCGATCAGCGTCGCGCCGTTCTCGCCAAACAGGCGGCGCATCAAGTCCGCTGCCGGCGCATGGCTCGCGGCCAGGCCTGCATGGCCCAGCCCAGCGAGATAGGCGAAGTTGACCAGCACGTAACACACCACCACGCCGCCGAGGCCAAGGCCCAGGGCGCGCGGCAGCGTCTTCTGCGGTTCGCGCACTTCGCCGGCGAGGTCGTTGAGATAGTGGAAGCCGCCATAGGTGAACAGCACCGGCAGCAATGCGCCCAGGAATGCGCCCGGCGGCAGCGCATGCGTGGCATCCGTGGCCAACACGTTGCCGAACTGGCCGTGCGCCAGCACCACGCCCACCGTGACCACCAGTGCAATGGCCGACACCTTGAGCACGGTGAACACGTTCAACATGCGCGAGCCGGCGCTGATGCCGAACAGGTTCACCGCAACAATCAACGCAATGGCGCCGGCCGCCACCGGCTTGACCCAGCTTGCCGACAGACCCACCGCCGAACACGCGTAGTCCGCGAAGGTCGTCGCCACCGCCGCCACGCTGCCGGGATAGTTGATCAGCGCCATGGTCCAGCCGAACAGGAAGGCCGGCAGCTGTCCATAGGCTTCGCGCAGGTAGATGTACACGCCGCCCGCCTGCGGTCGGCGCGCGCCCAGTTCCGCGTAGCAGAGCACGCCTGCCAGCGTGAGCAGGCCACCGACAGCCCACAGCGTGAGCAGCTCGGCGCCCGAGGACGTGCGTTCGGCCACGGTGGAAGCGCTGCGGAAGATGCCGGCGCCGATCACGCCGCCGATCACGATGGCGGCAGCGTCCCAGGTGCCCAGGCGGCGCAGATAGGCGGGATGAGTCTCGGCAGTCATGGTGCGCAACGGTTCCCCGCAGGTACGAAGTCCGGACGATAGCGCGAGTACACGGTCCACATCGACATGCGACTGCAACAATCGGCCGGTGCTGCGTTTTTTCCCGGTGGACTCAGTAGTTCTTCGCTAGCCCATCACGCGCGGCGGGCGCAAAGTGCCGGTCTCCCCCGTCGCTGCATGCCGGCCGGCCACTGGCCGGC
Source organism: Dyella sp. (assembly GCF_035685885.1). Lineage (GTDB taxonomy): Bacteria > Pseudomonadota > Gammaproteobacteria > Xanthomonadales > Rhodanobacteraceae > Dyella. Next base: position 50,319 of record NZ_DASRZX010000062.1, on the reverse strand, counting down.
GCTTCCCCAAGGAGGCGTCATGAGTACCGTTGAGAGAGAGGTCGTCCGGCCCGAGGACGACAAGACCCTGGGTCCGCTGCTCGAGCTCGACCGCGAGCTGGTGAAAGTGGGCAAGAAGATCCGCGTGCTGAAGGCCATCGACTGGCCGGTGGAACTGGAAGCGCAGTTTCTCGAAGGATACGAACGCGGCAACCCGCAACTGCCCGATCCGCCGCGTCGCCATCCCGACCTCAGCGGTGAAATGGACGCGTTGCGCGCGATCATGGCCAAGCTCGATCGCGGCCATCCCATCGGCGACTGGCTGTTCAAGACCGCCTGGAGCTATCTCACCGCAGCACAGATGCTGATGCATGTCGGCACCGAGATGTTCACGCGCTGCTCCACGGCGTTGTATGGACGGCCCGACGGCGTGCACAGCAGCCAGACCGCCAGCGCGTTCGACGCGGCGCAGGACCTCATCTCGATCAGCGATGACCTGATCGGCCGCGATGCCATTCCGCCGGTACAGGCCGATATTCCCGCCGACGTGTTCGCCGAGCGGCTGCGCGAGCGGCTGGGTTCGTTCTTCGACAAGGATCGCGTGGACGTGGTGCTCAACCCCGATCTCTCGTCCAAGGCCACGGCCGGCAGCAAGAGCATCAACCTGCGTTCCACCGCGCTGTTCTCCGAGCTGGACCTGGCGCAGCTCACCGAGCACGAGGCGTTTGTGCACACCGCCACCCTGCTCAACGGCAAGCATCAGCCGTATCTCAAATCGCTGGGCCTGGGCTCGCCGCGCACCACGCGCGCGCAGGAAGGCCTGGCCACATTCTCGGAGATCATCACCGGCTCCATCGACCTCGCGCGACTGCGTCGCGTGGCACTGCGCGTGATCATGGTGAAGCGCGCGCTCGACGGCGCCGATTTCATCGAAGTGTTCCGCGGCTTCCTCGATGCCGGCCAGACGCCGGTGGAAAGCTACCGCAGCGCCTCGCGCATCTTCCGCGGCGGCGACGTGCGCGGTCGCATCTGTTTCACCAAGGATGGCGCCTACCTGCAGGGCGTGATGATCGTTTACCTGTTCATCCGCAAGGTGCTGCAGGCGGGCAAGGCGGAAATGTTGCCGTTGCTGTTTGCCGGGCGCGTGACGACGACGGACGTGATCAACCTGTCGCCCTACCTGGAAAGCGGGCTGATCACCCGTGCGGTCTACGTGCCACCGTGGGCACGCAACCCGCAGCGCGTGCTGTCGCTGATGGCGTTCTTCACGGCGGCTCAGCGATTCCGGCTGGACACCGTGGACCTGGACAGCTTCGTGGCATTCGAGAACACGCTGGTGGACGAGACACTGCAGACGCAGTGGCAGTAACGGCTAACGGCTTTGTGTAGGAGCGCACCCAGTGCGCGACCGGGCATGCCATGTCCTTCCATAGCGAGAAGGCCTTGGACTCGACGCCTGTCGCGCACTGGGTGCGCTCCTGCACAAGGAGTATTCACGCGCGGGGGTTCGTGGTTGACTGTGCACCGCCGCCCCTTCGCCTCACGCCGTGCCCACGCCAGCCCGCAAAATCATCCACGTCGACATGGATGCGTTCTACGCATCGGTGGAGCAGCGCGACGATCCGTCGTTGCGCGGCAAGCCGGTGGTGGTGGCATGGCGCGGCGCGCGCTCGGTGGTCTGTGCGGCCAGCTACGAAGCACGCAAGTTCGGCGTGCGTTCGGCCATGCCGGCGGTGCGCGCGGAGCGGCTTTGCCCGCAGGCGATCTTCGTGCCGCCCGATTTCACCCGCTACAAGGCCGTGTCGCGGCAGGTGCGGGAGATCTTCGCCCGGCACACCGACCTGATCGAACCACTGTCGCTGGACGAGGCCTACCTCGACGTCACCCAGACCAAGACGCAGTTGCCCACCGCGACGGCCACCGCCGAAGCGATCCGCGCGGCGATTCGCGAAGAAACCGGGCTCACCGCCTCTGCCGGCGTCGCGCCCAACAAGTTCCTCGCCAAGATCGCCTCGGACTGGCGCAAGCCCGACGGCATCTTCGTGGTGCGGCCGCATCAGGTCGAAGCGTTCCTTGCGCCATTGCCGGTCGGCCGCTTGCCCGGGGTGGGCAAGGTGATGGAGGCGCGGCTCACCGAGCTGGGCATCGCCACGGTGGGCGACCTGCGCAGCCTGCCGCGCGACGCGCTGGAACAGCAGTTCGGTCGCTGGGGTCGTCGCCTCCACGAACTGTCGCTGGGTATCGACGATCATCCGGTGGAGCCCGATCGCCCGACCCTGCAGGTCTCTGCCGAGGATACGTTCGAGCACGACCTCACCCTGGATGAGCTGGCCCCGCATATCCAGCGGCTCGCCGAGAAAACCTGGGCGGCCCACCAGCGTGAGGCGCAGGGAGAACACGGCCGTGTGGCCCGCACGGTGGTGTTGAAGCTCAAGACCTCGGATTTCCAGACGCTCACCCGCAGCGTGACGGCGGCCACCCGACCGGGCTCCGCCGCCGAGCTGGCCGAGATCGCCTGCGCGCTGCGCGACCGCGTGGCACGCCCGGCGCAAAGTCGCTATCGCTTGGTCGGCGTGGGACTGGCCGGCTTTGTCGATGCGGACAGCTTTGTCGCGCAACGCGACCTGTTTGGAAACCTTGCGTGAAGCTTGCTTGTATTTCGAGGTTATGTGCCGAAATGCATGTTAAAAAGTCCTTTACTCGATGTGGATTTCCTGAAAGAGTGGAATTGGGGGAACCACTGGCATGACCAAATCTATAGACGTCTAGGCGGCTGTAGAGGGGAGGTTTTTGCCTTTTCATTCGGGGAGACAACCATGCAGTCCAAGTTCAATCGCCTATCAGTAGCGGTACGTCTGGCCCTGTCCGTCGGCATTGCATCCACGGCGGCACTTGCCCAGGCTCAGGACGCCAACAACAAGGACACCTCGGGCAGCGGTCCGGCAGCGCAAAGCCAGACCACCACCCAGGACACCACCACCGAACAGCCCAAACAGTCCAGCGCCAAGACGCTCACCGCGGTATCGGTCACCGGCTCGCTGATCCGCCGCGTCGATGCGGAAACGGCCAATCCCGTGGTGACGGTGGACCGTGCAGCCATCATCAACAACGGCAGCCCGACCTTGGGCAATGTGTTGCAGGCCTTGCCGGCCATCGCGGGCAATGCGACCAACACCCAGAACAACAGCAACGGCGGTGGCGGCGCGAGCCCCACGCTGGAAGGCGGTGATGGCGCGGCCCGCGTTTCGCTGCGCGGCCTGGGCATCAACCGAACGCTGGTACTGGTGGACGGTCAGCGCCTCGCCAATGCCGACCTCAACATGATTCCGCAGAACATGATTGAGCGCGTGGACGTGCTGGCCAACGGCTCCTCCACGGTCTATGGCTCCGATGCCGTGGGCGGCGTGGTGAACTTCATCCTGCGCAAGGACTACAAGGGCGCGGAGCTGAGCGTCAACGATGGCATCTCCGGCCACGGCGACGGCCAGCGCCGCGGCGCGCAGTTCACCGTGGGTGCGACCGGTGAGCAGGGCAACATTGTCGCCGGCGTGGACTACAACAAGTACAACCCTGTGCTGGCACCGCGTCGCGACTTCTCGGCACGACAGCTGTACCTGTACAACGGCGGCCCGCAGGCTTCCGGCTCGCACACCATTCCGACCGGCCGCATCCTGGTGCCGCTGGACAAGTCGCCGGGCTGCGCCCCTTACAACGGCACCGACACCGCCTACGTGACCCGCGCCAGCGGCAATGGCACCAGCCTGGGCGACTATCGCTGCTTCAGCGACTCGAACGACACGTACAACTACAACGCCTACAACTACATCCAGCAGCAGCAGGAACGCACCAACGTCTTCGTGATCGGCAACTACAAGATCAACGACTACGTGACGTTCTATGCCGACGCGTTCTACAACCACACCAATTCGTCCGGCCAGGATGCACCGGCACCGACGGGCGTGGGTGACGGCTGGAATGTCCTGGCGAGCAATCCGAACAACCCGTTCGGCGTCACCTTCAGCCAGGGCACCATCGGCGACGCGGCTACTAGCGGCTATCCCTTCAACGTGCGCCTCACCGGCCTGGGTACGCGCCTGCATACCTTCACGACCAACAACCAGGAGTTCAACTCCGGCCTGCGCGGCAACTTCGGCCAGAGCACCTGGAGCTGGGATGCCAACTTCGACTACGGCCATACGCGCCGTCTCCAGACCAACTACAACGAAGTGAACGTGCCGGCCTTCCAGGCGGCCATCGATGCCGGCGCGAACATCTTCGACCAGGATGATCCGGCAGTCACCGAACTGCTGAAGAAGGGCGTGGATGCACCGCAGTACACCCTGACCAACACCATGAAGCAGGGTCAATTCACCGCTTCTGGCGACATCTGGGATCTGCCGGCGGGCACCATGCAGTTGTCGACCGGTGCGCTGTATCGCAAGACGTCGATGAGCTACAACGTCACCGCGGATGCCATCCTCGACCCGATCACCAATACCTGCGTGGTGCTGTCCGAAGCCTGCGGTTCGCCGGGCGGCGGCAGCGATACGGTGAAGGAACTGTTCGCCGAAACGCTGATTCCGTTGGTCAACGAACAACCCTGGGCGTACTCGCTCAATGTCGACGTGGGCCTGCGTTATTCCGACTACGACACCTCCGGTAGCACCACCAACGGCAAGATCGCGATCGAATACCGCCCGATCCCGGACCTACTGGCGCGTGGCACGGTTTCGCAGGTGTTCCGTGCGCCGAACATGGACGAGCTGTATGACGGGCGTACCGTCGGCGGCCCCAACCTCACCGATCCCTGCGTTGGCCTGAGCGCCGCGCAGCTGGCCCAGCACTCCGCGGCCTGCCAGAACGTGCCGGTGAACTGGGGCGGCAACCCGCTGGGGCAGGTCACTTCCTGCTACTCCGGCGCCGTGCCGGCCGGCAGCACGCTCAAGCCCGAACAGGGCAAGTCCATCGACATCGGCTTCGTGTACTCGCCTAGCTGGTGGGAGGGCGTATCCAGCTCGCTGGACTTCTGGCACATCTACCTGTCAGACACGCTCACGCCGATCCAGGCGCAGACGGTGGCGAACGAGTGCTTTGCCAACAACAGCAGCTCGTATTGCTCGTTCATCAATCGCTACGACCAGACCAACAAGCTGGCCGGTGCGGTCAATTACATCAATACGCCCGTGGTCAACCTGGGCAACCTGAGCACGACCGGCGTCGACTTTACCTTCAACTACGCCATCCCCCACTTCGACGTGGGCGGCGTGGATCCGGGCAACTTCAAGGCGGGCCTCAACACCACGTACATCTCGACGTACAAGAACAATGCCACGCCCGGCCAGCCGGGTTCGGAGACGATCAACTACGCCGGCACGTACGGCCTGCAGTTCGGCAACATCCCGCGTTGGCGCGGCACGCTCACGCTCAATTGGGCCATGGGTGACTGGAGTGCACAGTGGCAGTCGCGTTACATCCACAACGTGACCAACCTCAACGCCAACCTAGACACCGGCGCCAGCGCACCGATGGCGTCCGTGCTGTATCACTCGATCTCGGGCGGCTACGAGTGGACGACGATCCATACCCGCTTCGATGTGGGTATCGACAACCTCAGCGACAAGATCCCGCCGCTGGCCTACCAGAACGGCTCGAACTACAACGTCGATACCGCAACATATGACGTGATGGGCCGCTACTACTGGGCTCGCGCCACGGTGAAGTTCTGATCTGACTGCAACAAGGCGGATGGTCGCGGCTCTTGCCGCGACCATCCCGCTGCTAGGATTCAAGGATGACGGACCACTTCGCGCCATCCTCCGCCGACCTTACCGCCCGCATGCTCGCGGCGTATCAGCGCGGCGACATTGCCACCGTATTGGCACTCGGCGAACCCGTCGCCGCCCTGGGTGATATCGACAGCACGGCCTTGCTGTTACTGGGTGCCGCACAGCAATCTAGTCATCGCCTCGACGAAGCAATGGCGACGTTCCGCCGCCTCGTGCAGCGCAACCCGACCGTCGCCGAATACTGGAACAATCTCGCGGTCGTTGCCCGCCAGCTCGGCGACATGGCGGTGGCTGAAGACGCTCTGCGACGTGCCGTGGCGCTGGCACCGCAGGAAGCACAGATCCATTTCAACCTCGGCCTGCTCTACGCCCAGCAGCAACGCTGGCTGCAGGCGCGAGAAGCCTTGCTCGATGCCGTGGCACTGGTGCCCGCCTTCATCGATGCGCGCCTGCAAGCGGCGCATGCGTGCCATGCATGCGGCGATCATCGTGGCGAACAGGAGATGCTGGCCGATGCCGCCAACTGGCCGCCACAACCGATGGAACAGGCCATCCTGCTGGCCACGATGCTTTCCGCGCAGGGCGAGCAGGCGACGGCTTTCGAAGTCCTGGAACGGGGCATCCTGCCCGAGAACGAAGATGCACGAATCACGCAATGGCGTGTCGCCGCGTTGCGTGCGTCAATGTTTGAGCGCGGCAACCAGATCGACCTTGCCGAAGCCGAACTTGGACGGCTGCCGCTGCACCAGCTGGAAGCGACACTGCCGGAGTCTCCTGTGCTCGCCACCGCAGCTTGGCAGGCACATGCCGCCGTCGCGGCACAACGTGGCGACCTTGATCACTCGGCCGGCCTTTACGAGCGCATGCTCGGTCTGAGCGACGGTCCGGCCACGCGAGCAACCGCCGCGTTCGGGTTGGCGGGCGTCAGAAGCAAGCAAGGCCGTCACGAGGACGCTTTGCGCGCCGCGGAAATCGCCCACGCCGCGCAATGGGAGATCGCCAGCGCGATCGTGCCCGAACTGACCGTCGAGGGCAGCCAGCCGCTGTCCATGGCGAATCATCGTGTGAGCCACGTCGAGTACGACCGATGGAGCACATTGTCCGTGCCGCGCAGCCTGGACAGCCCCGTCTTCGTCGTGGGCTTCCCTCGCTCGGGAACCACGTTGCTCGAACAGATGCTCGATGCGCATCCTGAGTTTCGCTCCATGGATGAGCGCGACTTCGTATACGAACTGATCCAGCGCATGCAACAGGCCGGACAGACGTATCCACAAGACCTCGGCCAGCTGACCCAGCACGAAGCGGATCAACTGCGGAGTATCTACATGGCCATGTCGCGCAAGGTGGTGCCCGACCTCGGGACGCAGCGTCTGGTCGACAAGAATCCGCTCAACATGCTGTGCCTGCCGATGATCACGCGGCTGTATCCCGAGGCCAACATCATCCTGTGCCTTCGACACCCTTGTGATGTGCTGCTCAGTTGTTACATGTTGCCGTTCCGCGCTCCACCCTTCATGGTGCTGTGCTCCTCGCTCAAGCGGCTGGCCGAGGGTTACGTGCAGGCGTTCGAGCAGTGGTACCAGCATATGGAGGTGTTCGCACCGCGTGTACTGGAATGGCGCTACGAATCGGTGGTCAACCGCTTCGACGAACACGTCACGCGGCTTGGCCAATTCCTCGGCGTGGACGACGCCACGCCGATGACCCGCTTCGCCGAACACGCCACGGCCAAGGGTTTCATCAGCACGCCGAGCTACGCGCAGGTGACGCAGGGCATCCACGGCAGGTCGGTGAACCGCTGGCACGCCTATCGCGAGCACTTCGAACCGGTGCTGCCGATCCTGCGCCCCATGCTGGAGCGGCTGGGCTACGAGGCCTGACGCACGGGGCGGCGGATCGGGTACGCTGCGCGCTTTCCCGCCGACGCCGACAGGAGTCGCCATGCATTTCGAAGTGCCCAAGGTACGCATGCAGTCTTTCCGGGAATTCGTGCAGCACTACCTGATGATCGTGCTGTCCATCCTCACGGCGCTCGGTCTGGAGCAGTGGATCGAAAGCACGCATCACCGGCATGCCGCCGACCAGGCGCGCACGCAGATTGAGGCGGAGCTGCGCTCCAACATCGCCGATATCCGCATGGCTCGAACCAACAACGACAAGCGTCTGGCGCCCCTGAAGCAACTCAACGAGCTGGTGATGCAGGACCTGCATGCGGGTGCGGCTGCCAAGGCGGTGAACGAGCACATCCGTGCCAATCGGGACAAGTTCACCATCAGCATTACCTGGCCCACGTTCTACAGCCAGGCCTGGGATGTGGCGGTGGCCAATCAGTCCGCCAGCTGGATCGATGCGGACGAACTGCGGCGCTATTCAGCCGCCTATGCGGCCCAACGCGAAGCCAGCACGTGGATGACCAACGACAGCACCATCTCGCTGGATGCGCGCCGCATGGTGGACCTGCGCACGCGGATCGAGCTGGGCATGGACGTGGATCCGGTCGATTTCCTTACCGTGCTGCACCAGATGATCAACACGGCCACCGAAACGCAATCGCACCTGGACCAGGCCGAACAGCAGCTGCTGTCTGGCGTGCCCGAGGCGGCGCCCGCCACCGGCAAGGCGCCCTGACGAAAAAAGCCCGGGCTTCCCCGGGCTTTTCCTTATTGCGGCACCGCCGGCCTATTTCTTCTTGGGCATGTACAGGTCGGTGATGGTGCCTTCGTAGGCTTCGGCTGCCATGCCCACCGATTCGCCCAGCGTCGGATGCGGGTGGATGGTGAGACCGATGTCGGCCGCTTCCGCGCCCATCTCGATCGCCAGGCACAGTTCGCTGATCAGGTCACCCGCGTGCGGGCCGACGATGGCGGCGCCCACGATGCGATGGGTGTCCTCGTCGAAGATCAGCTTGGTGAAGCCCTCGGTGCGGTCGATGCCGATGGCGCGGCCGCTGGCCGCCCACGGGAACTTGCCCACGCCGACCTTGAGGCCCTTTTCCTTCGCCTCCCGCTCGGTGACGCCGACCCAGGCGATCTCGGGATCGGTGTAGGCCACCGACGGGATCACGCGCGCATCGAAGTGGCTCTTCATGCCCGATACGACTTCGGCGGCGACGCGCGCCTCGTGCGTGGCCTTGTGCGCCAGCATCGGCTGGCCCACCAGATCACCGATGGCAAAGATGTGCTTCACGTTGGTACGCATCTGCGTGTCGACGTTGATGAAGCCGCGCTCGGTGACGGCCACGCCGGCCTTGTCGGCACCAATCTTGTTGCCGTTCGGTGAGCGGCCCACGGCGACCAGCACGCGGTCGAACAGCGTGGTCTCCGGGATGCTCTCGCCTTCGTAGCTGACCTCGATGCCCTTCTTGCTGGCCTTGGCCTCGACCACCTTGGTCTTGAGGTGCACGCCCTTGAGCTTCTTGGCCAGGCGCTGCGCCAGCGGCTTGATCAGGTCAGCGTCGGCGCCCGGGATGATCTGGTCCATGAACTCGACCACGGTCACTTCGCTGCCGAGCGCGGAATACACCGTGGCCATTTCCAGGCCGATGATGCCGCCGCCGACGACGAGCAGCTTCTTCGGCACGTCCTTCAGTTCCAGGGCGCCAGTGGAGTCAATGACGCGCTCATCGTCCCACGGGAACGCGGGCAGGCGCACGGCCTGCGAACCGGCGGCGATGATGGCGTACTCGAAGCGAAGCAGCTTGGTGCCTTCGGACGTCTGGACTTCCATTTCGTTCGGCGAGACGAAGGTGCCCACACCCTGCACGGTGCGCACCTTGCGCTGCTTGGCCATGCTGGCCAGGCCGCCGGTGAGCTTGCCGACGACCTTGGTCTTGAAGTCACGCAGCTTGCCGAGGTCGATCTTCGGCGCACCGAAGCTGACGCCGTGCGCGGCCATGGCTTCGGCCTCGTCGATCACGGCCGCCGCGTGCAGCAGCGCCTTGGACGGGATGCAGCCCACGTTGAGGCAGACGCCGCCGAGGGAGGCATAGCGCTCGACCAGCACGGTGTCGACGTCAAGGTCGGCCGCGCGGAATGCGGCGGTGTAGCCGCCCGGGCCGGAGCCCAGCACGACGAGCTTGCATTCGATGTCGGGTGTGCGGCCGGAGGCGCCAGCGGCCTTCGGAGCGGGAGCAGCCGCGGGCGCTGCAGCGGCCGGTGCGGGCGCGGGTGCAGCAGCCTTCGGCGCTTCCGCCGGCTTGGCTGCGCCCGCGTCCGATGCTTCGAGCACGGCAATCACCGCACCTTCGGACACTTCGTCGCCCACCTTCACTTTCAATTCCTTGATCACGCCGTCCGCGCTCGACGGAATTTCCATCGTCGCCTTGTCCGATTCGAGCGTTATCAGGCTCTGTTCCTTGGCGACGGTGTCGCCGACCTTCACCAGCACCTCGATCACCGGCACGTTGTCGTGACCGCCGATGTCGGGGACCTTGATTTCGATGGTGCTTGCCATGGGGGATCCTTTGATTCTTTCGCTACCTGTTGAGGCGGTGCCGCGAGCACCCGCCCCTCACCCTGCCCTCTCCCCAAAGGGGAGAGGGAAAAGCAAAGTCAGAGCAGCAGGCGGCGGATGTCGCCCAGCTGCTGCGCGAGGTAGGAGGCGAAGCGTGCGGCGAGTGCGCCGTCGATCACGCGGTGGTCATAGCTGAGCGACAGCGGCAACATGAGGCGCGGCGCGAATTCCTTGCCGTTCCACACCGGCTTCATCGAGGCCTTCGACACGCCCAGGATCGCCACTTCCGGCGCATTGACGATCGGCGTAAACGCCGTGCCGCCGATGCCGCCGAGCGAGGAGATGGAGAAGCAGCCGCCGGACATTTCGCTGGGGCCAAGCTTCTTGTCGCGCGCCTTCTTGGAGATCTCGCCCAGTTCAACGGCGAGGTCCAGCAGGCCCTTCTTGTCGCAATCGCGAATCACCGGCACCACCAGGCCATCGGGCGTATCCACCGCGATGCCGATGTGGAAGTACTTCTTGAGGATCAGCTTCTCGCCGCTCTCGTCGAGCGAGGCGTTGAATTGCGGGAATTTCTTCAGCGCCGCGACCACCGCCTTGATCTGGAACACAAGCGGGGTGACCTTGAGGTCCTTGTTTTCTTCGCCGAGCTTCTTGCGGAAGGTTTCCAGCTCGGTGATGTCGGCGTCTTCGTGCTGGGTGACGTGCGGGATCATCGCCCAGTTGCGCGCCAGGTTTGCACCCGAGATTTTCTGGATGCGCGACAGCGGCTTCTCTTCGATTTGGCCGAACTTGCTGAAGTCCACCTTCGGCCACGGCAGCAGGTTGAGGCCACCGCCTGCCGCCACCGGCGCACCGCTCGGACGCGCGCCCGAAGCGAGCGCGTGCTTGACGTAACCGGTGACATCCTCACGCTGGATGCGGCCGCTGCGGCCGCTGCCCTTCACCTGGCGGATGTCCACGCCCAGTTCGCGTGCGAAGGCGCGGATGGCGGGGCTGGCATACGGCGCGTCGCCGGGCATGATGATCTTGGAATCGAACGGCGCGCGCGCGGTCGGCGCCACGTCACCTTCGGGCGCGTTGCCAGGCAGCACGCTGCGACCACCGATCGGTTCGGGCTTCTCTTCGACCTTGGGTGCTTCCACCTTGGTCGGTGCCGCGGCCTGGGCCGGGGCTGCGGCAGGCGCGCCACCGGCGGCTTCGACCAGCGCGATCAGGCTGCCTTCGGAAAGCTCGTCGCCGACCTTGACTTTGATGTCCTTCACCACGCCGGCGAACGGCGCGGGCACTTCCATGGTGGCCTTGTCCGATTCCAGGGTGATCAGGCTCTGGTCCTTGGTGACGGTGTCACCCACCTTCACCAGGATCTCGATGACGGGTACGTCGCTGCTGCCGATGTCGGGCACGCGAACTTCCTGCACGCCACCACCGCCCACCGGCGCAGCGGCCGGGGCCGCAGCAGGTGCAGGTGCCGGGGCAGACTTGGCGGGCGCTTCGGCCTTGGCCGGCGCGGCGGCGGGGGCGGGGGCCGGCGCCGGCGCCGGAGCGGCTGCCTCGCCTTCGGCCTCGATGATGGCGATCAGGGCGCCCTCGGACACCTCGTCGCCCACCTTGAGCTTCAGTTCCTTCACCACGCCCGCGAAGGGCGCCGGCACTTCCATCGTGGCCTTGTCCGACTCCAGCGTCACCAGGCCCTGTTCCTTGGCGACCCTGTCGCCCGGCTTCACCAGGACTTCGATCACCGGCACGTTTTCGCTGCCGATATCGGGGACGCGTGCTTCTTTGAGGTCGGCCATGGTTTCTCCTACGGATGGCGATGGCGTGCCGTGCGGGGATGACGGCCGCGTAAGGCTTTAATCATAGCGAACGAGACCCGCTTCTGGTCGCTTTTGGATCGTTTTAATCCACCATTCGCATACGTATGCAGCGGTTTCGACGCAGAAGGCCTCGTTCACGAAACACTGGCCTGGGCGCCGGCCCTGCTCAGGCCGGCTGACCCGGCAACTGCCCCTGCACCACGGCCAGTTCGCGCTGCGGCAGCGGGATGCAGATGCCCTCGGCATCAAAACGTTCCTTCACCGCGCGCAGCAGGTCAGTCTGCGCGGCCCAGCTGTCGTCGCTGCGCGTGTAGGCGCGCAGCACCAGTTTCACGCCGTGGTCGCCCAGGCTCTCGGTCCATACGCCCGGCGCGGGGTCGCGCAGAATGCGCGCATCGGCGGCGAACAGCTGGCGGACCAGGTCCATCGCCTTGCCGATGTCGTCCTTGTAGCCGATGCCGATCTTCAGCTCGAAGCGGCGGGTGCCACGGCGGTTGAAGTTGATGATGGCATCCGAGCCGATCTTGGCATTGGGTACCACTGCCTCGCGGTTGTCCGGCATCACCAGCATGGTGTGCATGAGGCTCACGGCCTCCACCGTGCCCTCTACGCCACCGGCCTGGATGAAGTCGCCCACGCGAAACGGACGGAACACGATCAGCAGCACGCCCCACGCGAGGTTGCTCAACGAGCCCTGCAGGGCGAGGCCGATGGCCAGGCCGCCAGCACCCAGCGCGGCCACCAGCGGCGCCGAAGGCACACCGGCCTGCTGCAACACCATCACGATGAGCATTGCCACCAGCACGCCGTTGATGAGATTGCGCAGGAAGCCGCTGAGTGTCTGGTCGACGTTGGCGCGCTGCATGGCGCGGCGGGCGATATTGGCCACACGCGCGGCCAGCCACAGGCCCACCAGCAGCATCACGATGGCCACCCCGAGATTGATGAGCGTGGCGATGGCGGCTTCGGAAAGTGGCAGGCGCGCGAGGAGATCGTGCATGACGTGGGACCCTTGGCTTGGCAAAGCTTGGGAGCCTAGCAGCAGCGCTATCAAGGTTCCGCGGTGCGAAGGCCGGCACGCCGGCATAAAAAAACCGCGCCGAGGGTGTGGCGCGGCTCAGGCGGGTCGTGCTGGGGAGCGACGACTTGTAGGATCCAGGCGCGAAGTCGCCTCAGTCGGCGCGCGCGTGGTCCGTGGCTGTTGCCAGCTTCTTGTTATCCGTGTCCTTGTGCGAAAGCAGCTGCAGGCGCGAACCATCCTGCAGGCGGAACTGGAACTGGTGCTGCAACTGTTCAAGCGACGCCAGCCGCGGGCAAAGCGCCTTGGCATGCTTGTCCAGTTCGTCGGCACGCTTGTCGATTTCCTTGTCGATGGTCTTGTCCAGCGAGTTGGCGCGCGCTTCCAGCGCGGCGACCTTGCTCTGGTCGCCACTGAGCGCGGCCGTGACAGCCTCGCCCGTGACCTTGCCGACCAGATCGGACACCGAGCTCTCGATGCCGTTTTCCATCACCTCGTCCATGGCGTGCTGCTTCCACACGCCCTTGCCCAGCCCGTTGTCGATGCTGGCCAATGCCATGCGGTGATTGCGGTCCAGCTTGTCGACCATCTGCCGACGATCGCTGTCGTTCTCGGCGAAGGTCATCAGCACCGTGCGCATCGCGGCAAAGCCGATGTTCACGCCTTCACGCGCAATGCCGGCCGCTTCGGGCATCAGCGCCCGCACTTCCTGTTCGTACTGGCGCAGGCGCGTGGCGTCGTCGCCTGAGACCGTCACGTCATGGCCGTCCACCCGCAGGTGACCGTCGTGCATGAACACCTTGCCGGGATGGCCGGCATCACGGCTGAAGTCGATGCCATCGGGGGTGACGCTCACGTCGTAATCGGTGGCAAAACCGCACTGGTCGTCGTGGATGGAGATATCGCGAGCCTGCGCCGCGCCACCGAAGGCAAAAGCCGCCGCCATGGCACAAGCCATGAATGTCGTACGCATGCCGATCACCTCCCTAAGATCCGCGTGAATGCCCCGGAACAATGCGACACGCCCGACTGCCCGGCATGGGCCAGGTGTCATCCCCTGCCATCGGTCATGTCCGTTCTTCCGGTCATGACGCACTGCGCCTAGGCATAGCCACGAGCGACACGCTAAGTTCCTTCGGTGATCGCCATGAGGGGAGTCGTGGGATGCGCGATGGGTGGGATGTGATCGTGGTGGGCGCCGGCCTGGCTGGCCTGGTTGCCGCTACGGAATTGGCCGATGCCGGCAAGCGCGTGCTGGTGCTCGACCAGGAGCCGGAGCAGAGCCTGGGAGGACAAGCGTTCTGGTCGTTCGGCGGATTGTTCTTCGTCGATTCGCCGGAGCAGCGGCGCATGGGCGTGCGCGATTCGCATGCGCTCGCGCTGGCCGACTGGATGGGCACGGCGGCGTTCGACCGTCCCGAAGACCACTGGCCACGCCAATGGGCGCAGGCCTATGTCGATTTCGCCGCCGGTGAGAAACGCAGCTGGCTGCACGCGATGGGCATGCGCTGGTTTCCCGTGGTGGGCTGGGCCGAACGCGGCGGACACGGCGCCATCGGCCACGGCAATTCGGTGCCGCGCTTTCACGTCACCTGGGGCACCGGCCCCGGCGTGATCGAACCGTTCGTGCGTCGTGCGCGCGAAGCGCAGGCCAAGAGCCTGCTGCAGTTTGGCTTTCGTCATCGCGTGGATGAACTCATCGTCGAAGGTGGCGCGGTGACGGGCGTGCGCGGCAGCGTGCTGGCACCCGACGGCATGGAGCGCGGCAAGCCCAGCTCACGCGAGGTGGTGCAGGCGTTCGAGTTGCTCGCGCAGGCGGTGGTGGTGGCGTCCGGCGGCATCGGCGGCAATCACGAGCTGGTTCGCAAGCATTGGCCGGAACGTCTGGGTCAGCCGCCCGCACACATGCTGTGTGGCGTGCCCGAACACGTGGACGGCCGCATGCTCGGCATCAGCGAAAGCGCAGGCGCGCGGCAGATCAACCGGGACCGCATGTGGCACTACGTCGAAGGCATCGAGAACTGGAATCCGATCTGGCCCAGGCATGCCATCCGCATCCTGCCGGGTCCGTCCTCGCTGTGGTTCGACGCTACCGGCCAGCGCCTGCCCGGCCCGCTATGGCCGGGTTTCGACACGCTGGGCACGCTCGACCACCTGCGCCGCACCGGTTACGACTACAGCTGGTTCATCCTCGACCAGCAGATCATCCGCCGCGAATTCGCACTGTCGGGCTCGGAGCAGAATCCCGACCTCACCGGCAAGAGCTGGCGACAGGTAGCCCGGCGCGCGATCGGCAAAGGCGCACCGGCACCTGTTGAAGCGTTCAAGCAGCACGGCAAGGATTTCATCGTGCGCGACACGCTGGAAGAACTTGTCGCCGGGATGAACGCACTGGCGGGCAATCCGCTGCTCGACGTGGCGCAACTGCGTCGCGAGATCGAGGCGCGCGATAGGCAATTCGACAATCCGTACGCCAAGGACGCGCAGGTGATGGCCATCCACAACGCGCGTCGCTATCGCGGCGACAAGCTGGTGCGCGTAGCCAAGCCGCATCGCATCCTTGATCCCGCCAACGGCCCACTGATCGCCGTGCGCCTGAACATCCTCACTCGCAAGTCGCTGGGCGGACTGGAAACCGATCTGCAAGGACGCGTGCTGCGCGAGGACGGCCAACCGCTGCCCGGCCTGTACGCGGCGGGCGAAGCGGCCGGCTTCGGCGGCGGCGGCCTGCATGGGTATCGCGCACTGGAAGGCAGCTTCCTTGGCGGCTGCCTGTTCTCCGGTCGCGTCGCCGGTCGCGCCGCGGCTGCCGCCATCGCATGAGTGTGCATGCCTTGCCGCGCATCGCCATCTACGGCGCGGGCAGCGTGGGCGGCTACGTCGGCGCCCGGCTGCATGACTACGCACGCATCACGTTCATCGGCCGCCGACGCATCACCGATGCGTGGCGCTTGCATGGGCTCGACTGGACCGACCTTGCGGGCCAGGAAGGCCATGTCCCCGGCCGCACGCTGGATGTGCAGACCGACCCGTTCGCCTCCGCCAAGGCGCACCTGGTGCTGGTGACGGTGAAATCGGGCGCGACCGAAACCGTCGCGCGCGAACTCGCCGGCGTACTGGCGCCCGGCACCCCGGTGATCAGCCTGCAGAACGGCCTGCACAATGCGGATCTGTTGCGCGCCGCCCTGCCCGGCCACCCGGTGCTTGCCGGCATGGTGCCGTTCAACGTGCTGCAGCGTCAGCCCGGCGTGTTCCACCAGGGATCGTCGGGCGAACTGATGTGCGCGTCGCATCCCTCGCTCGCGCCGTTCACCCCGCTGTTTGCGGCGGCAGGGCTGCCGCTGCTCGCGCGCGACGACATGCCCGCTGTGCAGACGGCCAAGCTGCTGCTCAACCTCAACAACGCCATCAATGCGCTGTCGTCGGTGCCATTGAAGGAGGAACTCTCGCAGCGAAGCTGGCGTCGTTGCCTGGCGCTGGCGCAGCGCGAGGCGCTGACCGTGTTCCGTGCCGCCGGCATGCAAGCCGCGCGACTCACGCCGCTGCCCACGCGCTGGCTGCCGAACGTGCTCGAACTGCCCGACGCCCTGTTCCAGCGCGTGGCCTCGCGCATGCTGGCAATCGATCCGGTCGCACGATCCTCGACGTGGGAAGACCTGCAACGCCGCCGCCCCACCGAAGTGGATGCGATCAATGGCGAGATCGTGCAGCTGGCGGCCGCTCACGGCCTTAGCGCGCCGATCAATGCAAAGCTGGTGGAGCTCGTGCGCGAAGCCGAACGCGAACCGCGCGCATGGCAGGCAGATGATCTCCTGCGCCAGCTCCGGCACGCCGGCGCCACATCTTCGCTGTAGGACGTGCTTTCCGCGGCCTGGCGCGCCGGGCCTCCTCGCGTTATCTGTGGGAGCGCACCCTGTGCGCGACCGGCACGCCGACGATCACATCAGATGTCGGTTGTGGCGAATTCACGACCATGCTCAGCCAGGCGCTTATCGCGCACAGAGTGCGCTCCCACAGAAAAGAGGCACTCTACGACTAGCCGCGCCCGGCGTCGTGCAACTCGCGCCGCAGGTTGCGCAGCAATAACGAGCCAGCTTTCGCGAATTCACTACCACGCACGACCAGACGCTTATCGCGCACAGGGTGCGCTCCTACAAACAGCTACAGCGACGCCTCCACTGTAGGAGCGCACCCTGTGCGCGACCGGCACCCCGACGATCACAACGGATGTCGGCTGTCGCGAATTCATGACCACGCACGACCAAGCGCCTGTCGTGCACAGGGTGCGCTCCCACAGACAAGAAGAGCCCTACTGCTAGCCGTGCTCGGCGTCGTACAACTCGCGCCGCAGGCTGCGCAGCGACAGTGTCTCCCACACAGCGACCAGCACCAGCAACGCGGTGGTTGCGCCCGCCAGCGCCAGCACGGACAGCGACGTCGCCGGCCAGCACAACGCCAGCAGCACGCCGATGCCAAGCAAGTGCGAGATCGGCAAGTTCGTCTGGTTCACCGCCTGCTTGAACAATGCATTGCCCAGCAGATACAGCGCCGGGCCACCCAGCAACACAGCGACGTCCGCGCGGGTAGCCACTTCGTGCGGGTGGCCCAGGCTCAGTTCGTCGCCCACCGCGCTGACCACGATGCCGGCGACAATCAACAGATGCAGGTAGGTGTAGCCCAGCCGCGCGGTGCGACCCGGATCGCTGGATTTGCGGATCGAACGACTGCCACGTTCGGCACCGATGTCGAAATAGATCCACCACATCGCCACGCAACCGACGAAGGCCGTGACGAAGGCCAGCCACGCATCGACACCACGCGCGCTCTCGGCAAAGCTGCTGCCGGTCACCACCACTGATTCACCCAGCGCGATGATCACGAACAGGCTGCAGCGTTCGGCGAGATGGCCGCCTTCGACATCCCATTCCCTGGTGCTGGAACGCCCCAGTCCGGGTACGTAGAAGTAAAGCGCCGGCCCCAGGTATTCGATGGCGAGGGCGCCGATCCACCAGGCAAAACGCGCCTCGCCCGCCGCCAGGCCTCCGGCCATCCACAGCACGCCCGATGCCATGAACCACGCGACGATGCGATGGAAATTTCGCTGCGCAGCCGGCGGCGAATAACGCAGCGCCCACACCATGAAAGCCGAGCGTCCCACCTGCATGAAGGCATAGGCGCAAGCAAAGATGAGGCCGTGCCCATCGAAGGCTTTGGGCAACGCGGTGGACAGCAACAGGCCCGCGAACATCAGCACCAGCAACAGCAGGCGCACCGCCAGCCGTTCGGGATCCAGCCAGTTGGTGATCCATCCGGTGAAGATCCAAACCCACCACACCGCGAGAAACAGCAGCAGGACGTGGAGCGCGCCGGTCAGGCTGAGGTCGCCCAGCAGGGTGTGGGAGAGCTGGGTGATCGCATAGACGAACACCAGGTCGAAGAACAGCTCGATGTTGGTGACCTTGCCGTGCCCGCCCGCCTGCCTCGGACGAAGCAGGCTGGGGCTACGCGGCTGCGCCGCGGGCGTGGCGTCGGACATGGTGCGATCTCCCTGGCACGGCGCCAGTTATCGCACGACGGGCGAGAAGGCAGGAAGCCTCGCCTGCCTCGGCAGTCGGGACTACCCACACGGACACCGCGCCATGGCCCCGCCGCTACACACCGCAGCCTGCCTAGCGGCCGCCGTCGCGAATGGCGCTGACCCGCCCATCGACCACCACAACGGTGACGGTGTGGTTGCCATCGCGGTATTGCCACTGTTCCCCGGCAACCTCTGCGGCGCCATGGTGCGCCGATGATTTGCGCCCGGTCTTGTGCGCCTGGTGCGTCGCGGTGGATTTTCCGCGGGACTTGTACGAAGGCTTGCCCAGCAACTCCACGACCCTCGCTGCGCTGTCGCCCACGACCAGCACCTGGGCGCCCACCCGCAACGTCCCGCTGCCTGCGTTCGCGGCAAGCGCCACCAGCAGGCCGATTCCACCCATCCATCGACGCATGACCACTCCCTGTCGTTGATCCGCGCCCTTGCGCGGTCGGGACAGGTAACGACGACTGGTCAGACGCAGTCAGCCACTGCGCGCCGTGCAGCGATGTAGGAAGCGGCCGAAGCTCAGTGCGTGCGGTCCTGGATGTCGGAGATGCGCCCGTTGAGCACCGTCACCGTCAGGATGTGCCCATCGTCGCGCTGGTATTGCCAGCGCTCGCCCTGGTAGCCGCCGTAATCGCTTTCCACCGGCTCCTTGAAATCGGGCTTGCCCAGCAACTGCATGGCACGCACGGCGCTGTCGCCTACCGTGAGCACTTCACTGCCGATGCGGTAGGTGCTGCTGGCATGAGCAGCCAGGCTCAGCGACAACAGCAGGATGGCGAGATAGCTGCGACGCATGTCGAACTCCTTCTCGAAACGTGGCTTTCAGAAACCCGAACCAGGCTGGGCCAGGTAGGCCGCCTCTTCAGGTGTGCTGGATCGTCCCAGTACGGCATTGCGATGGGGAAATCGCCCGAAGCGGTTTATCACATCGTGGTGCCGACGCGCATAGTCAAGGAAACCCTGGAAAGGTTCACGCCCGTCTTCCGGCATTTGCGCCAGCAGACGTTCGAACAAGTGCACGCAATGTTGTTGCAACGCAGAATCTTCCGCGTGTTCCAGCGGGAGATAGACGAACAGGCGCTGCAGCGGCTCCAGACGCTGGTCGTCACCCCGCGCGATGCCAGCGAGCGCAATGGTTTGCGATGTCGGATCGGCGGACCACGCCCGTGCATCGTCGCGGTGAATATTGCGGCTGAACTGGTCGAGCACGATCAGCAGCGCCAGCCAGCCTCGGGGCGTAGCCGCCCAATCATCCAGCTCGCCATGTGCCGCCGCTTCCAGCGTGGGCCCGAAACGCTGGCGGACGCGGGCATCGAAGTCATCGTCGCGCTCGAACCAGCGCGGCCTGGCCGCGGGATCGAACCAGAAATCCAGCACTTCCTCCGGCGTCACGGACATGTTCCCCCCTGGATGATGGCTTAGCCGTGCGTGGTGCCTGCCAGGCAATGCATGTCGCGGTGGATGCTATGCAGTCGCGATAGCTGTATGCCGAGCACGCGCGCCGATTCGGCGGATGCATGGGCCATCTGGTCTTCGAACTGCTGCAACAGCGAGCATTCGTTGCGCGCAAGGCAGTGCACCCAGGCTGCATCGCGGTTGGCCGACATGCCGGCGGTCAGCTCGGCCAGCGCGCTGCGGATCGCCCCGGCCAAGGTGCCATGCTGGGCAGGCGTCCGACCCATGGCGTGCACCTGAACCTGCAGATCGCCTATGAGGAGCTCCAAGGTGCGCAGATTCTCGGCCAGCAGTGCCTGCAGGCCTGGCTCGCGGACGCGTGTCAGCGCCCGGCGATACAACTCGCGATCATCAATGCCACGCCGGATCAGGGCGTTGTAATGCGGTGCTTCTGTACGCGGCACGAGGGTGCCTCCTGACCACTGCCTGGTTCCATGGCGATCCTCGTCCTTCCGCGCTTAGCGCAAGGTTAATCCGCCTGACCAGCCGGATTTCCGCTCAGCCGGTGTTCTATTGGCCCACCTGCAGTAGATCCAGAGGCTGTCCCCCACTGGCGCGAATGCCCTGTTGCAACTCGGCCAGGCGTTGTACCGACGGGCACAGCGCCCGAATTTGGGGCTCCAGGGCCTGCATGCGCTGCTCAAGTCGAGGACGCAGCTGGGTGGCCAGGTCCGAAGCCGTGTCGCGAAGATTTGCCGCGGCCTGCAGATCGCCGGTCATGGCCGCATTCATGGCCTGCTGGCCCAGGTCGTTGGCCAGCAGCGGCATCAGGTCGGCCGCTATCTGGTTGGCGTACTGGTCGGCCAGGTTACCCTGCCAGTCGTGGGTGCTGTTGCTCGCCGCCAGCCGCTGTTTGAGTTCGGCCGCGCGGGCCGCGACGCGGCGATCGAGTTCCGCGCGGGTGTCCGGACTCAGCGACAGTCGTGCGCCTTCGTCGTGCATGCCGGCGACCAGCAGGTCCACGCCGTTGGACGCCACCGCCTTCGCCCGCGGCGCCAGCGCGCGAAGCTCGCGCTCGAACAGCGCCAGCCGGTCTTGTTCATCCGGGCGCAGCGACACCGGCGCGCCGTCGGTACGCAGGGTGCCATCGTGCAATTCCACCTGGCGCGGCGACGGCTGGGGCCGATCAAACAGCAGGCGATCCGGCGCCAGCGTGAGGTCATAGCTGCTGGTGGCGTGGCAGGTCGTGGCGAGGTCCTGCGCGAGGGCGCCGAAGCTGGCGAGCACGAGGGCTAGGACGAATGGGAGGCGGCGCGGGGACATGGCATGGCCGAAATCGGACGGAGCCGCAGCGATAACCCGCGCCGCGGCAACCGTTGCTGAACCGTGGCCCGCAATCAACGCAGTTTGCGAAACCCTGCCTTCACCTGCGGGCGCCCAAGCCACCAGGCCAGCCACAACAGCAGCGGGATCGCGACCGCCTTCACGGCGATGGCGATCATGAAAGACCGACGGACATGATCAAGCGCCAGTTGCGAGGCCTCATCCAGCGATGCCTGCGCATTGGTCATGGCCACGCCCTGGCTGAATTCGCGCCACTGGGAGAGCAGCACCAGCCCCCCGGCAAATCCCCAACCCAACGCCATCAGCACGGCCACTGCCTGCAAGGCAGGCCGCGCCCAGGCCTGGCGCAGGATGGCACCCGCGCAGACCACCACGATGACGAAGGCCGCGGTGAAATAGCCGATGTCCCACGCCAGCATCTTGTGCAGCTGCGCGATGTCGCCGGTGTTGGACGCCGGCAGCGGCTGCAGCGCCCGCCAAAGCTGGCTGGCGTGCACCGCGTACTGCAGGCAGCCATAGGCGGCCAGCAGCAGCATCAGCCAGGCCACGATGCGCCACAGCGCAAACCCTTCGGCTCGGGGAGCGGTGTTTGTCTTCAGCGGCATCAGGACGACGCCTTCAGCGAGGCCAGGTCGGCAAGCACCTGCGCAGAATTCTTTTCGGGGTCCACGTCCTGGTAGACCTTGGCCACCTTGCCCTGCGGATCGATCAGGAACGTGGTGCGGCGCGCGTACTTGAAGCCCAACTTGGAGCTGAGCACGCCGTACGCCGTGGCCGTCGTGCCGTCGGCGTCCGACAGCAGCGGGAACGGCACGTGGTACTTCGCGGCAAAATCCGCATGCGATTTCACGTCATCCAGGCTCACGCCCAGCACGTCGGCGCCGGCCTGGCGCAGCTTGGCGATGTCGTCGCGGAAGGTGCACACCTCGGTCGTGCAGCCGGGCGTGAAGTCCTTGGGATAGAAGTACAGCACCACCCAGTGCCCCTTGTGGTCGGCAGGCGCGTGCCACTTGCCGTTCTGGTCCTGCAGGTGGAAGTTCGGCGCAGCCTGCCCCACGACCGGCAGCGCGGACGACTCTTCGGCGTGGACGGGAACGATCAACCCGAGGAACAGCACAAGCATCAGCAACAGTGGGACGCGGCGCATGGAAGCGACTCCGGCAAGGTGAAAAGCACGGCCAGTGTACGCGTTGCAAAACAAAGGGCGCCACGCGGCGCCCTTTGTCTTCGCGCGGAAGATCGCTTACTTGGTGCGGGTGATCGAGAACTGGCCGACCGACACGCCCAGGTTCACGCCCTCGCCGCTGCCATGCAAGGCCAGCGAGGTGGTGCCCTTGGTCAGCACCTGCGCCTCGCCGCTCTTGACCACGCCAGCTTCGGCACCGGCCTGTGCGTAGTCACCGAACACATCGTCGATGCTGTGTACGTGGCTGATGTCGCCCTTGCCGTTATCGATGTGGTACTTGCCGGCGGTGAGGCCGCCACCGTTGACGGAGATCTTCACGTTGGCGCGCTGGCCATTGCTGCACACCACCACACCGGTACCCGAGGCGTGCTTGTAGATAATCGACCAGCCCGACAGGCTGAAGCTCAGGTCGCACTTCACCTCGGCATCCGCCGCTCTCGCCGTTGCCACCGGCAGAGCCGTCGTCACCCCTGCACAAGCCATCACCAGTGCTGCCATTACGAAAGTACGCTTGATCATCATGGTCTCCTTCGCTGATCCGTGGAATTCAAACTCCGATCGCCATTCTGCGGAGCGTTGCTGAACGCAATACCCGACGCGGCGTCGCGCTGTTCATGCTCCGCTGCCGTCGTGAATATCGTGTGCAAAGCGTGCGTTTGATTTTTCACTAACAATGCCACGCGCACACTGGAACCCATCGGGCGTCCGAGAAAACGACCATGAATGGGAGAGTCAGACCGGCTCGCAGCACCACGCGGCACATCCGCCGGAACCCGTCCGTGCCTGCGAGGGAACCCTTCATGCGTCGCAGCCAGATGCCGCGTCACTGAGTTATTCCAAGGGGGACATCGCATGCTCACGTATTCACTGGTCGGCTATGACGGCTCCGATTCCTCGCGGCGCGCCGTGCGTTTTGCCACCGACCTCGCCCGTGCCTGCGGCGGGCGCGTGCGCGTCGTGTCGGTGCTGCAGATCACGGAAGGCAGCGCCGATACCTGCGCCCTGATGATGACCGACCCGGGTGCGGGCAAATGCACCCGCCTGCTGGAGGAAGTGAAGGAACTGGTGCCCGATGCGGCGTCGATCATCGACGCCGAAGTGGTACGCGGCAGTCCCGGCGACGTGCTGCTGGAGCAGGTACGCAGCCATGGCATCGACCATATCGTGATCGGCCACACGGCACGCGGCGCACTCGCCCGCTGGCTGCTGGGCTCGGTATCGGGAGACGTGCTGCAACGCTCCCATGTACCCGTGACCGTGGTGCGCTGAACCCGGCGCGGGTCACCTCGACCTCCCAGGGGTCGGCGAACGTTAATCCCACGTCGCCGTCCCGTCGTATCCTGTTGTCACATTATCGTCATGCCTGCGGTCGCCCTGCCCCGCGACCACGCCGGCCCGCACAGGAATGCCCGCGTGAACTACGCCACTTCGTTGCCCTGGACCCTGGAAAGCCTGGATTTCAGCCGGATCGATATCCAACGTGTACGCCAGAACGAAGAGTTGTTCTTCCTGCTGTGCAGCGCCTCGTTCGTCGAAAGCGGCTCGGACCTGTACACCCACAACCTGGTCGACCATTTCGCCGGCGACCAGGAACTGCAGACCTGGCTGAGCCAGCATTGGGAGCACGAGGAGTTGCAACACGGCCGCGCGCTGGCCGGCTACGTCAAGGCGGTCTGGCCGGAATTTGACTGGGAGCGCGGCTTCCAGGCGTTCTGGGACGAGTACGGCGCGATGTGCACCAACGAACAACTGGAAACCAGCCGCGGCCTGGAACTGGCGGCGCGCTGCGTGGTGGAAACCGGCACTGCCAGTCTGTATCGAGCACTCAACGACATCACCGACGAGCCCGTCCTCAAACAGCTCACCCATCACATCAAGAGCGACGAAGTGCGTCACTTCAAGCACTTCTACCAGCACTTTCGCCTGTACCGCGAACGCGAGGGCTTTGGCCGCTACAAGGTATTCCGCGCGATCCTACGTCGCGTCAACGAGATCAAGGCCGAGGACGGCGACATCGCGCTGCGCCATGTCTTCAACCAGTGCTATCCCGACCAGAAGGATGACGACACGGCATTCCGTCGCGTGGCCGAGCGTGCGCACGCTTTATTGCGCCGTAATATTCCCGCCGAGATGACGGTGAAGATGCTGCTGAGGCCGCTGGATCTTCCGCCGCGGCTGCAGAAGGCGGTGGAGAAGCCGCTGGCGAAGATCGCGGAGAAGCTGTTTCTCAATTGACGTTGCTCACTCTCATCTGGTGGGAGTGGCTGGGTCCTGCCTGCGGTCGCGGTCGCCGGATCGCCGCGCTGGAGTGGTGACGATTAGTACCATGACTTCCTCGAAGCCATTTCTGTAGGAGCGCACCCTGTGCGTGATCGCCTTCGCCTCGGGCTTTGTTGATCGTCATCCCGGCGGGGCCGGGATCCAGAGGCATCAGTCTTTGGTTGTTGCGTAACGCCAGCGTGCCGCCTGCGCAGCGGGCGTTTCGACGTCCTGCCGGCCGCCCAACGTGCGGAAGGCGCAGTCGTTGGGACACCGCCACCTATCGCAAGCCACACATTCCCTCACTTCGCCGGCCGCGCCACCTCTTCCACCTCACGCGGCTTGCCCTGCTGCGGTGAATTCAGCTTGGCGATGTCCACCGGACGGATCTGCTTGATGAAACAGGGTGCGTCGGCGCCGCCGGTGATCACGCGGTCGAAACGGGCGGACACTTCGCTGACGCTCGAGGTCAGGCCGATGTGGTTGGTGAACTGCAGGTTGCGGCATTTGCCGTCCATGTCCAGCAGCCAGGCTTCGTTGGCGCGAGTATAGACTGCCAGTTGCTGGTCGCTCAGCGGTTCCCACGACCACAGGCTGACGTAGCGGAAGCTGTTGACCGGTGCGCCGGCCGCGGTGGCGTAGGCCTGTTGGCGCGCGCTGAGGCGCGTGGCGTAGTCCTGGCCCACGCTGGCACAGGCGGCGAGACACAGGGCAGCAGCGGCGACGAAAAGAGTTTGCTTGATGGCCATGACGGCAATCTCCGTGGTGACTGCATGCCACAACGCGCGAAAACCGCGCGCGTGGACGCTTTACTTCTTCTTCGCCTGCTTGTTGACCGGCTGCCATTTGGCGGGGTCGAAGCCGCCCACTTCGTACACCAGGGTCACTTTCTTCTCGCCGTCCTGCAGCGTCACGTCCATGGTGATTTTCTTCGCCTTTTCCAGCTGCGCGATGAAGCCCTTGTCGTCCTTGAACAGCAACGCGGGCTCGCCGGTGGTGGGTGCAAACGCGCTGATCGTGCCGGGCTTGCCGTCGAACGTGGCCTTGATCGAGCACACGCCCTTGCACACGAAGCCGTGCGGTCCGCCGTTGAACAGGAAGGCGTTCTGTCCCCAGTCGGTATGGCGGCGCAGCACCAGGCGCACGCGCTCCTCACCCGAAGGCTGGCTGGTGTAGATGGTGGCGGTCGATTGCGTGCCACCCTCCATCGGCGACACCTGGTAAAGCCAGAGCCCCGCGAGGCGATTCTTTTCGCTGTTCTCGGTGTAGCGCTTCTCGATCGTCGGCAGGCTCTGCTGCACTTCCTTGGCGGCGGCGCTGTCGGGGTAGCGACTGACGATTTCCTTGCCCATCGTCACCGCCATTTCGTCGTTGCCGATGCGTACCAGCTGGCGATAGGTATCCAGCTTTTGCGCCGATGCATCGACAGGTGCCTGGCCCTGCTGTGGCGCCTGCGCCTGCTCGCCGGACTGGGAGCAGGCCGCCATGGCAAGAACTGTGCAGAAGGCGGTGCCGGCAAATGCAGGACGAAGCAGGTTCATGGCGTGGTATCCGCGGTCAGGAAGGCGCCTAGAGTGAAACGGGCGCGCGTCGGAGCGCAACACCTGTCCTTCCGCGACGCGACGTCGTACCCGGGATCGCCCATGCCGCAGGTGGAGCGTTCCGCGTCCCGGATCGCGCACAGGGTGCGCTCCTGCACGAAGGACGAGGGTATCAGGCGCCGACGGGCGTCTCGCCGAAGCGCTCGCGCAGTTGGGCGCGGTACCGTCGGCTACACGGAATGATCGCGCCATCGCGCATGGCGAGCCGCGCATCGCCCGTGTCCAGTGGCTCGATCTCCGCAAGGTAATCGAGGTTGATCAGGTAACTGCGATGTACGCGCTCGAAACGCGAGGGATCCAGGCGTTCCTCGATGCCGGCCATGGTGGCGCGCAGCGGATAGTTGCGTCCGCGCACGTGCAGGTTCACGTAGTTGCCCGAGGCCTGCAGCCATTCGATCTCCCGCGCCGCGACCAGGAATTCCTTGCCCAGCTTGCGCACCAGGAATCGTTCGGGCCGGTCGACGGGTTCCACCGGCGGCCCCTCGTCCGGCTCGGCCAGCAGGCTGGCTTCGCCCTGCAGGCGGCGCACGACGAAACCATAGCCGGTGATCGTCAACACGAATGAAGCGTAGGTACGGATGTCCTTGAGGTATTCGTAGCCCAGCTGCAACGGCCAGTCGTCGCCGAAATCGTAGTGCTCGCCCATGGCGGCATAGGCAAGGCGCCGCAGCACGATCATCAGCCCGACATGGACGAGGCAGAACGCCACGCTCAGGCCCAGATGCACTTTGAGGTTGGCCCTCCAGGTATCGAAGCGCATGGGCCATCGCCGGGTGGCCCACACCACCGTGGGCACCAGCAAAAGCAGCACCAGGCTGCTGCTGGCCTCCCAGATCCACGGCTCGATGCTGTCGGCGCGGTGCATGCGATAGACATCGTCGAACCAGGCGACCATGCCGTTGAAGACCGTGTTGGCCATCAGCATGACCACCCAGAAGCCGATCTCGAACGGCCGGCGCCAGCGCTGGAAACGGGAATAGTCGAAGGCGGGTGCTGGCGTCATGGACGGGGATTCTACGTGGAGCCGCCGCCGTACCGGGCATTTCGTCCCTCGCCGTCCGCCACTCGTCCCCTTATCCGGTCAATCAATCACTTGGCGGCAAACCCGGGGCGGGCGCAGGTGGAGCATCACTTCATCCACCCCGACCAGGGAGTGCCGTTCATGAACCGCCGCCACGACATCGACGCCCTGCGCGTCCTGGCCTTCGGCCTGCTGATCCTGTTCCATCTGGGCATGCTGTATGTGGGTCCCGCCGACGACTGGCGTTTCCATCTCAAGAGCAGCTACATCGCCGACTGGCTGGCGCATCCGATGCTGGCCTCCAGTTTCTGGCGCATGGACCTGCTGTTCCTGATCTCTGGGATGGCGGTGCATTTCCTGCGGGGACGCCTGAGCCTCCCGGCGCTGGCCTGGAAGCGAACGGTACGGCTGCTGCTGCCGTTGCTGTTCGGCATGGCCGTGGTCATTCCCATCCAGCCGTATGTGCAGGGGGTGGACAACGGCCTGGTCGCGCCCGGCTTCGGCCGCTTCCTGCTGCGTTACTGGACCGGCGGACCGTGGCCCGCCGGTGCGTTCGACGGCTGGCAGTTCGGCGTCACCTGGAACCACCTGTGGTATTTGCCGTACGTGTGGGTCTACACGCTGGTCTTGCTGGCGCTGCTGCCGGCACTGGAGTCGGCCTCGGGACAGCGCGCCATCGCCGTTCTGCAGCGGCTACGCGGCTGGCCGCTGCTGGTGCTGCCCGCGCTGCCGCTGCTTGCCTGCAACCTCTGGCTCGCCGCGCGTTTTCCCATGAGCCATGCCCTTGTCGGTGACTGGTACGCCCACGCCGGCTACGCCACGATGTTTTTCTATGGCTACGTCGTTGGCACGCACCAGGGCTTGTGGGATGAACTCGCTCGCCTGCGCCACCGTGCGCTGGGCATGGCCGTGGCCTGTTTCGCGGCATTCCTGCTGCTGGCTTACCTGGACAACTTCATCGACCTCACGGACGCGCCGGAGTCGGCCATGGCCTGCACCCGGCTGTGCATGCGGATACTGCATTTCCTCTATGCATGGAGCGCCATTGCCGCCGTGCTGGGCTGGGGCCATCGCTATCTCAACCGTCCGTTCCGCTGGCTGCCGTATGCGCGCGAAGCGGTGTTCCCCTGGTACATCCTGCACCAGAGCGTGATGCTGGCCTTTGCCTACTGGCTGCTTCCGCTGCGCTTGGGCCCGATGTGGGAGCCGACGCTGGTGCTGCTGGGTACGGTAGGCGGCTGCGCGGTGTTGCACGAGATGGTGATACGTCGCTCGCGCTGGTTGCGTCTGTTGTTTGGCCTCGATGCGATGCCGCGCCCACGCCCGCTGCCGCAGGCCACGCTGCAGCCACAGGGCGTCTGAGCCTTGGGCAGCGAGGCCCTCAGGTCTCGCTGCCCATCGTGGAATCGAGATGTTCCACGCGACGGATGTCACCGAGCCATACATAGCAAGTCCAGTCCGGCACGTCCGGGCGCTCCAGCCGCACCACGCCGTTGATGCCCTCGTTCTCCGCAATGTCACGGAACATCTGCACGTTCGGGCGCTCGCACACGATGCCGTCGTGGCTGGTGCCGTCGTTCATCACCAGCACCACGTGCCCGTTGGTCGGCAAGGCCTGCACCAGCCCTTCCAGATGACGAATTTCCGCGGGATGGATGAATACTTGTTCGGCAAAGCGACCCATGGCTCACCTCGCTGCCTGCATGGACGCGTTTGACGCTAGGGCGGCCAGCGACAACGTCAGGTCAACGGAAGGGCAGGCCGGTGTGAACCGTTCATGCTTGCCCGATGGCGCGTGCCGCCGATAATGCGCAGACTCCCCAGGGCCGCTCCCCATGTCATCGTCTCCTGCGCCGGCGGATACGCTGCGCTCGCATCCCGCGTTCGTACAGTTCTGGTTTGCGCGCATCTGCTCCGGCTTCGGCTTCCAGATGCTTTCCGTCGCGGTGGGCTGGCAGGTCTACGCGATCACCGGACGGGCGCTGGACCTTGGCCTGATCGGCCTCGTCCAGTTCATTCCCTCCGTGCTGCTGGCCTTGCCCGCGGGTCACGTGGCCGATCAGTTCGAGCGCCGGCGCATCGTGATGCTGGGCCAGATCGTGGACTTGGTCGCCATCGCCGCGCTCGCCGTCATCAGCCTGATGCATCTCGCACACGAGGCCACCATCCTCGCGCTGATATTCGTGATCGGCGTGGCCAAGGCCTTTGAATTTCCCGCGCTGCAATCGATGCTGCCCGCGCTGGTGCCGACGTCGATCCTGCCGCGCGCCATGGCCGCCAGTGCCTCGGCAGGACAGGCCGCGATGATCATGGGTCCGGCGGTCGGCGGCTTTCTCTACGTGGCCGGGCCCGGCACGGTCTATACGGTGTGCGCCCTGCTCTACCTGGTCGCCGTCGCGCTGATGGCACACCTGCGCTACGAACAGGCACAACCCAAGCGCGAACCCGCCACGCTGAAGACCCTGTTCGCCGGCGTGCATTTCATCCGAGCGCGCCCCGATGTGCTCGGCGTGATTTCGCTGGACCTGTTCGCGGTGCTGCTGGGCGGCGCCACGGCGCTGTTGCCGATCTTCGCCAAGGACGTGCTGCACACCGGCCCGTGGGGATTGGGCCTGCTGCGCGCGGCGCCGGCCGTCGGCGCGTTGCTCATGTCGCTATGGCTGACGCGGCACAACATGGAACGACGCGTGGGTTCGATCATGTTCGCGTCCGTCGCCGGCTTTGGCGTCGCCACGCTGGTGTTTGCCGTGTCCACTGCGCTGTGGCTTTCGCTGGCGGCGCTGTTCGCGCTCGGCGCGCTGGACATGGTGAGCATGGTGATCCGCGGTGCGCTGGTGCAGCTGGACACGCCCGACGACATGCGTGGCCGCGTGAGCGCGGTCAACGCCATCTTCATCAACACCTCCAACCAGCTGGGCGAATTCGAATCGGGCTTGCTTGCGGCATGGGTGGGCGCGGTCAACGCAACCCTGATCGGCGGCATCGGCACGCTGATCGTGGTGGGGCTGTGGATGACGATGTTCCCCACCCTGCGGCGGCGCCAGCGCCTGCAGGGCGAACCCGTCACGCCGCCGGAGCCGGCCACCGACACACTCTGAGCGCACCCATGATCACTCGTTCTCCCGCTGCCTTCCTCCAAGCC
This sequence comes from Dyella sp., assembly GCF_035685885.1. Taxonomy (GTDB): domain Bacteria; phylum Pseudomonadota; class Gammaproteobacteria; order Xanthomonadales; family Rhodanobacteraceae; genus Dyella. The sequence goes on along the minus strand of NZ_DASRZX010000062.1, from coordinate 19,732 downwards.
TTTGCGCAACTCGCGCCCATCGAAGGTGCCGCCGCAACGGCACGTGGCGCCTTCCTGGTCACGCCCGCGGACTTTGCACTGGCCACCGAGTCCGCGCGCGACAACCGCTACATGGACTTGTCGCAATCGGTGGAACCCTCGCATGCACTAGCCCAGCACGCGGCACTTGCACAGGCCTTGCGCGAGGATGTTCCGATCATCACGTTTCCCGGCGACGCGCACACGCCCGATGCCGTGTTTCCCAACAACGTGTTTGCGACGGCGCCCGGTCGATTCATCATCGGACGCATGCGCCATCCGGTTCGCCAGCGCGAGGCTGAGCGCACCGACATCCGCGCGTTCTTTCGCGATGTGCTCGGTTACCGCGAAATCGACCTCTCTGCGCGCAGCGACCTGGTCGCCGAACTCACCGGCTCGCTGGTCATCGATCGCGCACGCGGCGTCGGTTTCTGCGGATTGAGCGAACGCTGCGACGAAGCGGGTGCGCGCGCCATGCACGAGGCCTTTGGCCTGCGCCTTACGTTCTGCTTCGATCTCGCACCTGGCGAATATCACACCAACGTGGTCCTGGCCCTGCTGGCTGGACGCGCGGCGATGCTCGCGCCCGAGGGCTTTGTCGATCCGGCCGTACCCGAGGCGATCGCTCGTGCCTATGGCGGTCGCGCCATCACTCTGAGTGCGGCGCAGAAGGCGTCGTTTGCCGGCAACGCCATCACCCTGTCCGATCGTTGCGTGTGGCTGAGCGAGCGCGCCGCGGACTCGCTTACGACTACGCAGCGAGAAGCCCTGGATCACTGGGGTTTCCAGTTGCGATGCGCGGCGCTGGATGAGATCGAAAAAGCCGGTGGCAGCCTGCGCTGCTGCGTGGCCGAGATCTACTGACGGTGCGGCTTCCGCCGCGCCGCAATGACACCTGTCAAGGCACCACCGGCACCCATCGCTAGCATGCCGTGATCCTTTCAGAGCCGAATGCGGCGGGAGCGGTCACATGCAGGTCGATGTCGTCATCGTCGGAGCGGGTCCGGCAGGATTGTGCCTGGCGCGAGCGCTCGCTCCCACCGGCCTGAGTGTGGTCGTCGTCGAACAACAGCCACTGGGGTCGCTGCGCGAACCCGCCTTCGACGGACGCGAAATCGCCCTCACCCGGCGCTCCGTGCGCATCCTGCGCGAACTGGGCGTGTGGGAACGCCTTGGGCCTCCGGATATTTCGCCACTGCGCCGCGCCCGCGTGCTCAATGGTTCGTCCTTGCACGGGCTCAGCGTGGCACCCGCAGGCGACGACGATGCGGAGCTCGCCTTCCTGGTGCCCAACGACCGCATCCGTCGTGCCGCCTACGCATGCGTGGAACACGAACCGCGCGTCACGCTGGTCCCTCACACCGCCGTTCACGCGGTCTCGCTTTCCGAAGGCCTGCCTCGCCTGCACCTTTCCAGCGGCGACAGCCTCACTGCGCGACTGGCCGTTGCCGCCGACAGCCGCTTCTCTTCGCTGCGACGTGAGGTCGGCATTCCCGCGGACATGCACGACTTCGGCAAGTCCATGCTGGTGTGCCGCATGGCATTGGAACGGTCGCACGACGGCGAAGCGCTCGAATGGTTCGATCACGGCCAGACGCTCGCCCTTCTCCCGCTGCACAACGGCGAAGCCTCGGTAGTGCTGACGCTGCCCGGCCACGCCATGAAGGCCGTCATGGCATTGGACGATGCCGCCTTCAACAAGGACATGCATCGCCGCTTCGACGGCCGCTTCGGGCAGATGCGCCTGACCAGCACGCGCCATACCTATCCATTGGTGGCAACCTATGCGCGCCGCTTCGTGGCGCCGAACATCGCGCTCATTGGCGACGCCGCCGTCGGCATGCATCCGGTGACCGCGCACGGCTTCAACCTCGGCCTGCTCAGTGTGGAATCGCTGGCGGCGGAAATCCGCAAGGCGCACGCCGCCGGCGAAGACTTCGCCTCAATTCGCGTATTGGAGCGCTATCAGCGCAACCACCGTCTGGCCACGCGCCCGCTGTATCTCGCCACGCTGGCCATCGCGAAGCTGTACACCGACGACCGCCTGCCGGCGCGACTGGCCAGGCGGGCCCTGCTGCGCGCCAGCCAGGCCACGCCACCCTTCCAGCGGGCACTGGCTCGCATGCTGTCGGCGGACGGTCCCGCAGGCCGCGCCAAGCCCATGATTTCTGCATGAACAGGCCATGCGATGTTTACGCGTCACTCACGCCAGCGCTGGCACCTTGGCTCAACACACTGCAAGGAGGACGCCATGGGCCGTTCCTATGACATCGAGAACACCGTCAACGGCGTCCGCGAACGGGTCGGTGACCGCCTGCGGCATTACGCGGGCGAAGCTGCGGACCGTGCGGACGAACTGGTGGAGCGCGGGCGCGATGCGCGTCGCCGCTTCGGCCGCAATCGCAACACCTATGCACGTCGCATCGGCCATGCCGCCGAGGATTTCGCCGACGAGGCCAACTACCAGTACCGTCGCCTGCGCCGCCAGGTATCGCGGCACCCGGTAGCTACTACTGCGATCGTCGCCGGCACACTCGGTGCCTTCTTCCTGTTGCGACACCTGTTCCGCGACAACGACGACGATTGATCCCAGGTATTCGCCCATGAAAAACCCGCCGAAAGGCGGGTTTTTTTATCAGCACAACAAGGCCGGCAACGGTGTCATGCCCCGCTGGCCCTCGCCTCCATCGGGGTCCGCCCATGGACGGACCCGCGGAGAGCGCCAGTTCAGTGCACGCCAGCCGGCGGGGTCTTTTCCGGTGCGGCCGCTGCTGCCGTGGCGCTCGAATAGCGACCGCCATAAGGCAGCACTTCCGATGCCAACTTCGAATCGGCCTTGATGAGACCCACGGCGTCGAACAGGATGTGCGCCGTTTCGTCGAGTTGCGGATCGGCCGCCTTCTTGGCGTCCTTCTCCTGCTTCAGCTCGGACTTGAGGCTCCGTTCGTTGGCGTTGAGGCCATCGTCCGTCGCGACGTCGTCGTCACCGTTGACGTCGCCATCGATGGCCTTGTGGCGGGCACGGAAATCGGCCTGAAGGGCGTCCTGTTCCTTGCGCTCGGTCTGGCGCTGGGCAAAATTCAGCGAGATGGTGGTCTTGTCACGCATCTTGCGGTACTGCGCCAGCTCGTCGAGCATCAGCTTCCACGACGGCGATGAGGCAGCGCGGGTGTCGTGCTTGGCTTGCAGCTGGCCGAGATACGCCTTCAGGTCCGCCACCGGCTTGTAGTCGGCCGGCTGGATCTGCGTCCACGGCAGCGCGTTGTCGTAGGTCGACTCGCCGAAATCCTTCTCGTCGCCATTCTTCGGATACTGGATGTCCGGCGTCACGCCCTTCAACTGGGTGGAGCCGCCGTTGATGCGGAAGAATTCCTGGATGGTCATCTTCAACTCGCCGTACTGCGGCTTCTCGCTGGTGTTGCGGGTGAAGCGGTCGAGGTCGACCAGGTTCTGCACGGTGCCCTTGCCGAACGTGGGCTGGCCAATGATCAGGCCGCGGCCGTAGTCCTGGATGGCCGCTGCGAAGATTTCCGACGCCGACGCCGAACCGCGGTTCACCAGCACGGCCAGCGGGCCGCTCCAGGACATGCCCGGCTGGTCGTCGCCCTGCACCTGCACTTCGCCGCGCGCATCGCGCACCTGCACCACCGGACCCTGGTCGATGAACAGGCCGGTGAGTTCATTGGCTTCGGCCAGCGAACCACCACCGTTGTTGCGCAAGTCGATCACGACGCCTTCGACGCCGGCAGCCTTCAACTCGCCGAGCAGCTTGGCGACGTCGCGGGTGGCGCTCTTGAAGTCCTTGTCGCCTTCGCGGCGCGCGCCGAAATCGGAATAGAAGCTCGGCAGGTCGATCACGCCGATCTTGCGGGTGACGCTGGCGTCCTTGATCTCGATGACCTTCTTCTTGGCGGCCTGCTCTTCGATGCTCACCTTCTGGCGCACCAGGGTGATCAGCTCGTGCTTGCCGTCCACGCCTGCGTCGGACGGGAGGATTTCCAGGCGTACGGTCGTGTTCTTCTTGCCACGAATGTGCTTGACCACATCGTCCAGGCGCCAGCCGATGACGTCGACCATGGGGCCGTTCTCGCCCTCGCCGATCGCCACGATGCGGTCACCCACGTGCACCTTGCCCGACTTCGCCGCCGGACCGGCCGGCACGACTTCGCGGATGGCGGTGTATTCGTCGCGCGCCTGCAGCACCGCGCCGATGCCTTCCAGCGACAGCTTCATCGAGATGTCGAAATTTTCCGCGGCGCGGGGGCCGAGGTAATCGGTATGCGGGTCGGTAGACTCGGCATAGGCATTCATGAAGGACTGGAACGCGTCCTCGCCATCGAGCTGCTTCACGCGGTCGACGTAGCCGGCGTAGCGCTTGTCCAGCGTCTTGCGGATGTCGTCATCGGTCTTGCCGGCGAGCTTCAGGCGCAGCCAGTCGTTCATGGTGCGCTCGCGCCACAGCGTGTCGAGCTCCGCCTGGTCCTTGGGCCATTCGGCCTTCTTGCGATCGTAGTTGTAGCTTTCGCTGGTGTTGAAGTCGAAACCCTGCTTCAACAGGCTGCGCGCATAGTTCATGCGATCGATCGCGCGCGTGATGTACAGGTTGAACATCGAGAACGGGCCGGAAAGGTCCTGGTTCCAGATCGCATCGTCCATCTGCGTCTTCAGCGGCGCGAACTTGGCAAGGTCGGCCTGTGTGAAGAAGACCTTTTCGCCGTCGAGGCTGTCGAGATAAGCCTTGTAGATCTTCTGCGACATCGCATCGTCGAGCGGCTGCGCGTCGTAGTGGAAGCGCGTGAGGAAGCGCGCGGAAAGCTGCGCCGCCTGCGACTGGTTCACCGTGGGCTTGAGTGGCAGCGTGGAGTACTTGCGCGGTGCGTTGTCGCCGGCGAGATCGGCGGCGGACTGCGCGTAGGCGCCGGCACCGGTGACGGCAAGAGCAAGCAGCAGGGCTAGCGTGGGGCGCAGTTTCATAGGCTCTCTGGGAGTTCTCAGGCGTGCTCAGTGACACCTGCGGCATGTGCCTGCAGGTCGGCGTGATAGGACGAACGCACCAGCGGACCGGAGGCGACGTGATGGAAACCCATCTCCTCACCGGCCACGCGCAGCGTTTCGAATTCTTCCGGCGTCCAGTAACGGACCACCGGATGATGATGCGGCGTCGGCTGCAGGTACTGGCCGATGGTGATCATTTCCACGTCGTGCGCGCGCAGGTCGTGCATGGTTTCCAGCACCTGCTCCATCGTCTCGCCCAGGCCCAGCATGATGCCGGACTTGGTCGGCACGTCCGGATGCTGCGCCTTGAAGCGCTTGAGCAGGTCCAGCGACCACTGGTAGTCCGCGCCCGGGCGCACTTCGCGATAGAGGTGCGGCACGGTTTCAAGGTTGTGGTTGAACACGTCCGGCGGGAAGTCCTTGAGCACTTCCAGCGCGCGCTCCATGCGGCCCTTGCCGCGGAAGTCGGGCGTGAGGATCTCGATCTTGATGTTCGGCGACGCGTGGCGCGTGGCACGGATGCACGCGGCGAAGTGCTCGGCGCCGCCGTCGCGCAGATCGTCGCGATCCACCGAGGTGATCACCACGTACTTCAGGCGCATGTCGCGGATGGTCTCAGCCAGACGCGCCGGTTCCAGCGGATCGGGAGCGGCTGGGCGGCCATGGGCCACGTCGCAGAACGAGCAGCGGCGCGTGCACACCTCGCCGAGGATCATGAACGTAGCAGTGCCCTTGCTGAAGCACTCATGGATGTTCGGGCACGAGGCTTCCTCGCACACCGTCACCAGCGAGTTCTCGCGCAGGCGCGATTTCAGCTGCGCCACGGCATTGCCCTGCGGCAGGCGCACGCGGATCCAGCTCGGCTTGCGCAACGTCGGCACGGCCGTGTCGAAGCCCGCGCGGTTCAGCGCGATCTTGTCGTTGCCGATTTGCTTCTCGGGCGTCCCGACAACACTGATCGGGATGACCTTGGTGGTGGACATGTCGCTCATGTAGGCAGACTCAGACCGCTACGCGAGCGGGTAGTTCAGGGAGGATGGGGGCGGCCGATTCGGCGGCGAAACCGAACTGGCGACAGAACTCGTCGACCAGCGCATCTTCGACATCCGACAGGCGCGATGGGCCACCCAAGTCTAGCACCTGCGTGACCGCCAAACCCTTGTAGCCGCAGGGATTGATGCGGTGATAGGGCTCCAGGTCCATGTTCACGTTGAAGGCAAGGCCGTGGAAACTGCAGCCGCGGCGCACGCGCAGACCCAGCGCCGCCACCTTGGCCCCGGCAACGTAGACGCCCGGAGCACCCTCCAGACGTTCGGCGCCGATATTCCAGTGCGCCAGCGTATCGATGATGGACTGCTCGATCTTGTTCACCAGCTCGCGCACGCTGACACCGGCGCGACGCAGGTCGATCAACGGATAGCCGACGATCTGGCCCGGGCCGTGGTAGGTCACCTGGCCGCCGCGATCCACCTGGACCACCGGAATATCGCCGGGCGCGAGCACGTGCTCGGCCTTGCCGGCCTGCCCCTGGGTGAACACGGGGTCGTGCTCCAGCAGCCACAACTCATCGGGCGTATCGGGGCCGCGGTTGTTGGTGAACTGGCTCATCGCCTCCCAGGTCGCCGCGTAGGGCTGGCGACCGAGACGACGAACTTTGAGCGGGAGGGACATGGCGATGCCTGGGGACGGGGTACGTCTGGGGAAGGTGCGGGCACTTGGAGGGGAAGCCAAGTGCCGGAAGCTCGGGGTTGGTCGTGGGTGGTCGCGGCGCCAGAACCGGCTGCGGCGCCATCGGTGGCCGCGGGAGCGCCTTCGTTTTGCGCCCCACTATCCCATTCCCATCCTCGGCCTTACAGCGTGTACCGGATATCCGGGTCGGCCCGCAGCGTCGAATGCGCCAGGTCGTACTGCTCGCGCGTGTCGCAGCGGAAGCTCACGGTCACCGAGATGAAGTTGCCTTCGCGGGAGTTGCGATGCTTCACCGTCTCATGCAGCACATGCAGGCCTATCCCTTCCAGGATCTGCGGCACGCGGGATTTCAGGTCCGCGCTGGCGTTGCCCATGGCGGTGATTTCAAATTCGCCTGGAAACTGGAAGCCCTGGCCTTCCTGCTGGGCCTCGATGGAGTCGATATCGCGCATGCCGGCACCTCCTCACTTCTTCTCGTCGGGCTTCTTGTCGCTGTGGAACCACAGCATGATGCTGTCCCACAGGCGACCGAAGAACCCGGCCTGCGGCGCATCCGCCAGCGCCACCAGGGGCACGTTCTGCACCGGCTGGCCGTCCAGCGTGACCCGCAGCGTACCCACCTGCTGTCCCTTGGTGAACGGCGCGATCAGCGTGGCCGGGACATCCATGGTCGCCTTGAGCTTGTCGTAGTCACCGCGCTTGACCGTCACCAGCACGTTGTCGGCCACGCCCAGCGGCAGCTGGTTGGACTGGCCCTTCCACAGTTTCGGCGTGGCCAGCGGCTTGTTGCCGTCATACAGCTTGTGCGTCTCGTAGAAGCGGAAACCGTAGTTCATCAGCGCCAGCGCGGCATCGGCGCGTGCCTTCTCGTTGGAGGCGCCCATCACGATGGCGATCATGCGCGAATCGCCCTGCTTGGCCGAAGCGGCCAGGCAGAAGCCGGCGGCCGCGGTATGGCCGGTCTTGATGCCGTCCACGGTGTTGTCGCGCCACAACAGCAGGTTGCGGTTGTGCTGCTTGATGCCGTTCCACTCGAAGTCCTTGACCGCCGAGATCGCATAGTCCTCGGGGAAATCATGGATCAGTGCGCGCGAAAGCAGCGCGATGTCGCGCGCCGTGGAGTAGTGGTTGGCGATCGGATAGCCGGACGCGTTCTGGAAATTGGAGTTGGTCATGCCCAGCTGCTTGGCATAGGCATTCATCAGGTTGGCGAACGCCGTTTCCGAACCGGCGGTATGCTCGGCCAGCGCGATGGCAGCGTCGTTGCCGGACTGGATGATCATGCCGTACAGCAGGTCCTTCAGCGGCACCTGGCTGTTGAGCTTGAGGAAGCTGGTGGAACCGTCGGTGCCCGCACCGCCGCTGCGCCATGCGTTCTCGCTGATGTTGACCGGGTCGGCCATGTGGATCTTGCCGTTGGCGATCTCGGCGGACACCACATAGTCGGTCATCACCTTGGTGATCGAAGCCGGCTCGACGCGCATATCCGGCTCTTTGGACGCCAGCACCTGGCCGGTGGCGTAATCCATCAGCACCCAGCTCTTGCCGTCCACGTCCGGCGGCGGCGGCACCGGCGCCTCGGGCACCGCCGGGCGCGGAACCGGCACGGGCTTGGGCGGGGTCTGCTGGGCGATGGCGGTACCGACAACCAGGGCGGCGACGGCGAGTGAAGACAGGGTACGGCGGATCAGGTTCATCGTTCGGTTCAATCCAATGCTAGATGGCGGCGCCGCGACGCCGCGAATTCAATACGTCAGTCTACCGCGACCTGCGGCCTGGGCAGCCCCATATTCTCGATGCGCGAGGTGACATCGTCGGCCTGGTCGACGCTGGCGAGCGGTCCCACGCGCACGCGCCGGATATTGCGGCCGTTGATTTGGGCATCCACCACCTGTACTGGCGCAAAATTGGCCGCCCGCAACTGCTGCGCTACACGCTCGGCATTACCCGCATCGGAGAATGCGCCCACTTGGAGGAAAATCCCGGGCCCCGGGCTGGCCGGTTTGGGCGGCGGCGGTGGCGGCGGCAGGGTCTGCGCCGTGAGCGGCTGGCCCGGATCGATGGCACGCACCTCGACCAGACCGGTGCCCTTGGGCCACACGCCGATCTTCACGGCGGCGGCATAGGACAGGTCGATCAGGCGGTTCTCGTGGAACGGGCCGCGATCGTTGATGCGCACGATCACGCTCTTGCCATTCTCCAGGTTGGTCACGCGCGCGTAGCTGGGCAACGGCAAGGTCTTGTGCGCAGCGGTGAACTGGTACATGTCATAGTCTTCGAGACTAGAAGTCTTGTACCCGTGGAATTTGTTGCCATAGAACGAGGCGATGCCGCGCTCGACATAACCGCTGGGGTTCGACAGCACGTTGTAAGACTGGCCCAGCACCGAATACGGCGACTTGTTGCCGTACAGCGCACGCGGTTCCACCTTGGGCACCGGCTCGGGAATCTTGTCGATGGCCTCCGGCGGCAACGCATCCGGCACGCTGTCCGAGTTGTCGCGATAGCGACTGCTCTGCGGGCGGCTGGTGTCGTCGTAGATACCGCCGCGGGCACTGCCGCTACCGCCCGGCGACGACGCACTCCCACCGCGCGACGAGGGCGATCCGGCGTGGGTCGGGGAAGGTCGGGTTTTTCCGCCACCGCATCCAGCCAGCAGCGCCATCATCAAAACAGGCAGCGCGAGCTGCCACCTCATCGCGCGGCTTGGGTCACACCTGCCCCCTCGGCAATAGCCTGTGCCAGCTGGTGAACCGCCAGCGCATACAGCGGACTGCGGTTGTACGTGGTGATCACGTAGAAATTCTGAAAGGTGAACCAGTATTCCATGCCATCGCCGCCTTCCAGCGACTGCAAGCTGGTGGGCTGGCCCGGATTGATCGCCTGCAGCGGCGCATAACCCCACGCCTCAAGCTGCTCCAGCGGCCACTGCGGCTTGGAGTCCTTCACCGAGATGGGCTTGGCCGCGCCGTCGGGCTGCGCACGCGCCGCCACCAGGCCGCCCTGCTGCCAGCCGTGCCTGGCAAAATAGTTCGCGACGCTGGCGAAGATGTCCGGCAGCGAGTTCTTCAGGTCGATGCGGCCATCGCCATCGGCGTCCACGCCGAAATCGCGGATGCTCGAAGGCATGAACTGCCCCCAGCCCTGCGCGCCGGCGTACGAACCGGTGAGCGTGTCCACCGGACCGGCCAGGTGATTGTCGGGCAGCTCCAGCAGGGTCTTGAGCTGGTCGCGGAAGAAGGTGGCGCGCGGCGGGTAGTACAGGCCCAGCGTCACCAGCGCATCCAGCACCTTGTACTTGCCGGTGTTGCGACCGTAGGAGGTTTCCACGCCGATGATCGCCACGATGTACTCGGGCGCCACGCCGTACTGGCGGCCGGTGCTCTCCAGCAGCGCGCGATGCTCGCGATAGAACGCGATGCCGTCATTGATGCGCTGGGGCGTGATGAAGATCGGCCGGTAGTCCTTCCACGGCTTGGCTTCGGCCGGGCGGCTGATCGCATCGAGGATGCTCTGCTGCTTGGTCGCGCCATCGAGCAGGGCATTGAGCGCCGCCGGACTCTTGCCGGTGTCCTTGGCCACTTCGCTGACCAGTTGGCTCTGTCCCGGATGGATTTGTGCGAGGGCTGGCATGCATGCCGCGGCGAAGAAAAGGCCCAGTGCGGCGGCGAGGCAACGAGTCGGTAGCGACGCGGCAATCAGTGGCATGAATGACTTCACTGTCGGAACGGCTTCGATGCAAAGCCTATCACGCAACCCCGGGGGAAAACGGGGTTTTGCGAATCGCCAGGCCAGGTGATCGCACAGTGCGCGCGACCCTCCAGACAACCTCAGGCTTGCATGGACGCGCGCGCCTCAGGCGGCGCGCGTCCGCATGCGTTCTCAGTCATGCACCTTGCGATTGGCAAAGATCGACATCAGCACGCCGAAGCCCGTCAGCAGCGACACCGCCGACGTGCCGCCATAGCTGATCAGCGGCATCGGCACGCCCACCACCGGCAACATGCCGGCCACCATGCCGCCGTTGACGAACACGTACACGAAGAAGCTCATGCCGATCGCGCCGGCCAGCAGGCGTGAATAGGTGTCGCGCGCTTCCATGGCGATCCACAGGCAGCGGCCGATGATGAAGGCGTAGAGCAGCATCACGCCGATCACGCCGATGAGGCCGAACTCTTCGGAAAACACCGCGAAGATGAAGTCGGTGGTGTGCTCGGGCAGGAAGTCCAGCCGCGACTGCGTGCCGTGTTGCCAGCCCTTGCCGAAGGTGCCGCCGGAACCCACCGCGATCTGCGACTGGATGATGTGCCAGCCATTGCCCAGCGGATCGGATTCCGGATCCAGCAGCGTGCGCACGCGATTGCGCTGGTATTCGTGCAGGAAATGCCAGGCCACCGGCACCATCGCGCCCACGATGGCCAGCAGGCTGCCGATCTTCCACCAGCGCATGCCCGACAGGAACAGCGCAAACGCGCCGGCGGCGCTCACCAGCAGCGCCGTGCCGAGATCCGGCTGCTCGGCGATGAGGCCGGCGGGAATGGCGATCAGGATGCCGACGACGGCGATGTCCTTCCAGCTCGGCGGCAACTGCCGCGGATGCAGGTACCAGGCCACCATCATCGGCATGGTGAGCTTGAGCAGCTCCGACGGCTGGAACGACAGCACGCCCAGGTCCAGCCAGCGCTTGGAACCGCTGCGCACCTCACCGAGCGCGGCCACCACCAGCAGAAGCGTGACGCTGCCGGCGTAGAGCCAGGGCGTCCAGCTGCGCAACACGGAGGGCGGGATGCGCGAGATCAGCAGCAACAACGCGCCGCCCATCATGAAGCGCACCGCCTGCCCGGTGATCATCGCCATGTTGCCGCCGCTGGCGCTGTACAGCGTCATCAAGCCCACGACGGCGAGCACGAATAGGCCGAATGCCAGCGGCAGGTCGATGCGCGGGCGCTTGAGCATGCGTTGCAGGGCGCGCTGCAACCTGAGCTGGAGGGCGTCGATCATGGGGTGCCTCCGTCGTCCGGCGGTGCCGTGCTGGCGCTTTCCGGTGGCATCGCCGGCATGTCGGCAGGCGTGGCCACCGGCGTATCGTCGGGAGTCTCCGGAGCGCTCGCAGGTGCCAGCGTGCCGCTTTCGGGCGTCTTCGCCGGAGGCACCGCGCCACCGGTCGAGACCAGCCACGCTTCCATGATCTTGCGCACGATGGGACCTGCGTCGGCCGCACCCCAGGCGCCCGATTCGAGCATGGCCGCCACCGCGATGCGCGGCGCCTCGGTGGGCGTATAGGCGATGAACCATGCGCGATGGCGCGTGGCCAGATAGGCCAGGTTCTTGTTGGTGTCGTATTCGTTGCTGCGGCGAGAGAAACGTTCCGCCGTACCGCTCTTGCCGGCGACGCGCAGCGGGAAGCCCTTGAACACACCGGCCTGCTGCGCGGTACCGCCCTGGCCGTAGACCACCGCCTCCATGCCCTCGTTCACCACATTCCAATCATTGGGCTTGCGGATCACGGAGGGGCCTGAGGGTGGATTGGCCAGGGGAGTGGGCCGCTCCTTCACCGCTGCCGTCGCCATCACCAGCCGCGGTGCGTACGGCATGCCGTGACCGGCGAAGGTGGCGGTGGCGTGGGCCAGCTGCAGCGTGGTGACATTCCAATAACCCTGGCCGATGCCGGCGATCACCGTCTCGCCCTGGAACCACGGATATTTGCTGCGCGTGGCCTTCCATTCGCGCGAAGGCAGGATGCCCTCGGCTTCGCCCAGCAGGTCGATGCCGGTTTTCTTGCCGAAGCCCAGGCTGCCCATCCAGCTGGCAAACCGGTCGATGCCCATGTCCAGCGCGAGCCGGTAGAAGTAGGTGTTGGTGGACTTCTCGATGGCACGCACCATGTTCACCGTGCCGTCGCCACCGCGCGTGTCGTCGCGATAGCAGCGCTGCTGCCCCGGTATGCAGAATTCGCCGGTCGACAGCACCGTGTCCTCCGGCCGGCGCACGCCCAGCTCCAGGCCGCCGAGGGCGAGGAACGGCTTCACCGTCGAGCCCGGCGGATAGGCGCTCTTGAGCGCGCGGTTGAGCAGCGGCTTGTCTTCCGCCGTGGTGTACGTCGTGTAGTCGGCATGGCTGATGCCGTTGACGAACAGGTTGGGATCGAAGCTCGGCACGCTGACCATGGCCAGCACCTGGCCGTTGCGCGGATCGATCGCCACCGACGAACCCGGACGTCCCTCGAACGCATCGTTGGCCGCCTTCTGTACGCGCACGTCGATGCTGAGGTAAAGGTTCTTGCCCGGTGTCGGCGGATGGGTTTCCAGCACGCGCTGCACGCGGCCATCGGCGTTCACTTCCACCAGTTCATAGCCCGGTTCGCCGTGCAGCATGTCTTCATAGGAACGCTCCAGCCCGTTGCGCCCCACATGGCTGGTGCCCTTGTAGCGATCAGGGTCGAGCCGCTTCATGTCATCGGCGTCGATGCGGCTGACGTAGCCCACCACGTGCGCGAACAGCGGCCCGTACGGATAGCGCCGCGTGAGATACGGCACCACGTCCACCCCGGGGAAACGCCAGCGATTGATCGCAAAGCGGGCAATCTCGTCCTCGGTCAGATGCAGCTTCAGCGGCACGCTGTCGAAGCGACGGTTCTGCTTGAGCTGCTTGCGGAAGGCATCGATGTCGTCATCGCCCAACGGCACCACGTCGCGGATGTCCGACAACATCGTCTTCATGTCGGACACCTGCTCGGGCACCACTTCCAGGCGGAAGGCAGGCACGTTGTCGGCCAGCAGCACACCGCTGCGGTCAAAGATCAGGCCACGCGCCGGGGGAATCGCCCGCGGCTTTACCCGGTTGTTTTCCGAGCGCAGGGCAAACTCGTCGTGGCGCCCCACCTGCAGGTAGTGATAGCGGGCGACCAGCACGCCAAGCCCAAGCAGGATCAAAGCAAAGCCCACCATGGCGCGCACGCGGAACAGCGTGCTTTCGCCTCGGGAATCCTTGATCGAGCGTCGCTTGAGTGCCATGGCGCTACTGAAGGCGCAGGCGCATGCGCAGGTCGTCCATGAGCAGGAACAGGAACGGCCACAACGCCGCGCCGATGAATGGCGAGATCCACCAGGTGGGCGGCGGCAACGACTCACCCGCAAACGTGCGCACGATCAGCAACAGCACGCGATCGTTGAGCAGCAACGCCAGCACGGCCAAGGTCTGCTGCCACATCGGGAAGAAGCGCAGGCGCGAACGGAAACGCAATGCGATGAACACCAAGGCGCACAGGCGCATCGCCTGCTCACCCAGCAGCACGCCATCCAGCAGATCCGCGCCCAGGCCGATACAGAACGCCAGACCCAGGTTCACGCGCTGGTCGCCCGCTTCCAGCGACCAGTACAGCAGGAATAGCGCAGGCCAGTACGGCTTGAATGGCTGCAGGGGTGCGGGCAGCGGGATCAGCATCATCAGCAGGGCGAACACCAGCGACCCGACGAACCACAACAGACCCACGCGTTGCTTGTTCATGGCGTCACCGTCCCGGCGGAGGCCGCTGCCGCTGCATTGGTGTTCCTGGCCGGCGCGGGCGCGCTGGAAGCGGGCGCCGGTGCGGGCGCGAGATCCGATGGCGGGCCTGCAGGTGTCACCGGCTCCGGCGGACCCACCGGCTCGGCCAGGTCATGCAGCAACAGGACGTCTTCGCTGCGGTCCAGGTCCGCGGCCGGGCGCGCGCGCCCTTCCAGGAACATGCCGGAGGCTGCCGGCTCCACACTGCGGATTTCGCCTACCGGGAAGCCCGGCGGAAAACGGCCACCGAGACCCGAGGTCAGCAGTTTGTCGCCGGGGTGCACGTCGGATGCCATGGAAATATTGGGAAGGCTCAGAAAGCCGCCATCGCGCGAACCATAGGCGACCGTGCGCAAGCCGGTGCGCTCGATCACCACCGGAATGGCATGGTCGGGGTCTGTCACCAGCATCACCAACGACGTGCGCGGCATCACCTCGACCACCTGACCCATGACGCCGTGGGCGTCGATCACTACCTGCCCTTTCTTCACGCCATCGCGCGCGCCCACGTTCACCAGCATGCGGTGACGGGCCGTGCCTAGGTCCACGTCGATCACGCGGGCCAGTTGCACGTTGAGTTCGAGGCTGTGCTGGGTATCCAGCAGTTCCTTCAGGCGCTGATTCTGCTCGGCAACGGCCGCCATGCGGTTGAGCTTGGCATTGGCCAGCAGCAGATCCTCGCGCAGGCGCTGGTTCTGTTCAGTGAGGAGCTTGCGGTCGGAGAAGGCCACGCTGGCGGCGCGCATGCCGGCAGACGGCAGGCTGGCCAGACGATAGACCGGCTCCACCAGCACCGAGGTGGTGTAGCGCAAGCGCCAGATCCAGCCGTTGCGATGGTCGAGCACCATCAGCACCATGGCCAGCGCGAGATAAAAGATGAGCCTGAGCGTTCCGGCAACCGTGCCGGCAAACAGGGGCGAGGATTCCTCGCGCGCGAGCGCCATGACCTACCCGACCCCTGTCGTATAGGTTATTCGGGAGCGAAGAAATCGCTGCCGTGCTGATCGATCAGCTCCAGCGCCTTGCCGCCACCGCGTGCCACGCAGGTGAGCGGTTCGTCGGCCACCTGCACGTGCAGGCCGGTTTCCTCGGAGATCAGGCGATCGAGATCACGCAGCAGCGCGCCGCCACCGGTCAGCACGATACCGCGCTCAGCCACGTCGGAGCACAGTTCCGGCGGAGTCTGCTCCAGCGCCGACTTGACGGCCGCCACGATGCCCGACAGCGGCTCGTGCAGCGCCTCGAGGACTTCGTTGGAGTTGATGGTGAACATGCGCGGCACGCCTTCGGCGAGGTTGCGACCGGAGATCTGGATCTCCTTGACCTCGCTCTGCGGGAACGCGCAGCCGATTTCCATCTTGATGCGCTCGGCGGTGGATTCGCCGATCAGCGTGCCGTGGTTGCGGCGCACGTAGTTGATGATGGCCTCATCGAAACGGTCGCCACCCACGCGCACGGACTGCGAGTAGACGATGCCGTTGAGCGAGATCACCGCCACTTCGGACGTACCGCCGCCGATATCCAGCACCATCGAGCCACGCGCCTCGTGCACCGGAATACCGGCGCCGATCGCAGCGGCCATGGGCTCTTCGATCAGGAACACGTCGCGGGCACCGGCACCTTCCGCCGATTCCTTGATGGCGCGACGCTCCACCTGGGTGGAGCCGCAGGGCACGCACACCAGCACGCGCGGGCTCGGACGCAGCATGCGCGACTTGTGCACCTGCTTGATGAAGTGCTGCAGCATCGCCTCGGTCATCGAGAAGTTGGCGATCACGCCATCCTTCATCGGGCGCACCGTGGCAATGTTGCCCGGCGTACGACCCAGCATCTTCTTGGCGTCGCTACCCACCGCCGCAACGGCGCGCGGGCCACCCGGGCCACGGTCCTGACGGATCGCCACCACCGACGGTTCATTCAGGACGATACCCTGGCCACGCACATAAATCAGCGTGTTGGCGGTGCCGAGATCGATGGAAATGTCGTTGGAGAAAAAGCCGCGAAACTTCTTGAACATGGGTCCGCCGTGGGCCGGCTGTGGCTAAAAAGTAAGCGGGCCAGTCTAGTCAGCAAGCCCTCGGACCGCAAGGACAATCTCGTTAAGAAAGCCTTTCTTTACGCGATGATATGCGCGTTTTCGGCATCGGCACCACGCCTCTTCGTCCGCATGGAAGTCGCGGCCGGGAGTGGTTCCCGGTATGATCTGGAACTTTGAGCCAGGGCGGTCCGTGCACCGTCCGGCACTTCCGTTACAACTGCCAGGGAACTACCTCGCGCCATGTCTGCCGTCATCTGCGGATCGCTCGCCTACGACACCATCATGGTGTTCCAGGACCAGTTCAAGAACCACATCCTGCCCGACCAGGTGCACATCCTGAATGTGTCCTTCCTGGTGCCGCGCATGCGTCGCGAATTCGGCGGATGCGCCGGCAACATTGCGTACAACCTCAAGCTGCTGGGCGCAGATCCGGTGCCGGTCGCCACGGTCGGCCAGGATTTCGGGCCGTACCGCGCGCACATGGAAAAGTGCGGTATCCGCCTGGACTATGTCCGTGAGTTCGAGGACCAGTTCACCCCGCAGTGCTTCATCACCACGGACCTGGACAACAACCAGATCACCGCCTTCCATCCGGGCGCGATGCTGAGTGCGCACACCAACCACGTGCGCGATATCCCGGAGATCAGCTTCGCGATCGTGGCGCCTGACAGCCGCGATGCGATGCTGCAACACGTGGACGAGTTCTCCGCGCGCGGCGTGCCCTTCATCTTCGACCCGGGCCAGGCGATGCCGCTGTTCGATGGCGCCGAGTTCCGCGCGATGATCGAAAAGGCCACCTACGTCATCGTCAACGACTACGAGTCGCAGCTGCTGCAGCAGCGCACCGGCTGGAGCGCGCAGGACATCGCCTCACGCGTGAAGGCCTACATCGTCACGCTGGGCCCACGCGGTTCGCAGATCCACACCGACGGCACCATCCACGAGATCCCGCCGGCGCGCGAGCGCCAGGTGATTGACCCCACCGGCTGCGGTGACGCTTATCGCGCAGGCCTCATCTTCGGCATCATGAATGGCAAGGACTGGGGCACCGTCGGCCGCATGGCCTCGCTGATGGGCGCACTGAAGGTGGAACATCCGGGCACGCAGAACCAGCACTTCGACTACGCGCAGTTCGCCGCGGAGTTCAAGGAACAGTTCGGCTACGCGCTCGATTGACGACAGCGCGCCAGGCGCGCTGCTCCGCTCCATGCTCCCTCACCGTCATCCCGGTACAGGCCGGGATGACATCAAGAAAGCAGCGGCATCAGCCCACGCGAAATCCCATCGTCGCGCTCACCGCATCCTGCCAACCGCGATAGAGCCGGTCGCGCTCCAGTGCAGGCATCTGCGGCGTAAAACGCCTATCCATCTGCCATAGACCGGCGATCTCCTCGCAATCCTTCCAGAAGCCCACGGCCAGCCCGGCAAGATACGCCGCGCCCAGCGCCGTGGTTTCCTGCACACGCGGACGCAGCACGGGCACGCCCAGCATGTCGCTCTGGAACTGCGCCATGAAATCGTTGGCGATCGCGCCGCCATCGGCACGCAACTCGGTCAATGCAAGGCCGGCATCCGCTTCCATCGCCGTAAGCACGTCGCGCGATTGATAGGCCAACGACTCCAGCGCCGCGCGCACGAAATGCTCCTTGCTGGTGCCGCGGCTCAACCCGAATACCGCACCACGCACGTCGCTTTTCCAATATGGCGCACCCAGCCCGACGAATGCGGGCACCATGTACACACCATCACTGGATGCCACGCGCTCCGCATAAGCCTGCGAGTCGCTGGCCTTGCCCAGCATGCGCAAGCCATCTCGCAGCCATTGGATCACCGATCCCGCGACAAAGATGCTGCCTTCCAGCGCGTAGTCGACACGGTCGCCCAGCTGCCACGCAATGGTGGACAGCAGGCCGTGTTTTGACGGCACGGCTTGCCCACCGGTATGCATCAGCATGAAGCAGCCGGTGCCATACGTGTTCTTGGCCATGCCCGGTTTGAAGCAAGCTTGTCCGAACAGCGCCGCCTGCTGGTCACCGGCCATTCCAGCGACAGGAATGCTGGCGCCAAAGAACTGGGAAGGCGCCGTCGTCGTGTAGATCTCACTGTTCGAGCGGACGTCGGGCAACATCGCGCGCGGGATGTTCAACGCATGCAGCAGGTCCTCGTCCCAACAGCGGCGATGAATGTCGAAGAGCAGCGTGCGCGCGGCATTGCTTACGTCGGTTACATGGGCCGCCCCGCCGCTCAGGTTCCAGATCAGCCAGCTATCGATCGTCCCGAACAGGAATTCGCCGCGTTCTGCGCGTTGCTGTGCGCCATCCACATGATCGAGGATCCAGCGCAGCTTGGTTGCCGAGAAGTAGGCGTCGATCAGGAGGCCGGTACGTTCGCGCACGAGGGATTCGAGGCCCTCCTGCTTCATTCGTTCGCAGATATCCATGCTCTGCCGCGATTGCCACACGATGGCGTTGTACACAGGCTGGCCGGTGGCTCGATCCCATACCACCGTTGTTTCGCGTTGGTTCGTGATGCCGATAGCCGCGATGTCCGCAAGTTCGACCTGCGCATTCGCGAGCAACTCGGTCACCGTCACCAGGACGCTGGTGAGGATCTCGCGTGGATTGTGCTCAACCCAGCCCGGCTGCGGAAAAATCTGCGCAAACTCGCGCTGTGATGTGCCAACGACGGAGCCCGAGCGATCAAACAGGATCGCACGGGAACTGGTCGTGCCCTGGTCGAGGGCGAGAATGAAACGCTTCTCCACGCGGCCTGCTCCCGAGATCGGCGAGTCACAAGCGTAGCAACAAGCGGCCGCGCCGGAACGTTGCCGGAACGTTGCGAGCTCAGTGCGCCTCGCCCTTCACGCCCGGCTGCATGATCCGGTCGATGTACGCCAGCGCCAGGGCCGAAACCACAAACGCCAGGTGCAACAGCAGTTGCCACATGATCGTCTGCGAGCTCAGCGAATCTGCCTTGATAAAGGTGGCCAACAAGTGGATCGAGGAAATGCCAATGATGGCCATGGCCAACTTCACCTTCAGCACCGTGGCATTCACGTGGGACAGCCACTCCGGTTGATCCGGATGGCCCTCCAGCTTCAGGCGGGACACGAAGGTTTCGTAGCCACCCACGATCACCATTACCAACAGGTTGGAGATCATCACCACATCGATCAGTCCAAGCACGGTGAGCATGATCGTGGTCTCAGCACTCTCGGCATTGACGCCGTCGCCAAGGTGGCCGAACAAGGTGGCATCGACCAGATGCCACAGCTCACGAACAAACTGCACCACGTAGATGCCCTGCGCCACGATCAGTCCGAGATACAACGGCAACTGTAGCCATCGCGAAGAGAAAATCAGATAAGGGAGCAGACCGAGGCGGCTCGTGGAAGGAGTCGTCATGCACATCACAGCCAGGAAGGGGGCTGAGAATGATCGCAAATTA
>NZ_DASRZX010000061.1:0-8882 GCF_035685885.1 Dyella sp. | reverse complement strand
GCTACGTGCCGTTCGAGTACATCGTGTCGGGTCCGGGCCTGCTGACCATCTACGAAACCCTGTGCACGCTGCAGGCAACACCGCCCATGCTGGCGACGCCTGAAGCCGTTACCGCGGCCGCCGTGGCGGGCAGCGATGCGCGGGCGGTGGAAGCGGTGGACATGTTCTGCGCTTCATTGGGAAGCTTTGCCGGCAACCTCGCTATGGCCTTCATGGCCACCGGCGGCGTGACGCTGGCCGGCGGGTTCCTGTCCTCGATATTCGAACTGCTTGAGCGCAGCGCGTTCGAAGAACGCTTCCTGCACGGACGCAGCGCACGCGCGCTGCTGTCACAAGTGCCCGTGCGGGTGACGGAGCATGGTCCCCACGGCGTGCAGGGCGCGGCCCATTGGTATCTCAGGCACGGCGCGGCGAATGCAACGGCGCCGCACGCCGTTGCAGGCGGAGCGGGCGCATGAGCCGCGTCGCCTCATCAAGGTTTCTTCGCTGCGTGGTCAGCGCGTGGCTGGTGGTCGCGGGCGCGGCGGTGGCGGCGCCGGCAGTAGCGCCCTGGTCGTTGCTGCCGTTGCCGGCAAAGGCAAACCCGGCTAAATCGGGCGCCACTGAAATCGCCGACGGCGCCGTGGTCCAAGTGAACGGCGGGGAAGACCAGGCACTGCAGTCCATCGCAGAGCGATTCGTGCAACGCGTGGCCGACACCCATGGCCTGCACCTGCGTGTGGCGACGGCAAGCAATGCGCGCGCGGCGATCACCTTCGAGGTCGATCCCTCCGCGAACATCGCCGACGAGAGCGGCTATCGCATCAACGTGGACACCAGCGGCATCCGGGTGACATCGCGCACGCCGCGCGGTGCGTTCTACGGCAGCGTCACCCTGTGGCAATTGCTGACGCCCGCTGGATGGACGCGCGGCGCGCCGGTGGCGGTCGCGCATGGCGTCATCGATGACCATCCGCGTTTCGCGTGGCGCGCGCTGCTGCTGGATTCCGGGCGGCATTACCAGAGCGTGGCCGACATCAAGCGGTTGATCGACTGGATGTCGCTGCACAAATTGAACGTGCTGCTCTGGCACATTACCGAAGACCAGGGTTGGCGCCTGGAGATTCCCAAGTATCCCGAGCTCACGAAGATCGGCGCCTGTCGCGCGGCGATGGGCCTGGACAGCGAACTGACCGATTCCCCTGGGCAGCCGTATTGCGGCGTCTACACCGAAGCCGACGCGCGAGACATCGTGCGCTATGCCGCCGAGCGTTATGTGGACGTGGTGCCGGAGTTCGATCTGCCCGGACATTCGCAGGCCGCCATCGCCGCGTATCCGCGGCTGGGCGTTACCGGCAAGCGCCCGTCCGTGTGGACGGATTGGGGCGTCAGCCCGTGGCTGCTCAAGCCCGACGAGAAGACCCTGCAGTTTGTCGATGACGTGCTCGACGAGATGATGCAGCTGTTTCCCTCGCGCTATATCTCCATCGGTGGCGACGAGGCGGACAAGCAGCAGTGGAATGCATCGCCGGAAGTGCGCGCGCAGATGCACACCCTTGGCCTGAAGAACATGGACCAGCTGCAAAGCTGGTTCACCAACCAGGTTGCCGCGCATCTCATCAAGCATGGGCGCACGCCGGTGGGTTGGGACGACGAGCTGGTTGCCGGCGCGACGCTTCCGACATCGGAACTGGTGATGTCCTGGCACGGCGACGACAACGAGCGCGTGGCGCTGGATGCCATCCGGCAGGGCCACGACGTGGTGATGACGCCGCAGGAATCGCTTTACTTCGACCACGTGCAGTCCGATCTGCCGGACGAATGGCCGGGGCCGCCGCCCGCGGCGAACTTGCGTCAGGCCTATGACACGGTGGTGATCCCGACGGGTGCGAGCGCAGCCGAAGCGCGGCACGTCGTCGGTGTGCAGGCGGGCCTGTGGGCCGAGCAGATGCTCACCTTTGCGCACGACCAGCACGCGGTGTTCCCGCGTATCGCGGCGCTGTCCGAACTGGGCTGGTCGCCGCCGGACGCACGCGACTGGAACGGTTTCCTGCAGCGCCTGCCCGCGGAACTGGCGCGCTACCGCGCGCTGGGCATCGACTATGCCGACAGCGCCTTCGCTCCCGTGTTTCAGGTGGCGGCGGAGGGCAGGAGTGGTTTCCGTGTCGCGCTATCCAATCAGGCGGCGTTCGGCACGATCCGTTACACGACGGATGGTTCCGTGCCGAGCCGGCAGTCCACCGCATACGCCAAGCCGCTCACGCTGGCGCTCAACACCACCTTGCGTGCGGCCACGTTTGCGCCGGACGGATTCGAGCTTGCGGCGCCACGTTCGCAGGTGCTGGACGAAGCCACCTTGCTCGGCCGCGATGGCAGCGCGTTGGCAACGTGCTCCACGCAGCCGGCCTCGCGTCTGGATGGCGCCAAGCCGGCGCAGGGGCCACGGCCGATCTATTCGGTGGACATCGGCAACGCGTGCTGGCTATGGCCGCGCGCGCCGCTGGATGGTGTCAGCCATGTCGCGATCACTGTCGAGCGCATCCCCTGGCGCTTCGGTGACGAAGCCAAGGACGCCGTGGTGCGCCGCAAGGCCAGCGCCGCCGGCGAGTTCGAGATCCATGCCGATGCCTGCACGGGGCCTCTGCTTGCCCGCTTGCCGCTGGAGAACGCGGTGCAGGCACACGGACAAGTGCGTATCGATGGAAACGTCGCCTTGCCGGCGGGGGCCGGCGTTCGCGACGTGTGTGTCTTCGCCACCGGCGATCCACGCGATGGCCAGTGGGCGTTGGCGCGGATGGTGTTTTCGAAATAGGCAGCAAGCGGGACGGGGGTCCCGCGTAGTGCAACGGGAGAGCGGCCGGGGCTCGCGTAGTCGCGGTTGGGGATATTGAGAGGTTGCATCACGACGGCGTGCGGAACGGCAGGAACCGCCGGGCTGTACGCGTTCTGCAATTCCACGAAGCACCTGAGGTTAGACAGGCAACACCAACGAGGTCAAAGCCCATGTCCACCGTACTTCGCAAGCATCCATTGTCATTTGCCATTACCGCGTCGTTGTTCGCGATCGTGTCGACATCGGCGTCTGCGTCGACCTTCGCCGATATGCAGGCGGATGGCCCGGCACCGCAGGTTTCCGCGGCGCAGACGACGCCCGCGCAAACCGCGCCGGCACCGTCATCGCCCGACGCCAGGAAGGCCGACACCAAGGCCACCACCGACGCCGAGAAGAACGCGGCCACGCTGGCGACCGTGAACGTCTCCGGTGTGCGCGCATCGCAGATGCGCGCCATCGACCTCAAGCGCGATGCGTCCAATATCCAGGACAGCATCACGGCGGAGAACATCGGCGCGCTGCCCGACACCACCATCACGGACTCGCTGCAGCGCGTTACCGGCGTGCAGATCAACCGTGACGCCGGCGTGGGTACTTCGGTCGATGTGCGCGGCCTGCCGCAAGTTGGCACCATGTTGAATGGCGAAGTGTTCATCACCGCGGACCAGATCGACTCGCAGCAGCCCGACTTCACCATGCTGCCGTCCACGCTGTTCCACGGCGTGGACGTGATCAAGTCGACCACGGCCAGCACCACCGACGGCGGCATCAGCGGCGCCATCGACCTGCACACCTACCGGCCGTGGGATCTTCCCACCGGATTCACCTACAGCTATTCCGCCAACGGGCAGCGTGGCAACACCACCGACCATCTGGGGCCCGAAGCCAACGGCCTTGTTTCGTTCAACGACGATGGCCATTGGGGCCTGCTGGTTGCCGCCGACTTCTCCAACACGCGGCGCATGAACGCCACCGAGGGCCTTGACCAGTACGGCGTGGTGCTCAACGGCGAGAACGCCGCCGGTGCAGGCGGCTACAACGGATTTCTCACGCCGTGGAATGGCGCGCCGATTCCGTCGAAGATCGTGCAGAACGCCGACGGCAGCGTGGATGTCAACGGCGATGGCAAGTCCAACGGCGTGTTCATGGGCAGCCAGGACATCGGCCTCAACGACATCACCACGCAGCGCAAGCGCAAGTCCGGCAATGCCTCGTTCCAGATGGACCTGGGCAGCGGCTTCAGCGTGACCAGCGATTACTTCTACTCGCAGCAGCGCCAGTACGATCGCAACGTCGGCATGCAGATCAACTCCACCAACTGGCAGGGCGCCACCTACGTACCGCTGCAGTCGCGCAATACCGGCAGCCCCGCGCTCGGCTCCTACGGCACGCCGGAGCCGGGCTGGGAAGGCTCGCAGATCTACACCACGCAGGTGTACGAGAAGTGGCCGGGCGACGTGGAGTCGTATTCGTCGATCATCCAGAAGAGTTCCGTCGCCAAGAACTTCAACCTGCAGCTGGACTACGACAATGGCGGTCCGTTCACGGCCAGCCTGCGCGGCATCCACGACACCGCCTCGCAGTCGAACCAGGAAACCGACATCAACGTTTCCGATTCCGATGGCGCGCTGTGGCCCAACGTGCTGATGGACGGCGTGCCCGATGACGCCGTGCCGCCGGGCACGATGGTCTATCCGGCGGAGCTGGGCGGCAACCGCGTGTTCAACGCCAACGGCATTCCGCAGAACACGGTACCGGTGATCGCGAACTTCGGCGGTCGCTACATCAAGATCAGCATGCCCTCGTCGCTGGCCGCCGATTTCGCCAACCCCAACGCCTGGACGATGAAGACCATCGAATCCTCCGGCGACTACGACCGCAAGGTGGCGTTGAACGCCTTGCGCTTCGACGGTGCCTACGATTTCCAGGACGGCTTCAAGTTGAAATTCGGCGTGCGCAACAGCATCCGCAATGCCGACAACGAAGGCTGGACGCTCGAGGCACCGGTCTACGCAGGCATCGGCGCCAGCGATCCGAACGGATGCCTGGTGCGCTACGTCGGCGCCGACGTGGTGTTGAACAGCGGTTCGTGCACGGCGGGCAACGACGTGGGCTACTTCCGCGCCGGGCCGCTGTCCGCGTTGCAGATGCCCAATACGGCCACGCCGCTGTCGAGCAACTGGAAGCAGTACAACAACCTGCTCGGCTCGGGCATCAATTTCTGGGCGATCGATCCGTCGGCGATGATCAATCCGGTGTCGTACTGGAATTCGCTGTATCCGGGCACGCAGAAGGTGGCGGAGCCGGGCACGACCTGGGGCGTCCGGTTGAAGGAGTTGACCGGTTACCTGCAGGGCGACTTCAACGGTACCCTCGGCGACATGACCTACAGCGGCAACGTGGGCGTGCGCCTCATCCGCACCAACCTGGACGTGACCCAGCACTTGAGCGGTGACCCGGGCGCTTATGGCGATGAGCCTGCCGATGTCGGCAACGCCGTCACCAAGCGCAGCTACCAGGACGTATTGCCCTCGGCCAACTTCTCGCTGGATCTGACCGAGGCCCTGAAGCTTCGACTGGCCTATTCCAAGAACATGATGCCGCTGGATCTCAGCACCTGGGGCGGCGGACTGCAGTTGAACTACTCGCTGGCGGAGACGCCGGACGGACCGATCTTCCGCGTGTCCAACGGCCAGTCGAGCGGCAACCCGAACCTTGATCCGTGGCGCTCCACCAACTACGGCGCATCGCTGGAGTACTACATCAACCCCACCAGCATGCTCAGCCTGGCGTTGTTCCGCATCAACGTGGACAGCTTCATCAAGAACGGCAGCGTGACCAACTGCACCTTGCCGGACGAAGATGGCGTGGTCCGCGATCACTGCATCGTGATCAACGAGCCCGTGCAGGGCACCGGCAACAGCATCCACGGCGCGGAGTTCGATTACCGCCAGGGCTTCACCTTCCTGCCGAGCTTCCTGTCCAAGACGGGCATCGAGATCAACGCCACCTATGCGCCCAGCAATTCGGGCGAGAAGGATCTTGCCGGCAAGGACATCCCGTTCCAGGACAACTCCACCAAGTCCGGCAACTTCATCGTGTGGTACCAGGACGACCACTTCCAGGCGCGCCTTGCCTACAACTACCGCTCGCGTCGCGCGGTGATGGACAGCGTGGGCGGCATCACCGGCATGGAGATGTACGAAGCGCCGCAGAAGTATCTCGATGCGTCGATCTCGTACAAGTTCAACAAGTACGCCGAAGTGTTCCTCGATGGCACCAACCTCACCAACGAGTACCAGAAGTACTACCTGGTGTGGCCCGACCAGCCCGGACACTCGACGTTCTCCGAACGCATGTTCATGCTTGGCGTACGCGGTCAGTGGTAACGGAGCATGACCCCTCGCATGTTCCGGCGTGACAGCGGACCCATTCCCGCGTTTGCGGGAATGGGTCCGGCCTGACGTGGGCTCGAGTACGCGGTAACCGATTCGTTCTTCGGGGCATGGTGTTCGATGCCCCGTTCGCCACCCATCACGACAAGGCAAGCATGCAGGACTCCAGCGCGCCCAAGCCCGTTCGCGACAACGCCTTCCATCGTTCGATCGGGGTGTTCTCGGGAACCGCGATCAACATGACCCAGATGTGCGGCATCGGGCCGTTCATCACCATTCCCATCATGGTCGCCGCGATGGGTGGCCCGCAGGCGGTCATCGGCTGGATTGCCGGCGCCATCCTGGCCATGGCCGATGGCCTGGTGTGGGCCGAACTTGGCGCGGCCATGCCCGGTTCCGGCGGCACCTATGTGTATCTGCGCGAGGCGTTCCAGTACCGCACCGGCAAGCTGATGCCGTTCCTTTTCATCTGGACGATGCTGCTGGCTATTCCCTTGCTGATGTCCACGGGCATCATCGGCATGGCGGAATACCTGGGGTTCTTCTTCCCCAACCTGGGCTGGTGGACGGTGCATCTGGTGAGCCTCGCGGCAACCGCCGTGGTCACCTGGCTGTTGTATCGCCGCATCGAGTCGGTGCGCGCGATCACCATCGCGTTGTGGATCATCATGCTGGTCTCGGTCATCGGCGTGGCGGCGGCGGGTTTCTCGCATTTCAATGCGAACTACGCGTTCGCTTATCCGGCGGACACCTTTGGCAGCCATTTCTTCGTGGGTCTGGGCGCGGGCCTGATCATCGGCATCTACGACTATCTCGGCTACAACACCACCGCCTACATCGGCGACGAGTTGCGCAACCCGGGTCGGACGATGCCGGCCTCCATCATCATCTCGGTGATCGCGATGATGTTCGTCTACCTGCTGCTCAACATCAGCGTGCTGGGCGTGGCGCCGTGGCAGGAGATCGCGCAGTCCAAGTCGGTGGCCTCGCTGGTGGTGGAGCGCAGCTGGGGCCACCTGGCCGCCGCCGTGATGACCGTGCTCATCATCGTCACCGCCTTCGCGTCGGTGTTCACCGGCCTGCTGGGCGGCTCGCGCGTGCCGTTCCAGGCGGCGCAGGACAAGGTGTTCCTGTCCGTGTTCGGCAAGCTGCACGCCAGGCATGGTTTTCCGCACGTGGCCCTGCTCACCATGGGCGTAGTGACGGCCATCGGCACGTTCTTCGACCTCACCGAAGTCATCAACATGCTGCTCGCCGCGACCATCATCGTGCAGTCCCTCGCGCAGATCGCAGCGTTGGTCGTGCTGCGCAAGCGCCAACCGAATCTTGAACGTCCGTACAAGCAATGGCTTTATCCGGTGCCCTGCGTGATCGCGGTGGTGGGCTGGATCTACGTGTATGTCTCGGCGTCCACGCTGTCACTGATCCTCTCCGGCCTGTGGATCGTTGCCGGCCTGGTGGTGTTTGCGATCTGGGCCAGGGTCAACCGATCCTGGCCGTTCGCGCCGGTGGAAGTACGCGAAACCTATCTTGGGAAACAGTGACGCCATGCAGACTCCAGCCAGGCACGCGTTTTGGATGATGGCCGCGATGGCGGCGCCGCTTGCGGTCGCGCAGACGGCCTACGTGCCCACGCAGGTGGCTGCGGATGCCGGCACCGTCACCGCCATAGACCACTGGCAGATCCAGGACAGCGCGAAGGCGCAACAGGGCGGCGCCGATATTTCCGCGGCCGGCTTCTCCACCAAGGAGTGGTATCCGGTGAGTGGCCGCGCGACGGTCATGGCGGGGCTGCTGGAAAACAGCGCGTTCAAATTCGATGTGTTCCACAGCGACAACCTGCGCGCCGTGCAGGTGCCCGAAGCGAGCGGCAACCTGTTCGTGACGCCCTGGTGGTACCGCGCTGGATTCACGCTGTCGAAAGCGTCAGCAGGGCGGCACACGCTGCTGCGCGCGAACGGCATGATCGCGAGCGCCGACCTGTGGGTGAACGGACATCCGGTGGCGGACCACGCGGAGTTCGCCGGTGCTTATCCGGTGCGCGAGATCGACGTCACGCGTTGGGTGCGCGCAGGCGCCAACACGCTCGCCATGCAGGTGCATCCAGGCGATCCACGGGAGAGCCTGTCGATCGGCTGGGTGGACTGGAACCCCACACCGCCGGACAACAACATGGGTCCGTGGCGTGGCGTAGACATCGTGCAGACCGGCCCCGTCCAGTTGAGTTATCCCCACGTACGTTCAACGCTGCCGCTGCCCGATCTCTCGCGCGCCACGCTGGACGTGACTGTGGAGGCGAAGAACCTTGACTCGACGGAACACGACGTGACCGTCTCCGGCACCGTCGCCGACGTTTCCCTCCAGCAGACCGTGCACCTCGCACCGGGACAAACGCAGGTCGTTTCGTTCTCGTCCAAGACAACCCCGGGCCTCGCGCTGGATCACCCCAAGATCTGGTGGCCGGTCGGCATGGGCGACCATCCGCTCTATCAGTTGGAGATGACTGCCACCGTCGACGGCGCCGTTTCCGACCGGGCGAAAGCGACGTTCGGCATACGCAGCGTTAGCTCGAACCTCACCAAGCAGGGCTATCGGCAGTTCTTCGTCAACGGCAAGCCCTTGCTGATCCGCGGTGGCGGCTGGGCGCCGGACATGTTCCTGCGCGATGACCCCGC
>NZ_DASRZX010000060.1:0-14649 GCF_035685885.1 Dyella sp. | reverse complement strand
GGGATCCGGTCCGCGCGCGGCGGCGCGCATTCCGCGATCACGTGCTCGCGCTCGGTGAGAGCTACCGACGCGCACGGGCCACGCGCTTCGCGCTCGCCACCTACGGCTCTTGGCTGATCGAGCGCTTGCGTGAACGGCTGAGCCCGCAACAGCCGATCGGCTTGATCGAGCTCGCGGGACGCATCGCGGCGCGGGTCAACCAACCCGAATCGGAGCTGGTTTTGCTGTTGGCCGAAGCGCGCGACGCGCAAGACGACCTGGCCACGGCGCGGCCGTCTCCCGCCGATCTGACCACTTTGGAAAAGCTAGAAAGCATGACCTTACGAGCAGGAGGCTCGAAGTGAATCTCGAACAACTGAGTAACGAACTACGGCGCATCGAAAGCGAAGTGAGCCGAGTGCTCGTGGGCCAAGAGTCACTGGTCGAGCACGTGTTGGTCGGGCTCGTGGCGCGCGGTCACGTGCTGATCGAAGGCGTGCCGGGGCTGGGGAAGACGCTGCTCGTACGCGCGCTCGCGCGCGTGCTCGGTCTGTCGTTTCGGCGCATTCAATTCACACCGGATCTGATGCCTAGCGACATCACCGGGAGCACACTTTACAGCCAAAAATTGGGCGAATTTTCATTCGTGCCCGGCCCGGTCTTCACTGAGCTGTTGCTCGCCGACGAAGTGAACCGTGCGCCGGCCAAGACGCAATCCGCGTTGCTCGAGGCCATGCAAGAGCGGAGCGTGACGACCGACGGCATCACCCGTCCGCTTGCCGACCCGTTTTTGGTGCTAGCCACCCAAAATCCGATCGAGTCGCAGGGCACCTACCCGCTGCCCGAAGCGCAGCTGGATCGCTTCCTGATGAAGGTGCTGGTGGACTATCCCGATCGCGACAGTGAGATCGGCGTGCTTGAGCTGGTGCGCAGCGAAGAGGTAGCCACGGCGTCCAGTGGGACGACGACGGATGATGCGGGCCTCATCGAACCCGAGCGCGTGTTCGAGGCGCGCAAGGAGATCCACGGCATCCATGTGGCGCCTGCGGTCGAGCAGTACATCATGGCGCTCATCGACGCCACGCGGCACCCGGATCGCTATGACAAGACGCTGGGCACCTGGATCCAGATCGGCGCCAGCCCGCGCGGCGGTATCGCGCTGGAGCGCACCTCGCGCGTCAATGCGTGGCTGGAAGGGCGGCCGCACGTGACGCCGGACGATGTGCGCGCGATGGCGCACGGCGTGCTGCGCCACCGGATCATCCTCACCTATGACGCCAGCGCGGAGGGCATCCACGCGGACCAGGTGATCGACAAGATCCTGGAGCTGGTCGCTGTGCCGGCTTAGTGCGCTCTCCTTCTCCCCTTTGGGGAGAAGGCTGGGACATTGCCACCTTTACGGTGGTGAGGGGGCGGGTGCTCGAGAAAACCCATCAGGAAAGCCCGCTTTTTTTAGATCAGTCGCAAGCGTGCCCCCTCACCCTAACCCTCTCCCCGCAGGGGAGAGGGGACTAACTCGCAGGGAGCTGGTTCAACGCGGACTCAACATGGCCGACATACAACCCAGCGACATCGGCACCGTCTACGTCACGCCCGCGCATCTGGCGCGGCTGGAATACGACGCGCGTCGCCTGGCCGCCACGCCGCACCGGCCGCATCACAGCATCCTCGCCGGGCGCCATGCCTCGCGCCTGCGCGGGCGCGGGCTCAACTTCGAGGAAATCCGCGCGTACGTGCCGGGCGATGATCTTCGCCACCTCGACTGGAAGGCGTCCTCACGCGTAGGCCATGCGCTGGTGCGCTCTTACACCGAGGAACGTGATCGTCCCGCGCTGTTCGTGGTGGATCAGCGCATCTCGATGTTCTATGGCACGCGCCGCGCCATGAAGTCGGTGGTTGCGGTGGAAACGGCGGCACTTGGTGCGTGGATGTCGTTCCAGGCGGGTGATCGCGCGGGCGCGGTGGTATTCGACGACACCCGCATCGACACCGTGCGTCCACATCGCAGCCGCGCGCGCGTGATCGCCACGCTGGGCCTGATGGCGCGCAGCAACCAGGCATTGCACGCAGACACGTCCACCCGCGCCAATCCCGCGCAACTGAACGCCGCGTTGCGCGCAGCGCTGCATCTGGCCACGCACGATTACCTGGTGTTCGTCATCAGCGATTTCCTGGGTGCGGACGAGCAGACGCTGCAGCTGATGCGCGAACTGGCCTCTCACAACGACGTGGTGGCGGGGCTGGTCTACGACCCTTCGGCGCGCTCGATGCCCAACAAGGGCAAGATCGTGGTGACGGAAGGCGAGCTGCAGGTAGAGCTGGACTTCGGCCGCAAGACGGTACGCGAGCCGCTGGGCAGTATGTTCGACACGCGCCTGGCGGAGACGGTCGATCGCCTGAAGCGCTGCGGCGTGCCCCTGCTGGTGATCGATACCGAGCAACCCACCGTGCAGCAGGTGGCGCGCCTGCTCGGCCACTTTTCGCAGCGGAGGGTCTAGCGATGTTCGTGCTGCCCGCCCAGACAGCCCAGCCGCCCGCCGCGTCGATTGCGGATCTCAAGGAGATCCCGCTGCCGCCGCCGATTCCCTACACGCCGCAGACGGCGGGCTGGTGGGTGCTGGGTGGCATCGTGTTGCTCGCGGTGCTGGTTTATGTCGCGCTGCGATTGCGTCGCTGGTGGCGAAACCGCTATCGCCGGGCAGCGCAAAAGGAGCTCTCGGCGATCGAGCAGGCCGCCGCCGATCCCGCACAACGCCAGCGCGCATTGGCAGCGCTGCCCGCACTGGTCAAGCGCACCGTGCTCACCTGGGCACCGCGCGATACGGTGGCGCCGTTAAGCGGCGAAGCATGGCTGGGCTATCTCGATCACACCTTCAGCGGAGAGAACTTCACGCGCGGACCGGGGCGCCACCTGCAGACGCTCGCCTATGGCGACGGCGATCTGGCCGGCACCGACGCAAGCGACCTGATGGCCTTGTTGCATCGCTGGATCGACGACCATGTTCCAGCTTGAGTATCCCTGGCTGCTGCTCGTGTTGCCGCTGCCGCTGCTGGTGTGGTGGCTGCTGCCGCCGTATGGCGAACGCACGCGTGCGGTGCGCGTGCCGTTCTTCGACGAGTTGGCGCGCATCACCGGACAGACGCCTTCGCGCGGTGCGGTGATCCTGCGCGGCAACTGGTTGCGCCGCATCCTGGCGCCGGTGTGCTGGGCGCTGCTGGTGTTGGCGCTGGCAGGCCCGCAGCATCTGGAGCCGCCGGTGGAGCGCACCGAGTCGGCACGCGACCTGCTGCTGGCCATCGACCTCTCCGGTTCGATGGCAACGCCGGATTTCGTCGATGATCGCGCCGAACGCATCGATCGGCTTACCGCGGTGAAGAGCGTGGTGGACGACTTCATCCGCCGCCGTACCACCGATCGCATCGGCCTGATCGTGTTCGGCACCAATGCGTTTCCGCAGACCTCGCTGACACTCGACCACACCGCGGTGCGCGACCTGCTGCAGGAATTGCGCGTGGGTATGGCCGGTCCGCAGACGGCCATAGGCGACGCCATCGGCATGGCGGTGAAGATGACCGAGCATTCCAAACAGCGCGAGCGCGTACTCATCCTGCTCACCGATGGCAACGACACCGCGAGCCGCCTGCCGGCGGAGAAGGCGGCCGCCATCGCCAAGGCACATCACATCATCATCCACACCATCGGCATCGGCGATCCCAACGCGGTGGGCGAGAACCGGGTGGACCTGGACGCGCTCAAGCGCATCGCGCAGGCCACCGGCGGGCGCAGCTATCGCGGCGAGAACCGGCAGCAGCTGGCGGACATCTACGCGCTGCTCGACCGCATCACGCCCAGCAAGGTAAAGCACTCGGTCTATCGGCCGAAGGTGAAGCTGTACTACCTGCCGCTGGGCACGGCACTGTTGCTGATGCTCGGTTATCACCTGCTGATGCTCGGGCTTGTGGCGCCGGCGAAGCGTCGTCGCGCGACGCCAGATGAACCATTGCCCGGCACGGCGGAGCTGTGAGCATGGACCAGGGCTTCCATTTCATCCGACCGATGTGGCTGCTGCTGGTGCCGCTGGGCCCGTTGCTGCTTTGGTGGTGGCAGCGACGCAACGATCCGCTGCAGCGCTGGAAGGGCATGATTGCGGCACACCTGCTGCCGCATCTGGTGGTGGGCGATCATGGCCATTGGCGCGTGCGGCCGATTCATCTGGTGTGTGCGGTGCTGGTGATGGGTGGCATTGCCTGTGCGGGGCCGACCTGGGAACTCGATCCACCGCCATTCGCCGAAGACCGCGCGCCCATGGTCGTCGCCATCGACCTGTCGCCGGCGATGAATGCGATGGACGTGTCGCCCACGCGGCTGGAACGCACCAAGCAGAAGGTGCGTGACCTCATGGCATTGCGCGCGGGTGGACGCGTCGGCCTGATCGTCTACACCAGTACGGCGCACATGGTGCTGCCACCCACGGACGATCCCGGGCTGATGGACCTGTTCCTCTCGGCGCTCGCCACCGATCTGCTGCCGGCGAAGGGGCAAAACGCGGCCGCTGCGTTGACGCTGGCCGACCGCATGCTCAATGCGGAAACCGATCCCGGCACCATCGTGTTCTTCACCAGCGGCTTCGACGACACGCAGATCCAGGCCTTCATGCAGCACCGCCAGGATTCGCGCCAGCAGGTGCTGATGCTGGCCGTGGGCACGACCAAGGGTGGGGCCTTGCGTGCGCCATCGGGTTCGCTGGTGCTGGGCCCCGACGGTTCGCCGGTGGAGGCGAAGCTCGATGACGATGCGCTGGAGCGGCTCGCGTCCAAGGCGCACATACCATTGGCCAGCATCACCACTAACGACGACGACATGCGCTGGGTACAGCGCGAGGCCATCCACCACCTGGCCATCATGAAGGACACCACGTCCACCGTGCGCTGGAAGGAGTACGGCTACTACCTGTGCTATCCGCTGGTGCTGCTGGCGCTGCTGTGGTTCCGGCGTGGCTGGGTGGTGCGCTGGGTGTTCGTGATCGGCGCGCTGGGCCTGGCTGGCATGCCGGCACCGGCGCAGGCCGCCGACTGGAAGGTGGTGGACTGGTTCTTTACACCCGACCAGCAGGGGCGCTGGTACTACGAGCACCGCGATTTCGCCAAGGCGTCGGAACTATTCCAGGACCCTTACTGGAAAGGCCTCGCGCTGTACGAGCATGCGCGCTATGAGGATGCGCAGAAGATGTTCGCGGGGCTCACTACGGCCGACGCGAAGTTCATGGAAGGCAACAGCTTCGCGCGCATGACCCAGTACGAGGAAGCCAAGGATGCCTACGACCAGGCGTTGCGCATGCGCCATCCGTTCCCGCAGGCGCAGGCCAACCTGCAGCTGATGGATCGCCTGATCAAGCAGCGCGAAAAAGTGCCGCCGGAAGACGAGGATGACGAATACAAGCCGGACAAGGTGAAGTTCGACAAGGAAGGCAAGAAGGGCAGTGGGCAAACCAAGGTGATGGCAAAGATCCCGCAGCAGGTGCCGGCGGACGTCTGGATGCGCAATCTCAGCGTGTCACCTGCCGACTTCCTGCGCACCAAGTTCAACATTGAAAACCAGGCACCACCGCCGGGCCAGCCCACGCAACCGGCCAAGCCAGTGATCAAGGAGCCCGGCACATGAAGGGCTGGCTGATCCTGCTGCTGATGCTGTTCGCGAATGCCGCGTTCGCCGAACAGGCCGCCCCAGCACAGCCTGCCACCGACGCACCGCGCATGCTGGTGCGCGTGCACCAGGAACCGGCGGGGCCGCTGGTGGAGGGCGAAACTGCGCGCATCGTGGTCGACATGCTCACGCCCGACTTCTTCACCGATGCACCCGTGCTGCCGGTGCCCCATGTGGAAGGCGTGTATCTGGCACTGTCCGACGAAACGCCCGGGCATATCGTGGACACCGTGGACGGCGCGACCTGGTCGGGCGTCTCGCGCACGTATCTGGTGACGCCGCTGATATCGGGCGCCGTCGAGATTCCTGCGTTCGACGTGGTGGCGCATATCGGCGCACAGGCGACGACGGTCACGACGAAGACCACGCCGGTGACGCTGGACGTGCAGCCGCTGGTGTTGCCGGCGGGCGTCACCGAGGCGCTGATTGCCAGCTCGGTGAAGATCACCCAGACCATTCTTCCGCAAGACAGCGGATTGCACGTAGGCGACAGCGTCACGCGGCGCGTGGAGATATCCGCCGAGGGCGCGCCGGCCATGATGCTGCCGCCGGTCACCTTCGCGCCGGTGCGCGGCCTGGGGCTGTATCCGACGCCGGGAGTCACGCGCGATGTCGTCGGCAACCAGGGCGGTTTCGTGGGCGGCAGCCGCGTGGATGCCGCCAGCTATGTGATCCAGAAGCGTGGCAGCTACACCTTGCCGCCGCTGGCCGTGCGCTGGCTGGACACCCGCACGCACACCTGGCGCACCAGCGACGTGCCGGCCGTGCACTTCCACGCCTGGTGGGGCGCGCCGGCGCGGCCGCGCTTTGCCTTGCCGGGGCAGGGCGTGATGCCACGGTTGATCGGTTTCTTCTCCAGCGATCTTGGCATCGCCATCCTGCTGCTGGCCGTGCTCGGCTGGCTGGCCTGGTATTTCCGCGGGCGATTGGAGCAGTGGGCGCGGCGTTACAAGGCTTGGCGTTACCGCCGGCGCCATTCCGAAGCCGTGGCCTTCGCGGCATTGCATCGCCAGCGCCACACCAGTTCGGCCAGGGCACTGCATACAGCCGCCGATGCATGGGCGCGTCGAAGCGCGCAGGACGGCG
Source organism: Dyella sp. (assembly GCF_035685885.1). Lineage (GTDB taxonomy): Bacteria > Pseudomonadota > Gammaproteobacteria > Xanthomonadales > Rhodanobacteraceae > Dyella. Next base: position 7,880 of record NZ_DASRZX010000060.1, on the reverse strand, counting down.
CACCCGCCACGGTGGAAGGCTGGTGTCAGCGCTATGGCGATGCCGCGTTGCAGGCGCAATGGAGCGCGCTCGATGCCTCGCTGTATGGACAGGCTGGCGCATCGTGGTCCGCCGGCGCGCTGGTCGATGGACTGGCGGCAGCGCGCAAACGCTGGAAGCGCGAGCGACGCGATCGCCGACACGGCACCCTGCTGCCTCCGCTCAATCCCGCCTGAGCGCGTCGTCTTCACGATCTCATCGCAGGCGCCCGCTACCATGCCTTGCACGCGGTACAGGCGGCGCTGGACGGATCCCTAACGCGCCCAACTCAGATGCGGATTTTCAGGGGAGAGAGGCATGGGCCGTTCCAGGAAGCGCCAGCAACGACGCTCTGTGCCCGCGCCTCCTGCACCGCCTTCATCGCCACAAGGTTCCATGGGCCGATGGTGGTGGCTGCCTTTCGTGGTCGGCGTGCTGGTCATCATCGGGCTGGGCGCCTGGTGGTTGCGCAAACCCGTCGGCCAACCTGCGCCATCGCCCGTCGCTGCCTCCATCGTCGCGTCGTCAACGCCAGCTGCACCACCCGTCCATTACGTCGGCGCGCAGGCCTGTGCGTCCTGCCATGCGAAGGAAACCCAGGCCTGGCAGCAGTCGCATCACGCGCTCGCCATGCAGGTGGCCAACGACACGACCGTACTCGGCCACTTCGACAACGCCAGCCTGAAGCAGGACGGCTCGCAGGCCAGTTTCTTCAAGCGCGACCACGCCTTTTTCGTCAAGACCGACGGTCCGGACGGCAAGCCCGGCGAGTTCGAGGTGAAGTACACCTTCGGCGTGTATCCGCTGCAGCAATACCTGGTGGCTTTTCCTGACGGGCGCATGCAGGCGCTGCGCGCATCGTGGGATTCGAGGCCGGCGCAGGAAGGCGGACAACGCTGGTTCAACCAGTATCCGGGCGAGCACATCGACGCGCATGACACGCTGCACTGGACGCGCCTCAACCAGAACTGGAACTACATGTGCGCGGACTGCCATTCCACCAATCTGCAGCGCAACTACGACGTGGCCAGTGACACGTTCAAGACCACCTGGAGCGACATCAACGTGGCATGCGAGGCCTGCCACGGCCCGGGTTCGCGTCACATCGAGTGGGCCAGATGGAGTGACGATCGCCGTCAGGCCGATGCCGGCAAGGGTTTGTCGATCCCGCTCGACGAACGCAAGGGCGTGCAATGGATACCCAACCCTGCCACCGGCAATCCGGTGCGCAGCACGCCGCTTGCCTCGCATCGCGAAGTAGAGACCTGCGCAGTCTGCCATTCGCGTCGCAACATCATCGCCAAGGACAGCGCGCCGACCGGCCGTTTGATGGATACGCATGATCCGGTGCTTCTGGTGGCGGGGCGCTATCACGCCGATGGCCAGCAGCTGGACGAGGTCTACGTATACGCCTCGTTCCTGCAGAGCCGCATGTATGCCAAGGGCGTGACGTGCAGCGATTGCCACGATCCGCATACGTCAAAAGTGCGCGCGCAGGGCAACGCGCTGTGCGAAAGCTGCCACTCGCCCAAGGTGTACGACACCACCGCGCACCACATGCACCAGGCGGGCAGCGCCGGCACCCAGTGCGTGGCCTGCCACATGCCCGCCAAGAACTACATGGTGATCAACGCGCGGCCGGATCATTCCATCCGCGTACCGCGGCCCGACCTCACCGTGAAATTCGGCGTGCCCAATGCCTGCGCCAGCTGCCATGCCGACAAGGGCGCGCAATGGGCCGCCGATGCCATAGAGAAGGCGCATGGGCCCGAACGCAAGGGCTACCAGCATTTCGTCGAGGCGCTGGATGCGGCGCGCAAGGGCAAGCCCGATGCCTCCGCACTGCTCACCACGCTGGCGGCGGATGCCACTTCGCCGATGATTGCGCGCGCCACCGCGGTGAGTGAGCTGGAGCACTATGCGAGCCCGGCCACCGTACCCACCCTGCAGGCTGCGCTGTCCGATGCCGATCCGTTGATGCGCATCGCTGCACTGAAGGCGCTCGTGGCGTTTCCCCCCAATCTGCGCGCGCTACTGGCCTTGCCGCTGGCGGACGATCCCGTGCTCAACGTGCGCATCAAGGCCGGCCGCGTGCTCGCCGCAGTGCCCGATGCACAGCTCGGCGCTCGCCAGCGCGCCGCACGCGATCGCGCCTTCGCCGCCTACGTGACCTCGCAGGAGGCGATCGCCGAGCGCCCCGAAGCCCACTACGACCTGGGTCTGGTCTATGCCGAGCGCGGCGAGACCGACAAGGCCGAACAGGCATTCCGCCAGGCGTTGAAACTGCAACCTGATTTCGTGCCGGCCTATGCCAACCTTGCCGACATGTACCGGTCGCTGGGTCGCGAAGACGACGCCGAAAAAGCCATCGACGATGGCCTGAAAGCCGCGCCCGGGAATGCCAGCCTGCTGCATGCCAAAGGCCTGGCGCTGGTGCGGCAGAACCGGCAGCAGGAGGCGCTTGGCTGGCTTGATCGCGCACATCGTGCCGACCCGACGAATCCGCGCTTCGCCTACGTGTATGGCGTGGCCCTGCATTCGGCCGGCCAGGACGAACGTGCCCGCAAGGTGCTGGAAGAAGCCGTGCAGGCATCGCCGTACAATCCGTCCCTGCTGTTCACCCTGGCCAGCCTGGAGCGCGACGCGGGGCACATGGACAAGGCGCGGGGCTATGCGCAGCGCGTGCTTGCGGTGGCGCCGCAGTCGAATGAGGCGCAGCAGCTGTTGCAGAGCCTTGGCGGTCCGCCGAAGTAGACGAAATCCGGCATCGAGCGTTTTGATGCCTGGATTTCCACACGGGCGGGGTTGGCATGATTCGCTGGCGCTGGCTGTTTTCCCTGGTATGCCTGGTTTGTTGCATGGCGCAGGCCAACGCGGCCGACGTGCTGCGCGACGTGTCATACGGCAGTGCCGCGTCCCAGCGCATGGACGTCGATCCGCCTGATGGCGCGCACGATGCGCCCATCATCGTGATGGTGCACGGTGGCGCCTGGATGTTCGGCGACAAGCGCAACGGTGGCGTAGTGCAGCCCAAGGCATCGCACTGGCAGGCCGCCGGCTACGTGTTTGTCTCCATCGACTACCGCATGGTGCCGCAGGCCGATCCGCTGCAACAGGCGAAGGACGTGGCCGCCGCGCTGGCTTACGTGCAGCGGCATGCGGGCGAGTGGGGCGGTGATCCATCACGCGTCGTGCTGATGGGGCACTCGGCTGGCGCGCACCTGGTGGCGCTGCTGTCGTCCGCGCCCGCACTGGCACGGCAACAGGGTGCGCAACGGTGGCTGGGTACGGTATCGCTTGACGCGGGCGCCATCGACGTGCCTGCGCTGATGACGATGCCGCATGCCGGCTTCTACGATCGCGTGTTCGGCAGCGATGCAGCCTACTGGCAGAGCGTCTCGCCGCTGGCGCAACTGGGTCGGGAAGCGTTGCCCATTCTGCTGGTGTGTTCCAGCAAGCGCGTGCTGTCGTGTCCCAACAATCGCTCGTATGCGCAGCGCGCCCGGTCGCTGGGCGCAAAGGCGAGCGTGCTGGAAGTGCCGCTGACCCACGGCGAGATCAACGGCACGCTCGGTGCGCCAAGTGCCTACACCGGCAGTGTCGATGCGTTCCTTCGCAGCCTCGGCTTGCCGTGAAGCGCTAACGCCGGTCGATGGAATAGCGTCCCGGGCCGGTGACGCTCAGCAGCAGCAGGCCGCCGGAGATGCTCACGTTCTTGTAGAAATTGATCATGGCGCCGATGCGGTCCGGATCGATCATGTGCCAGAACTGGTGGCCGATCACCGCGGCGGCAAGCGTATAGAGCCCGAGCAGCAACGCCAGCGGGCGTGTGTAGAAGCCGACCACGATGGCCAGTCCCACGATGAGTTCCATGATCACTGCAATCGCGGCGGTCGCCGTCGGCATCGGTACGTCGACCGAGGCCATATAGGCGGCCGTGGCCGCGAATCCGATCAGCTTGCCCCAGCCGAAGATGATGAAGAGCACCATCAGCAGCACGCGTGCGAGAAGGATCAGGCCGTCCCTGCTGCCATCCAGTAACGTGTATCGCATGGTTGTTCTCCCATGACGTGACGTGGCTTATGCGGGCGGTCCGCCCGCGTCGGCCGTCGCCGCTGGCGGCGGTCATGGACACTATAGTCCTCCCGCGCCGCGAGGGAGTCGTTTGTGCTGCAGCTCAGGCGTCTTCGGGAATGTCGCTCTTGTAACGATCGGCGGCATGGTTGCGCGAAAGATCCGGTGCCAGCTGCAGTCGCGCCGATTCGTAGCGATTCCACGCGTCCATGTCGGGCAGCGCGGGAATGGTCACCAGCTCGCCGAGCTCGTAGCCGGCCAGCGCGGCATCCACCATTTCATCCACTTCCATGATGACGTGCTCGGGGAACGCATCGACGTCCTTGCCCGCGCGCTCCCAGATGGCGGTGCGCGTCACGCCGGGCAGCACCACCTGCACGCGAATGCCACGGTGGCCGACTTCCCTGTGCAGGGATTGCGAATAGCTGAGCAGGTAGCTCTTGGTAGCCGCATACGCGCCGGTCGAAAGTTCCGGCGCCACGGCCAGCGCGGATGCGATGTTGATGATGCTGCCCTGTCCGCGCTCGATCAGGCGCGCAAGCGCTGCGCCAGCGAGGCGCGTGGGCGCAGTGATGTTCAACTGGATCATCGCGTCGATGTCGTCCAGACGTCCATCGGCAAGCGCGCCGGGTGCGGAGAATCCCGCATTGTTCACCAGCCAGCCGATCGAATCGTCTTCCTGCAGGCGGTATTCCACCCTGGCGCGCTCATCGGGAAGGGTGAGGTCGGCGGCCAGCACGTGAATCTTTACGCCATGCTTGCGCATCAGCCTGTCGGCGAGCGCATGCAGCCTGTCCTGGCTGCGCGCCACCAGCACCAGGTCGTGGCCACGTTGCGCGAGCCTGTCGGCGTAGGTTGCGCCGATGCCGCTGGAGGCGCCGGTTACCAGGGCGGTATCGAGAGTTCCGGTAAGCGACATGGCAGCTTTCTCCTTGAGGAAAAGGACGTCCGGACGTCGTCAGCCAAAGCAGGCAGCGTAGTGGCGGGCTGCGGCGATGTCATGCTCCGTTGCGTCAAGGAGCAGAGCGCGCCGACGGCTGCGGGCAGTCCTTGGCTTGGGCCAATTCGGTAGAACTACGTAGCGCGGCTGGGTGATTTTACGCTCGTTAACGGGCGTGCACTGGCGGAACATGGAGGGGCATGTATCACTCGCCGTCGCGTCATTGCGATGGTCGACCGACCCCAGAGGAGACAGCAACATGAGCAAGCTGCACCTTTCCCAGTCTCACCTGTTCGCCGTAGCCCTGGCTGTGGTGGCATTGCCCGTGTCAGGCATGGCCCAGCAAACGACGGAAGAACCGGCCGTCCACAGTACGGCGGCAGAGCTGCAACGCGAAAAGGAGACCGTGACCGCGACGGTGACGGCGATCGACGCCGCCAACCGACTGATCACGCTGCGCGGACCCGATGGCAAGGACGCGACCATCGAGGCTGGTCCCGAAGTGAAGAACTTCGACCAGTTGCATGTGGGCGACCAGGTGACAACCACCTACGAGGCAGCCGTCGCCGTGCAGGTGATGCCCGCGGGCAGCGCGGATGCCGGCACCGACGTACAACGCACCGCCAGCACCGCAGCCAAGGGTGAAAAGCCGGGTTTGCACGCGGGCCACACCGTCACAGTCACCAGCAAGCTCACCGCCCTGGATCTCAAGGCGCACACCATGACGCTCACTGGCGCCGACGGCAAGGAACGGGTCATCCAGGTGAAGGATCCCGAGCGCCAGAAGAAGCTCGCCGAGCTCAAGGTGGGCGACATGGTCCTGGTTACCTATGTGGAAGCATTCACCATCAAGGTGACGCCCAAGGCCAAGGGTTCATGACGACCGCCAGGCAGCGTGATCGCCGCCTGTCCCGCGAGGGAGGCGTCATGCCTCCCTTTGCAGGGGACCGGAAGTAAATCGGTTCCCTGGTACCCGCCAGCGCCATGGCAGATCTTTCGCCATGCTGATGCCGATGCGTGGCGTGCCAATGGCAAAGGGTGCGCGCATGAGATCGTTCATCGCACGCACCCGACCTGTCGGATCGGTGATGTCGGCGCCGTTGTCCTCGCCGGTGATGCCCATCGCGTGACACATGTTGCCGGGGCCGCGGCAGAGATCGCGATCGCGGATTTTCGGTCCGCGTGCCTCACGCATCGCCTCCAGGCCATCCAGGGGTTCAAGCGCCCGGATCAACACCGCCGAACCCACGCCTTCGGGCCCGCACACGCAATTGGCGCACCAGTGGATGCCGTACGAGCGGTAGACGTAGAGGTGCCCGGGCTCGCCGAACACCACGGCATTGCGCGCGGTGCGTCCACCATAAGTGTGGGCCGCTGGGTCCAGCGTGCCGACATAGGCTTCCACTTCCACGATGCGGCCCGCGCGGCCGTCGTCCATCACCAGCAACTTGTTCAACAGGCGCGGCGCCACGACGTTCGCGTCGTACTGGAAGAATTCGCGCGGCAGACCCAGCCACGGCTGCGCCTGCAGCAAGCCGTTGACGCCAGTGGAGGCCACCAGTTCTTCAAGCCGCTGGTGGAAATAATCCAGGTCCTCGGGTTGCGCCTGCGCTTCGATCTGCATGGCGCGCGATTCGAACGTGTGCAGGAACGGATCGCCCCGACTCAACAGATCGGGCAGCTCGCTCTCCAGTGCTCGCAATTGCAGTTCGAGTTCGCCGCGGGTCGCCATGACGAGATGGGCTCAGGGGGCCGATGCCATATCGACTTCGACATCGGGCGCCAGCCACGTTTCCAGCCGATAAGCCGCATGCAGTAATCGCGTCTTTCGCTCTGCACGCACCAGCAACTGGAACAGCTCCGTGGCACGATCGCATGACAGCGGCTGCCCTTGGCCCTCGCTTCCGTGCGCGACCACGAACTCGGCGCGCGGCTTTACGACCTCGGCGACACGCGCGGCCAGCCGTACCAGTGCCGGTATGGTGAAATGATGGAGCACGTCCGACAGAACGATGAGATCGTAGTTGCTGCCCCATTCACCATCCGCAAGCCCCGATGGGAAGAAGTGGATGTTTCCTCCCGGGCGAGTCAGTCGAGCGCGGGCCTGCGCACTGGCATGGCCGGCGGCCACATCCACGCGGGAGCAGCGCCATGCGAGCTGTTCGGTGAGCCATCCGCTGGCACAGCCGATCTGCAGGCAACGCTGGTAATGGCGTTGCGTCAGCGCGTCGAGGATGGCGTCGTGTCTTTCCCGCTCGGCACCGCTGGCCGACGTGCGTGCAAGCGTGGCATGGCCGGTGTGTTGGGGCCTGTCACCATCGTGGCCCTGGGGAGACTTTGGCGTTCTTGCCAGCATGTCCTGCGATTCCTTGAAAAACCGTGCGTTCGCGAGTGACCCCGCGTGCGCATCGCTGGCGAAGAAGACTCACGGCCCCGATGCTGGACACATCGGAGTGAACGGCTTGTCGAACCGCTGCTTGAAAAAGGTAACGGGCGCGCAAGGAGGCCGGCGCGCATGGCACGCCGCAACCGCATGCCGCTTAAATGTGAAGATGGTTTGCACCGCGCCTGCACACGCACGTGGCCGCTGGCGGAGCCCTTTACGCATGCAACATCACCGTGCGCACGGCGCACTCCGAACCTCATGCGAAGGGAACTGACATGTCGCTCCTGCTCATCATCATCCTGGTGATCCTCGTGCTCGGCTTGCTTCCTGCGTGGCCGTACAGTCGTGGCTGGGGCTATTACCCCAGTGGCGGACTGGGGCTGATCCTGCTGATCCTCCTCATCCTGTTGTTGATGGGACGCATCTGATACGACGCGCTGCCGGTGCTTCGCGGGCATGCCC
>NZ_DASRZX010000059.1:0-146209 GCF_035685885.1 Dyella sp. | reverse complement strand
GCACCCATACAGCGCGGTCTTGATCTTCACGGCCCCGTGCCCGGGCTTTGGAACAACCGCAGGCACCCTGATGAATGCAGAGAACTCTGGTGAGTCGACTGGGTGCCGGAAGACTTGGTCGTAGTAGTTCGACGCGGTATTGGAGTCGGCAAAGGTCTTCGTGCGCGAGGTCAACTTTCTCAGGTAGGTGTCGCACTCCCGACACGATGGCCTACCTCGAAGGATCGCCCACAAGATCAATCCGCCAAGCAGAAAACCGACGAACTGAATAACCGCTAGCCAATAGCCGAAGCTGCCAACTTCACCAGTGTCGACCATTGCTCGACCCACGCGCAGGTGTTCTGTCGTAAGAGTTAGATCAAGGTATCGCTGAAAGCTCACGACATCGGGAGCATGTTGCCCGTTGCCAAGATCGAGCGTGACATAGCCAAGGTAGTAGATCAGCAGCTGAGTAAACCCCGCGACGACGACCATCTGAAGCAAAAGCAGCCACGTCGGACGCTGGTGTAACCAGAGGCTCGCAAAGTAATAGCCCGATGCTGCTGCGAACCCGATGCCGATTGCACCCACCGGTATTACGACCCAGATGCTCCAGCTGAATAGATCGGTGCCCAAGGCTCGCGACAGATACGCCGTCGCTACCGCAGTTACTACAGACGTAAACACGCCACAAAGCGTTACCACCAGCGACCGCAAAGTCGTATGCACGGCATTCCCCTGTTTTCCCCTTAGGACTTCAGGGTAACCCAACTATGAAACGCAACGGGGCCGGCCTGCGAGGTCGTGCTCCGCCGTTTTACCTCAAGAATTCGAAGCGGCATCGATTGATCAAGGACCACGAATCCCCCCTCAGGGGTGTCCCGTTGTAGCGCTGACCAACGCGCAGGGCCTTTTTCCGGGAGAAGCCCCCCCTGGCCATCCACACCAGCGATCAACACCAATTCTATATATTTGGTGCTTGCATTCGCCGTGTAGGCCTTGGCATGCTTGGCCTCAGGTCACCCAATATGCACGGACGCCATGACTTCCAAGCCCGCAGCTGCAGTCGCATACCTCCGCACCTTTTCGGCCACGAACACTGGGCAAGACAAGGACAGCCACAAGAGGCAGCAGGCTGCCATCAGCGCCTACGCCAAGCGCCACGGGCTGACCATCCACGAGTCGCCCTTCTACGACGCTGCAGTGTCTGGCTCAGACCTGATCCAAGATCGCCCGGGCTTCGCTGCGATGCTGAGCTACTTGGCGGAACATCCAGAGATCCGCACGATCCTTGTCGAGACCGCTTCGCGCTTTTCGCGTGACCTGATCGTGCAAGAGACCGGCTATCGGCTGCTGCAGGCACGCGGCATTGAACTGATCGCGGTCGACTCCCCCAACAACTTCCTCGACGACACACCCACTGCCGTCATGGTGCGGCAGATCCTCGGCGCGTTTGCGCAGTTCGACAAGGCAATGACCGTTGCCAAGCTGCGCGGTGCGCGTGACCGCAAGCGGTCCACACACGGCAAGTGTGAGGGGCGCAAGAGCATCGCCGAGACACAGCCTGAGGTCGCTGCACTGGCCCGTAAGCTGTACCGGCGGAACCCAGCGACAGGGCAACGACGATCCATGCGAGAGATCGCCGAGGAACTCACCAAGGCAGGCCACAGGAACAGCAAAGGGAACGCGTACCAGATCACCGCAGTTCGCCGCATGGTAGGCGCTGAGGCTCCCCGCAGGATGGCCTGAGGGTTCCGCTGCAACTGATTGGTGGACACACTCGGCTCTGGACGCCGAGATGACCGAGCACCTCGGTCACGAGAAGCACGAGCCGGTCGCCAACGCGGCCGGCAACACGCGCAACGGTCGCAGCCGCAAGACGCTCAAGGGCGAGTTCGGCGAGCTGCCGAGATTCCATGCGACCGCGACGGCACATTTGAGCCCAAGCTGGTGCCCAAGCACCAGACCCGCTGGAACGGCTTCGACGGCAAGATCCTGTCGCTGTACGCCCGCGGCATGACGGTGCGTGAGATCCAGGCGCACCTGGAAGAGATGTATGGCACCGAGGTGTCGTCCAGCCTGCTCTCCTCGGTCACCGATGCCGTGATGAAGGCGTGGCAGGGCCGCCCCTTGGATGCGATCTAAGGCGAGAAAAGCGCCCGCACAACAGGTACCAGCCCGGATCGATCGGCAACCGTTGAGTTCGACCGGCTTACATAAGTCAGATCAATAAGCCGCCCAGGAGGTTCACATGAAATTTGGTGTCCGTAAGCCCTCGTGGAAAAAGTCGTTGGCTGCAAAGACCTCCGTCAAACGCAAGGTCAAGAATGCCCTAGGCCTTCGCACCCCAAGAGGCTACGGCTGGCTAACCAACCCCCAAAAGGCTGCCTACAACCGCGTGTACAACCGAACGACGACGAGCCTGTCATCACTGTTGCGGAGGCTTTTTCGTTAGTGCCCGTTATTGGCAACTTGAACCGTCGCGAGGCGTTGCCTCGCGAGAGACGTACTCCCCTTTAAGAACCCGGTGCATCGAATCAAGGAACGCTTATTTGTTGGTATATTTGTTGGTACCAATACCCTATTGGCACATAACTACTTGATTTTATATCGATGTCGAGTCCTATCACCGTACCACTTTGTTGAGGCCCGATTCGTCGGGCCTCAATTTTTTTGCGCGATCACGACGTGACTATCGATTGCCTTGATCGGGATCGGCGTTCTGGTCGAGTTCGGCGAGCCACGCCTCGAGTTCGGCGAGGTGACGCATCAGGTTCTCGCGTTGGGCAAGAAGGGAGTTGCCGGCATGGTCCGCGATGCCGTTGTCGAACAGGCGCAGTGCTCCGCGGATGCGATGCAGGATCTCGTGCTGTCGGCGGTCATCATTGTCAACGCGGGCCACGTCGAAATCGGCAAAATCGCTATGCGCGGCGTCCGCCAGGCTGTGCAGTACCGTGCGCACCTGGTCGACCGAGCCGAAGGCTTCCAACAGCACGTGGAGACGATCGTCTGCCTCGATGGCGGCATGGCTTCGCGAAGGCGTGCCGTTCTCCCTGCCGGCAAGGCAATGCGAAAGCATCGCGTCGAGCGTGGCAAGTTGCACCGGCTTGGCGAGGAATTCGTCCATGCCCGCGTCCTTGCAGCGCTGTACTTCTTCGGGAAGGACACTGGCCGACAAGGCAATGACCGGTAGATGGCGGGCGCTTCCCTCTTCGTTGTCGCGAATCCGCCGCACGAGCGCGTAACCATCGAGCACCGGCATGTGGCAGTCCGTGAGCAGCAGGTCGTAACGGGCGCTCTGCATGGCACGCAAGGCCTCCTGGCCGTTCTCGACGATGGTGTGCGCATAGCCGAGTCGTTCCAGCTGTCGACCAATGACCGCGCGGTTGATGGGATGATCTTCGGCAACGAGGATGCGCGCATCATGGCGCCCGGGCAGGTTGCCCGAGGCGCGTTCACGCTGTGGCGGCAGCAGCCCCAGCGCTACATGGCACGCGTCCATGGCCGGGCGCCACAATAGCGGCAATCCGCCGAGCATCACCTTGCCATTGTCGAGATGAAAGCCACGCGGATCGGAAACATCCTGCAGGCGGATGACGCGGACGCCCGCCGGCAGCGCACTGCGGTCGACGAGCTCGAGATCAATGGCGTACAGGTCGATGTCGTGCATATCGTATTCGCCGATGTCCTTCACGCCCGCCCCGATGGTGGACATGCCGAGCGCGGAAAGCGTGTTGAAGAGCCCGCGCTCCAGCAGGGGATCTTTCGTGCACACCAGCACGGTTTTTCCCGCCAGCGCAGTTTGGGGGCGAAGTGGCTCCGCCACGGGGAACTGCACTTCGAAAGAGGCCTGCGTGCCGAAGCCTGGCGTGCTCGATAGCCTGATCTGCCCGCCCATCATGTGGGCCAGGCGTTGGCAGATGGTCAGCCCCAGGCCGGTACCACCGTAACGCCGTGAGGTGGATGTCTCGGCCTGGACGAACGGCTGGAACAGGCGATCGAGCTGTTCCTGCGAAATGCCGATGCCCGTATCCGATACCGTGATGGCCACGCGATGCGCGCCGGCTGTCTCGCCCAGCAATTCCATGTGCAGCTCGACGCGTCCCCTGGCGGTGAACTTCAGCGCATTGCTCAACAGGTTGGTGATGATCTGGCGCACGCGCGTCATGTCGCCCTGATACTGCCCTGCAAGCCGCCAGTCGATGCTCGCATAGAGCCTGACCCCATGCTCCCGGGCGAGCGAAGCAAACAATCCAAGCACTCCGTCGGCCAGCATCCGAAGGTCGAAGCGATGTTCATTGAGCTGCAGCCGTCCGGCTTCGATGCGCGAAAAATCGAGGATGTCATCCAGTATCTGCAGCAGCGCGCCTGCCGAGTCGTGAACCATGTCCAGCATGTGCGACTGCTCGCGATCAAGCGAGGTTTTTCCCAACAGCTCCAGCAGGCTCAGCACGCCGGCCATGGGCGTACGGATTTCGTGGCTCATCATGGCCAGGAACGCGCCCTTGGCTGCCACGGCGGCCTCTGCCGCCGCCTTTGCCTCGACCAGTGCATGCGCTTGCGCTTTTTCAGCCGTCACGTCATAGCAATAGACGCTGCAGCTCGAACTTCCATCGGAGCCCCGGCGTACGTCACCGAACTGGGAGCGCACCCAACGCACGCCTGATGCAAGCCGCACGCGAAACTCCACTGTGTGCGGAGCGGGCATGCCACCAATGATGTCGCCGATTGCCTGCCGCACTGCCGGCTTGTCCTCTTCCATCATCACGTCGAAGGGACGACGGCGTCCCTGCAGCAGGTCCTCGCGGGATAGACCGAACAGGGCCTCGGTCTCTCCGCTTACGTACTCGAAGCTGCCGTGCTCATTCGATGCGTAGCGCATGCGCATGACGACGCCGGGCAGGCTCTCGTTGGTGTCATGGAGCATTTGTTCGGATGCGAGCGCACGCGCCTCTGCCCTGCGCAGGTCGCTCACGTCGACCAAGGTGCCGAGCAGCCCCAGGCCCCGCTCTGCCCCCCGCTGGAAGGTATACAGCCACAGCAGCACGTCACGGGGCACGCCATCGGCACCCGGCAGGCCGATATACAGCCGCCGATGAGTTTCCTTGTTGAGCGCGATCACCTGCAGGTCCGCGTCATGCAGCTGGGCGGCGTCCGTGCCGGGCGCATGGCGCGTCTGCAGGATGGTTCGTCCCAGCAGATCCTCGCGCGAACACTGGAACAGCTCCTCATACGCACGATTCACCGCGAGGTAGCGGCCCTGGGCGTCCTTCACGAAAACCGGATAGGGAATGGCTTCGAGGAGTGCCTGCTGGAACTTCAGCTGGGATGCCAGGCTCGCTTCCGCGCGGCGCTGCTCTCGCATCGCCCTGCGTTGGCGCAGGTAGGAATAGCCCACGACGCCAACACTGAGGAGCGCCAGACACGATCCCAGCAAGACCCACCGCCACGGCACACCGTAGTGGTATTGGGACGTCAGCCAACGGCCGCGAATGGCCTGCCGCTCGCTGTCCCTCACGTTGGCCAGCGCGCGATTCAGCAGGGGCGTGAGCCGCTCCAGGCGGTTGACGATGCCTACCGAGAAATCCTGGTCGACCCCGGCCGGACCCACCACGCGCAGGGTCGCCGCGTAGCGATCGCGTATCAGGGCGTCCAGCGCGGGCAACGTGCCTACATAGGCATCGGCCTGCCGCGACGCGACGATTGCCATGCCCTCTTCGTTGCTGCCCACCGACATCCAGCGGCTGGCAGGCGACAGTGCCCTGAGGCGGGAAAGCAACCCTGCCTCGTCGCGAACGGCCACCACACGGCCCGCGAGATCCTCCGGCCCGAACAGGGCCGGCCCTTGGGTCCGCGCGACGATCACGGTCGGAAAGTGCTCGTAGGTGCGACTGAAGACCATGTCGTGGGCTTCGAAGTCTTCGGGCATGGTCGCCGCGACCAGATCGACCTCACCCGCACGAACCATGCGCTTCAACTCATTCCAGTCGTGCGCGGGAACCGTCCTGATCTTCAATCCGAGCTGCTTTCTCAGGATCTCGATGTAGTTCGCCGCCAATCCGTCGAACTGCCCCTGGCTGTTGACGAAGCTGTATGGGTAGCGGTCGACCTCGAACCCGAGCCGCAACTCGGGCAGTGAACGAAGCCAGTCGAGCTCCGACAGCGTGGGCGCCCTCGCGGGCGGCGTCTGCGTATCGCCAAGCAGGCCCCAGCGTGTACGCAGTCGTGCCACCTCATCTTCGGAGAGCGCCGCTTCGGCTTTCCGCAGGATCTGAAGCAGCATGCCGCGATTGCCTGGAACGGCCACGCCGACGGCCACCCTCGGCAAATCGAGCGGGCCCAGGGCAACCAGGTCATCCTCGCTGCGTTCAAGCAGCAGCATCTGTGTCCGCGTCACGGATGCGCCGACATAGGCGTCGGCCTGCCCGGTGGCCACCAAGTCCAAGGCCTGTCGACCGTTGTCCGCATGCACCAGCTGTGCGTCGGGAAAGCGGCGGGAGAGTGTTTCGGCGAATCGCCGGAAATCGCGCTCGACGGCGATGCGCGCGTGCGCCAGGTCGTCGCCAGAACGGATTTGCACGTCCCCCTTGCGCGCGACCAGGGTAGGTCGGCCTAGGCCATAGGGCTTGAGCATTTCCAGCCCCACCTTTTGCGCTTGCAACGAAGACACGGCCGACAGCAGGTCATAGGGACCGCTGGAAGGATCAGCCAAGGCTGCCTCGGGATCGCTGTAGGGATGGAACGCAAGCCGGAGACCGGCCTTACCGGCCAGCAGGCGGACATAGTCCACCCCGAAACCTTCCGGACGGCCGGCTACCCATGTCTCCGCCGGCATGCGGTCCCCCGAGTAAACCCCTACATCGAGTACCGGATGTCTTTCCCGCCAGGCCTCCTCCTCGCGGGTGAGCGTGATGGTTGCGTTAAAACCTGCCGTGACGGCGGAGGTCGAGGCACTGTGCGCGGGGGCGCCCTGCATGGCAGCGGAGGCGCCTGACAGCACCAGCAGCACAACAGCCACCAGGCACGCCCATCGATACGGCAACGCTCTCGGATTATTCCGCCCGGAGGGTGTGGTTGCTTCTCTGAGAAAACCGGGGAATGGCTTCATGGATAATCCGTTCCGGCGTGCCCTGGAAGGGTTCAGCCTAGTCAGGCGACTACATCATGCGCCATGAGAATCGTCTGAAGACGCCCTGTCGGCGAGTAGGATTTTGGTATCTCGGCTCGCACGGCGCGATCGGCTAACCTACACTTTCCGCTGACACAAAGGCCGGATGCCATGAGGTTGCAGATCATCCTCGCCGATGACCATCCCATCGTCCGCAGTGGCGTGCGCGTGCTGCTGGAAGCGAACGCCAATGCCACGGTCATTGCCGATGTCGGCACGCCTGCCGAATTGATCGATGCCATTCATGCCCATCCGGAAAGCCTGGTCGTCACGGATTTCAGCATGCCGGGCGGGCAGATGGCCGACGGGCTGCAAATGCTGGGCGTGATACGCCGCCGCTGGCCCGCCCTGCCCATCATCGTGCTCACCATGGTGAACAATGCCGGCGTGCTCAACTCGATTCTGGCCGCCGGTGTGCGCGCCCTGCTGAGCAAGTCGGACGCCTTGACCGAGCTGACGCTGGCAGTCCAGGCGGTATCGCATGGCCGCGACTATCAGAGCACAGGGGTCAGGAAAACCCTGGAGGGCCTCGGCAACAGCTCGACCGCCGCTGCGCATGCCGGGTTGTCCAAGCGCGAGGCAGAAGTGCTTCGGCTGTTCGCCTCGGGCTTTACCGTGTCGGAGATTGCAGGCCAGCTCAATCGCAGCGTGAAGACCATCAGCCGCCAGAAGATGGACGCCATGGCCAAGCTGGGGCTGAAGAATGATCTGGACGTCTATGCGTACGCCCGCGAGCATGGTTTGCTCGCCTAGCCTGCATAGGTGAAACGGCCGCGCCCGCCGCGGAATTTCCGCAATGCACCACACGCCGGAAATGGCGCCCCCGATACGATTCGAACGTACGACCTTCCCCTTAGGAGGGGGACGCTCTATCCAACTGAGCTACGGGGGCAACGGCGCGGATTTTGGCATGGATCGGAGGCCAAGGCGATCCGGCCGGGGTGGGCTGCTAGAATGGGCGTTTTAATCCGGCGCCTTTCCGCGCCACGGTCCTGGAGCAGGCATGTCCCACGAAATCCTCACCGCACTTGGTCTCGGCGCTACGCAGTCGGGCACGTACCTGGGCAACGGCGAGTGGTCCAAGACCACCGACGCCGGCACGCTGCAGCCGGTCAACCCGGCCACGGGCGAAGTGATCGCTGCCGTACATGCTTCCAGCGCCGCCGACTACGAGACCCTCGTCAAGCGGGCGCAGGAAGCGTTCAAGGTGTGGCGTACCACGCCGGCGCCGCGTCGCGGCGAGGCCATCCGCCTGTGCGGCGAAGCGCTGCGCAAGCACAAGGATGCACTGGGTTCGCTGGTCGCGCTGGAGATGGGCAAGATCAAGCCCGAAGGTGACGGCGAAGTGCAGGAAATGATCGACATCGCCGACTTCGCGGTGGGCCAGAGCCGCATGCTCTATGGCTACACCATGCACTCGGAGCGCCCGGGCCACCGCATGTACGAGCAATACCAGCCGCTGGGCCTGGTCGGCATCATCAGTGCGTTCAACTTCCCGGTGGCCGTGTGGGCGTGGAATGCGTTCCTCGCCGGCATCTGCGGTGACATCTGCATCTGGAAGCCCTCGCCGAAGACGCCGCTGTCGGCCATCGCCACGATGAAGATCGTCAACGAGGCGCTGAAGGACGCCGGCTTCCCGGATATCTTCTTCCTGTTCAACGACGCCGGCGTCGAGCTGTCGCAGTCGTTCGTCGACGACCATCGCATTCCGCTGATCAGCTTCACCGGCTCCACCAAGGTGGGCCGCCACGTGGGCGAACGCGTGGCCAAGCGCATGGGCCGTTCGCTGCTGGAACTGGGCGGCAACAACGCCATCATCCTGGACGAGAGCGCGGACCTGAAGCTGGCGATCCCGGCCATCGTCTTCGGCGCTGTCGGCACCGCCGGCCAGCGCTGCACTACCACGCGGCGCCTGTTCGTGCACGAGTCGATCATCGACGACGTCACCGACAAGCTGATCACCGCCTACAGGCAGGTGGAAGGCAAGATCGGCGATCCGACCCTGGCCACCACGCTGATGGGTCCGCTCAACAGCAAGGAGGCCGTGCAGGCCTACCTGCATGCTGTCGAAAAGGCCAAGGCCGCCGGCGGCACAGTGCGCACCGGTGGTGCCGCGCTCAGCGATCGCCAGGGCAACTTCGTGTTGCCGACCATCGTCACGGGCCTGAAGAACAGCGATGAGGTCGTGCAGACCGAAACCTTCGCGCCAATCCTCTACGTGATGCCGTTCAAGACGCTCGACGAAGCGATCGACCTGCAGAACAGCGTGCCGCAGGGTCTTTCCTCGGCCATCTTCACGCAGAACCTGAAGTCGGCCGAGCAGTATCTGTCGGCAGCGGGTTCGGACTGCGGTATCGCCAACGTCAACATCGGCACCTCGGGCGCGGAAATCGGTGGTGCGTTCGGTGGCGAGAAGGAAACCGGTGGTGGTCGCGAGTCCGGTTCGGATGCGTGGAAGGTCTACATGCGTCGCCAGACCAACACCATCAACTACTCCAACTCGCTGCCGCTGGCACAGGGCATCAAGTTCGATCTGTAAGAGTGAATCGGCGACCGGCAGCCACCGGTCGCCGCCCTCCACCGCCAACCGTGCATCGTCATGAGCTATCAGCCAACCTCTTATCGAAGCACCAGCTCACTGGCGGTGGTCAGCCTGATCTTCGGCATCGTCTGCTGGCTCGTCTTGCCCTTCATCGGCGCGATTGTCGCCATTGTCTGCGGGCACCTGGCGCGCGGGGAAATCCGGCGCGCCGAACCGGGCACCATGGAGGGCGATGGGCTGGCCGTCACCGGGCTGGTGCTCGGCTATGTGCATCTGGCCCTCGCACTGCTCGCCGCCGTGGTGATCATTGCCTTCCTAGTGCTGGGGTTTGGCATCGGCCTTCATTCGCTGCACTGGTAATGGCATGACCGAGCAAGACACCGTGATGCCTGCGACAGTACCTTTCGACTTCCGCGGCTATCGCGCCGTGGTGGCCGGGGGCAGCAAGGGCATCGGCAGGGCCATCGCACTCGCGTTTGCCAGCGCAGGCGCAACCGTATCGGTTTGCGCGCGTGGTGAAGCAGCATTGAACGCCGTGCGTCACGACATCGCTTCGCACGGCGTGACGGCTCACACCAACAGCTGCGACCTGGCTGATGGCGCAGCCATCGAGAACTACATCCGCGAGGCTGCGGAAACACTCGGCGGCATTGATGTACTGGTGAACAACGCCAGTGGCTACGGCTTCGAAGATACCGACGAAGCGTGGCTTGCCGGCTTCAACGTCGACCTCATGGCGGCGGTCCGCACTTCGCGCCACGCGATGCCTCACCTCAAGGCATCGGGCCGAGGCAGCATCCTGCACATGTCCTCCATTGCGGCGTTTCATCCCGGCGTGCGCGGCCCTGCCTATGCCGCGGTGAAGGCTGCACTGAGCCAGTACACGACATCACAGGCGTTGTCGCTTTCGGTCGACCGCATTCGCGTGAATGCAATCGCTCCGGGTTCCATCGAATTTCCTGAGGGACTTTGGGATCGCCGCAAGACGGAGGCGCCCGAGCTTTATCAACGAACGATGGCAAAGATTCCTTTCGGCCGCTTCGGCAAGCCGGAGGAAATCGCCCATGCCGCCTTGTTCCTCGCCTCGCCGTTTGCCGGCTGGATCACCGGCCAGACGCTCTGCGTGGATGGCGGCCAACTGCTGACGGGATGACATCGATGACGGCCGACCTCAAGTCCACCGAACGCTTCAGCGATCGCGTTGCCGACTACGTGCGCTATCGCCCGGATTATCCCGTTGCCATGCTGGAATGGTTGCAGCAAACGCACGGCGTCAATCCGCACTGGCGCGTCGCCGACATCGGCGCCGGCACCGGCATTTCCAGCAAGCTGTTCCTGGACGGCGGCTATCGCGTGACTGCGGTGGAGCCGAACGAGCCGATGCGCAAGGCGGCCGAACAATGGCTGGGCGACAACGAGCGCTTTCAGACGGTCGACGGGCACGCCACTGCCACCGGGCTGGATGATGCGAGCGTGGATCTCGTCATTGCCGCGCAGGCGTTTCACTGGTTCGATCAGGCCGCTGCGCGACGCGAGTTCCAACGCATCCTCAAGCCGTCGGGCCTGGCCGCCATCGCCTGGAATTCTCGGCGACTGGTCGGCACGCCTTTTCTCGAAGGGTACGAAGCGCTGTTGAAGGAATACGGGACCGATTACACCAGCGTCGCCGAGCGCTACGGCGACGAGCCGCAGCTGCGCGCGTGGTTCGGTGGTGGCTATCTCGGCATGGGGCGCTTTGACCACGGACAGCAGCTGGACTTCGACGCGCTGCGCGGCCGCCTCATGTCTTCCTCCTATGCGCCACGCATCGGTGACCCGCGGCACGAACCGATGATGCATGCCCTGCGAGAGCTGTTCGATCGCTGCGCCGCAGACGACCGCATCAGCTTTGACTACGACACTGTCATCTACACGGGCACGCTGCCTTGAACATGTACAACCTGATCCGCCCCCTGCTGTTCGCGCTCGACGCGGAAACAGCGCATGGCCTGACGCTGTATGGCCTGGACGTCGCGCAGCGCAGCCATTTCTCCCATCTCATCGCCAAGCCGCCCGCCGACCTGTCGACCACTGCATTCGGCATCCGCTTCCCCAATCCGGTCGGCCTCGCGGCTGGCCTGGACAAGAACGGCGACCATCTCGATGGACTGGGCGCGCTGGGTTTTGGTTTCGTCGAGGTGGGCACGACTACGCCGCGTCCGCAGCCGGGCAACGACAAGCCACGCATGTTCCGCCTGCCCCAGCACGAAGCGGTGATCAACCGGCTGGGCTTCAACAATGCAGGCGTAGATGCGCTGGTGCGCAACGTGCAGCAGTCCAGCTATCGCGGCGTGCTCGGCATCAACATCGGCAAGAACAAGGACACGCCCAACGAAAAGGCGGTGGACGACTACCTGTTCTGCCTTGAGCGCGTGTATGCGCTCGCCAGCTACATCACGGTCAACATCTCATCGCCCAACACGCAGGGCCTGCGTGATCTCCAGGAGGAAACCACGCTGCGCCGTTTCATCGAAACCCTGCGCGAAGCGCAGGAGCGGCTAGGCTCCCAAAGCGGCGCGCGCAAGCCGATGTTGTTGAAAATAGCGCCCGATCTCAGTGAAACCGAACTGGACGCCATTGCCGAGGTGCTGCTGGCCGCCAAGGTGGACGGGGTGATCTGCACCAACACCACCATCGATCATTCCGCCGTTGCGAACGAACCGCATGGCAACGAAGCGGGCGGTTTGTCCGGCAAGCCGCTGTTCGCGCGCTCCACCGCGGTGCTGCGCGGCATGCGCAGGCGCGTCGGGGACAAGCTCGACATCATCGGCGTGGGCGGCATCGTCGATGGTAGCGATGCCGCGGAAAAGATCGACGCTGGCGCCTCGCTCGTACAAATCTATTCCGGCATGGTTTTCCGTGGCCCGGCGTTGATCGCCGAGTGCGTGGACGAAATCCGCCGCCAGCGCGAGGATTCCCATGGCGGTTGAACACATCGATATGGGCGGCTATACGCTGATCGAGAACGCTCCGCTGGGCGCGCGCAACACGCTGCGTGTCGATACGCGCGCCCGGCTGCTGGCGGAGATCCGCGACGCCTCCAAGCTACCTGAGTTGCTGGCCTTCCCCGCGATAAGCCAGGGCAAGCTGCTGGTGCTGGGCGAAGGCAGCAACCTGCTGTTCACCGGCGACTTCGACGGCACCGTGCTGGCCATGGCCACACGCGGCGTGCAGGTGGAACAGGACGGGGACATCGCACGCATTGCCGTGGCCGCGGGCGAGCGCTGGGATGATTTCGTGCGCTGGACGCTGGGACAGGGTTTTGCGGGGCTGGAAAACCTCATCCTGATCCCCGGCACCGTCGGCGCCGCGCCGATCCAGAACATCGGTGCCTATGGCACGGAAGTCGCCGAATTCATCGAAAGCGTGGAAGCGTGGGATACGCAGGAACAACGCGTGACTACGCTGGATCGCGCTGCCTGCGCATTCGCCTATCGTGACTCGGTGTTCAAGCATCAACCCGGCCGCTACATAGTCACTGCCGTGCGCTTCGCCCTGCCCCGTTCGCGCGAGCTGCGGCTGGACTATGCCGGCATCCGCGAGGAGCTGCTGCGCATGGGTGTGGAAAAGCCCGCACCATTCCACGTGGCCGAAGCCGTAGTGCATCTGCGCACCAGGAAACTCCCCGACCCCGCCGTCATCGGCAACGCGGGCAGCTTCTTCAAGAATCCCATCGTGGACGCATCGCTGGGCGAGGCGATCAAGCGTGAGCATCCGGAACTGGTGTCCTGGATCGGCGCCGATGGCCGATGGAAGCTCTCCGCCGCATGGCTCATCGAACAAGGCGGATTCAAGGGTGAACGCGAGGGCGATGCGGGCATTTCCAACCGCCACGCCTTGGTGCTGGTGAACCATGGGCGTGCCACGGGTGCCGAGCTGTGGTCCTTCGCGCAGAAGGTGATCGCCGGTGTCCGCGAGAAATTCGGCGTTGTGCTGGAGCCGGAACCCGTCGTGGTTTGATGCCATGGCGCGGCGAAGGCCGCGCCAGAACATCCGGTTGTTTTGTGCGCGACCGCAAACTGTCGGCATGCCGCTTCGTGTGATCGCGCACTGGGTGCGCTCCTACAGTGCCGCGGTTCGCGCCGTGAAGCGCATGCTCAGGCGTGGCGGCGGTCCAGGTTGGGCAGGAGCGCGGTGATGATGCCGATCAGCGGCAGATAGGCGCATAGGCCGTAGACGTATTCGATGCCGCGTGCGTCCGCGACGTGGCCCAATACGGCGGCCCCGATGCCGCCCATGCCGAAGGCGAAACCAAAGAACAGGCCGGAAATAAGCCCTACGCGCCCGGGAATCAGCTCCTGCGCGTAGACCAGGATGGCCGAGAACGCCGATGACAGGATCAACCCGATGATCACCGTCAGCACGCCGGTCCAGAACAAGTCGGCGTGCGGCAGCAGCAGCGTGAACGGTGCCACGCCGAGGATCGACGCCCAGATCACCCACTTGCGGCCGATACGGTCGCCTACCGGACCGCCGACCAGCGAACCCGCGGCCACTGCGAACAGGAACACGAACAGGTGCGTCTGCGCGTTCTGCACCGACACGCCGAACTTGTGGATCAGGTAGAACGTGTAATAGCTGCTGATGCTGGCCAGGTAGAAATACTTGGAAAAGATCAGCACGCCAAGGATGAACACCGAAGCGCCGACCTGCGCGCGCGTCAGCGACACCGCGGCGGCATGGCGTGCCTTGGGTTTTCCGCGTTCGGCGTAGTGATCGCGATACCAGCGGCTCACCTGCATCAGCACCACCATGGCCAGCAGCGCCGCCAGGGAGAACCATGCGACGCTGCCGCGCCCGTGCGGAACAATGATCCACGCAGCCAGCAGCGGGCCAAGCGACGCACCAGCATTGCCACCCACCTGGAACAGCGACTGCGCGAGGCCGTGTCGCCCACCCGAGGCCATGCGCGCCACGCGCGACGATTCCGGATGGAACACCGACGAGCCCGTTCCCACCAGCGCCGCTGCCACCAGAAGCACGGTGAAGTTGGGCGCCGTGGCGAGCAGCAACAGGCCGCACAGGGAGAAGCCCATGCCCACCGGCAACGAATACGGCATCGGCTTCTTGTCGGTGATCATGCCCACCGCCGGCTGCAGCAGCGAAGCGGTGAGCTGGTAGGTCAGCGTGATCAGGCCGACCTGGGCGAAGCTCAGGTTGAAGCCGCTCTTGAGGATCGGATAGATCGCCAGGATCAACGACTGGATCATGTCGTTGAGCAGGTGCGAAAAGCTGATCGCTCCCAGGATGCGGAATTCGGTGTCGTGTTCGGCGCGTGCGGGGGATGCCACGCCGTGGGTCATTTCTTCGACTCGGGTTTGCATGGGGACTCGGATCGGTGGTCTGCGGCAAGGCGCCGCAGGTTGCGTCGCCGGGGACGTCACCTTAGAGTGACCGTGGTCGGCCCGCATACACCAGTGGGTCAATTTCTGTTGAATTTGGGCCAACCCTGTGCGCAATGCTCGCGCCGATGCCTACGAAAATACCCCGCGCGAGGTGGTGGCGACGGGCAACGAGTACCCGCCCCACTACGTGTTGCCGGCCCACTCGCACCGGCGCGGCCAGCTGCTCTACGCCTCCACCGGCGTACTGACCACGATCACCAGTGAAGGCAGCTGGGTGGTACCCCCGCGGCGGGCGCTGTGGATTCCTCCCGGGGTTTCCCACGAGGTACGCATGGGCGGTCCAGTGTCCACGCGCAGCGTCTATGTCACCCCCGAAGCCGTGCAGGCCGCCGGTCTGCCGGAACGCTGCCAGGTGATCGCCGTATCGCCACTACTGCACGAATTGCTGCTGGAAGCAGTGGACCTGCCGGCCGAATACGCTCTCGACGGCCGCGACGGGCGGGTCATGGCCTTGTTGCTGGATGAGATCCGCCGCATGCCCGCATTGCCGCTCAACACACCGCTGCCGAATAAAAAGCGATTGGCCGCGCTTTGTCGCGAACTGCTGGCTCATCCGTCGCAGGAAATGAAGATCGACGACATGGCACGTCGTGCCGGCATGAGCCGACGCCATTTCACGCGCACGTTCCGCGAAGAAACCGGGATGAGTTTTACCGCATGGCGGCAACAGGCTTGCCTGCTTGCCGCGCTGACACGGCTTGGCAGTGGCGAAGCCATCACGCAGGTGGCGATGGATCTGGGCTATGGCAATCCCAGCGCATTCACGGCTGCATTCCGCCGCGTGCTGGGCGTGGCGCCGAGCCGTTACCTGGGCATGTCCTGAGGCAGGAACCTTCTTCTGCAGGAGCGCACCCAGTGCGCTAGAACTACGCAGCGATATCGACGAAGCCCCGGGGTCGCGCACTGGGTGCGCTCCTGCATATGGGAATACGAAACGCGCAAAACGTGAAGTCCGATATCACGAAGTCATGACGCAGCCATCGGCATTGTCACGAATGTGTCAAATGCGATCCGCAACATGTCGACCTCGTGACAGTGCGTGAGTGCGTGCTGCGCTGCCATGGCCCGGTCTTATTCGGCGCCGTACTATGCCTCTTTGCGGAACTGTGCGCCTGTCGCGCATCCGCCCATCGAACGGTGAGCCGATGAGTACCGATGTTGCCCCTTCCAGCACGGCCCGTGACAGCGCTCCGCCGGCCATCCCGGATACGAGCGAACAAGTCGCGGCTACGCCTGCGGTGGCACCGCCGGACCTCAGCGATCCCAATCTCTACATCCATCGCGAACTTTCGCAATTGCAGTTCAACATCCGCGTGCTCGACCAGGCGCTGGACGAAAGCAAACCGATTCTTGAACGGTTGAAGTTCCTGCTGATCTTCTCCAGCAACCTGGATGAATTCTTCGAGATCCGCGTGGCGGGCCTGAAAAGCCAGATCGCGTTCGACCACGAAATCGTCGGCCCGGATGGCATACCGCCGCGCAAGGTGTTGGCGGAGATCAGCGAGATCACCCACAAGCAGATCGAACGCCAGTACGCGATCCTCAACGACCGCATCCTGCCGGAGCTGGCGCGAAAGGGCATACGCATCGTGCGGCGCAACGAGTGGTCGCATAAACAGAAGCTGTGGGTTCGTCGCTACTTCCGCCATGAGGTGGCGCCTCTGGTGACGCCAATCGGGCTGGACCCGACGCATCCGTTCCCCTTGCTGGTCAACAAGAGCCTCAACTTCATCGTGCAACTGGAAGGCACCGATGCGTTCGGGCGCGACTCGGGCCTGGCCATCGTGCCGGCGCCGCGCGTATTGCCACGACTCATCCGCCTGCCCGATGAGATCAGCGAGGGCGGCGAGAATTTCGTGCTGCTCTCCTCCATCATCCACGCGCATGCCGAGGAATTGTTCCCCGGCATGTCGGTGCGCGGCTGCTATCAGTTCCGTCTGACGCGCAATGCCGATCTGACCATCGACCCTGAAGACGTCGAGGACCTGGCGCGCGCGCTGCGTGGCGAACTGTATTCCCGGCGCTTTGGCGATGCCGTGCGATTGGAAGTGGCGGACAACTGTCCGCCGGAACTCACCGAGTACCTGCTGCGCCAGTTCGGCCTCGCCGCGGCGGAAATGTACGAGGTGAACGGGCCAGTGAATCTGTCGCGCCTGTTCGGCCTCATTACCAAGACGCACCATCCGGACCTGGAATATCCGCCGTTCACGCCATCCATTCCCAAGGCGCTGAAGAAGGCCGAAGACCTCTTCGAAGTCATCAGCCGCCAGGACGTATTGCTGCTGCACCCCTATGAATCGTTCGCACCCGTGGTCGACCTGCTGCATCAGGCGGCGAAAGACCCGAACGTGCTGGCGATCAAGCAGACGCTCTATCGCAGCGGCGCCAACTCCGAAATCGTCGATGCGCTGGTGGATGCCGCGCGCGCCGGCAAGGAAGTCACCGTCGTGGTGGAGCTGCGCGCGCGCTTCGACGAAGAATCGAACCTGTCGCTCGCCTCGCGCCTGCAGCAGGCCGGCGCGATGGTCATCTACGGCGTGGTCGGCGTGAAGACGCACGCCAAGCTCATGCTGATCCAGCGCCGCGAAGGCGACGAGCTGGTGCGCTACGCCCATCTTGGCACCGGCAACTACCACACCGGCAATGCACGCCTGTACACCGACTACAGCCTGCTTACGTCGGACCAGCCCTTGTGCGAGGACGTGCACAAGCTCTTCAGCCAGCTCACCGGCATGGGCAAGTTGCTGCAGATGAAGAAACTGCTGCATGCTCCGTTCACGCTGAAGAAGACGCTGCTGGAAATGATCGCGCGCGAAACGGCGCATGCCGCCTCGGGCAAGCCCGCGCAGATCATCATCAAGGTCAACGCCATTACCGACGCCAAGATGATTCGTGCGCTCTACAAGGCCAGCATGGCGGGCGTGAAGGTCGACCTCATCGTGCGCGGCATGTGCTGCCTGCGTCCGGGCGTACCGGGTGTTTCGCACAACATCCGGGTGCGCTCCATCGTGGGCCGCTTCCTTGAGCACAGCCGCATGTACTGGTTCCTCAACAGCGGCGACGACCTGTTCTATCTAGCCAGCGCCGACCTGATGGAACGCAATCTGGACCGCCGCGTGGAAACCGGCTTTCCGGTGGAGGGCAAGAAGTTGCACGCCCGCCTGAAGAAGGAACTGGAGCTGTACCTCGCCGACAACTCCAGCTCATGGCTGCTGCAGCCCGACGGCCACTACACGCGGGCCAAGCCCGGTACCAGCCAGACCGTGCGCAATGTGCAATCGCAGCTGCTGGAAAAGCTCTGCGGCACTGGTTCCACCGCCGAGGCGTGACCGTACACAGGCCCCTGCCGTCCCTGACAGGACCGGCGGACAAACGCCGCCACGCATTCCTCCTGCCGCCGCAGCCACCGTGGGCGTCGCCGTGGTCGCGGCGGCCCTCAACAACGGCGGTCACGACGGCAACCAGGGTACCGGGGCACCACGGGCACTGCCGCCGCCAACTCGGTCAAAGAAACGCTTCGACCCCTTGTCGCCCCGGTTTATCCGGGGCTTTTTTGGCCTCTATCCAACGAACCGCTTCACCCAGGCCACGTAGCGATCGACGAAACCCTGCAGGAATTTCTGGGTACCTTCGCTACCGATCCTGCCGTCGGCATCGAACAGGCCTTCCTTGTTCTGGATGAAGACTTCCGGCTGGCCTAGCGTCGGCACATCGAGATAGGCAAGCACGTTTCGCAGGTGCTGCTGGGAGAGCGCCGTGCCGGTGGCTCCCACCGAGATGCCGATGACCGCGCCGGGCTTGCCGGCAAACGAATTGGTTCCCCACGGGCGCGAGGCGATGTCGATGGCATTCTTCAGCACGCCGGGAATCGAGCGGTTGTACTCGGGCGTGACGAACAGCAGCGCGTCGGCCTTGGATACCTCGTCCTTGAGCTGTTGGCACCCGGCCGGGTAGGCGCCATCGAAATCCTGGTCATACAGAGGCAGCTTGTCGATCCGCACATGATCGAAACTGAAGTCTGAAGGCGCCAGCCGTTCCACGGCACGGGCCAGGTGACGGTTGTAGGAATCTTTGCGCAGGCTGCCGACGAATACGGCCACTCGGATCGTGCTCATGCCTATGCTCCTCGGGGCGGTGGGGATGCCGAACTCGGAGCATGGCAGCCGCCAGGGTCAACGCCGTGTGAGCGGTCCGCCTCTGGCCAATGATTTGGCCATCTATAACTTTTGGCGTAAGTCCCGATAGCCCAACGCAAGCCTCGCACCGGCTACTCTAGGCGCAGGCCACTCGAATGCCCTAGGCACCCGGGAATCGCTCGCAGGGATGACGCGATGGCCACGGAATATGGCGTGCCCTCTCGGAGAGGGCACGCTTCTTCAGGGGGACAGCGGATGGCTGGACCAGTCGCGTCGATGGCGAAACGCTGGCGATGGCGGATGCTTTGCATCCTCGCCATTCTCGGCTTCGCGTCCGCGACCCACGCCAACACCGGGCTGAGTGCCGCCACGCGTGAAGCCAGGCCGGGTGACACGCCGCAGGCCGTGCTCGACGCGTACAGGCGCGGCGACTTCAACAGCTTCGATCCCAACCTGATGCAGCACTTTTCGACTCAAGGACAAGGCACGTGGGTTGTGCTGCAGCCGCAACCGCCTCTGGTCAACGAGGA
Organism: Dyella sp.; assembly: GCF_035685885.1. GTDB lineage: Bacteria > Pseudomonadota > Gammaproteobacteria > Xanthomonadales > Rhodanobacteraceae > Dyella. Next base: position 126,410 of record NZ_DASRZX010000059.1, on the reverse strand, counting down.
ACGGGTGCTGACGATCTACCCGCCGCCGCTTACCGCCGTGACTCTGTATGGCCCCAAGGGCGGCGTCACCCAGTCGCTGGATGACTTCACGCTGTCGGCCCACGGCAACGGGCGCCTCGCCTATCGCCTTCCCGCGGACATTCCCTCGTCGGCGCCGCTGCTGCTGCGTTTCGAGCCCTCGTCCGTGCGCTCGATGCCGGTGAGCTTCCAGTTGCAGTCGTGGAACGAGTATCTGCAGGTCGACGCGCACTGGCTGGTGTTCGCAAGCGCATGCTTCGCCGTGATGCTGGCGATGTCGCTGATGGCCTTGTGCCTCGCGCTGATGCTCCGCGATGCCACGTTCGCGTGGTACGCCGGCTACGTGCTCTGCTACGCGCTGATCCAGGGCGTGCAGAGCGGTTACCTGTACCACCCGCTGGAGATGACGTGGCTGGCGGGATCCGCCGCCATGATGAGCTCGGCCGCCATGGCCCTGTCGCTGGCGTTCGCCGCGATGTTCATGGTGCGCTTCTGCGAGCTGCCAGCCTATGCCCCGATGCTCCACACGCCCTGCATCGGGCTTGCCGTGGGCATGCCGCTGGTGGTGCTGCTTCGCAGTTGCCAGATTGCCATCCTGCAACAGACGGCGCAGGTGCTCATTGGCCCCTTGTTGATCATCGGCACGCTGCTATTGCTGCTGGCCGCTGCCGTCGCGGCAGCGCGCGGAGCCCGCACGGCGTGGTTTTTCCTGGTCGGCTGGACACCGTTGCTCGCTCTTACCGCGCTGTCCAGCAGCCAAGCCAACGGCACGCTGGCCGACGTGATCTGGCTGAGCGATGCCTGTCTCGCGGCGGGGGCTTTCGAAGCGATCGTGCTGTCGCTTGGCCTGGCCGATCGCGCGCTCATCATGCGCCACGATCGCGACCTGGTGCAGGAGCTTGCCGACAACGATGCGCTTACCAACGTGCTCAACCGCCGCGCCTGGAGCGAAAGCGTCGCCAAGCTGCTTTCCAGCGGCGCCACGCAGCCGGTGGCCCTGCTCTTCCTGGATCTGGACCACTTCAAGGTGCTCAACGATCGCCAGGGCCATGCGGCCGGCGACCGCGCACTGATCGCGGTCGCCGATGCCTTGCGGCACGAGTTGCGGCCGCACGACCTGCTGGGGCGCTATGGCGGCGAGGAGTTCGTGGCGATGCTCTACGGCGTGGAGCAGGCGCAGGCCATGCAGGTGGCCACGCGTCTTTGCCGCCGCGTGCACCGGCTGGACATTCCCGTCAATGACAGCGGACTCGTGCTCAGCATAAGCATCGGCATTGCCATGCGCGTGCTGGAAGACAACGTCGAGTCGCTGGTGGAACGCGCGGATCACGCCATGTATCGCGCCAAGCTCGCCGGCCGCAACCGAGCTCGCCTCGACGAAAAGCTGGAAACGACGCGACGCAGCTGGCCCCGGGCCGTCGAAGGCGACGGTCAGGCCTGAGCAGGCCGTTCCGGGCGTGCCTTGGAAAATCGACAAGACTAATCCGCCTGACGCGCTAGTCTCGCCACGTCCAGTCCAAGGGAGCGCTGCCATGGCCACTTCGCCCAGCACGGGAAGCACCATCATTCCCTGCCTCCGCTACCGGGATGCCCATGCGGCCATCGAATGGCTGTGCAAGGCGTTCGGCTTTGAAAAGCAGGCGGTTTACGACGACGAAGACGGCGGCGTGGCGCACGCGCAGTTGGTCTACGGCAACGGCATGCTGATGATCGGCTCGGTACGCGACAACGATTTCGGCCGCCGCATGGTGCAGCCGGACCAGATCGGCGGCAGCGAAACCCAATGCCCGTGCGTGATCGTGAAGGACTGCAAGGCGCATTACGAACAGGCCAGGGCGGCCGGTGCCGTCATCATCGACGAGTACGCCGAAAAGGACTATGGCGGCGCCGGCTACAGCTGCCGTGACCCGGAGGGACACCTCTGGTGGTTCGGCAGCTACGATCCCTGGAGCACCCACGGCTGACACGTCAGCCGGGTTCCACCGGCAGATAGATGTCCGCGCGCAGCACCGCCTCGGGGGTTTCTTCCGGATCGTCGTGGAAATGCCGGAACGGCCACGCATCGCGCAGTGTGTAGCCGCTGTCGGACAGCCAGTCCGCGATGAAGTGATCGGTGAAATCATCCAGGTGGTCGTAGGATCCCACGTGCCGCGCCCGCGCCCACAATCCGCCGCCGAGTTGCAACGGATGCACCTCGCCAACGGTTTCCGGGCCCTCGCCCGCCAGCGCGAGTGCGCACTCGAAGGCACAGTGTTCCCGTGGCACATCACGTGGGTCGTCATGCGGCACGCCATAGATGCCTGCCATCTGTTCCAGCGCGCCGCGCTCGGCCATCCACTGGAATAGACGTCCATACGTCTGCCCCAGGCCCACCGGATCGCCGACATGGCGGATCGCCACCAGTCGGAAGGGCTCGACCGATACCACCTCCACCTTCAACGGGGAAAACGCGACGCCCTCGCCCGGCGATGGCTGGCGCAGCCGCTCGATTTCCTGCTGCAGGCGCACGCCCTGCCTGCGCATGTCGCTGGGCGTGGTATCGAAGGCCTGCCGGAACGCACGCGCAAATGCCTGCGGCGTCTCGTATCCAACAGCGAGCGCGGCCTCGGTCACGCGCCCATCGGGCTCAGCCAGCAGTTGCAGTGCTCGCAGCAGGCGCAGGCGTGCCACGGTGTTGCCTACGGTTTCGCCCGCCAGTGCGCGATAGATGCGATGGAAGTGGAACGGCGACAGGTGCGCGGCCGCCGCCAGCGTGGCGAGCTCGGGCAGTTCATTGCCCTGCTCCACGGCGGCTTGCAGCAAGGCGACCACGCGGTCGATGCGCTGCAGGTGCTGGTGACGCGTACGGGTCTTCATGGCTTGGCTTCCTGAAGGAGGGTGGGAGCCAGTATGCGAACGGCCCCCTGCGGGCCACGGCTCCATTCTTGCGCAATCGGCGCGTATAGGCAGGAAGTCATGGTGGGCCTCGGCGGAAGGCTCGCTTAAAGTCCATGGCATCGATTAACGCCCACTCGACCCCGCCGGCCCCGATGGCCGTCCTCATGGAGGTTTCATGCGCTTCCGCTTCACCTTGCTTGCCGCCGCGACTGTCGCCGCGCTCTCCGCTGGCCTCGTCCAGGCCCAGACGGCTCCCCTCACGCCCGACGTACCCTCGGCCAAGTTCGCGGCGCCCACCGCGAACTATGACTACGAAAAGCGCGAGGTGATGATCCCGATGCGCGATGGCGTGAAGCTGCATACGGTGATCGTGATCCCCAAGGGCGCGAAGCATGCGCCGATCCTGTTGACCCGCACGCCGTACAACGCAGACGGCCGAGCCAGCCGCTTCACCTCGCCGCATATGGACGCCACGCTGCCGCAGGGCGACGAAGTGTTCGTCAAGGGCGGCTACATCCGCGTGTTCCAGGACGTGCGCGGCAAGTACGGCTCCGAGGGCGACTACGTGATGACGCGCCCGTTGCGCGGCCCGCTCAATTCCAGCGAAGTGGATCACTCCACCGACGCCTACGACACCATCGACTGGCTGGTGAAGAACCTGTCCGAATCCAACGGCAAGGTCGGCATGCTGGGTTCGTCCTATGAAGGCTTCACCGTGGTGATGGCGCTGATCCATCCGCATCCCGCGCTGAAGGTGGCCGCGCCGGAAAGCCCGATGATCGACGGCTGGATGGGCGACGACTGGTTCCACTACGGCGCCTATCGCCAGACCAACTTCGACTACATCCAGGGCCAGACAGCCCAGAAGGGCAAGGGCGACGCCGTGCCGCGTGCAGGTTACGACGACTACAGCAACTTCCTCGCCGCTGGCTCCGCGGGCGACTATGCGCGCGCCAATGGCTTCGAGCAGCTGCCGTTCTGGCGCAAGCTCGACGAGCATCCGTCCTACGATGCGTTCTGGCAGAACCAGGCGCTCGACAAGACCATGGCCGGGCAACCGCTGACCGTACCCACCATGTGGCTGCAAGGCCTGTGGGACCAGGAGGACATGTGGGGCGCGATCCACACCTACATGGCCACCGAAGGAAAGGACAAGGGCAACGACAAGAACTACCTCGTAATGGGGCCGTGGCGTCATAGCCAGGTGAACTACGACGGCACCTCGCTGGGCCCGCTGCAGTGGGATGGCGACACCTCGCTGCAGTTCCGCCGCGACGTGCTCAAGCCGTTCTTCGACCAGTACCTGGTGGATGGCGCGCCCAAGGCCAGCACGCCGCCGGTGTTCATCTACAACACCGGCGAAAACCGCTGGGATCGCTTCAAGTCGTGGCCGCTCAGCTGCGACAAGGGCTGCGTCAACAAGCCCAAGGCGTTGTATCTCGGCGCCAACGGCGGGCTGTCGTTCACGGCGCCGGCCGGCGATGTCGCCAAGTACGACGAGTACGTATCCGACCCGGCCAAGCCCGTGCCCTACCAGCCGCGGCCGGTGCATTTCGCCGACCACGACGCGTGGACGCGCTGGCTGGTCACCGACCAGCGGTTTGCGGATGGACGTCCGGACGTCCTTACCTACGTGACCGACCCGCTCACCGCGCCGGTGCACATCGGTGGCGCGCCGCAGGTGAACCTGTATGCATCGACCAGCGGCACCGACAGCGACTGGGTAGTGAAGCTGATCGACGTCTATCCGGACACCGTGCCGTCGAACCCGGCCATGGGCGGCTACGAGCTGGCCGTGTCGCTGGACATCTTCCGCGGCCGCTACCGCACCAGCTTCGAGCATCCGCAGGCGCTCACGCCCGACCAGCCGCTGCTCTACAGCTTCGGCCTGCCCACCACCAACCACGTGTTCCAGCCGGGCCACCGCATCATGGTGCAGGTGCAGTCCAGCCTGTTCCCGCTGTACGACCGCAACCCGCAGACCTTCGTGCCGAACATCTTCGACGCCAAGCCCGCGGACTATCGCAAGGCCACGCAGCGCGTATGGCATACGCCGGGCACGGCCAGTTCCATCAGCCTGCCGGTGGTGCCGAACGGCTAAAGCCTCATGGCGCCCGCCTTCCGGGGCGGGCGCCATGGAACTCGCAGGGGGCAATCGCCCGCAAATGGGCGCATCACGCACTCGTCCGTGCCACACAAGACAAATAAGAGGGTATGGAAGCCATCGAACGTCCCGCCTCGGCAATACCGGCCAAGGGCAGCATGCCGGGCTGACCGGGATTCCCCTGGATACCCGCTAGCGTCTCTATCATGCACGGACCGCCCAAGACATCACTGACCCAAAAAACAACTTCGACGCCCTCCGCCTCATCGGGGCTTTGCTTGTGGTCTTCAGTCACCAGCTTGCCCTCTCGGGTCGATGGGAACCGCGGTTCGTAGGCGACCACTCTTTCGGCAATCTCGGCGTCCTGATCTTTTTCTCGATAAGCGGATACCTCGTCACCGCCAGTTGGATGAACGATCCACACCTGGGACGATTTGCAGTCCGTCGCGCTGCGCGACTGCTTCCCGCTTTGGCGGTATCCATTCCTTGCACCTTCGCGATTGCGAGCGCCCTCGGGCTATCGGGATTCCCCGATAACCCGCACCACGGGCTCAACGGTTCGCTCTGGACGATTCCGTTCGAGGTCATGTGCTACATCCTTCTCGCCTTGATGGGCGCGATATCCAGGCGGCCTGCACTCTGGTTGGCCATCGCCATTTTCGCGTTGTTCGCGGTCACCGGGTTCCAGCTCGGGATGAGCTTCGTCGCCTATTTCGGACTTTTCTTTGGCATGGGAGCGCTGTTGCAGGCTTACCCTTATTTGTCGAAGCCGCCGGTTGCGCTGCTTTTTTGCTGCGTGGCCTTCGTCTTGATACTCATCGATCAGACGAAACTCGGCCTCGCATTCATCGTGCCGCCACTCGTCATCGCTGTCGGTAGACAGTCATGGCCTGTCTTGCGGTCGGCAGGGCGATTCGGCGACCTGTCCTATGGGATCTACATCTATGCCTGGCCCGTACAACAAATCACCGTCGCGCTGCTGGGAGAAAACCGCAGCTACTTCGTGCTCCTCGGCGTCTCGCTTCCCATAACGCTGGCGTTGGCTTTTTTCTCGTGGCACTTCGTCGAAAAAGTTGCCCTGCGGTACAAGCCCGCGCCTCGACGAGAGAAAGTCGAAATCGGTATTGATGCGGTCTATTGACCGCTCTCCCGCACTGCTACGCGGCTATCGTCTTCCCCGTCACTCGAACGAAAGCCGGCCGCGGTCGGCCTCTTCTTGGGGACAAAGCACCCACGCATGGCCAATCACGCAAAATTAATTATATGTATGATTAATTATATGGCATGAGCCCCTCCAAACCCCGCACGCCCACCCGTCGAGCCCCTGGTCGACCGGGAATGGACAGCCCCGATCAGCGCGCGCGACTGATCGACGCCGCCCTGGTGTGCTTCGTGCGCGACGGCATCGCGGCAACCTCCCTGCGCACCATCGCCACCGAGGCCGGCGTGACGCCTGCCCTGCTCAACTACTACTTCGGCAGCAAGCTCGCGCTGCGTGATGCGGTGTTCGAGGAGAAGCTGATGCCTGCCGTGATGACGCTGCGCGAGCTGGTCGCCGGTGCCGGCGAGGATGTGCAGGCCATCGCGCGGCATTTCGTGGAAGGCGTGCTCGACCTGGTTGATGCGTTTCCATGGTTCCCCGCGCTATGGGTGCGCGAAGTGCTGTGCGAAGGCGGCGCGCTGCGCGAACTGCTGCTTTCGCGCATCGGGCCGGAACTGCCCCAGCTGCTGGCCGGCCGCTTCGCCGACGCGCAGCAGCGAGGCCAGCTCAACGCGGGGCTCGATCCCCGGCTGCTGGTGGTGACGATGATCGGACTGACACTTTTCCCAGCGGCCAGCGCGCCGATCTGGCGGCAAATCTTCCAGGCAGACATCGGCACCGACGTGATTGCGCGACACGCCCTGGCACTACTCGGACAAGGCATGGAACCGAAAGCATGAAGACTCACCACTTGCTGCGCCGCATGGTGCCTCTGATCGCCCTGGCCCTGGCGGCGTGCCATCCGTCGACACCCGAAGTGCTCGGCACCGTGGAATTCGACCGCATCACCTTGCCCGCTCCCGCCGCCGAGCACATCGTGAAGATCGACGTGCGCGAGGGCCAGTACGTGCCCAGTGGCACGCGCATCATGCAACTGGAAACCACGCGCACGCAGGCGGCGCTGGACACCGCCCGCGCGGACCTGCAGCAGCAACAGCAGTCGCTGCTGGAACTTGAACACGGGCCGCGCGAGGAACAGATCCGCCAGGCGCGCCACAGCCTGCAGGGCGCACAGGCGCAGGCGCGCGACGCCAACGCGTACTACCAGCGGCTGGCCGCCCTCGCCCGCCAGCAGTTCGTCTCGGCGGCAGACCTCGACCGCGCCAAGGCGGCGGCAGGCAATGCCGATGCCGAAGTCGGCGCCGACCGTGCCGCACTCGACCAGCTCGTCAATGGTTCGCGTGCCGAAGACATCGCGCAGGCGCGTGCCGCCGTTGCCGCCGCAACGGCCACCGAGGCTTCGCGCGCGGTCGACCTGGAGAAACTGGACCTCACCGCACCGCGCGACGTACGCGTGGACAGCCTTCCCTACAAGCTCGGCGACCAGGCGCAGCCCGGCACCCCTCTGGTGATCCTGCTGGCGAGCGATGCGCCCTATGCGCGGGTATACGTGCCGGCAACGCTGCGTCCCTCGGTGAAGGTGGGTGACAAGGCCGTCGTCACCCTGCACGACGGCAAGCGCCAGTTCCATGGCACGGTACGCATGATCCGCAGCGAACCGACCTTCACGCCTTACTACGCACTCAACGGCGATGACGCCACGCGCCTCAGCTACCTGGCCGAGATCGTGCTCGGCAGCGACGCACGCGATCTGCCGCAGGGATTCCCCGTTGCCGTCACGTTCTCCGGCAATGACCGCCATGACTGACATTGCCATCCACGCGCGCGGCCTCACCAAGCGCTTCGGCAAGCTGATTGCCGTGAACAAGGTGAATCTTGAAGTGCCGCGCGCCTGCGTCTACGGCTTCCTCGGGCCCAACGGATCGGGCAAGTCCACCACCATCCGCATGCTGTGCGGACTGCTCACGCCCACCGAAGGCGAGATCGAAGTGTTGGGCCTGAGGATTCCCCAGCAGGCCGAAGAACTGAAGCGGCACATCGGTTACATGACGCAGAAGTTCTCGCTGTTCGACGATCTGTCGGTGCGGCAGAACCTGGAATTTCTCGCCACCGTGCAGGGACTGTCGCGCAGCGATACGCGCGCACGCGTGGACGAACTGCTCAAGCGTTATCGCCTTGACGATCGCGAGGAGCAACTGGCCGGCACACTGAGCGGCGGGCAGAAGCAGCGTCTCGCCCTGGCTGGTGCCATCGTGCACAAGCCGGAACTTTTGTTCCTCGACGAACCGACCAGCGCGGTCGATCCCGAATCCCGCCGCGATTTCTGGGAGAAGCTGTTCGAGTTGGCCGACGACGGCACCACCATCCTGGTGTCCACGCACTACATGGACGAAGCCGAGCGCTGCCATCGCCTGGCCATCCTCGACAACGGCAACCTGGTGGCGGACGGCACGCCCAAGGAACTCACCGAGAAACTGAGCGGGCGCACTTTCCTCATCCACGCCGATTCGCCACGGCAGGTGAAAGCCGCGCTGGACAAGCAGCCCGACGTGCTCAGCGTGGCGCAGATCGGCAACGAGCTGCGCGTGCTGATGCGCAAGGACAACATCACCGCCGAGAGCCTGCGCGGCGATCTTTCGCAGGACGCAGGCGCGGTCGAAGTGGAAAGCGTGGCACCGAATCTGGAAGACGTATTCGTGGTCGCCACCCGCAAGCAGCAGCACACGGAGGAAGCCGCGTGAACCTGCGACGCATGTGGGCCATCATGGTGAAGGAACTGCGCCAGCTGCGACGCGACCGCGTCACGCTGGCCATGATCATGGGCATGCCGATCCTGCAGCTGCTGCTGTTCGGCTACGCGATCAACCTCAACCTGCGCCACCTGCCGGCCGCCGTTGCCGACCAATCGCAAACCGCGGGCTCCCGCGCCGCCGTGCAGGACATGCTGGCCAGCGGCGTGATCGAAATCAAGGCCACTGCCACCTCTCCGCAACAGCTGGTTGACCTGCTTCGCGAAGGCCGTGTCAGCGTGGGCATCGCCGTGCCGCCGGATTTCGAGCGCCGCAAGCTCGATGGTCGCGAGGCCATCCAGGTGATGGTCGACGGCAGCGACAATGTGGTGCAGGCGGCAGCGGCGCAGCTTGCCCAATATCCGCTAAATCAACCGGACAATTTCCACGCGCGCGCCGAAACGCCCATCAGCGTGGTGAGTTTCTACAACCCCGAACGCCGCTCGCCGGTGAACATCGTGCCGGGCCTGATCGGTGTGATCCTCACCATGACCATGGTGCTGTTCACCGCCGTGGCCATCGTGCGCGAAACCGAACGCGGCAACATGGAAATGCTGATCACCACGCCGGTAAGCCGCACGGAGCTGATGATCGGCAAGGTGCTGCCCTACGCGGCCATCGGCCTGGTGCAGACCAGCGTGGTGCTGTTGCTTGGCGTATGGCTGTTCCGCGTGCCGATACGCGGCAGCCTGTGGGACGTCTACATGGCATCGAGCCTGCTGATCCTCGCCAACCTCTCGCTGGGCCTGCTGATTTCCACGCGCGCCCGCTCGCAGTTCCAGGCGATGCAGATGACGTTCTTCGTATTCCTGCCGTCGATCCTGCTGTCGGGTTTCATGTTTCCCTATGCAGGCATGCCGGCGCCGGCGCAATGGATTTCCGAGCTGCTGCCCCTCACGCACTTCATGCGCTTGATACGCGGCATCATGCTGCGCGGCGCCAATCTCGGCGACCTCTGGCAGGATGGCGTAGCGCTGGCGGCATTCATCACGGTGATGCTGACGCTCGCTATCCGCCTGTTCCACAAGCGCCTGGATTGATCTGGCTGGCATGCGCCGGCACCTGCAACGGAACACCGCCTATGCCGTACGACATCGCACCGTTGATCGACCCTGCCCTGTTCGACATGCCGCCCGGCCTGTTGTGGCTGTCGCACTGCAAGGATGGGCCGATCACACGCGCCGCTGCCGATAGGGTGCAATCGCTGCTGGCCACGGAACTGCGTCCGTGGGAACTGCGTTGGCAGGAAGACTTCCTCGATGTCCAGCAGCGCCTCCGCAGCCAGGGCGCCGCCCTGCTAGGCGTAGCCGTGGACGACATCAGCCTGGCCAGTTGCACGTCGACCGGGCTGGAAACCGTTGCGATGGGTTTTCCATGGGCCGCGGACGACGAAGTGGTGATCCCTGCCGGGGAGTTTCCCAGCAACCGGCTGCCATGGCTCGCGCTGGCGCGTCGCGGCGTGCACTGCAAGGAAGTACCGCTGTGGGAGGGGCAACTCGCCACGCCACGCCAGCCGCCGCGTGCAGGCATCGCTCCAGAGCGGCGCCTGCTCGATGCGATCACTTCGCGCACGCGCGTCATGGCGGTGTCGTGGGTCCGCTTCCAGGATGGCCTGCGGTTGGATCTGGAAACACTGGGCCATGGATGTCGCGAGCGCGGCGTGCACCTGGTGGTCGATGGCATCCAAGGTGCGGGCACGATGATGCCCGTGCTCGATCACGCCAGCGCCTTCGCCACGGGAGGACACAAAGGTCTGCTCGGCATGCAGGGCCAGGGACTGCTGTGGACCGATGCCGGCTTTCGCAAACAACTGATGCCGCTTGGCACCTGGCTCTCCGCGCCCGCAGCGTTCTCGCAATCGGGCAGGCAGGACGAACACGCCGATCACTGGGCCAGCGACGGCCGCTATCTGGAAGCAGGCAGTCCATCCATCGTCAGCTGCGCCGCGCTGGCTGAATCCATCGGTACCTTGCTCGCCGCAGGCGGCCCGCCGGGGTTGCAGGCGCACATCGCGCGGCTGCAGCGCATGCTGCTGGAGATACTTGCGCCCCGCGATGGCTGGCGCGATGAAGCGGCACGATTGCTGGCCTTGCTGGACGCGGAACGCCTGGGTCCGACGCTGTGTTTCGATCTGCCCGCAGGCCAGGCCCACGCCTTGCTGGAAACGGCGCGCTCGCTCGGCATCGACACCAGCACGCGCGAAGGTTTTCTGCGCACGGCGTGGCACGGCTGGCATGGCAGCGATGACGTGAAGTGCTGTGCCGCGTGGCTCACTGGCCAGACGGCGTGAAAGCGAAGGGCCAGCAAGCGCCGGCCCCGTACACATCGCCACTGTTGTGTGCTGTTACGAACAGGCCTTGCCGTGATCGCCGTGGTAACCCTTGGCCTTCGCGTCGCCCTCGCTCATGTATGAGCCGGACTTGGTCTTGCCGTACCACTTGTCGCCCTGGCAGTGATAAACCTTGCTGCTCGAATTGACCCAGACCATGCCCGGTCCACCGCCCGGCGCCTGTGTGGCAGGCGGCTGCGGCATGGACTTGCCGGTGGTTGCGGGAGCAGCGGTCTTTGCCGGTGCGGCCGGTGCCGGCGCGGCTGCGGTGGCCGCGGTCGACTTGGTTTCCGTCGCCGCCGGCGATGCTGCCTTGCCGCTCGCGTCGCCGTACCACTCCTTCACGCCCTGGTGTCCGGAACACGCCCCTTTCTTGGTGGCGTGGTTGCTGTAGCTGCCATCCTTGCATTGGCCAGTGGAGCCGGCGGGCGCCGACGCCTGCTGTGCATGGATCGCGGGACCAGCCAGGAAACCCGCAAGCAAGACTGCGATCAAACCATACGATTTCATCTCGATCCCTCCATCGCGAAGTCGTCTGTTCACAAGGAGACGCTGTCCTGGCGGACGTGTTCCCCGTTCGCGTCGTGCAAGGCGGCATGCAGCCGCTCACGACATGCCATGGCGCCGCCTGCCATGAACCATGCATCAGGCGAACGCCGCGCTTTTACCTTGCGCGGCGTGGCGTTCACGCACCGTGAGGCCGGAACGAAACTTCGTGCGGAAGTGCAGCAAGAAATGGCGATAAGCCGCATCGCGACATGCGCGCGATGCGGCTCGCCCGTCAGTGATTGATGACGATATCGGCGATAAGGCCCGTAGCGACGGCCACCAGCACGAACTCACCGTCGTCGCTGCGCACCCACTGATGGTCGCGCGGCGGCGGTGCAAGGCGATAGGTCTGCCAGTCCTCGACGACATAGCGGCGATCGCGATACTCGACCGGAACATAACCGCCCCGGTGATACCAGCCTTCATGACGGCCCCGATCGTGCACGATCACGTAATCGCGACGGTCGTGGTCGTGGTCGCGATGATCACGGTCATGATCGTTGCCATGATCGTGGTCTCTGTCGTGGTCGTGATCGTGATCGTGATCGCGGTCGTGATCATGATCGTAGTGATCATGGTCTTGGTCGTACTGGATCGGCGCGGCCGATACGGCGGCCGATGCCACCAGGGCACCGAGCATCAGTGCGAACAGGGATTGCTTCATGTGTACTCTCCAAGGATGGTGCCGCCCGGTGCGCGCCCCCTGGCGCCCTTTCCTGCGGCGGCGTCATGATGGGAGTCGCAATGACGCACGATGAGTGACGCCGTTCGCAAAACGACGCCGCTTTGCAGCGCAAGTTCATGCGTTGCATTGGCGTTCGGCAAAGGTCCCTGGCACGGCTCCAGCCACTGCGGCCCCAAGGTCCGAACATGAAACGCCCCGAGCAGGCCGGAGCGTTCCACCGTCCACCGCCTTGCGCACTTGAGTTGCCCCTTCGCCGCAGACTCGGCCAAGGCAGCTCGATGCCAATCAGGGCAAGCGCCGGCCTGCACCGTAGGGTGGCCTGTCCTGCTGCCTGATCCAGTCGGCCAGCAAGCGGAAATAGCCGTCCGTGATGCGCGTGACATGACGCGTGCCGTCGGCGTCCTGCGTGAACTCGTACATGCCATGGTCGGTGCGGGGAAATACGTAAAGATCAATCGGCTTGCCCTGGCGTTTCAGGTCGATCAATCGCTGCTGTGTGATGGCGTTGGGCGCCTCGCGATCCTCGCCGGCAAGCACCCACAGCTGGGGAATGTCGAGCGCACGCAACGCGGCAACAGCGTCATATCTCCACAGGATGTTGAGATTGTCGTAGCGCGGTGCACCGGTGCGCCTGAGGTCCGACTCATCCTCCGCGATCAGCTCGCCGGTGAACTCGCCTTCCACCTTGTGCAGCCACGGTTCGCTGGCATAGCGACGCTTTGCGGCGGCCAATTGCTCGTAGCCGCCGGTAAAGTGGGAGGCCATCACCTCACCCGCCGCATCCGCAACCTCGCGCGCATGGGCGACGCTGGCGTCGTCATAACCCTTTTCCTTCATCTCCAGCACGACCTGCTGCTGGTCTTCTTCCAGTGGCGTCATCACCAGGCCGAATCCCACCGCCACATAGTCGGCATGGGCAAGCGCCGCGGCGCGCGGCGCCACCCAGCCGCCCTGGCTGCCGCCGAAGAAGCCCGCGCGCGAGTAGCGTCCATCCGCCAACTTGCGCGCCCGCCCCAGTGCCGCGGCGGCATCGTCGGCCAGCAATTCGAAATTCTGCGTGTAATCGCCGCCGGAAGCGCCGGTTCCGCGCTTGTCGTACGCAAAGACGGCCAGCCCTTCAGCGGCGAATACGTAGGGGTAATAACCGCCTATGCCCGGCGTCTTCTCCGAACCGTGCACGAACACCACCAGTGGTGGCTTGCCGGCTGCCTGCGCCGGTTCGATCAGCATGCCGGCGAGTTCGGTGCCGTGACTCTTGAATCGCGTCGGTGTCTCGCGCAGTGCAACGCGCGACTGCACGACGTAGTTCCCGTCCGCCTGGCGCACGCTCACCGCACCTTCCGCACAACGCACCAGGCCGTCGGCACCGTTCACATCGCCCCGCCGGCCATCGACGAAGGTATAGCGTTCCGGTGCATCGGCGCCGTTGCTGGTGGGATTGGAAATCGCCACCGGTGATTTGCCGATCTCGCCATAGACGCCGTAGCGACAGGCGGTCGGCGCGGCCATGGACAGACCTGCAAACGACAGGCCCAGGAGGCCTGCAGCCAGACGTTTCATGCGAACTCCTGCCACCGTGGGGACGCTGCCACTATAGGCAACGCCCCACGCGAAACGCCCCTGCTATTGGTCAGGGCGCGCCGGCCGCCTTTGCTTCCTTCACCGGAGCAAGGCGCAGATCCTGGAAGTCGAAACTGAAATCGGTGAGCGGGGAAACAGGCTGCATGCGCACCTCGCGCACCTTGCCGTCCGGATCGAGCGTGTAGCTCACGAATGCATCGGCATTGAGCGAGCGATCGTCCCAGCGCACGATGAAGGTGTCGTGCTGCCATGGCTCCATCGTGCCTGCCAGCTGCGCCGTCTTGGCGAACTTCAGGCGCAGCTTGCCGCCCTGCTGGCTCACCTGGATGTCGCCATACCAGGGGTCGCGGAACGTGCCGGCATAACTGGCCAGCGGCAGCGACGGCTTGCCGTTCTTGTCACGCGCCGCCTGGTGTTTCTGCCAGCTGTCGTCGGCGCCGCCTTCGGACTTCTTTACGGCCGCCGCATACGCTGCCACCCAGTCCTTCTTGTCGCGCCCCATGTACGCATCGAGCACGCGATAGGTGACGGCGTTGAATGCGGCGCCCGATTCCTGGTTGGTCAACACCACCACGCCGAGCTTGAGTTCCGGCACCAGCGTGACGCGCGAAACCATGCCGGGCCAGCCGCCGGTGTGCCATACCAGGCGCTGCCCACGGTAATCAGACAGCGACCAGCCTTCACCATAGCCGGCAAAGTTGGGGCGCATATCCTTCAGCTCCGGCACGGGCGGCTCGGAGATCTTTATCGGGATCAGCATCGACCACATCTGCTTCTGGCTGTCTTCGGAGAACAGCGGCTTGCCATTGGGCAACTTGCCGCCTGCCAGTTGCACGTTCATCCATTTCGCCAGGTCGTGCACGCTGGCATAGATGCCACCCGCGCCGGAGTTGTTCGACCAGGCCATGGCCGGCACCGGCTTGAGCTCTGAGAAATTGAACTTGGCATGGCCAGTGGCGACGTCCATGCCGGGCTTCAACGCCGTCATGTCGACCAGCGATGCGTCCATGCCAACGGGCTTGAAGATGCGTTCGCGAATGAAATCCGCGTAGCTCTGGCCGGACACTTCTTCGATGACCAGCGTCGCTACGGCGAACAGGATGTTGTCGTAGGCGTAGCCGCTGCGAAAACCGTTGGCCAAGGGCACGTTGCGCAGGCGCTGGACGACTTCCTTGGTCGAGTACGAGGTCGGCGGCCAGTACAGCAGGTCGCCCGCGCCCAGGCTCAGGCCGCTGCGATGAGCAAGCAGGTCGCGGATGCGCATCTCGTGCGTCACGTACGGGTCGGACATCTGGAACCACGGCAGATGGTCGATCACGCGATCGTCCATCTTCAGCTTGCCTTCCTCCGCCAGCATCTGCAGCGAGGCGGCGGTGAATGCCTTGGTGTTGGACGCGATGGCAAACAGCGTATTCGCGTCCACGGCTTCCGGCTTGCCCAGTTCGCGCGCGCCGAAACCCCGTTCCATCACGACCTTGCCGTCCTTGACGATCGCCACGGCGATGCCGGGCACGTCGAACTGCTTGCGCGCGCTATCCACGTAGGCGGTGAAGTCCTGCAACTGCTCCGGCAGCGCGGGCTGCGCGTCCGACACGACAGCAGCGGGCACCGGGGCCGGCGCGCCGGTTTGCGCCCACAGCGGCGCGGCGAGGACGAACAGGGCACAACAACCCGCCAGGCGCGGGGACAGGCGTCGCTGGGACATCGTGGACTCCAGGGCTGCAAAGCGCATCACTATCGCGGCAAACCCGGCGCAAGGCCAGCACTGGAAGTCATGGCCCGCTCTCGACGTTCCATGCGCCACGAGGGATCATGCCGCGCCGCCCCACGAAGCTTTGCCCGATGAATGATCTGGTGGAATGGATAGCCGGGCACGCGCTGCCGCTTTGGGCCGTGCTGCTGGTATTGGCCTGTCTTGCGGGCGACGCGGCCTGGCAATGGAACCGACGCCAGCATGAAGCCGCACTGCGCGATTCTCGCGAACCCATCGTGCTGCGCGGACGCACGGCCGCCGGCCTGCTGGTCGCCTCCGCGCTGCTGTTCGCCGCGATTGCCCTGGCCGTGGCGGTGGAAGCCCATAGCTGGCTCTCGGGATTCGACCTTGCACTCGCCCAGGATTTGAGTGAACAGATGCAGCCTCCGGCGCTGCGCCTCGTCGCCGCGGTTTCGCACCTGGGTGACCTCGGTTCCGTCGCCGCTGCTGCCGTGCTGGTGCTTGCCGTCCTGCTATGGCGACGCCAACTGCACCTCGCCACCTGCTGGACCATCGCCCTGGCCGGCATCGTGCCGCTCAACAGTGGCCTGAAGGCGTTGTTCCAGCGACCGCGTCCGCTGCACAGCCATGGCTTCATCGTCGAGCACGGCTGGAGCTTCCCCAGCGGCCACGCCTTCGGCGCCATTGTGTTCTACGGCATGTTGGCCTATGTGCTGCTGCGGCTGCTGCCCCATCGCTGGCATCGGCTCGTGGTGGCCGTCGCGGTGGCAATGGTCAGCGTCATAGGGCTGAGCCGCATCGTGCTCCAGGTCCACTACTTCAGCGACGTGATCGCCGGCTATGCCAGTGGATCGGCGTGGCTGGTGCTTTGCATCGCGGGATCGGAGTACTGGCGTGGAAGAACGAAGGACGCCTGACGCCGCATCTTCCCCTGTAGGAGCGCACCCAGTGCGCGATAGGCGCATGGCAAGGCCAGGCAAAGCCTGCGCTCTACTGAGAGTGCAAAGTAAGTGCACAGGCCTATCGCGCACTGGGTGCGCTCCTACAGGGATAGCGTGCAGGCGCGGCCATGCGTGTGGACCGCGCCCTTCCTTCAGACCATCGTGCGCGCCGCCGCCACCACGTCGGCATCGCCCGGCAGCACCAGCAGCGCCGCACCGGCGAGTGGCGTGTAGGTATCGGCGCCCACCACGCGTTGCAGCGGCGTCGCACCGCAACCACCTTCGACGATGGCGGTGATGATGCCCTCGCCCACGCCCGCGCTCTTGCGACCCTCGTCGAGCACGATGATGCGTTTGGCCGTCTTTGCCTGCGCCGCGATGAAGGCGTCGTTGAGCGGCGCGAGCCAGCGCAGGTCGATCACGCGGACCTTCCAGCCAAGCTCGGCCTCGATGGTCTTCGCTGCACGCAGCGACATCGGCACACCGTTGCCGAAGGTGAACACCACCAGGTCGTTGGCGCCTTCATCGTAGATGCGCCCTTCGCCCAACGTCATGGCCTCACCCGGCGCGGGATAGGCGAACTGCCACTGGCCATCGCCCGCTTCGTACAGATCCTTGGTCATGTACAGCGCGATCGGCTCGAGGAACGCGCACACGCGACCATCCACCTTCGACAGCGCCGTCATCGTGCGCAGCATGGTGGCGGCGTCATCGCCACGGCTGGGACAACCCACCACGAGGCCGGGGATGTCGCGCAGCGCGGTAATCGAGTTGTCGTTGTGGAAATGGCCGCCGAAACCCTTCTGGTAGCCCAGGCTCGCCACGCGCATGACGATCGGATTGCGGTACTGGTCGTTGGAGAAGAACTGCAGCGACGCCGCCTCGCCGCGGATCTGATCGCAGGCGTTGTGGAAATACGCGAGGTACTGGATTTCGGGAATGGGCAGCATGCCCATGTTGGCGTAGCCCTGTGCCAGACCGAGGATGATGGTCTCGTCCAGCAACGTGTTGAACACGCGGCTGCCCTTGAAGGCCTTCTGCAGTCCCTTGGTGACGGTATACACGCCGCCCTTCTGCGCCACGTCCTCGCCGAACAGCAGCGATTCGGGATACTTCGCCATGATGTCGTGCAGCGCCTGGCCGATCTGGATGGCCAGATGACGTGGCGGCTGCTTCTCGGGCAGCTTGTCCTCGCTGCCGAACGCAGCAACACGGCGCTCCTGGTAATCCGCGCGCTCCGCTTCTGCCTTCACCGCTGCGGGCGTGTACGGCGCCAGCGGCTTCATTACCTGTTCCAGCGAGGTGATGCGTGGGCGGCGGTCCGCGTCTTCGGCCGCCTCGAAACAACGCTTGCGCGTGGCTTCATACAAGGCCAGCAGCGATTCCTTGGTGTACAGGCCGGAAGCAAGCGCAATCTCCGCGGAGCGAAGCAAGGGATCGCTCGCCTCCACCGCAAACAGTTCTTCCACGCTGCGCCACTCGATCTCGAAATCGGTGCCGGCGTGGCCCATGACGCGCGTGGTCTTGAGATGCAGGAAGGTCGGCCGGCGCGTGGTACGGCAATGCTCCACCGCTTCCTGCACCTGCGCATAGCCCGTCGCGAGATCAAGGCCGTCCGCAAAGAAGTAATCGAGGTCGGCGCGATGACGGAAGTTGTTCGCCACCCATCCGCTCGGCGTCTTCACCGAAATGCCGATGCCGTTGTCCTCGCACACGTACAGCACGGGCGCGGGCAACTTCTGGTAGGCCGTCCACGCGGCCGCATTGAACGCCGTCTGCGCGGTGGCGTGGTTGGACGAGGCATCGCCGAAGGAGCAGATGGCGATGCTGTCCTCGGGGATCGGCAGCCGGTGTCCGATGCGACGCGCCTGCTCGATGGCCACCGCCGTGCCCAGTGCCTTGGGCAGATGCGAGGCAATGGTGGACGTCTGCGGCAACACCCAAAGCGGCTTGCTTCCCCACACCTTGTGGCGACCGCCGGAAGCGGGGTCGTCCATGCTGGCGGCGAACGACAGCGCGGAATCCATCACGGGGTCCATGCCCGGCAGCTTGCGGAAGCGCTCGGCCATGAAACCGCCGGAGCGGTAATGCAGGAAAGCGGGATCGGTATGGCGCGTGAGACGCGCCACCATCGCGTTGCCTTCATGACCGCTGGAACCGATGGTGTAGAACACCTTGTTCTGTACGCGCAGCACGCGCGCCATGAGGTCGAGGTGGCGACTGATCAGCTGCGATTCCAGCAAGTCGCGGAAACCGCGCGCATCGAGCGTGCTGCCCGGCAATACGGGAGAGTGATCGCCGTGCAGCGCACGCACTTCACCGTTCCACAGCTGCACGAACTCGGTGAAGTTCTGGTCGACGATCTCGGCGCGGTTGAAACCCTTGTGGCGTGCCGTGAGGGAGTACGGAATGGCGGTCATGATGTCTCGTCAACGAACGGCCGCGGGAGCGGCGGACAGGGTAAACGACGAATGCCCCTACGGAGCGAATATCCCCTCTCCCCTGCGGGGAGAGGGTTAGGGTGAGGGGCCAATCTTGCGCCAACGCCAATTCGAAGCGTGCTTCGTAGCATCATCATCGCGAGCACCCGCCCCTCACCACCGTAAAGGTGGCCATGCCTCAGTCCTCTCCCCAGAGGGGAGAGGAGGTGAAAGCGCGCAGCGCTTTCGCGCGCGCCCGATCTTTCTCTCGACCAAAACTTTCAAGAATTCGAATCTGGTCTTCAACCGAAGGCATCGGTACCGCAAGTCCGTTCAAGCCGGCCAACGTGAGGCGCCCCGCTTCGACAGGCATCCATCCATCGCCCTGGTTGAGCTCCAGCCCGCCCATCACTTCCACCGGCAAGCCAGGAAAACGGAACCGCGCGAAGTGCGAACGAAAGCGCTCGGCTCCTGCGGGCTCGTGCGCGGGTTCGCGCCGCTCGGCCCACAGCGCCATCAGACGCTCGGCGTCTTCGGGCGAGGTGAGTACGTCGACGTCAGCCACGCTCACCTCGGCACCTGCCAGCAGCGCGGCGGTGCTGCCGATCACGCACCATGGATCGACGCAATGCACGTGCAACTCCGGCACGATCTCGGCCAGTGTGGCGTAGAGCGCGGGCGTGACATGACTCATGCGCGCCGATGCCGCCATTGATCGCGGGACTGGCCCCAGATTTCGACGGGCAGGTGTTCAAAGGGTGCGGGCAACTGGCCCGGTCCGCGCAACGCGGAACCCAGCTTGCGTGCCACCATCTGGGAAGCCGTGTTGTCTGGTGCGATCATGTGGATCACCTCGGTCCAGCCCAGCGTGTCGAACGCCCAGTCGATGGCGGCAATCGCACCTTCGGTGGCATAGCCCCGGCCCCATGCATCACGCACGATGCCCCAGCCGACTTCGGTACCCGGCCAGCCTTCCGGCTGCCACGGCCCCAGACGGCCGATCCAGCGCCCGCTGTCCTTTTCGATCACCGAGAACATGGCGTAACCCTGGATGGCCCAGGCACCGGCCATCGAGAGGAAACCACGCCACGCTGCAGGGCGCGGCTGCGGGCCGCCGATGTGACGCGAGTTTTCCTCGTCGGCCATCAGCGAGGCCCAGCCTTCGAAGTCCTCCGCCTGTGTTGGGCGAAGGATGAGTCGATCGGTTTCGATGCGGATGTCTTGCCAGCTCATGGAATGAATCCAACCATCATCGCCCGGCTACCCTCACAGTCATCCCCGCGAAAGCGGGATGTGCTCCGCAACAGCGAAGCTGGTCATCCAATGACTCTCACGCCTGGGCAAAGGCGCTGGATTCCCGCTTTCGCGGGAATGACGGTGAGGAGTCATTTGCCCTACGGAAATCGCGATTGTCCCCTCAGAACGCGTTGATACCCGTCAGCTCACGCCCCACCACCAGCTGGTGCACCGTCTCGGTACCTTCATAGGTGATGACCGATTCCAGGTTGAGCGCGTGGCGGATGGCGACGTGCTCGGTGGTGATGCCAGCGCCACCGAGGATGTCGCGGCACTCGCGCGCGATGTCGATGGCGATGCGGCAGTTGTTCCACTTGGCCAGCGACACCTGCGTCGGCTGCATGTTGCCAGCGTCCTTCAGGCGGCCGAGCTGCAGCGACAGCAGCTGCGCCATGGTGATGCGGCGGGCCATTTCGGCCAGCTTGAGCTGGATGGCCTGGTTGGAAGCGAGCGGACGTCCAAACAGGATGCGCTCCTGCGTGTAATCGAGCACTTCCTTCAGGCAGGCCTGCGCGGCGCCGATCGGGCCCCACGTGATGCCGTAGCGCGCCTGCGTGAGGCACCCCAGCGGACCCTTGAGACCTTTGACGTTCGGCAGGCGGTTGGCTTCGGGCACGCGCACGTTGTCGAAGAACAGCGCCGAGGTGACCGACGCGCGCAGGCTCATCTTCTTGTGCACTTCCTGCGCGGTGAAGCCCGGCGTATTGGTGGGCACGATGAAACCCTGGATACCGTCTTCGGTCTGCGCCCACACGATGGCGATGTGCGCCACGTTGCCGTTGGTGATCCACATCTTGGCGCCGTTGATCACCCAGTCGCCGCCATCCTTTTTGGCGTTGGTCTTCATGTTGGCCGGATCGGAACCGCCATGTGGCTCGGTGAGGCCGAAGCAGCCGATGATCTCGCCCGCTGCCATCTTCGGCAGGTAATGCATCTTCTGCTCTTCAGTGCCGTAGGCGTAGATCGGGTACATGCACAGCGAGCTCTGCACCGAGGCAAAGCTGCGCAGGCCCGAGTCGCCGCGCTCCAGTTCCTGGCAGATCAGGCCGTAGCTGACGCCGTTCATGCCGGCGCAACCGTACTTCTCGGGAAGGGTGGCGCCCAGCAAGCCCAGGCTGGCGATCTCGGGAACCAGTTCCTTGGGGAAGCGGCCCTGGTCGAAGCAGTCGCCGATGATCGGCAACACCCTCTCGTCGACGAAACGGCCAACCGAGTCCTGCACCATGCGTTCTTCATCGGACAGCAGCGAGCGGACGTCGTAGAGATCGAGCGGGTTCAGGCGAGCGGACATGCGTGAGTTCCGTGACTGGGACAAACCCTCATTGTAGCGGGCACTTGCGTCCGGGTCATGGCGGGGTGCAACAGGGACGGGGTAGGCGACTGCGGCCAGCTGTGGGACCATGCACCATCCCATTCCCGGCTCCGGCCGGGCCAGGGCGCTGCGACCCCGTACAACCACCCCGCAGCGTCCTATCGGGCGCCAGGCCAATGGACTGGCTGCCTCCCCGCCGGATCATCCATGCTCAAAGGTGTTCTTCTAGGCTTCGCCTGCTACGCCGCCTACGCGATCAGCGACGCCTTCGTGAAATCCCTGCACGGGACGCTGCCCGCCTACGAGGCAGTGTTCTTCGGCGCGGTGCTGATGCTCAGCGCGCTGCCATTCATCCGCAAGCCGCAAGACCGCTACCTCCACGTGTTCTCCGCGCGCAAGCCGTCGCTGTGGTGGATTCGCGCCATTACCGGCGCCATCTGCAACATCTCGGCCGTCATCGCATTTACCGCGTTGCCCATGGCCGAGGCGTTTGCGTTGATCTTCCTGCTGCCGATCTTCGTGACGTTGCTGTCAGTGATCTTCCTCAAGGAGCACGTGGGCTGGCGTCGCTGGTCCGCCGTGATCGTGGGCTTCATCGGCGTGTTGGTGGTGCTGCGCCCGGGATTCCGCGCGCTGGGCGCCGGGCATTTTGCGGCGATGAGCTGCGGCCTCTCCGGCGCGGTGTCGGTGGTGGCGCTGCGCATGGCCGGTCCGCATGAGAGACGCATCAGCCTCTATGGGGCGGGAGTGATCGGTCCACTGGTGAGCGGCGGACTGCTGATGCTGCCTGCCTTCACCTGGCCAGACGCGCACCAATGGTTCCTGCTGGCGGGCTATGGTCTGCTGGCGGGCCTCGCCGGCGTGCTGCTGATGCTCGCCACGCATCACGCACCGGCCAATCGCATCGCACCGACGCAATACAGCCAGATGCTATGGGCCATCTTCTTCGGCTATTGGCTGTTCGGCGATCACCTCGACTGGCCGATGCTGATCGGCATCGCGCTTATCCTTGGTTCCGGCCTGTTTACGCTGGTGCGCGAAGAGAAAGTCACTTCGTGGTGGCGCCGGACGAAGATGGTCTGACGCAACGCGCAATCCCCTGCCCTCACAACTGCCACGCGCATGCCTACCCAACCACACACACGCAACGACCTCGCCCTTTCCCCCATCGTCGCCGGCCTGTGGCGCATCACCAGCTGGAAGCTCAGCATCGCCGAGCGCGTGCGCTGGATCGAGCAGGCGCTGGAGCTGGGCATCACCACGTTCGACCTCGCGGACATCTACGGCGACTACGAGGCGGAAGGCCATTTCGGCGAAGCGCTCAAGGTCGCGCCCGCCCTGCGCGGCCGCATGCAACTGGTGACGAAGTGCGGCATCCGCCTTCGTTCAGCGCAGCGGTCCTATCGCGTCAACTACTACGACACCTCGGCCGCCTATGTACGTGCGCAGGTCGAGCAGTCGCTGTGCAACCTGCACACGGAACAGCTCGACCTCGTGCTGATCCATCGCCCTGATTACCTGATGGACGCCGCCGCGCTGGCCCAGACGTTTGCCACGCTGACCCGCGAAGGCAAGGTGGCGCACTGGGGCGTGTCCAACCACACCACCAGCCAGTTCGCACTGTTGCATCAGCACCATCCGCTGCTCACCAACCAGCTGGAACTGTCCCCGCTGCAGATGGATGCGCTGGACGACGGCACGCTGGACCAGGCGCAACAACTGGGGCTGAGGCCGATGATCTGGTCACCCCTGGCAGGTGGCAACCTGTTCAACGGCGAAGACGGGCGCGCCCTGCGCACGCGTGCGGCGATGCT
Organism: Dyella sp.; assembly: GCF_035685885.1. Lineage (GTDB taxonomy): Bacteria > Pseudomonadota > Gammaproteobacteria > Xanthomonadales > Rhodanobacteraceae > Dyella. Next base: position 102,879 of record NZ_DASRZX010000059.1, on the reverse strand, counting down.
CGAGATCGCCGGCCGCCATGGCATCAGCCTGACCACGCTCGCCTTCGCCTGGATACTGCGCCATCCCTCGCGCCCGCATCCGATCACGGGCAGCGGTCGCATGGCGAACCTGGGCGACGCGGTGAAAGCGCTGGACGTCGTGCTGGATGCGGAAGACTGGTATGCGATCTGGACGGCGAGCAAGGGGCATTCTGTGCCTTGATGTGCCACCTGTAGGAGAGCACCCAGTGCGCGAAAAGCCTATAGCGCGTTGATGCCGTGATGGCACCGCGAGCACCGATCGCGCACTGGGTGCGCTCCTACAAGAGCGAAAGCTAGCGATTGCTCACGCCATGCGGCACGTGGCCGGTGGCCACGTGCTTGCGCGCCGACTCCACATTGGCCGGCGAATCGTCGAAGAAGATGTCCGCACCGAAGGCATCCAGGAACGGCCCCTTGTCGCGGCCGCCCAGGAACAATGCTTCGTCGATGCGCACGCCCCAGCGACGCAACGTGAGGATCACGCGCTTGTGTGCCGGCGCCGAACGCGCGGTGACCAGCGCCGTTCGAATGGGCGAATCTTCCGCCGGGAACGCCGCCTGCAGGCGATGCACGGCGGTAAGGAATCCGCGAAACGGACCGACCGACAGCGGCTCGTCGGCCCGCTCGTGCTCGCTGCGGTGAAACGCTTCCAGCCCCTCCTCGCGTGACACGCGCTCGCCTTCGTCACCAAAGATCACCGCATCGCCATCGAAGGCAATCCGCAGCTGCTCGGTGGCGCGTGGTGGCGCCGTGGACGGAAGGATGGTGGCCGCGGCCACGCCAGCGGCCAGGGCACGACCCACGTCCTCGGCGTTGGCGGAGAGGAACAGATCGGCCTTGAACGGCGCGATGTAGTCGGACGTCGGCGCACCGCTGGTGAACGCGGCGCGGCTGATTTCCAGCCCGTAGTGCTGGATGGCATTGAAGATGCGCAAGCCGGTGTCGCCGGAGTTGCGCGAAAGCAGGATCACCTCCACCGGCGGAACGTCGCCGGCGAGCTTGTTGAGATCCAGCAGCTTCTGCACCAGCGGAAACGCCACGCCGGGCTTCAGTATGTCGTTCTCATGCTCGATCTGGAACGAACGGTACGCATCCAGCCCTTGTTGCTCGAACAGATCGTTGCTTTCGCCGAGATCAAACAGCGCTCGTGACGAAATGGCCACCACCAGGCGATTGTCGCCAACCGAGGTGGGATCGTGGGCGTCTTGGGCGGGGCGGGTCATGAGGGCAATCTAGCAGGAGTGGGCGGAGAGTAGTGAGTGAAGAGGAGTGAGCAGCGAGAGAAGGCCGTTGCACATGCCGGCTTTCTCTCACTACTCACTACTCATTCCTCGCCCCTAGTCCTGCGCGAACTGCTCGTCCAGGATGCGCTGTTCCAGGTTGTGTTCCGGATCGAACAACAGACGTACGCCCTGCCCGCCGGACTGGCGAATCTGCACTTCGCGGATGTCGCGCACCTCGTGATAGTCGGCGGTGGCGCTCACCGGGCGCTTGCCCGGGTCGAGTATGCGCAGCGTTACCAGCGTGCGATGCGGCAGGATCGCGCCACGCCAGCGACGTGGGCGAAACGGACTGATCGGCGTCAACGCCAGCACATTCGCATCCAGCGGCAAGATCGGACCGTGGGCGGAGAGGTTGTACGCGGTGGAACCCGCGGGCGTGGAGACGAGAATGCCGTCGCACACCAGATTGGGCAGCTTCACGGTGTCGTTAAGCTTCACTTCGAGATGAGCGGCCTGGTTGCTCTGGCGCAGCAACGACACTTCGTTGAACGCCAGCGCGTCATGTACTTCGCCATCGGCCGCCATGGTGCGCATTTCCAACGGATAAAGCACCGCGGCGTGCGCACGGGCGATGCGCTCGTCCAGGTCTTCCACCCGATGCTTGTTCATGAGGAAGCCCACGCGGCCCAGCTTCATGCCGTATACGGGTGCAGGCAGCGCGCGATACGCGTGCAGCGTGCGCAACATGAAACCGTCGCCGCCCAACGCCACGATGACGTCGGCTTCCTCGGGCGGCACGTCGTCATAGCGATCAACGAACTTGCGCCGTGCCTGCTGGGCAACGTGGGTTTCGCTGGCAACGAAGGCGAAGCGCATAGGCCGGGCACGTCTGGAGAACAGGCCCTCAGTTGAACGTAGATGGACGAAGGGCGCAAGACCGTCTCCGGCCCGCGCCCTTCGAGGCTGCCCCACGCGATCGATACCGCCGCCCTGCAGGCGGCGGAGATCGCGATGACGCTTACTGGCTCACCGGCACCTGCGCGAGCTGGGCCAGGCGACGGACGGCCACCGAGGCGATCGGATAGTCCGCGTTCTGGGTGAGGATTTCCGCCAGCATGTTGCGGGTGTACTTCAGCGTGGCGTCGTCACGCTGCAGCCACGCCTGCACTGGCGAGATTTCCTTCGAACCACCGGTAAGCGACAACACCTGCAGGGCCAGCGCGCGGTGCTGGTGGTTCAGCTCGTCCAGCAGCGAACCGCGGGCCTGCGCATGCCATGCACCTTCCACCGGCAATGCCTCGATCTGGCTGCGCAGCCATTCCAGGTCCAGCGACTCGCCCAGCTCGTAGAACACGCTCGCCACCTTGCCGATCGGCTGGCCGCTCTGCTGCGCCACCTCGACGATGTCGAGCATCGCGCGCAGCTCGGGAATACGTGCCATGCGCAGCGACAGTTCCACCGGCAGGCCCAGACCTTCCCACTTTTCCTGGCTGGTGGAGAAATCTGCCTTGCCGGTTTCGGTGAGCGCATCGGGCAACGCAGCGCGCAGCTCGGTGACGCCCGCCTGGTAACGCTCGACGTTGGCGTTGATGTCCAGCGTGCCGCCCGGACGGTTGAGCAACCAGCGAGTCATGTGGCGCAGCAGCGACCACACCTGCAGGATGGCGTCGATCTGCGTGCCTTCGGCCACGTTGCCATCCAGCGCTTCGATGCCGGCCCACAGTTCGCGTGCGCCGAGGATCTCGCGTGCCGCCGTATAGGCCTTGGCGATCGCCGCCGGACCCTGCCCGGTGTCTTCCTGCATGCGCATCATGAAGGTGGCGCCCATCCGGTTTATCGTCGAGTTGGTCACCGCGGTGGCGATGATCTCGCGCTTCAGGCGATGGCGCTGCATGTGGTCCGCATAGGGCACGTGCAGCGGCTCGGGGAAGTAGCGCACCAGTTCCTTGGAGAGGTACGGATCCTCCGGCACGTCGGAGTCGAGCAACTGCTGGTACAGCTTGATCTTGTCGTAGGACAGCAGCACCGACAGTTCCGGACGCGTCATGCCGATGCCGCGCGTCTTGCGCTCGGTGAGCTCGGACTCGCTCGGCAGGTTTTCCACCTGGCGATCAAGCAAACCTTCCTGTTCCAGCATGCGGATGAAGTGCGCCATCGAACCGATGCGATGCACCGACTGATGCTCCATCAGGGTGATGGCCTGGTTCTGGCGGTAGTTGTCCCACAGCACCAACTGGCCGACCTCGTCGGTCATGCTGGCGAGCAGTGTGTTGCGCTGGTCGAGCGTGAGCTCGTTGCGCTGCACGGCGTCGCCAAGCAGGATCTTGATGTTCACCTCGTGATCGGAGGTGTCCACGCCGGCGGAGTTGTCGATGAAGTCGGTGTTGAGCAACACGCCGTGCTGGGCAGCCTCGATGCGGCCCTTCTGGGTAAAGCCCAGGTTGCCGCCCTCGCCCACCACCTTGCAGCGCAGGTCGGCGCCGTTGACGCGCAACGTGTTGTTGGCGCGGTCGCCCACGTCGGCATGCGTTTCGCTGGCAGCCTTCACGTAGGTGCCGATGCCACCGTTCCACAGCAGGTCCACCGGCGCCTTGAGGATGGCACTAAGCAGTTCGGCGGGCGGCAGTTGCGTGACGTCGGGCTTGAGGCCCAGCACCACGCGCACTTCTGGCGAAACCGGGATCGACTTCAGCGTGCGCGGATACACGCCACCGCCGGCGGAGATGAGCGACTTGTCGTAGTCCTCCCAGCTCGAACGCGGCAGCTTGAACATGCGTTCGCGCTCCGCGAACGAACGCTCGGTATCCGGGTTCGGGTCGAGGAAGACATGACGGTGGTCGAATGCTGCCACCAGGCGGATGTGGCGCGACAACAGCATGCCGTTGCCGAACACGTCGCCCGACATGTCGCCGATGCCCACGCAGGTGAAATCTTCGGTCTGGCTGTTGCGGCCAAGTGCGCGGAAGTGGCGCTTCACCGACTCCCAGGCGCCCTTGGCGGTGATGCCCATGCCCTTGTGGTCATACCCGTTCGAACCGCCCGAGGCGAACGCGTCGCCCAGCCAGAAGCCGTGCTCGACGGAGATGGCGTTGGCGATATCGGAGAACGTGGCCGTGCCCTTGTCGGCGGCCACCACCAGGTACGGATCGTCGTTGTCGTGGCGAACCACGTCGTGCGGCGGCACCACCTTGCCTTCGATGAGGTTGTCGGTAATGTCCAGCAGGCCGCTGATGAACATGCGGTAGCAGGCGATGCCCTCGGCCAGCTGCGCGTCGCGGTCGCCGTTCACCGGCGGACGCTTGACGAAGAAGCCGCCCTTGGAGCCCACCGGCACGATCACGGTGTTCTTCACCATCTGCGCCTTCACCAGGCCCAGCACTTCGGTGCGGAAGTCTTCGCGACGATCGGACCAACGCAGGCCACCGCGCGCCACCGAGCCGAAGCGCAGGTGGATGCCCTCCACGCGCGGCGCGCTGACGAAGATCTCGCGGTACGGCACCGGCTTGGGCAGCTCGGGCACGCGATGCGAGTCGAACTTGTAGCTGATGTAGGAGCGATGCGCGCCCTCCCACTGCTGGAAGAAGCTCGTGCGCAGCGTGGAGCGGATCAGCGACATGAAGCTGCGCAGGATGCGGTCGTCGTCCAGGCTGGACACCGTTTCCAGCAGCGTGCCGATGGCTTCTTCCACCGAAGCGATCTGCTCGTCGCGCGAGGTGGAGAGTGCCGCCACCAGCCCATCGATCAGGGCCGGATGTGCGCCACGCACGGACTCGGGAATGAGCACCTGCATTTCACCGCGAAGCAGCTCGCCTGCGTGCTTGAGTTCGTCCGCCGAAAGCGTCTCGCGGCGCGGATCGAACTTGGCGAGGAACAGTTCCACCAGCAGGCCGGCGATGGCCGGATAGCGGTTGAACGCGTCTTCCATGTAGCTCTGCGAGAAGGCGACGCCCGTCTGCAGCAGGTACTTGCAGTAGCCGCGCAGCATGGCCACCTGGCGCCAGCCCAGCTTGGCGCCCAGCACCAGGCGGTTGAAGCCGTCGTTCTCGGCGTTGCCGCGCCAGATCTGCTCGAAGGCATCCTCGAACAGCGTGCCCACCTGCTCGACGCTGAAGGCAAGGCTGCCGGCGGTCTGCACCTCGAAATCCTGGATGTACAGCGTAGTGCCGCCCACGTTGATGTCGTACAGGTGCTCGGTGAGCACGCGCAGACCGAGGTTTTCCAGTTGCGGCAGCACTTCGGACAGCGCGATGTCGCCGCCACTGCGGTAGACCTTGAAGCGCAGTTCGTCCGGACGTGCATCCGGGTGATAGAACGACATGCGTACCGCGTCGTCACCCTTGAGCAGCGACAGCTGGTGCACGTCTTCCGCGGCGGCCGCAGGCGCCACGTCTTCGACATAACCGGCGGGAAGGCCCTTGCTGAAACGGTTGGCCAGCACCACGCCGTCGTGTGCACCCAGCTTGGCCACCAGCGCATCGCGCAGGTCGTCGTGCCAGTTGCGCACGATGGCGGCCACGCCCTTTTCCAGTTCGGCAACGTCGTAGTTGATCTGGTCGCCGATGCGCGGGCGCACCACCACGTGCAGGCGCACCAGGGCGGCCTCGCCCATCAGCACGGACGAATCCAGGTGCTCGCCGCGCATGGCGGTACGCAGCAGCGATTCGATGCGCTCGCGCACCGTGGTATTGAAGCGGTCACGCGGCACGAACACGGTGCAGGTAATGAAGCGGCCGTAACGATCGCGGCGGACGAACAGGCGCGTGCGTGCGCGCTGGCGCAGCTCGAGGATGCCCATCGCGATGCTGTAGAGCTCGTCCTCGCTCGCCTGGAACAACTCGTCGCGCGGCAGGATCTCGAGAATGTGACGCAGCGCCTTGCCCGAATGCGAGTCGCGCTTGAGGCCCGAGCGATCCATGACGTATTCGAACTTCTGGCGCACCAGCGGCACGTTCTGCGGGCGCGCCATGTACGCGCTCGACGTGAACAGACCGAGGAAACGGTGCTCGGCGACGGGCTTGCCGTTGGCGTCGAACTTGAGCACGCCCACGTAATCCATGTAGCCCGGACGGTGCGCGTGCGAGCGCGCATTGGTCTTGGTGAGGATGATGGCGTCCGTCGAACCCGACTGCGGCAGGTCGCTCGCCACCAGCGAACGCAGCGAGCGCGGCGCCAGCGAGCGTTCGCTCTTGTGCAGGATGCCCATGCCCGAGCCTTCGTTGGCACGCAGCACTTCCTCGCCGTCGGCCTCGGTCACTTCGTATTCGCGATAGCCGAGGAAGGTGAAATTGTCGTCCGCCAGCCAGCGTAGGAACTCCGCCGCTTCCTTGACGGCTTCGGCGTCGATGGGCAGCTGCCGCGACGGCAGTTCGCCGGCCAGTGCCAACGCCTGGTCGCGCATCTTCATCCAGTCGTCGACGGCGACGCGCACGTCTTCCAGCGAACCCTCCAGCTGCGTCTTCAGCTGCTCCTGTTCGGCTTCGCCCGCCAGGCGGTCGACTTCGAAATGCATGACCGATTCCGACAAGCCACCGTCGGCACCAATCTTTACCAGCTTGCCCGCGGTATCGCGGGTGACCTCGACCACCGGGTGGACCACGGCGTGGATCTGCAGGTGCTCGGCCGCGACCATGGTGACGGTGTCGACCAGGAAGGGCATGTCGTCGGTGACGACTTCGATGTAGCTGCGTCCGGCATGGCCGGTCTGGGGATTGACCACGCGCACCGCGGCGCGGCCCGGTTGGCGCTGCTGCATGAAGCCGATCAGGTCGGCCACCAGCGCGGCCCATTCGGCCGGGGTATGCAATTCAAGATCGCTGTCGGCGATGCGCGCGAAGAAAGCGCTGATAAAAAATTGCGCCTCATCAAGGCGCTGGGTGGGGAATCCGCTTTGCTTCAGTTCTTCAAAAACAACAGTGGGGAATGAGCTGTTGCTAGCCGCACGAATCGCGTTCATGGCATCTACTGTTTTGGGGAGACGGAATGAGGCTAAAAGAGCCCCAAAAGAATACGCCTCGCACCGGGCCTTATCCAGCTTTGCAACCAGACCACTTCAGCTGCGGTGAAGCCATGACGCCACTGCAGCACGACGCATCGATGCATGGCCATGGGCATCCGCAGCACTCCGTCAGCGCCTGATCAAAGCACTCTCGTCGAGCGGAAAAGCACGGCGGCATAGCGTGTTGGCCTCGGCACGCGTCACGCAGACGCTATCCATGCTGCTGCAATACCAGTGCGTATGTCACCGCAACGACATGCTGGAAGCGCTGCGGCGCAACAGGTGTTGCAGGCCGATGACAGCGGGCCGTTCCGATGGATTTCATTCCCCGACGTGCCATGCGCAGGTGCGCTGTACACGCCGATGCGAAACCGGCAAGTGCCCTTGATCCGAACCATCGGCACGGGTCCGGGGTTCCCTTTGCTGTCAGCATGGGGAGGCTCCGGTCACGTCATGCGCGAGTGCTGACACTGTTCCTTCACGGCACTAAGCCAAAATTGTCATCTCCGACAAGCGAAGGGAACTTCCTGGACCACCGCCATCGGCCGAGCCGCGCACCAGGGCCGAAAAAAGCCGCCTGGAGGCCGCGAAACGGCTCTACAAATTTTAAACTGTACGGTATAGTCCAAACTCGTTTGCTTTTGTACTGAGTCACGGCGGCCCCGCCCTGCACCCTGGCCAGGCCCTCCCCGGGGCCTGCGGGCATGCGGGGTCCACGTGCGCTCCCACCTCAAGCCCGACTTTTGCCGATGCCCGGAGAGGCGCCGGCACGCTGCATCCCCGACCACATTACAAGAATGGAGCCCACATGAAGTCCACGTCACTGCGCACACTCCTGCTGTGCCTTGGCCTGCTCTCTCTGGCCGCCTGTGGCAAAGGCAAGGAACAAGGCCAGCAGCAAATGCCCACGCCGGAGGTCGGCATCATCAAGGCCCAGCCTCAGAGCACGCCACTGACCAAGGATCTGGTGGGCCGCCTCTCCGCCTTCCGCAGCGCCGATGTGCGTGCGCGCGTGTCTGGCGTGCTGCTCAAGCGTGTCTACCAGGAAGGTACCGACGTGAAGGCGGGCCAGGTGCTGTTCGAGATCGATCCGGCGGTATACCAGGCCAACCTGAACTCGGCCCAGGGCAACCTGGCGTCCGCGCAGGCCACCTACGAGAACTACCACAAGGCTGCCGAGCGCTTCCGCAAGCTGCGTCCGCAGGGCTTCGTTTCGCAGTCCGACCTGGACCTTGCCGAGGCCAATGAGCGCAGCAGCGCCGCCGCCGTCCAGCAGGCCAAGGCCGCGGTTGAAACGGCCCGCATCAACCTGGGCTTCACCCGCGTGACCGCGCCTATTGATGGTCGCGCTGGCCAGCAGCAGGTGACCGAAGGCGCCATCGTCGGCAATGGCACCACCGACAGCGGCAGCAACGCCACGCTGCTCACCACCGTCGACCAGCTCGATCCGCTGTACGTCAACTTCACCGTGAGCTCGGCCGATCTCGATCGCCTGCGTGCCGCGCAGAGTGCCGGCAAGGTGGTGTTGAGCGACCGTGCCAAGACCACGGTGCAGGTCACCCTGGCCGACGGCAGCAAGTACGACCAGGCGGGCACGCTGGACTTCTCCGGCGCCACCGTCGATCCGACCACCGGCGCGGTGAACCTGCGCGCGCTGCTGCCCAACCCCGAGCATCGTTTGCTGCCCGGCACCTACGTGACCATCGCGGCCAACCTTGGCGAGCAGCAGAACGTGTTCCTGATTCCGCAGCAGGGCATCCTGCGCGATGTCGCCGGCGCCTATGCACTGGTCGTGGGCCAGGATGGCAAGGTCGCTCGCAAGAACGTCACCGCCGACACCATGCGCGCAGGCAACTGGATCGTCACCAACGGCCTCGCTTCGGGCGACCAGGTGATCGTCTCGGGCCTGCAGACCGTGCAGCCGGGTGCGCCGGCCAAGGCCACGCCGTGGCAGCCCGACCAGAAGGCCCCGCAGGGAGCCGCGGGTAACGCCAAGTCTGCTGCCGGCCAGCAGTAAGGGAGTCGACAGACATGCCGAGTTTCTTCATTGACCGCCCCATTTTCGCGTGGGTGGTCGCCATCCTGATCACCCTGGTCGGCACGATTTCCGTGCTGAACATGGGTATCGAGTCATATCCCAATATCGCGCCGCCGCAGGTGGTGGTGTCGGCAACCTACCCGGGAGCCAACGCCGACACAGTGGAAAAGAACGTTACCCAGGTGATCGAGCAGCAGCTCACCGGCATCGACCACCTGCTGTATTTCAGTTCTTCGTCCAGCGCTAGCGGCTCGGCCTCGATCACTCTCACCTTTGAAACCGGTACCAACCCGGACATCGCCCAGGTGCAGGTGCAGAACAAGGTGCAGCTGGCCCAGCCGCGCCTGCCTACCGCCGTGACCCAGCAGGGCGTGGTGGTAGCCAAGAACAATCCTGACTTCCTGATGTTCGTGTCGCTGGTGTCCACCAATCCGGACATCGACGGCAACCGTCTTGCCGACATCATCGCGTCGCAGGTGGCCGACCAGGTCGGCCGCATTCCGGGCGTGGGCAGCACCCGCGTGATCGGTTCCGAGTATGCCGTGCGCATCTGGCTCAACCCGGACAAGCTGCAGGGTTACGGTCTTTCGGCCACGGCGGTGTACAACGCCATCGCCACGCAGAACGTGCAGTTCGCAGCCGGTTCGCTGGGCGCGGATCCGTCGCCGAACGGCCAGGGTTTCACCGCCACGGTCTCGGCGGAAGGTCGTTTCTCTTCGCCGGAGGAGTTCGGCAACATCATCCTGCGTGCCAACAGCGATGGCACGGCCGTGAAGCTCAGCGACGTCGCGCGCATCAGCTTCGGTCCGGGCAGCTACGGCCTGGGTGCGACGTGGAACGGCCAGCAGGTCGGTGGCCTCGGCGTGCAGCTGCTGCCGGGCGCCAATGCATTGGACGTGGCCGATGCGGTCAAGGCCAAGATGGCCGAACTCGCCAAGGACTTCCCGGAGGGCGTCACCTGGTTCGCGCCGTACGACACCACGCCGTTCGTGAAGATCTCGATCGAGGAAGTGGTGCACACGCTGGTGGAGGCCATCATCCTGGTCTTCCTGGTGATGCTGATCTTCCTGCAGAACTTCCGTGCCACGGTGATCCCCACCCTGGTGATCCCGGTCGCGCTGCTGGGTACCTTCGTGGGCCTGGTCGGGCTTGGCTTCACCATCAACCAGCTGACCCTGTTCGGCATGGTGCTGGCCATCGGCATCGTGGTGGACGACGCGATCGTGGTGATCGAGAACGTCGAGCGCATCATGTCCGAGGAAGGACTCTCGCCCAAGGAAGCGACACGCAAGGCGATGGGCCAGATCACCGGCGCCGTGGTGGCCATCACCGTAGTGCTGGCGGCGGTGTTCGTGCCGTCCGCGCTGCAGCCGGGTGCGTCGGGCGTGATCTACAAGCAGTTCGCCCTGACCATCGCCGTGTCGATGGGCTTCTCGGCGTTCCTGGCGCTGTCGTTTACGCCCGCCCTGTGCGCGACGCTGCTCAAGCCCGAGCATGAGCACAAGAAGAACATCATCTACCGCGGCTTCAACCGCATCTTCGATCGGGTCACGCATACCTACAGCGGCCATATCGGCAGCGCGGCGCGCCATGCACCGCGTTGGATGCTGGTGTTCGCGCTGGTCGTTGCACTGGCCGGCTTCCTGTACACCAAGCTGCCCACCAGCTTCGTGCCCAGCGAAGACCAGGGCTTTGCGCTGGCCATCGTCAACCTGCCGCCGGGTGCCACGCTGCACCGCACGCAGCAGGTGATGACGGAAATGCGCGAACGCCTGAAGCAGAGCCCGCAGAACGACAGCATCATCGGCATGTACCAGATCTCGGGCTTCAGCTTCATCGGCCAGAGCGAGAGCACGGGCATGGCCTTCATCAAGTTGAAGGACTGGAAGGAGCGCTCGGTCACCGCGGACGAACTGATCATGCAGTTGAATGGCGTGTTCCACGGCATTCGCGATGCGCAGATCTTCGTGGTGAACCTGCCGACCATCCGTGGTCTCAGCCAGTTCGGCGGCATCGACATGTACCTGCAGGCACGCGCAGGCCAGACGCATGGCGAGCTGATGCAGGCAATGGGCATGGCGCTTGCCAAGGCCAAGGACAACAAGGCCTTGTTCGGCGTACGCCCCAACTCGCTGCCCGATGCCCCGCAGTGGGACCTGAAGGTGGACCGCGTGCAGGCCGAGTCCATGGGCATGTCGGTGAGTGACGTCTATACCGCCATCCAGCTCACGCTGGCGCCGGTGTACGTCAACGACTTCGTCTACGGCGGCCGCGTGAAGCGCGTCTACATGCAGGCGGACCAGCCGTATCGCATGGGTCCGGATGCGCTGCAGCACGTCTACACGCCCAGCAGCCTGTCGAGCGGGTCCACCAGTGCGTCGACGGTGTCGACCACCAACCCGTACAACATGATTCCGATCTCCAGCGTGGTGCATTCGAAGTGGGACATGGGCTCGCCTGCCCTCACCCGCTACAACGGCTACGCGGCGGTGGAAATCGTGGGCAGCGAAGCGCCGGGCTATTCCACCGGCCAGGCCATGTCAGCGCTGCAAGGCATCGTGGAGAACGACCTGCCGAAGGGCTTCGGCTCCGACTGGACGGGTCAGTCGTACCAGGAAATCCTGGCGGGCAACTCGGCCACGCTGTTGCTGGTGCTGTCGATCCTGATCGTGTTCCTGTGCCTGGCCGCCCTGTACGAAAGCTGGTCAATCCCGGTGGCCGTGCTGCTGGTGGTTCCGCTGGGCCTGCTCGGCACCGTGGTGTTCTCGATGCTGCGCGGCCTGCCCAACGACATGTACTTCAAGATCGGCCTGATCACGGTGATCGGCCTGGCGGCGAAGAACGCCATCCTGATCGTGGAGTTCGCGGTGGAGCAGCAGCAGGAAGGCAAGTCGCTGTTCGATGCCGTGGTCGAGGCGTCCCGCCTGCGACTGCGCCCGATCCTGATGACGTCGATGGCCTTCATCCTCGGCGTGTTCCCGCTGGCCATCTCCACCGGTGCGGGCGCCAACTCCCGCCACTCCATCGGCACGGGCGTGATCGGCGGCATGATCTTCGCCACCTTCCTCGGCCTGCTGCTGATCCCGGTGTTCTACGTGACGGTGCGTCGCCTGCTGGGTGACAAGCTGGACGAAGCATCGCGCACCATTCGCCACACCCATGGCCAGGCGCCGAGTGCCGGAACCCCGCCGCAAGGTGGCTCGCCGCAGGACGGTTCGCCCAATGGCATGAAGCCGTTCGACTCCGATCCGCATCGAGGCTCATAAAGCGGCATCGTTCCAACGAAAAGCCCTGGTCGAAAGGCCGGGGCTTTTTCATGTGCAATGACCGCTTCAGTCCTCGGCTTCGGCGACGCGATTGCGTCCCCGCAGCTTCGCCTGGTACAGGCGTCGGTCGACCAGTTCCAGGAAGGCCAGTCGCTCGTCGCCATGCGTGGGAACAACAGTGCCGACACCGATGCTCATCGTCAGTGCCTTGCCGGCCATCGAGCGTTCGTGCGGAATCCACTCCTGCCCGATCAGCTCCTGGCAACGCTCGGCGACGCGACGCGCGGAGGCGGCATCCGTCTCCGGCAGCACCAGCACGAACTCTTCGCCACCAAAGCGCGCCAGGAAGTCGTGGCTGCGGCGCACCGCCTTCTCCAGCACCTTGGCGACCATCTTCAGGCAATAGTCGCCCTGCACGTGGCCATAGTGGTCGTTGTACTGCTTGAAGTAGTCGATATCGAGCATGAGCAGCGAAAGCGGCTTGCCGCTGCGTCGCGCGTTGTCCCAATCCTCCTCGAACACGGCATCGAAGCGGCGGCGATTGGCGATGCCGGTCAGGCCGTCCTTGAACGACAGCGCCTCCAGTTCGCGCTGCAATTCGATCAGGCGCTGCTCGGTGCGCTTGCGCTCACTGATGTCGAACATGAAGCCGACCAGTGCATCCACCGAGCCATCGTCGCGGCGCACCACATGCACCACGTCACGGATCCATACGTAGCTGCCGTCCTTGCACAACGCGCGATAGTCGGCCTCATGGTCGACGCCGGCCTTGGACTGCGCCACGCAGAAGTTCACCGCCCATTCGCGGTCTTCCGGATGGATGCGCTCGGCCCAGTCCTGCACGCCCACCCAACTGGCAGGATCCCAGCCAAGTAGTGCCTCGATCTGCGGACCGATGTAGGAGAACGTCAGGCTGTCCCAATGAATCCGCCACGGAATGGCGTTGGTGGACTCAAGCAGGGTCTTGTAGACCATGCTTTCTTCTTCCAGTGAAACGTCGACATCGGTCATGGGGCGGCGGCTCGCGTCGTGATGGGTAGACCTCAAGGCCTAGCAACCATCATGCCGGTGGTTCGTGACACATGGCGGCCGCGCTGGCAGCCACTTCCAGGCGCCCATCATCCACAGCGCGCGACAAGCCTGGCGGCCATGTGGCCGCATCTGGTCATTTCCGGACACAGCGGGGAGCACCGTGGCCGCTGCGGGATAGCGTGAACTCCTCCGGCCGCTGATGCGTTGCGCCATAGAAGGAGGCCGCGAGAAGCGGATCACCGCGAAGAAAAAAAGTCGCCGTCCTTGGCTGAGGGGGACCATCCGTGGTTATCGCAAGTATTTGCGATCACGCAGCTACCGTCAACCTTTTGCCATGGCGGCTGCGTTGACCGAGCCTGTGATGAGTGCACGGCTTGGCCTTCTCACGACGGAAACAGAAACGCCCGGTCGCCTGCGCGACCGGGCGCTCGGTCGATCAGGCTTAGCGCAGGCCAGTTTCGGCGCGGGCAATCACGATGCGCTGGATCTCGCTCGTGCCTTCGTAGATCTCGGTGATCTTGGCGTCGCGGAAGTAGCGTTCCAGCGGCATTTCCTTGGAGTAGCCCATGCCGCCATGGATCTGCACCGCCTGGTGGGAGATCCACATCGCCGCTTCGGAGGCGGTGAGCTTGGCAACGGAAGCCTCGGTGCCGAAACGGCCGCCGTTCTTGTCCGTTTCGCCCTTGGTCCAGGCTGCACGCAAGGTGAGCAGCGTGGCCGCATCGAGCTTGCACTTCATGTCGGCAATCTTGGCCTGCGTCATCTGGAACGTGCCGATCGGGTGGCCGAACGCCTTGCGGTCACGTGCCCATTGCAGCGTGGCTTCGTATGCGGCGCGGGCAATGCCGACGGCCTGCGAAGCGATGCCGATGCGGCCGGCATCGAGCACGCCCATGCCGATGGAGAAGCCCTTGCCCTCTTCACCCAGAAGGTCTTCCTTGGGCAGCACGTAATCGGTGAACTCGATTTCGCAGGTGGCTGACGCACGGATACCGAGCTTGGGTTCGGACTTGCCGGCATGGAAGCCGGGCAACTGCGTATCGACGATGAAGGCCGACACACCCTTGGCGCCGATGCCCGGCGTGGTGATGGCGAACAGGATCATGTAGCGCGCCACGGGGCCGGAAGTGATCCAGCTCTTCTTGCCGTTGATCACCCAGTCGCCGTCGGTGTTGCGGGTCGCGCGGGTGTGCATGGCCGAAGCATCGGAACCCGAGTGCGGCTCGGTCAGCGCGTACGCACCGATGGCATCGCCCTGCGCGATGGCGCGCACGTATTTCTGCTTCTGCTCTTCGGTGCCGTGCTTGAGGATGCCGTTGCAGAACAGCGAATTGTTGACCGACATGACGGTCGCCGTCGCCGCGTCCGCTGCCGCGATCTCGATCATGGCAAGCACGTAGGCGATCGGATCCATCCCCGCGCCGCCGTACTCGGTCGGCACTTCGATACCCATCAGGCCCAGCTGGCCCATCTCGCGGATGTTGTCCAGCGGAAACTCGCCCTTGGCGTCCAGCTCGGCGGCGACCGGTGCGATGCGCTTCTGTGCGAAGTCACGCGCGATGGCCTGGATGGACAACTGGTCTTCGGTAAAACGGAAATCCATAAACAGCTCCAAGGGGAGGAGGAAGCCGACTATTTTAGCCCGCCGACGCCCACCGCCTGTGTGCGGGTGCAGCAAAGGGGCCGCCGGTATCTCCCTGCAGGGGCGCACGCAGTGCGCGAAAAGCCTATCCCTCAAGGGGACGTCGCGGAGTGGACACACTTAAGCGCCGCGGTCGCGCACTGGGTGCGCTCCTGTAGCAGATCGCCAAACTTGACGCCCCGCGACCCTGGGCCTAGCCTATTGCATCTCTGTATCGCGATATAAGGATGCACAATGGATCTGGCGACCGCCTCCAGCGTCCTGCGCCTGCTGGCGGACCCCACCCGTGTGCGGCTGCTCGCCTTGCTCGAACGGGAAGAGTTGACCGTCGCCGAACTGGCGGCTGTGCTTCACCTCGCCCAGCCACGCGTATCCACGCACCTGGCCAAGCTCAAGGAAGCCGAGCTGGTCCGCGACCGGCGCGCCGGCGTATCCGCCTACTACCGCGCCAACAGCGAAACCGATGAACACCAGCAGGCATTGCTGAAGTCGTTGCGCGAAAGCATCGACGATGCCCTGCTTCGCGAGGATGCTGCGCGGCTGCCCGGCGTGCTGGCCCAGCGCGCCCGCGAGGAAGGCTGGGCGGACACGGTGGCCGGCGACATGGAACGCCACTACTCGCCGGGCCGCACCTGGGAAACCCTGGCGCGCTCGCTGCTGCAGCTGCTCGAAACCGGCGACGTACTCGACATCGCGTCGGGCGACGGCATCACCGCCGAACTGCTCGCGCCGCATGCGCGTTCCATCGTCTGCGTGGACAGCAGCGAACGCGTGGTGGAAGCCGCCGCGCAACGCCTCAAGCCCTTCGCCAACGTCGAGGTATGCATGGGCGACATGCACGCGCTCGAGCTGGGCGAACGCCGTTTCGACCTTGTGCTGATGCTGCACGCCCTTACCTATGCCGAACATCCAGCGAAAGCCGTGGCGGAAGCCTCGCGCCTTATGCGCAGCGGCGGACGCCTGCTCGCCGTGACGTTGGGCAGGCATGACCACCGTGCCGTGGTGGAACCGTTCGATCACCGCAACCTTGGGTTTTCCGCGAACGAGCTGAGTCGCTTCGCCAACGACGCCGGCCTGAATGTCCTCAGCTGCAACCGCCTCAGCCGCGAGCGCAAGGCACCCCATTTCGAAGTGATCAGCCTGCTTGCACGCAAGCCCTGAAGAGAACTGCCCATGAGTACCCTGCCTTGGCTTCATCCCGAACGCGTCGCCTTGCTGCAACGCCTGCTGGGCGAACGCATCCTCATCATCGACGGCGGCATGGGCACCATGCTGCAGCAGCATCAACTCGACGAGACGGCTTTCCGCGGCGAACGCTTCGTCCACGGGCACGACAGCTCACATGCGCATGACCACCCGGGTAGCTGTGACCTCAAGGGCAACAACGATCTGCTGACCCTCACCAATCCGGACATCATCCAGGGCGTGCACGAGGCTTATCTCGAAGCCGGCGCCGACCTGGTCGAAACCAATACCTTCAACTCCACGCGCATCAGCCAGGCGGACTACCACCTGGAACATCTGGCCTACGAACTCAACCTCGAAGGCGCGCGACTGGCTCGCGCCGCCTGCGATGCCTGGGAGGCCAAGACTCCGGAAAAGCCACGCTTCGTCGTCGGCGTACTCGGGCCCACCAGCCGCACGGCGTCCTTGTCGCCTGACGTCAACGACCCCGGTTTTCGCAACGTGACGTTCGAAGAACTGGTGAGCAATTACACCGAATCGGCAAGCGGCCTGATCGACGGTGGCGCCGATCTCGTCATGGTGGAAACCATCTTCGACACGCTCAACGCCAAGGCTGCGCTGTTCGCGTTGAGCGAGTTGTTCCACCAACGCGGTACGCGCGTGCCGGTGATGATTTCCGGCACCATCACCGACCGTTCCGGCCGCACGCTATCGGGCCAGACGGCGGAAGCGTTCTACTACTCCGTGCAGCATGCGCGCCCCATTTCGGTCGGCCTCAATTGCGCGCTGGGCGCCGCGGACCTGCGCCCGCACGTGCAGGTGCTGTCCAACGTCGCCAACAGCTTCGTCAGCACGCACCCCAACGCCGGCCTGCCCAACGCCTTCGGCGAATACGACGAGACGCCGGAGCAGATGGCTTCCGTCATCGGCGGGTTTGCCCGCGACGGCCTGCTCAACATGGTCGGTGGCTGCTGCGGCACCACGCCGGCCCACATCAAGGCCATCGCCGACGCGGTGCGCGACGTCGCGCCGCGCGCCCTGCCCTCCGCCACTGCCAAGGTTGCCTGAGTTCCGATGATGACCCGCCATACCCGTCTCTCCGGACTCGAACCCCTTGTCATCACGCCGGACCTGCTCTTCGTCAACGTCGGCGAGCGCACCAACGTCACCGGCTCGGCACAGTTCCGCAAGCTCATCAAGGAAGAGCGCTACGAGGAAGCGGTGGACGTGGCGCGCCAGCAGGTCGTCAGCGGCGCGCAGATCATCGACGTCAACATGGACGAGGGCCTGATTGATTCGGAAGCCGCGATGACGCGCTATCTGAACCTGATCGCCGCCGAACCGGACATTGCCCGCGTGCCGGTGATGGTCGACTCCTCCAAGTGGAGCGTGATCGAGGCTGGCCTGCGCTGCCTGCAGGGCAAGGGCATCGTCAACTCCATTTCGATGAAGGAAGGCGAAGACGTATTCCTCGAACACGCACGCAAGGTGCAGCAGTACGGCGCCGCCGTGGTGGTAATGGCCTTTGACGAACAGGGCCAGGCCGACACCTGCGAGCGCAAGGTCGAGATCTGCTCGCGCGCCTACGAACTGCTCACCACCCGCCTCGACTTCCCGCCCGAAGACATCATCTTCGACCCGAACATCTTTGCCATCGCCACTGGCATCGACGAGCACAACAACTACGCGGTGGATTTCATCGAGGCCACGCGCGAGATCAAGCGCCGCTTCCCCGACACCCATGTGTCCGGCGGCGTGTCCAATGTGTCGTTCTCGTTCCGTGGCAACAACACGGTGCGCGAAGCCATCCATTCGGTGTTCCTCTACCACGCCATCAAGGCAGGCATGGACATGGGCATCGTCAATGCCGGCGCGTTGATGATCTACGACGACGTGCCCGAGGAACTGCGCGAACGCGTCGAAGACGTCGTGCTCAATCGCCGGGCGGACGCCACCGAGCGTCTGCTGGAGATCGCCGAGAAATTCAAGGCGAAGAAAGGCGAAGCGGTCGTCGAGAACCTGGCCTGGCGCGAGAAGCCGGTACGCGATCGGCTCAGCCACGCGCTGGTGCACGGCATCGACCAGTTCGTGAACGAAGACACCGAGGAAGCGCGCCAACTGTCCACGCGCCCGCTCGACGTCATCGAAGGCCCGCTGATGGACGGCATGAACGTGGTCGGCGACCTGTTTGGCGCCGGCAAGATGTTCCTGCCGCAGGTGGTGAAATCGGCGCGCGTGATGAAGAAAGCCGTGGCCTACCTTCTGCCATATATCGAAGAAGAAAAGCTCCGCACCGGCGACATGGGCAAGAACAACGGCACCATCGTGATGGCGACCGTCAAGGGCGACGTGCACGACATCGGCAAGAACATCGTCGGCGTGGTGCTCCGCTGCAACAACTTCGAGGTGATCGATCTCGGCGTGATGGTGCCGGCGCAGAAAATCCTGGACACCGCGCGCGAGCACAACGCCGACATCATCGGCTTGTCAGGCCTGATCACGCCCTCGCTGGAGGAAATGAGCCAGGTTGCCCGCGAGATGCAACGGCAGGATTTCCACATCCCGCTGCTGATTGGCGGCGCCACCACTTCACGCGCGCATACCGCGCTGAAGATCGAGCCGCACTACAAGTCGCCCACCGTGTGGGTGAAGGATGCCTCGCGTGCCGTCGGCGTGGCGCAATCGCTGGTCAGCAAGGAGCTGGTCGATCAGTTCATGACCAAGATCCGCGCCGAGTACGCCGAAGTGCGCGAGCGCCATCGCAATCGCGGACCCGGCAAGCAGCTGGTATCGCTTGAAAAGGCGCGCTCGCAGCGCTTCACATGCGACTGGGCGAATTACACGCCCCCCAGGCCTCGCCAGCCCGGCATCACAGTATTCAACCACTACGACCTCGCCACGCTGCGCCCGTATATCGACTGGACGCCGTTCTTCAATGCGTGGGAACTGGCCGGCCGCTACCCGGCGATTCTTGCCGACGACATCGTAGGCAGCCAGGCCACGGACCTGTTCCGCGATGCCCAGGCCATGCTGGACAAGATCATTGCCGAGCGCTGGCTCACCGCACGTGCCGTGATCGGTTTCTGGCCCGCTGCGCAAGTGGGCGATGATACCGAAGTGAGCACGCCCGAAGGCGAGAAACTCGCCGTGCTGCATCACCTGCGCCAGCAGGTCGACAAGCCCGTCGAACGGCCCGACTTTTCGCTGGCCGACTTCATCGCGCCCAAGGGTGCCGGCCCGCAGGATTGGATCGGTGGATTCGCCGTCACCGCCGGTATCGGCATCGACGAGCACGTGGCCCGCTTCGAGGCGAACCACGATGACTACTCGTCCATCATGCTGAAGGCCCTGGCCGATCGCCTGGCCGAGGCCTTCGCCGAACATCTGCACGAACGCGTGCGCCGCGAGTTCTGGGGTTATGCGCCAAACGAGGCGCTCGACAACGAGGCGTTGATCGACGAGAAGTACCGCGGCATCCGCCCTGCTCCGGGTTATCCCGCCTGTCCGGACCACACCGAAAAGGCCACGCTGTTCCGTCTGCTCGACGCCACCGCCAATGCGGGCATCGAGCTCACCGAAGGCTTTGCCATGTATCCCACGGCAGCCGTCTCGGGCTGGTACTTCTCGCACCCCGACAGCCAGTATTTCGTGGTGGGCCGCCTTACCCGCGAACAGGTCGACGACTATGCCAAGCGCAAGGGCTGGTCACGCGAGCAGGCCGAGCGCTGGCTGGCTCCCAACCTGGATTACGATCCGGACTGACGGTAGCCACGCGCATCTTTTTTGCGGGAGCGCACCTTGTGCGCGACAGCGCCGCGCCGTCACCGCTTCGTCGGCTTATCGCGCACGGGGTGCGCTCCTGCAAAGGCGCGGGCGCCCTTCGCCTCAGACCTCGCTCTCCACCAGCGAGCGGCGCTTCACCTCGCGCATATGCACGGCGAGGTTGTACACCGAGACGAAGGCCGGGAAGAAGTTCGAAAGAATGCCGACCGAATCGTTCTTGCCAAAGATGAAGTACGAAAGCAGCAGCGCGCTGCCGACCACCGACAACCACCAGAACGACAGCGGCATCACCACCCGCTTGAGCTTGCGCGTGTAGTAAACCTGCACGAACCAGCGGCTGGTGAACATGACCGAGCCCAGCAGACCCACCATTTTCCAGGGCGTCAGTTCGAACCGGTGCAGGGATTCGAGGATGTGGTTGAGCTCGTGCAGCAAGGCGTCCATGAGTCGGCACCGGTGGTCGTGAAAACCGCACATTTTACTCGCCAACCTTTCAGCGAACTGCCTCGCGGGTCATTTTTTATAGCCAACCCTTGACCAGCGTTTCCCCACCCCGTATATTTGCCTGCTCTCGGGGGCGATTAGCTCAGCGGTAGAGCACTGCCTTCACACGGCAGGTGTCGCAAGTTCGATCCTTGCATCGCCCACCACCGAATCAAACAAAAAGCCCGGCACTGCCGGGCTTTTTGTTTTTCTCCGTCCCGCCCACGCCACAGGCCAAGGCACGCAGGCATTTCCATAGCCACAGCCTATGAGTTCGCCAGGATTCATCGGCACTAGCCGGGCAACCGGACATACGCCACCGAGGTGGCGAGATGACGGCTGGATGACGTGCATTTTTCCGATACACAAAGTACCCGCCCGCGTGGAGAATACGCGCTTCACTTCGCAAGGGGGCGGGGACATGGAACAGGGCAACGCAGTGGCGTATCCCGTCGCGCAGCTGCTTATCGTGACGCGCAGTCTGGTGGAGTTGACCGATCGCGCGGTATCCGACAGCGAACTGTCGCATGCGTCCGCCGACGTGCTGGTGTTCGCTGCGAGGCAGGCGGCTCGACTGGTGGAAGATGTCGTCAGCGCACGGTCGCGCGACATCGAGCAGATGCACGAATTCGTGCAATCGAGCAGCAGCGGCGACCTGGACCGCGCGTACAACGACCTGGAGTGCCTCGCGGAAGCCGCGGGCATGATTCGCGCGCATGGCGTGGGCTCCCAGTACCGCGCGCATCTCGCCTACCTCATGCGCTATGCGGCGGAGTCCGCCTGTCAGGCGTTGGAACGCGCCGAACGCTCCATGACACTTTCCGATGTGGTGGGCCATGCGGGCCTGAATCCGGCAACACTGCACGGCTGAGTCGACTGGCTCACGCACCTGCGACGCAGGTGGCCGAGAAAGATGACTTCGTAGTTGGGCGGCGGGACCGCCCTTCCCTGGACGGCTCGCCACCCTGGACATCCGTCTTCCCTGACGGAGCTGGCGAGCGCCTTGCGGCGTGTCGCCCTTCCCCCTTCGCTATGAAGGATTCCTTGGTGCCTCGTCGGGAGATGGCGGACATAAGGCCCAGGCGAATGCCTGCACATCGCACGACGAGGCGGGCGGAATTTTGGGCGGACGCTGACTTCTCTTCCATGAGAGGACTCTCAATTCGATCTTTGCTCGTCAGTCGATGTGCGTTTGTGTGAACCAGATGCCACTGACAACAGCATCAGCACAGCCGCCAATACCATGTAGGCACCTGCGAACTGCCACACCCGCAATCGCGATGCATCCTCGATCAGCCACGGCGCGTAGATGCCTCCGCTGGGCTGCACGGAGTGAATGATGCCGAACAAGCTTAGCGCGCCGCCGAGCAGGAGAATCGCGCAAGCGCGCATCGTCCGGCCGTCGATGAGCGCCACGAGGAAACTGGCCCAGATCATCGACGTGATGATGAATCCGTTACCCAGGATGGTGATCACCGCGAGTTCCGGCATGCCATGGCTCTGGTCGGTGAACAGCGCCTGGAAATGTTCGGGCGCGACGTATGCAGGATCGCTCAGCTTGATGGTGACCATGCGCGCGATAGCCGGAAAGAAACTGAAAACCACGGCCGCGGCGTAGCGCATCGGTGTGGCTTCGAACGCCTGCACGGTGATGCCTATGGCCACGAACACGAGGATCGGCGCCAACACCGACAGCGGCACCAGTTCCACCAGGTTGGACAGATAACCGAACACTCCACCAAGGCCGATGACTATGCCGGTCAACAAGGTGTAGCCGCTGCGCGCGCCCATGGCCTTGTATGAGGGTTGCCCGATGTAAGGCGTGGTTTGGGCCACGCCGCCGCAGAAGCCCGCCACCAGCGTGGCCAGTGCCTCCACCAGCAGAATGTCCCGCGTCCGATAGTCATCGCCCGCCGCGCGCGCGCTCTCGGTCACGTTGATGCCGCCCACCACCATCAGCAGGCCAAACGGAAGGATCAGCGGCAGATAGGGCACGGCGGCGGGGATGCCCTGGAGCCACTGCAAGGTCGGCACCGGCAGCGCAAACCGCCACTGCCACGCGGCGGGCGGCTGGTAGCCATGCCCCAGCCAGCCCAGCGGACCGAGCACGTAATAGAGCAAGGCCCCGACCACGAATGCGACCAGCACGCCCGGCACGTTCCAGGGCATGCGTGCGCGCGCCACCAGCGCGTACAACACCACACCAAGACCGGCAAAACCCACGACCGGCACCTTGAGTATCTCAACCAACGGCAGGAAACCCATCAGCACCAGTGCGATGCCGGCGATGGACCCAAGCAGTCCGGCGCGCGGAACGTGCCGCTGCACCATCCCGCCGAAGAACGAGAGCACGAACTTGAGCACGCCCATGATGACGAGCGCTGCCATGCCCAACTCCCAGGTAGCGACGCCAGCGGCATGCGTGTCCAGCCCCGCCTGCCGGAAATGCAGGAAGGCCGGGCCCAGCACCAGCAGCGCCATGCCGATGCTGGTGGGGGCGTCCAACCCCAGTGGCATCGCGGTTACGTCCTCGCGTCCGCTCTGTCGCGCCAGCCGGCGTGCCATCGCCGTGTACGCGAGGTTGCCCAGCAGCACGCCGAAGGTGGTGCCGGGGAACATGCGCAGGAAAACGATATCGGCGGGGAAGCCGAAGATGCCGATCAGTGCGGTGGCGAGAAAGGCCATGATCGAGAGGTTGTCGACCACCAGGCCCAGGAACCCGTTGAGGTCACCTGAGGAAAATCCGTGCTGCCGAGCCCACGATGCCTTCATCAGAACGATACCTCCGCCGCCTGCGTCACCCGCAATACCGATTGGTCGCCCGTGCGTCGTTTCCACGCCGCACGGATCGCCTCCACCTTGTCGCGTTCGCCCGCCGTGTCGGCATGGGCGATGACCAGTACGCGCGAACGCAGGCGCTCCGGCGATGCCTGCCCCTTGCCTTGCCACTGGCCATACGCGTCGAGCACGGTGAAACCGTCAGGGAAGCGCGGAGTCACTTCGCTGTCGAGGAAGCTTCGCCAAGCCGCATCACCGACACCCCGCGAGGCATCGTCGGCGGGACCGAGTCCGAAATAGAGACGTGTCTCCACCCAGCCCTGCGCCCGATGGCTGGTTTCCGCCGGCGGTACGGCATGAGTGGCCGCACCGGTCGCCACGCATCCCGCCAGCAAGGACACGGACAACAGGAGGATGGCGCAGCGATGGTGATGCATGGACGGTCCCCGATGGCATTTGGACATCCATACGAGTGAACGTCCCTGCCATCGAGTATGGGCAGGTCCCGTTGCGCGGCGCAACACGCCCCTCGCCCTGTGGTTCTCAGCTTCTGCGATGCCTCCCTGCAAAGATGCGGGACATCCCGTGCCCTCTCGGCGAAAATGCCCCCATGAGCGAAGCCGCCCCTTGCCTGTCGTGAGCCATAGCCTGGACTTGCCCCTGGAGGCACCGGTCAATCCGGGCCTGATGGTCATCCATGGCAACCGCATGGAAGACCTGCGCGACCTGCTGACCGCGTGGCTGTCACGCGCGCCGCTGCGACCGCTGGAAGACGAGCTGATGCTGGTCCAGAGCAATGGCATCGCCCAGTGGTTGAAGTGGGCCTTGGCGCGTCCCGCTGACGAAGGTGGCCTGGGCATCAGCGCGGCGGTGGACGTGCAGCTTCCCGGCCGTTTCCTGTGGTCGGCCTATCGCAGCGTGCTGGGGCGCGACGCGGTGCCTACGACCTCGCCGTTCGACAAGTCGCGCTTGCGCTGGCGGCTGCTCCGGCTGCTACCGCAACATCTGCACGAGGCCGATTTTGCGCCGCTACGGGATTTTCTCCGCGACGATCCGGACGAGCGCAAGCGTTTCCAGCTGGCCGAGCGCGTCGCCGACTTGTTCGACCAGTACCAGGTCTACCGTGCCGACTGGCTCGCCGATTGGGAAAAGGGAAACTACACGCTGCGTGACGATCTGCGGGCGCGCCAGCAACCGCTGGCGGGCGACCAGCGATGGCAGGCACGGCTCTGGCAGCTGCTGCTGGACGATGTGGGCGATGAGCGCCACAACCATCGCGCCGCCGTGCACCAGGCATTTCTCGAACGTATCGCGAGCCTCTCCAGCCGCCCCGCGGCGCTGCCGCGGCGCATCGTGGTGTTCGGCATGTCCTCGCTTCCGCAGCAGACGCTGGAAGCACTGACCGCCCTTGCCCGCTTCAGCCAGGTGATGCTGTTGGTGGCCAATCCCTGCCGCCACTACTGGGCGGACATCATCGAGGATCGTGAACTGCTGAAGGCCAGCCAGCGCCGCCACGCGACCAAGCCTGGCCAACCCAGCGAGCCCCGCTACGAAGACCTCCACCTGCACGCCCATCCACTGCTGGCTGCATGGGGAAGACAGGGTCGCGACTACATCCGCCTGCTCGATGCGTTCGATCGCCCCGAACAGTATCGCCAGCAGTTCAGCCAGTGGAATCGCAGCATCGACGTCTTCATCGATACCGATGGCGGCACGATGCTACGGCAGGTCCAGCAGTCCATCCTCGACCTCGAACCACTGCCTTCCGAAGCGGCGCAACGCAAGCCTTGGCGGGCGCTCGATCATTCCATCCGCTTCCAGGTGGCGCACAGTCCGCAACGCGAAGTGGAAATCCTGCACGACCAGCTGCTGGCCATGTTCGAGCGGGCCGAGCGCGATGGCGTGCCGTTGTCGCCACGCGACGTCATCGTGATGGTGCCGGACATCCAGGCCTATGCGCCCCACGTGCAGGCCGTGTTTGGACGCATCACGCCGGACGACTCGCGCCACCTGCCCTACTCGGTGGCCGACCAGCCGACGCGCGGCGCCGTACCGCTGATGGTCGCGCTGGAACATCTGCTTTCGCTGCCCGATTCGCGCTTCGCCGTCAGCAACCTGCTGGACCTGCTCGACGTGCCCGCGCTGCGTCGCCGATTCAACATCGATAGCGCGGGCATTCCCATCCTGCGTCGTTGGATCGAAGGTGCCGGTATCCGCTGGGGCCTGGACAGCGAACAGAAACGGAGCCTGGATCTGCCGGGCATCGAGCAGAACAGCTGGCGTTTCGGTCTTCGCCGCATGCTGCTTGGCTATGCGACAGGCGATGGTGCCGCATGGCAAGGCATCGCCCCTTACGATGAAGTTGGTGGCCTGGACGCCGCGCTGGTCGGCCCGCTCACGCAACTGCTCGACCAGCTCGAAGCCTACTGGCACGCCCTGCGCCAAGCGGCCACGCCAGAGGCATGGCACGCGCGGCTGCATGCGCTGCTGCAGGATTTCTTCGACGCGGACGATCCGGCCGACAGCGACCGCCTCACTCGCCTGGGTGACGCACTGGATGCATGGCGCGATGCCTGTGCGGAAGGCAGCTTCTCGTTGCCGCTGCCGCTGGGAATCGTCCGTGACCACTGGCTGGACGCCATGGATGAAAGCCGGCTTTCGCAACGCTTCATGGGTGGCGCCGTGAGCTTCTGCACGCTGATGCCGATGCGCGCCATCCCGTTCCGCGTGGTGTGCCTGCTCGGCATGAACGATGGCGACTATCCGCGGCAGCAGGCACCGGCCGATTTCGACCTGATGGCACAACCCGGGCAGGCGCGACCGGGCGACCGATCGCGGCGCGAGGATGATCGATACCTCTTCCTCGAAGCGCTGGTGTCCGCGCGCGATGCCCTCTACATCAGCTGGGTGGGCAGGAATGTACGCGACAACAGCGCGTTGCCGCCCTCCGTGCTGGTCGGCCAGCTGCGCGATTATCTCGCGGCCGGATGGTACGAAGCACAAGACACGGCGGAAGAAAGAGACGCCGGCAAGCGACTGCTCGACGCCATGACCACAGTGCATCCGCTGCAGCCTTTCAGCCGGCGCTATTTCGGTGCTGATGCGGATACGCGCCTGTTCACCTATGCCAGCGAATGGCGGCAGGCCCTGCGTCCCCTCGATGGCGCCGCGCCCTCGTCGCCACTGCCTGACTGGCAGCCGGATGCGGCGGAAAGCATCACCTCGCTTGCAGCGTTTCTTTCGAAGCCGGTGCGCGCGTTCTTCAACCAGCGCCTGAAGGTGCATTTCGCCGGGATCGATGAGGATGCGCTGGACGAAGAACCCTTCGTACTGGATGCGCTGGAGCAGCACGTCGCGACGGCCGCCATCGTGCGCGCGGGCGTTCGCGCCGGTGATGCAGGCGCTGCAGTCACCGACGCAGCGCAGCAGCTCGCTCGACAAGGCCAACTGCCGCCCGGTGGATTTGGCGAACTCGCACAACGGACGCTTGCCCACGAAGGCAGCGAACTGGCTGCGGCATGGCTCGACGCCTGCCACCGCTGGCCGCTGCGCGACGAGAAGATCGAACTGCAATACGCCGCCCACGGCGTACGCGTGGAAGACTGGCTGACCGAC
Organism: Dyella sp.; assembly: GCF_035685885.1. GTDB lineage: Bacteria > Pseudomonadota > Gammaproteobacteria > Xanthomonadales > Rhodanobacteraceae > Dyella. The sequence goes on along the minus strand of NZ_DASRZX010000059.1, from coordinate 75,818 downwards.
ATTCGCCAGAACGCGACCGGGACGCTGACGCGACTGGAGCTCGCCACGGGACGTCTCCTGCAGAAGAACGGCACGCTGCGCTACGACCGATTGCTTACCGCCTGGGTGATTCACCTGCTGGCACATGCGCAGGGCCTGCGGATGGAGTCGCGAGTAGTGGGCATGGATGCGCGCGTCGTGCTGCGTGCGATGGAAGCAGAGCGTGCACGGTTCCTGCTCGATGCGTTGCTGCATGGCTTGCGGGTGGGCATGACTGCGCCATTGCCGATTGCGCGCCGCACGGCATTTGCATGGCTGCAGGCGGACGACGAAGACAAGGCAACCCGCCAGGCGCTGGCCGCCTACGAAGGCAACACCTTCGCCAAGATCCCGGGTGAACGCGACGACGATGCTTATCTCGCGCGCGCGTGGCCAAGCTTCGAGGCCCTGCAGGCCGGTGGCTTTGGCCAGTGGCTTTCGCTCTACAGCCCACTGCTGGACGTCGCCGGCAAGGATGAGGACGCATGATGGCCAATCAACCCTTGCAGCCACTCCAGCTGCCGCTGCAAGGCATCCAGCTGATCGAAGCAAGCGCAGGCACGGGCAAGACCTGGACCATCGCCGCGCTTTATCTGCGCCTCGTGCTCGGGCACGGAGCGGGTGGAATGCCGCTGCTTCCCGCGCAGATCCTGGTGCTCACCTTCACCAAAGCGGCCACGGCGGAACTGCGCGAGCGCATTCGCGAACGCCTGGCTGATGCAGCCGATGCCTTCCGCGGCCGCATCGCGCCCGACGATTTCCTGCGCGAACTCATCGCAACCTATCCCGGCGAGGATGAGCGCGCCCAGGCTGCGCGCCAGCTCGAACTGGCGGCGCAATGGATGGACGAGGCCGCCATCCACACGATCCATGCGTGGTGCCAGCGCATGCTTGGCCAGCATGCTTTCGACAGTGGCCATCCCTTCGTGCAGGACACCGATGCCGACGAAAGCGAATTGCTCGCCGAGACGGTGCGTGACTACTGGCGCAACCATTTCTTCCCGCTCGATGGCACCGGCGCCGCACTGGTTTCGCGCTGGTGGAAAAATCCCGCCCAGCTGCAGCAGGCGCTTCGCCCCCTGCTGCGCCAGCATGCGGACCATCTGCGCCTCGATGGCAAGCCACTTCCTCCCCCCGCGCAGGTGATGACACGCCTGCGCAGCGAGGTGGAGGCCGCGCGCCTTGCCGAGGAGCGCGCACGTACGCTCTGGCGCGACGATGTCGAGACCATCGAGGCGATGTTTGCCAAAGCGGTGGCGGCGCGTGCGCTCAATGCGCGGAAGATGCCGCCGGAAGCCATCACCGAGCATCTCGTTGCACTGCGTGCGTGGTCGCAAGGTGGACCCGCCAGTCGCGATCTGCTGCAGCGCTATGCACAGGGTGCGCTCACCGCCGCCCTCAACAAGAACGCCCAGACACTGGCGCACCCAGCCTTCGTGGCCATCGAACAGTGCGCGGACCTGCAATCACAACTCGATACGCAGGAACCGGCCGTGCTGTCCCAGGCGTTGCGCTGGGTGTCCGAGCGACTGGAGCAGACGAAACAGCGGCGCGCCCTGATGGGTTTCGACGACATGCTGCAACGCCTCGACCATGCGTTGCACGGCGCCTCGGGAACCCGGCTGGCCGATACCATCGCACGGCAGTATCCGGTCGCGCTCATCGACGAATTCCAGGACACGGACCCACTGCAGTGGCGCATTTTCCGCACCATCTATGCGCGACGCGCAGGCACCGGGCTGCTGCTGATCGGTGACCCCAAGCAAGCCATCTACGGTTTCCGCGGCGCCGATATCCACACCTATCTGCGCGCGAGGGAAAGCGCGCAACAACCGACGTGGACGCTCGACACCAATTATCGTTCGACCCAGCCCTTGGTGGATGCCGTCAATCGCGTATTCGAACATGCCGACCGACATCCCGAGGGCGCATTCGCTTTCGGACACGATGCCCTGCCGTTTCAGCCGGTAAAGGCGCGTGGTCGCCACGATCGACTCGTGCTTGACGGACAACCGCTGCCGCCGGTGTCGTTGGCGGTATCGGAAAGCGACGAGCCCATCAGTGGTTCGGCCTATACGCACGTGATGGCGCAGCATGCCGCTGCCCATATCGCGCAATGGCTATCCGCCGCAGCGGAAGGCCGCTGCGGATTTGCGGTGGAAGACGGACAACTGATACCGCTGCGGGCCAGCGACATCGCGATCCTCGTGCGCAGCGGCACGGAGGCCCGGCGCGTGCGCGATGAGTTGCGTCGGCGAGGGCTCAAGAGCGTTTACCTGTCGGATCGGGATTCTGTCTATGCCTCTCCTGAGGCAGGCGACCTGTTGCGCTGGCTCCAGGCGTGCGCCGCACCGGGCTCCGATCGCGCCATGCGCGCTGCGATGGCAACGCCAACGCTGGGACAGAGCGATGCCGAGCTGGATCGTCTCAACGTGGACGAACAGCACTGGGAAGCCTGCGGCGAACGCTTTCGCCAGTTGCATGACACATGGCGGCGACACGGCGTGCTGGCCATGCTGCACGATCTGCTGCATGCGTTCGATTTGCCTGCGCGCCTGCTGTCGCGACTGGACGGTGAGCGAGCGCTGACCAACCTGCTTCACCTGGCCGAATTGCTTCAGCATGCGGCATCGAGCCTCGACGGCGAGCACGCGCTGATTCGCCATCTTTCCGCCCAGATGGCCGCGATAGCCGATGGCCACGCCGACACGGCGGACGAGCAGGTCGTACGACTGGAAAGCGAAGCCGAATTGATCAAGGTCGTGACCATCCACAAGTCCAAGGGACTCGAATATCCGCTGGTGCTGCTGCCATTCGTGTGCTCGGCCCGCGAGATCAAGGCGGACGACAGTTTCAGCTGGCACGACGCCAACGGCGAAGTGCGCATGGACCTGCGCGCCGACGATGCGGCCCGCACCCTGGCCGACCGCGAACGCCTGCAGGAAGACTTGCGCCTGCTGTACGTGGCGCTTACACGCGCCCGCTACGCGTGCTGGCTAGGCATCGCGTGTTGCAAGTCGGGCAACAGCAAGACGCCATCCCTGCACAAATCCGCGTTCGGTCACGTGCTGTCCGGTGGTCAGGTCATCCAGGCAGGCGAGTTGAAGCAACAGCTGCGCGAACTGCGCGGCGACCATGCCGGCATGCACATCGAAGTCCTTGGTATGCCGGATGCCCGTCCGCTGGAACCCACCGGTGGAGACATCACGCCATTGTGGGAGGCTCGCAACTACACCGGCTCCGCCCAGGAACGGTGGTGGGTGGCCAGCTACAGTTCACTCAAGGTGTCTGATGAAGCACTGCCCTCGCCCGCCCCCGAAACCCCGGAACAGGATGTGCTGGCCGAACTGGACAGCGAGCAGCCTCCACTCATCGCTCCGTCCACCGCGCAGCCCGAAGGCATCCACGCTTTCCGCGCTGGCGCCGAGCCAGGCACCTTCCTTCACGATTTGCTGGAATGGTCGGCAGCCGAAGGTTTCGCCGCCGTCGCGGCCGATCCGACACCTCTGATTGCTGAAATCGCCCGCCGTTGCCAGCGACGCGGATGGCAATCCGAGATCGATCTGCTGTCACGCTGGTTTCCGACGCTGCTGCGCACACCGCTCACTCTTGCGGACGACGCAACGGCCAGCCTCGCCGATTTGGACGGCTATTACGCCGAAATGGAATTCTGGTTCGAGGCCAGGCGGGTCGACACGCTCGCGCTGGATCAGCTGGTCACCACGCATACGCTGGGCGGATCACCGCGGCCGCCGCTGATGGCCGAACGCATCCATGGCCTGCTCAAGGGATTCATCGATCTGGTAGTGGAGCATCAAGGGCGTTACTACGTCATCGACTACAAATCGAACAAGCTCGGCAATGACGCCAGCGCCTATGCCGACACGGCCATGCGCGAATCGATCCTGCGCGAACGTTACGACCTGCAGTACGCCCTCTATACGCTTGCGCTCCATCGCCAGCTGCGCGCGCGCCTTCCGCACTACGACTACGAAAGACACATGGGTGGCGTGGCTTACCTGTATCTGCGCGGCGTCGATGGCCAGGGCTATGGTGTGCACCGAGAGCGCCTGCCTTTCGCCTTGATCGATGCCATGGACCGCCTGTTTGCCCAGGGAGCACACGCGCATGCAGCCTGATGCCCGCATGGCCTCCATCGAGCCTGCGATCGAGCGCGGATGGTTGCGTCCTCTGGACGTGGCGTTTGCCCGTCTCCTGGCTTCCGAAGACGCGCGTGCACCCGAGGTGCTGCTTCTGCTGGGCGCCTTGACCAGCCGACAGCAGGCGGACGGCCATTTGTGCATGGACCTGTCCGCATGGCCATCGATAGCCGACGAAGCAGGATGGCCGCCAGCATGGCGGACGCAGGTCGCGGCCGTCGCCGGCGATCCGCTGACCCTGGAATCATCGCTCCTGCTCGCCCATGCGGGCGATGCCACGCAACGCCAGACACCGCTGGTACTCGATGGCAGCCGGCTTTACCTGCGCCGCTACTGGAACCATGAGCAACAAGTCGCGCTGGCCATCAGTCGCCGGTTGGCACGTACGGCGGACACGCTCGCGCATCTGCAAGAGCAACTTTCCCGCCTGTTTCCCACGCCCGCCAACGGTGCTCCCGACTGGCAACGCGTGGCGTGCGCGCTCGCCGCGCGCAGCGCATTCACCGTCATCACCGGCGGTCCCGGTACCGGCAAGACCACCACGGTCGTGCGCCTGCTGGGCTTGTTGCAGACCCTGCACCGCAAGGATGCAGCGCGGCCGTTGCGTATCCGTCTGGCCGCCCCCACCGGCAAGGCGGCGGCCCGACTGCAATCGTCAATCGGAACGCAGATCGCACAGCTGGACGTGGACGACCATGTGCGCGACAGCATCCCGAGCCAGGTGGATACGCTGCATCGGCTGCTCGGTGCGCGGCCTGACACGCGCCACTTTCGCCATGACCGCAGCAATCCGCTGCACCTGGACGTGCTGGTCGTGGACGAGGCATCGATGATCGACCTGGAAATGATGTCGGCCGTGCTCGACGCCCTGCCCGACGATGCGCGCCTGATCCTGCTGGGTGACAAGGACCAGTTGTCTTCCGTCGAAGCCGGCGCGGTGCTGGGCGATCTTTGCCAACGAGCGGAAGCGGGCCACTACAGCGAGGACACCGCGAACTGGTTGCGGCAAACCAGTGGCGATCAGGTCGATACCTGGGTGCGCAACGATGCGCTTGCGTTGGACCAGCACGTCGCCATGCTGCGCCAGAGCCATCGCTTCGGTCCCGACAGCGGAATCGGCCTGCTCGCCCAACACGTGAACCAGGGCAACGCGGTGCGCACGCGCCAGCTGCTTGCGCAGGCGCATGCCGATATTGCATGGGGGGATGCTACGGCCGATACGAAACGATTGGCCGAACTCGTCCTCAATGGAGGTCGCGCGCACTTTGCCATTCGGCCCGATGGCATCGAACCGCATGGTTATCGCCACTACCTGGAATGGCTGCGGCACCACCGGCCGGCGGCGCATGCCGATGCCGCCGCATTCGAGGCCTGGGCGCGCGGCGTGCTCCAGGCCTTCGGCAGCTTCCAGCTGCTCTGCGCGTTACGCCAAGGTCCCTTCGGAACCGAGGGGCTCAACCGGCAGATCAGCAGCATCCTGCAGAAGGAAGGGCTCGTCGATGCGAGTCACGAATGGTACGAAGGTCGTCCCGTGCTGGTCACGCGCAACGACTACAACCTCGGACTGATGAACGGAGACGTCGGTATCGCGCTGCGCCTGCCCGACGGCCGCGGTGCATGGCATCTGCGCGTGGCGTTCGAGGTTCCGGGACAAGGTGACGACAAGCGCACGCGCATCCGCTTCGTCCTGCCTTCCAGGTTGGGCGAGCGCGAAACCGTCTACGCCATGACGGTGCACAAATCGCAAGGCTCCGAGTTCGATCATGCCGCACTCGTACTGCCTGCCGCATGGAGTCCGGTGCTTACGCGGGAACTGCTGTATACCGGCATCACACGCGCGCGTAAGTGGTTCAGCCTGCTGGGCACGGAAGAAGTTCTCACGCAGGCTGCGGAGCAATCGACTCGTCGCCACTCCGGCTTATGGCATCGCCTGTCGTCCATCGGCAAGTGACCTCCACTCAGGGCGATGGATCGCAGGCTTCGCCCTCGGCCAGCCGACGCTGTTGCACACTGCCCATGCCATTCAACACGAGTTCGAAACCAATCACGGCTGAGGTCGACGCACCATCCACGGCCTTGGCGTTTCGCATACATACGCGCCACGACTGTTCGCTGCGTCCCTCCACTGCCTTGAGTTGGCCCTGTGGGCCAAAGGTCACTCGATTGCCATCGGCAGCACGTAGCGCGACATTTCCCTGGCGCGTGACGCGCTTCAGCAACCTCAGTTGCGCAATGGATTCATCAAAGGAAACATCGGCCGCGCTGCCATCCGTGCTGGTGTAAATGATCCAGCCTTCGTCATAGGACGCGCCCTGCGAACAGCGTGTGCCGTTGCCTGGGCACAGCGATACGGACGTCCCGCGCTGTACAGCCTCCTGTCGCGCATAGGCCAGGTCGCCCCGCAACGCATTCAACGCCGTATTCACCTCATGGTTGAACCAAAGGCTGCGCAGTTCGGGCGTTGCCACCATGGCAAGGATCGCCAGTACGGCCACGGTAACTAGGAGCTCGATCAAGGTCACACCGTCAGCCACATGGGACCGCTTCATCACCAGCACCGCCCATTGCTGTTGCGGGATGTGTCCGTCGAGGCAGGCGAACGGTTGCCCGTGTCGTCGATCGAAAGATCACCGCACGCGTCGCCCGCCTGCGCTCCCTGCCCCACCGCCTTCGCTACGTACGACTGGCCGGCACCGTGGTCATCGCCAAGCTCGACGTGCGCCATATAGTGGCCAGCCTCCGACATGGCGGTGGTGGTCGCCGAGAAGCCGATCACCTGCAGGTCGCCATAGCGATGACTCACCGCGTAATAGCGTTCCTGTGCATTGGCAATGTGCATCAGCAAGGCCTGGCCATCGGCGCGCCGCGCGCGAAACACATAGCGGCCGTAGGAAGGAATCGCCACCGCGGCGATGATGGCAATGATGGCGACGACAACCATCAGCTCGATCAAGCTAAAACCTCGTCCCTGGTTCACCTCGTGCTCCCTGGTCATTGCCCGTCGATCAGCGCCCGCCATGAACGACGGCGCCATAGATCGTCGCCAAAGGAGACGGTGCTGCCATCGGATGCCAGCGTTACGCCCGGCAGGTAGACCTGGCCACCGCCAACGCTGACCGCCGCCGGCAAATAGCCTCCCGTGGGTGCATTGGTAATGCGTGCACCGGCCTGCGCGAAGTTGGCATTCCAGCCATCCACGGTGCCGAAGCCGACGCCCTTGGCGGCGCCACCTGTCGCTGCGTCGACAACCAGCACGGCTCCCTGCGGCGCCGGATTGCACGGATCGGACTTCTGGGGGATCAAGGTGGTGATGACGGCGCGATTGCTATCGAACAGGGCCGTGGCATCCACCACCACACGTTCGCCCTGATTGGTCGGTTGCCCGCTGCCATCCACGATGTTTAGAAGCACGAACCAGCCGCCGATACGATCACCCGCCGGTGTCGTCGCGGGTACGGCGCGCGTGGTCAGTCCGCGCACGTTGCCCTGTTCGTACAGTGTCTGTTCGACCATGGGTGTTCTCCCCTCGATCACCGGTGCGGCATTCGCCACGCCCGGATCGCGGATGCCATAGATGGCTTGCACCTTGGTTGAGGCGTCAATGACGTTGTCGCTGCTGCCAAGGTATTTGCCCGTGCCGAAGACGACGATCAGGTTTTTCGTGCCCGGCTCGGGAAATAGCCGCGGCATGACGGTGATGGGCCGGTCGCCGGCGGCTGCCGGCTTGAACAGCAGGTCCACCTTCCAGTTCGCCGGGTTTTCATCCTTCAAGTCGAAGCGCCACAGGTTGCCGACCAGATCGCCAGCAAACGCCACGTCATCGATCTGGTCACCGTCGTAGTCACCCAGCACCGGACTGGTCAGCCCGTAGCTGACGATGTTGGAGCCACCACCGCTGGTAGGTGTGCGCAACTCCCTGAGCAGCGCGCCGGTCCGGGCATCGAGCACGAACAGCGAACTGGCGTTGCTTGACGCTGCGGGATCCGTTTCTCCATCGGGAAAATAACCCCCAGGCACGAGAACGACCCATTCTCCGTTAGACAGGCGTCCTACGTTCGGACGTCCAAACGTATACCCAAGGTTGACAGTGGCTTCCTCCGTGCTGCCCGCCACATGGCTGAACTCCCATAGCACCTTGCCAGCCGGTCCCCTCGCCGTGTCGTTGCCGTCCTCGCTTGCGTCCGCATCGGTGACATCGAGCGCATAAACGCCCCGCCCGCCCAGCCGCAGGCCGGCGACCAGCAGGCTGTGCCAGCCCATCTGGCTGCCTTCGCTGAAGAACACATCGCGAACCACAGGCGTTCCGTCCACCGTCGGCGTGTACTGGAAACCGGCAAGCGCGCTCATGCTTCGCAAGTTTCCATAGACGGCGTGGGGCACGTAGGCCCACCGCTCCCGGCCGGGCTGCGAAGGCAAGTCGATCCGGGTCGAGGCAATGCCTTCCACCGTGGCATCAAAGGCGTGCAACATCCCGTCGTTGGCGGCGACATACAGGGTCGGCGCACGCTTGAGATGATCGGCCACGAACTGCTCGTAGCTGTGAAGCAGGCGACCATCCGGAGCCTTGGCCATCTCCGGCGCTGCCACACTGGGCTGGCTGCGCCTGGGAGGAAATGCATCCCGATATCCGCTGATGGGACGCGCCAGGTACACCGCCTGCGCGTTCACCACCGCGCCCAGCGCCGAGCCGCGCTGGCGGAATTGCGTTCCCTCTTTTGTGCGTTCTCCACGAATCCAGTTCAGACGGTCATTGGCCACCGTGCCCACGCCGAATGCCGGGTCAACGGCATGAATGGCATCGACAACGCCGAGGCCCATGAATGCCGCGCCATGCCCCGCGCCCGACGCGGTACTGGTCAATATGACCCGGTCATTGGCACCCGACACGCGCGCATCCAGCAAGGTACCGGCGCTCCACAGCGTGGCGCCAAGGTTGCCCGATTCGTCCAGGCCCATTGCCTGCACGCTACCGCTCCAGTCATCGCTGCTGAAACCGGTGCGGAAATACGAAGCACCTCCGCCCAGCACCGTCGCGCTGATGGCCCCTGCCGCCGCCGATCCATTGCGCGCCACAACGCTGTTGATCACTCCCTTGATCTGGTCGACCAGTTGTTGCGGACTGCGGGCGCTGAACAACGCGCCGCGGCTGTTGATGGCGGCATGCCACGTGTCGTCGGTCTTGGCCGGTGTGTCGGTATTTTCGTTGTTAGGACTGGTCGCCCAGTCGGACCATGTCTTGCCGCCCTTGCGCAGTGCCGTCAGATCGTCCGGAAAACTCAGCTGCCCGCCCAGGCCAAAGGCGACCACGAACTGCACCAGATGCTGCCAGGTGGCGGGGTCGTTCGCCGGATTGAAGTAGACCTCCTCAGGAAGCGTCCTCGGATCGCTTCCGATGGCGGTGGTAATCAGGGTGCCGGTTACTCCGGTGGAACGGTCGGGAAGATACGGGACGACATTGTTGGGCAGATCGGGACGCAGGTCCGTCGCCCAGTAATGAAACGCGACATCCGCGAAGCCCGAAAGATTGCCCTGCGAAGGCCCGCCGCCGTAGATGGTGGCCGAAGGAGACGCGGGATCGTACCGGCGCCCATCCGGAAGGGTCGCCTGACGTTGATCGGGGTTGGCAGGCACGGGCGTGCTCGAACCACCGGCACCGAGGTCGGCCCATTTGCCGGTGAAACCACCGTCATCTTTCCAGCCGCCGTCCGTCACCAGCAGGCTGTAGTTGCGACGACAACTCAACTCCTTGCCGGAGCCAATGTCGAAATAGGGATTGTTCTCCGCGGCAGCCCTGTTGGATGCCCCAAAATAATTGGCAACCCGGGTCATTGCCCCGCGCGTGGGCGTGCCACCGGAAGGTTGGCTGGCGTAGATGAAATCGATCAGCGCCTTGTACTGCGTCTCATCCGAAAGGGGCCTGATTGCGGACGAGTTGCTCAACAGGCCCGTGCTCAGACGCTGCCATTGCATGCGCACGGTCTTGGGGACGCTGGTGAGCGCCAAGCCAAGTGACGATCGCGCGGCATGGTTGCGCGTGCGATAGAAGCCATACCAGATGGCGAAATTTTTCTGCTGATCGGCGCCCAGCCGGGATACATCGACGGCTACGTATTTGCTCGGATCCAGCAAATCGTAGGGATTCCCCGCGTCGCCCGTGAAGCGGTAGAAAAAAGCGTGCGGATTGCCGCCGTTCGGATCGGTAAAGGGAAACGGCATGTACCCGCTCGCCGGATTGCAGCTGGTAGAGGCCGCATGACTGGCATCCGCCGCGTAGATGTTGTCCGGCTTTGGCGTATTGCCGCCCGACCAGGTGATCGCGTAGTTGCTGGACAAATTGCGGGTAGTTCGCGAGCCGCCGGTATTGGCGGCGATGCCATCACTCCAGGCGGCAGTGAAGCTTCCAGGGTCCATGTCGGTGCCATCCCTTTTCTTTGGAACGGCATACGTCTGGCTCTCGTCGTAATACAGCGTGTTGAAGGCTGGTGAAAAATTCCATGGATGGATGCCCTTCATGCCATCGGCACTGAACCATCCGCAGATACGCGCTCCGCTTCGCAAATCGGTGATGTACCCAGAATTTGCGCCATAACGCGCCTCACCCTCACCGATGTAGCCGGGAACAAATCCCTCAAGCATGCTGATCGAATCATCGTAGGTAAGGATGATGTTGGGAGCCACGGCAGGCGTGAGATCAGGCGGCGTAGCGGAGAGATCCACCGTTCCTGCCACCAATCCCGTGGCCTGCATCCAAAAGGCGATCGCCGCCATGGCCGATGTCTTCATCGAGCGCATATGAACTCCTTTCAGTCGCCCTTTGCCGAAAACGTGCTTTCCAGGACCCGCACCATGTCTTCGCTGCCGCCGGTGGATCGCGCCGTAATGCGATACACGTGGCGCGTCGTCGAGCCATAGTCGGCGATGTCGGTGCCGGTAGCGCCGGATTCATGCTGGCCCATCGTGCCCGATGGCAATTCCGGTCCCAGGTCTTCGATGACGTAGCGAGGATTGCGTGCCAGCGCGGCATTGGCGAAATTCGTCGATGGATTGGTGAAATCCATGCCGCCACGGCCTGTGTTGTATTCGGTGCCGTATCCAGCGATCCAACCCGTGCTGTTTCGAAAGACACCCACGGGTGTCAGAGTGGATTCGGAAGGGTCGTAGGGATAGCAGTCCGTCAGGATGTCCGTGCCACAGCGTAAGTTCGATGCCGTGACACTTGCCGTCCACAATCGCCATTCCGCTCCGCGCAGTGCGGCTTCCGCCCCCATCTCGGCGAGCTGCGCGTTGCGCAGGCTGCCAGCCATGCGTTCCTGCAGCAGCGAGCGATTGGCCGCCGCAACGCCCAGCAGCGTGAGAAGGATAAGGATGATCAGCGCGACCACCAGCACGGCGCCCTGCTGGCGGCTGGATGGCTTTCCCGTGACTTGAATATCTGCCTGTCGAACCATGATGCTTCCTGCATTCACGTTGATTCAACCACCGACGTGCAGGTCAGGGGTTGTAGTTACGCACCGAAACCAGCGCGACGAACTCACGCCTCACCTTCTGGCTGAGGAAGCCTTGTGCGCGGGGTGTTACCCGCCGGCCCGGTGCATCGGGCGCGGCAGGCTCGGCAATGCCATCCAGCTGGTACGCGAACATCTGCTCGCTGGGCGTCAAGGTGTAGAGCGGCATCTCTGCACTCACCAAGAGGTGGACTTCGATACTCTTGATTGCCCGCCATAGGCACCCCGGATCTGTCGGCAATGGCAACGGTGCAGGAGGAGGACAAGCAATGGATCCCCCTGCATTGCTATCCACTTCACCGGCCGACAGGTAGCGCGTGTTGCCATTGTTGTCCTCAACGCCATACAGGAAGTCGAGACGCTCGACGCCTCGCACGATTTCCTGATCGCTACCCTTGTCCTTGCGGATCAAGGCACCCGTCGTCGTGCCGTCGTCGTTGGCGATGACCTTCAGGTAATACGTCACCACGACGAAGTCCGTGTTGAAGTCGAACAAGCGAAGCGGTGACTTCGCATGACGCACAACAGGCGCGGCAAAGTTGAGATTCGCATCGGGAACGAAATCGGGGTTGCCATTGACGGCAAACACCTGCGACCCGGAACAGTCCGCCAACAGCGCCAGATGAGCCGATTCGAACTCACTCAACGCCGGCTCGCCAGCGGATGGCGCCACGTGGATCGAAGTAACGGCGCCGCTAGTCGGTTCGGTGACCACATAGCTGCCGCCACCCAACGTCCAACCGCGAGCGGGGTCGACGTAGCGCAACGTCAGTACGCCGCTGCCCACGACACGATTGTCGGCCTGCCTGCCCATGGCGGGAAGGAACGATGTCGGCGGCGTGACCGGCTTGCAGTTTTTTTCGTCGCAGTCGTATCCGCGCATCCACAAGAACGATGGCAACGCATAGGGTGCCGTGGGTGCCTGCGGATAGGTATTACTGCCCGAAGTCTGGCCCCAGCGCGTAGTGAGGTCTTTCGTGTTGATCGCGGCCGCAAGGTTCCTGGCGTAGACCACTGGAGCACGCAGTCCATCGAGGTAGATGCCCGCGCCACCTTCAGAAGCTATGCCGCCCGTGCCGGTGCAGAACTGTGCATTGGCCATGCGCAAGTCTTCGGCCATGCGCTCGACGGCATACCGACCTGTCTCCTGAACCTGCGCAAGCTGATTGTGTGCACGGTAGCTGGACGAGGTGGACAGAAAGACATTGATGATGCCGGCCGCCACCAGCAAACCAAGGACCATGGCCACCATCAGCTCGATCAGCGAAACACCGGCCTGCCGCGCTACAGAAGCTCGCGCGCTCATGGCTGAAACGCCCAGGTGAAGACCTGCTTGGCGGCGCTGGCATGCTCACGGTCCCCTGCGCCACGTTCGACCCAGGTGACCGACATCGCGCAGCTGCCACCATAAGGTGGCCTTCGTCCCAGTCGGCTGACCGGATTGAAGCCGACCTCGCTCATGCCCTTGCATTGGATGGTTGCGCTTGCGCCGGGTAGCTGGCTTCCCAGCAACTGGCTCCATAGCAGCTTGTCGCGCGACGCCACGTCGACCGGCCCGCACGGCTTGACGGCGTCGCACGCCATCGCGCTTCCATTGATCGGATAACCATTGCCGTTGTAGCTGCCGCTCCACACCCCGATGGGATTGGCGCGCATGCGCTCGGCCATGTTGTTGGCGAGAAACGCGACCTGCGTCCGCAGGTAAGCCGACTGGCTTGATCTCGCCGCCATCACCATCAGCCCGGCCATCCCGACCAGTCCAACGCTGAACACGAATACCGCGACAAGTACTTCGATCAGCGAGACGCCTCGCTGCTTGCTATGGCCATCCATGACCGGTTCTCCCACTCGGGTGGAAGAACTCTATGTTGCGAGCGTCGCCAATCAACGCATGCCCCGACGAGCGGACGCGAAAAGCTGACGAACGACGCGGGGCGATGCCGCGATCGATGACTCAATCAAAGGGGTGCGGCACGCTGCCGCGGAGAATTCACGACCATGGGATGCAGACAAAGAGTCGCGCGACCTCAGGGGGAAACCACCTGAGTCCAGGAATGCTCACTACGCCGCGAATGCGCACCGCACCTTCGAAGGACCGGATCGCCACCATGGTGGCGATCCGCGGCCAGTTACGTACAGCTTCCGCCCGATGCCAATGACTTGTTGACGACGCTGCCAGTGGCACTCACGTTAAGCACGGCGCCCGGCACGGCCATCGTGTTGACCGGAGTGCTGCTGGCGTTCTGCTGGAAGCACGTGGTGAAGGTCAGCGTCGTACCCGCGGGCAGCAACTGCCCCTGTTGACCGACGCTAAGCACGGACGTGCTGCTGGCAGTGACGGAAGCATTGGGTCGTGCAGTGGTGTAGCGCAGCAGGAGGTTGCCGTCACTCGCCACCGAACTGTATTTGGTGTTCGCGACAGCCTTGCCAGCGGTGTAGGTGTAAACAATCCAGCCCGATCCGTAGGCCGCGCTGGAGTCCACGCAGCTCTGCCCATCCGTCGATGGACAGATGGACACGACGGTACCTCGCGTAACCGCCTCGCCCCTAGCGTAGGCGAGATCCGCCAACAATGCGTTGCTGGCGGCGCTCACGTCGCCCCGCTGAATGACATTGCGGAAATTCGGCACCGCAATGGCTGCAAGAATCGCCATCACGAAAACCGTAATCATCAGCTCGATGATGTTGAACCCATGTTGGCGTGATGGCTGCATCTTCATGTCCATTACCAACAACTGCCATTGGTCGTTGTGTTTGCAGACGTCTTGTTGCCGACGTTGTTGATGGCGAGACTGCCACAATCATCCTTGGCCTGCGGCCCCAGTGGCCCCGCCGTCGCCGTGAATGTCTGGGAAGTGCTGCCGGATGCGGGAACCGACGTGACCGAGTAATACCCCTTGTTGGATCCTTGGGGGTCGTTGAACCCGATCTCCTGAAGAGACCCATAGTGGTTGGCCGTCGAGTAATAGCGCTCCTGTGCATTTGCGACGCGAAGAAGCACTTCCTGACCGTCAGCTCGCCTGGCCCGATAGCTGTAGCGCAGGTAAGACGGTACGGCGATCGCCGCGAGAAGAGCGATCACCGCCACCACGATCATCAACTCCACCAACGTATAGCCGCGTTTGCGTTGCATGTATGCGCCCCTTTTACTGGCTATTGATCAGCTGGCGCCACGAGCGGCGACGCCAGATGGCATCGTCGATCGACAGGCCGTTGCCGTTGGTGAAGGTGAGGCCAGGAATCAGCTTCTTGCCGCCGCCAACTGCGGAAGCCACCGGCAACCCACCGCTGGTCGGAGGATTGTTCACGCGGCCACCGACCACCGTGATGCCCTGCCCTGCCCATGCACCCACCACCGGCTGGCTGATGCCTGCCGCGCCGCCGCCGGTCGTCGCATCGACCACCATCAACGCACCCTGCACGGTGCCGCTGCAGATATCCGTCGTGCCAGGAATCAGTGTCGTGATGATCGCGCGATTTGTGTCGAACAATGCCGTCGGCGTCACCACCACGCGCTCGCCAGCCACGACATTGAGGTCGAAGTACCAGCCATCCTTTGTCGACGGCACGGCGTTATTGGTCAGGCCGCGCGCAATGGTCGAGCCATCGTCCGCCTTGAGTTCGCTCAACGTCTGCGATACCAGGCCGGAACGCGCCTTGGTACCCGCCGTATCGCGAATGCCGTACACCGACTGGGTGGCCACGCCCGAACTGCTCTTGTCGTTCGAGCCCAGATACTTGCCTGTGCCGAACACCACGATGAAGCGGTTGGTCACCGGGTCAGGGAACAGTCGCGGCATCGAGGTGATGGGCTGGTTACCGGCCGTATCTGGCTTGAACAGAAGCGTCACACTCCAGTTGGCCGGATTGGGATCCGTGAGGTCGTAGCGCCACAGATTGCCGTCCAGATCGCCAGCGAAAGCAACATCATCGACCTGGTCGTCGTCGTAGTCGCCGAGGACAGGTGTGGCCAAGCCATGGCTGAAAAGCCCCTTGCCCGAATCCGTAGTGTCATCCGAAGTCTTGAGTTCGCGGATGAGCTTGCCGGTTTCCGCATCCAGTACGAACAGCGAGCTGAACGCATTGCCCGCAGCCGATGGGGTCTTGCAGTTCGGCAAGGCGTCATTGGACACCGTGCAGTCAGGAAAGTAGCCACCCGGTACCAGCACCACCCAGTGGCCATCGCTCAATCGGCCGATATTGGGCTGGCCATAAGTGAAGCCGAGATTGGCCGGAGAGCCGCCCGGATTGGACGTAGTTGTGGTCATCCAGTCCGACCACGACGCAACATCCGCCATGTCGGCATTGAATTCCCACAGCACCTGCCCGGTACCCACGCTGGTTGGGTCGGTGACGTCGATCGCATAAATACCACGGCCACCGAGGCGCAGCCCTCCCACCAGGATGGTGTGCCAGCCTTTTGTCGTCGAACTCTTGGAGAAGAACACGTCGCGCGTGATCGGCGTGGAATCCACCGTCGGTGCAAACTTGAAGTCGGTGGTGGTGTTGCCGTTGAAGGTGATCTCGCCCAGGTTGCCATAGGCCGAACGTGGCACATAGGCAAACAGCTCGGTACCCGACGTCGACGTCTTGATCATGTTGCCGGAGCTGTCGGTGGTCCATGTGGCATCGAACGCATGCATCATGCCGTCGTTGGCGCCCACGTAGACGGTAGGCCTACGGCTGAGGTTGTTCTGGATGAAGGCCTCATACGTATGGCAGGTCAAAGGCGTCTTGGTCGCGCAATCTGTTGCATCCGCCGTGATGGCGGTCGCCTCGGCCGATCCGGACGGCCACGTATCGCGGTAACCGTCCGCCGGATAGGCCACGTATTCGACCTGCGAGTTGATGATCGCGCCCAGCACCGAACTGCGGTTGCGGAAGATGCCACCGGTCTGGCTGGCCTCCAGCGTACGTACACCGGTGAGGTAATCCACGCGCGCCTGGCCGGTGTCCTTCGTGCCGTTGCTGGCCGGAGTACCGCTAATAAGAGTCTGTCCGGCTGAATCCAGGCTGCTGAATGTGCCGAACGTGATGCCGGTAAAGGTGCCGTCCGAGTTCTGCGTCGCAGTGAGGATGTTGCGCTTGGTCGGGTCCGCTGCCGTGAGGTCGGCTCCCGCGTCGTAGAAGTTAGCCCCCAACGTGCCGTCGGAATTGACCAGGTTCGCCAGGAAGCTGCCACTCCAGTCACTGGAGCTGTAACCCGTGCTGAAGCCCAGCGAATTGGCTGTCAGTACACCCACGTTGAGCGCGCTGGTGATGGAGGGCGAGTTGCGCGCGCTGATGCTGCTCAGCACATTGGATAGCTGATTGATCAGATCTGCGGGGCTGCGGGCGCTGAAGAACTGGCCTCGACCGGACAACGCGGCATGCCATGTATCGTCGATGTTCTGCGCTTCACCTGCGTTGCTGTTCGCCGCCGCACTGGGAGTCGGCCAGGTCGTCGTTCCCTTGCGCAGGCCGCAGGCATCTGAGCTGGTGGATACCAAGCAGTCCGTATCCGTCGAAGCGTTCAGCGTTCCATCCACGCCCAGGCCAATCAGGTACTGCGACATGTGTGGCCACGTCGCCGGATCGTTGGCCGGATTGAAGTAGATCTCGTTGTCGATGTTGTTGGTCGTGGAGACCGTCGTCGTGGACTTGCTAGGTGTCGCGGTGATCACCCCGGTGGTCTTGTCGTGCAGATAGGCCGGCACGAACTTGCCGTTCGTCGGATCGTAAAGATCGGGACGCAGGTTGGTAGCCCAGTAATGGAAGG
The DNA here is from genome assembly GCF_035685885.1 of Dyella sp. GTDB lineage: Bacteria > Pseudomonadota > Gammaproteobacteria > Xanthomonadales > Rhodanobacteraceae > Dyella. The sequence goes on along the minus strand of NZ_DASRZX010000059.1, from coordinate 58,377 downwards.
CCAAATCGGACAGGGACGGATCGCCTGAAGCGTCAGCAACGTCCTTATAGATAGGTGCGCCGCCGCTGGGATAGCTGTTGCCATCAGGTAGCTTGCTGATGGTGCTGGGTAGATTGAGCCCGCTACGCGTGGGCAAGGTGCTGCCGCTTGGCTCAACGTTCCAGATACCGTCGGTCACCAGCATGTGATAGTTCTGGCGGCAGGACAGTTCACTGCCCGAATCACCGGTAGCCGCCGGCGGCTGCCAGTAAGGATCTTCCAGGTTCGACGTGTTGGTGCGTGAGAAGAATTTGCCAGCACGATCGAGAGCACCGCGCGACGGCGTGCTCCCGCTCGCGGGTACCTGGAAAATCCAGTTGAAGAATGCACTGCGATAGCAGGTCGGGGCCGTGGTCGTGCCACCTTGCTGCTGAGTCGCCAGCGGGTCTGCCGCATTGCTGAGCGTACTGGTACACGTACTCGTGTCATCAAGCAGTGCGCTGATGATGGCGCCGCCGATAGCTGAAGTTCCGGTACCCGTCTTGCAACCACCGCCGCTCTTCGGCACACAAGCGATGGCGGCAATGTCGCCCGTCAGCTTGTAGTTGCTGTCGTTGAGGTTCTGCCACGCCACGCGAATGGACGTACCGAACGTACTATGACTGGGTGAATGCAGCCCATCCTTGCCCGAGGCGGCGATGCTGCTGTCACCAAACACCCGCGAAATTGTGGTTCGTGCCATCAGGTTGCGGGTGTGGTAGTACGCCCACCAGTTGGCGAAGTTGGTCTTCTCCGAGTCCTTGATGGGCACCGCCGTCCAGTTCGAAGCGGTATAAAGATTGGTCTGGCTCGCCGAATTCGGCTTGCCCGTGGAGTCGGCGACGAGTGCCGGACCGGTGTACTTGTAGTAATAGCCACCGGTGGAAGCACCCGCAACTGCCTTTAGCGGGTCAGTGGTATTGCCCGAACTGTCGCCAGCGGGGTTGTTGTCGTTGGCACGCGATACGTCGTAAGGGCACCCGACTGGACTGGTACCCCAGCGGTAGCGCCAGCTACCGTCAGATCTCTTCGTTGCCGTGATGGACACCGGCTTGCTGAAGTCGGTGGTGGGCGGACTCGCTCTAGGGTTCAATGGCCGATTCGCGGTGACGCCATCGTTCCAGAGCGCATTGAAATTACCGGTCGTGGACGTCCACGCATCGGGCATGTTGCCACCCTGCGCAAGCGCCGGCGGCGAATAGACAATGTTCGGGTTGTAATACACGCCGTTCATCGGGAGGGCACCCACCGTACCCGCTGTCGCCGTGGGATCGATCACGCCCGCGCATTCCCACGGACCCGACCAGCTACCGTTGTTATACGGGCTGTTGTCGCCCATGTAGGCATTGGCCATGGAGCCGGAGTCGTCGAACGTCACCACAATGTTTGGCGGCGCCGCCTGCGTGATGTTCGGCGGTGCCGGACTCAGGTCGACCACCTGCGCGGTGCTCGAAGATGCCGCAGGCATGGCGGCGCCGAGTACGGCAAAGGTGGTTGGAGCAATCTGCGCCTCGGCGACGGGAGTGAACGGCACCGAGAGGCCGGCCACTAGCGTTAGCGCCATGGCGGCGACGATCGGCGTTTTGGGATGGGAAAAGACGCGACGGATACGCATTGCAGTCATGCTCCGCTCAGTTGCTCTTGGCTGCGAACGTGCTTTCAACGACACGCATCGTGTTGGCGCTCGCGCCCGTGGCGCGCGCGGTAATCCGGTAGATATGCCGGCTGGAGCTGGCGTAGCCGGTGCCGGTACTGCCGGTGGCGCCTGACTCATGGAGCGAGCCCGTCACACCGGGCGGCAGCTCCACGCCAAGGTCTTCGATCATGTAAGCCGGATTCTGCGCGAGCTTCGCCCCGGTCTTGGTGAAATCCACGCTTCCCGCGGGCCCCTTGTAGACGGCTGCACCGGTGGTGGTCCAGGCCGCGCTGGTGCGGAACTTGGTGACCGTGCCCGAGGCGCCGTAAAGCGCGGTGTTGCCCGGGTCATAGACATAGCAGTTGCCGGCAAGCACACCCGTACCACAGACCAGTGGCGCGGCCGCCGTGTTGCTCGTGCTTGCCCACAGCGTCCATTCTGCGCCGCGCACAGCGGACTCTGCGGCCTGCTCGGCGAGCTGCGCATTACGCAGGCCGCCCACCATGCGTTCCTGCAGCAATGACCGCCCGGACGCGCTGATCGCAAGGATCGTCAGCAGCAAGAGGAAAATGAGCGCAACGACCAGCACGACGCCACGTTGGCGGGATGCTATGGCTCGGTGAATCATCGGTCGCATGACAGTCTCCACCATCACCGGTCGCCAAGGCGGCCGGTGCAAGATCAAGGGTTGAAATTGCGTACGGACACCAGAGCGCTGAACTCGCGGCGCAGCATCTGGTCCGGAAAGCCCTGTGCGCTGGGCGTAATGGCATGGCCGCTGGGAGCCGCCAAGGCCGTGGTCGTCGCGTCCGAGCCATATGAATACTGCATGTCGCTGGACAGCAACGTGTACAGCGGGATCTGGCCGTCCATCAGGACATTCACTTCGATGCTTTTCACCGAACGCCACATGCAGCCCGGGTCGCTCGACAGAACGCCTGGCGCCGCGGTCGTGCAAGCGGTTCCCGCATCCACCTTGTCCGCGGTGAGATAACGCGTATTGCCATTGCTGTCTTCCACGCCGTAGAGGAAGTCCATTCGCTCGATGCCGCGCACCAGTTCCTGGTCCACGCCATTGAGGCGGCGAATCAGCGCACCCGTGGTCTGGCCGTTGCCGTTGTCCACCACCGCCAGGTAGTAGGTGACTGTCTGGTAGCTCTTGTTGAAATCGAACACGCGCGCTGCGGACATTGGTTGCTGTGACGCGGGCGTGCCGAGGTTGTTCGTGCCATCCGGCGTGATCACGCCGCTGGCAATCGACGCGGCGAAGATCTGCGAGCCGGAGCAATCGGCCACCATGGCCAGGTCGCCGCTCTTGAAGGCCGCCGCGGTCGATTCGTTGGAAGCGGGCACCAGGGTGATGCTGCTGATGGAGCCGCCGGACGCTGTGATGGACGTACCTGCGCCACCGGTCACGGCCCAGCCACCCGACGAGTCGAGATAACGCAATGTCAGGACGTCGGCGCCGATGACGCGAGAACCGACCGCCTTGCCCATTGCAGGCAAAGTGGTGCCTGTTTCGGGCTTGACCGGCGTGCACGTTGAGCTGTCGCAGTCATAGCCGCGCATCGAAAGGAACGACGGAAACGCATAGGGAGACGTGGGCACGCCGGGATAGGAACCCGACCCCATCGTTGTGGTGTTGTCCGACAACGCAGCGGTGAGGCTCTTTGCGTACACCATGGAGGCACGCAAGCCATCTACATAGGTGCCGCTGTTGGTGGCCTTCGCCACGCCGCCCGTGTTCGTGCAGTACTGTGCGTTGGCCATCTGCATGTCGGAGGTGAGGCGATTGATTGCAAAACGCCCTTCTTCCTGCAGGCGTGCCAACTGCGTCTGCGCGCGATTGCTGGACGAGGTGGACATGAAGACGGTGACGATGCCGGCCGCCACAAGCAGACCCAGTACCAACGCCACCATCAACTCGATGAGGGTGACGCCCGATTGATGCTTCTGAGTGACGCGCACGATCACGGCTGGAACTCCCATGTGAACGACTGCGTGGAGCTTCCACTGTAGGTCTGGTTGTTGCGGGCATTGGCCGGGTCCGCGGCGTCGCGCTCGGACCAGCTGACCGTCATGGTGCAGACGCCACCGTAAGGCGGCCGCATTCCGACCTGTCCTGGCACTGCAGCCACGGCGGCCGTAGAGCCTGAAGCTGGCACGCCCGGCGACCACGGCGCTGGAGTGAATGTGAGCTTGCTCTTGTCGCAAGCAATCGTTGCCTGCGGATTGGGCAGGAACAATTTCAGCTGGGCAACCCAAATCTGCTGATCACGCTTGGCCACTTGGCCCGGATCGCACGGCGTGGTGTCGTTGCACGTCGTGGTACCGGTGATCGCGGCATAGTTGGTGGAGTCGTACTTGCCCGCCCACACGCCAACGGTGTTCGCGCGCATGCGATCCGCCATGCTGCTGGACAGGAACGTCGCCTGCGTACGGATGTAGGCAGCCTGATTGGACCGGGTGGCCATGACCAGCAACCCTGCCATGCCGATAAGGCCAATGCTGAAAATCAGCACGGCCATCATGACCTCGATCAGCGAGACGCCTCGCTGACGCGATAGAACCTGCATGGCGTTTTCCCCTTAATGCCCCTTGGGCGCACTCTAGCCCGCTGGCCGGTACCGTGAAGGGTTCCGCCGACAAGCGGTAAGGGTCACCCGACGAGCGGCAAGAAGAAAGAGGACAAAGGTGAACGGGGTCACGAGGGCGGGAAGTGGCTATGCCGGCGAGTGACGGGCAACAAAAAAGCCCGCATGGCTGCGGGCTTCTTTGGAAACTGGTGCCGGAAATAGGAATCGAACCTACGACCTACGCATTACGAATGCGCCGCTCTACCAACTGAGCTATTCCGGCGAGGAACCGCTAATTCTACGGAGCCGGGGCAAGCGGCGCAAGCCGTCAGAGGCTGGCCGAGGTGCTGCCGGCCAGGCGCAGTTCCTTGGGCAGGGCGAAGGTGATGGTCTCCGGTTCGCCGTCCAGTTCCCGCACGGAACCGGCGCCCCACGACTGCAGGCGGGCGATGACGTCCTTGACCAGTTTTTCGGGGGCCGAGGCGCCCGCCGTGAGACCGATGCGGGTCACGCCATCGAGCCAATGGCGCTCGATATGCTCGGCGCCGTCGATCAGATGGGCACGCACGCCCTGCTTCTCGGCCAGCTCGCGCAGGCGGTTGGAGTTGGAACTGTTGACCGAGCCCACCACCAGCATGAGATCAACGGCATCGGCCAGGCGGCGCACGGCGTCCTGGCGATTCTGCGTGGCGTAGCAGATGTCGTCCTTGCGCGGACCGTCGATATCGGGGAATTTCTCGCGCAAGGCCTCGATGATGGCCTTGGTGTCGTCGACCGAGAGCGTCGTCTGGGTGACGTAGGAAAGCTCGTGCGGGAACCGGGGCTCAAGGTCCGCCACGCATTCCACCGACTCCACCAGCAGGATTTCGCCGGTGTTGGCCGGATTCCACTGCCCCATGGTGCCTTCGACTTCCGGATGGCCGGCATGGCCGATCAACACCACGCTGCGGCCGGTACGGCCGAGGCGCGCGACTTCCATATGGACCTTGGTCACCAGCGGACAGGTGGCATCGAAGACCTTGAGACCGCGCTGGTCGGCCTCCTCGCGCACGGCCTTGGAGACGCCGTGGGCGCTGAAAATCACGGTGGCGCCGTCAGGTACCTCGTCGAGCTCTTCCACGAATACCGCGCCATCCGCACGCAGCTTGTCGACCACATAGCGGTTGTGCACGACCTCGTGCCGGACATAGATGGGCGCGCCATAGGACTCCAGCGCGCGCTCGACGATGGCGATGGCTCGGTCCACACCGGCACAAAAGCCGCGAGGGTTGGCAAGCAGGATGTCCACGAGTGCTCCGGACCCGGCTGGGTCGACTGACGGATCGACATTATCGCACGCCCCATCGGGCGCACAGGACACTGCGTTCAGGCTTTCTTCTGACCCGAAAACAGGCCAAACACTACTAGCATCACTGCACCCACCGTGATCCCACAGTCGGCGAGATTGAATACGGGGTAGTTCCATTCGCGGAAATACACGTGGATGAAATCGGTGACCTGCGCGGCATGCAGGCGATCGATCAGGTTACCCAGCGCACCGCCCACGATCAGCGCCAGCGGCAGCGCGGTTTTCCAGTCGCCACGCGGCGTACGCGCCAGCCAGACGACCAGCACGCCACTGATGACCACCGCCAGCAGCACGAAGAACCAACGTTGCCAGCCTGCGCCGGTGGCGAGGAAGCTGAAGGCTGCGCCCGTATTGAAGGCCAGCGTCCAGTTGAGGAAGCCGGGGATCACCGGATGCGGCAAGCCAGCAGGCTGCAGGGCGGTGAGTGCCCACCACTTGCTGAGCTGGTCGAGGACGATGACCAGAACGGAAAGCAGCAGCCAGGAGAGGGCGTTGGGTTTGGGATTCATGGGCAACCGATCTTGCGAGCCATACTCCCTCTCCCTAGTGGGGAGAGGATTGGGGCATTGCCACCTTCATGGTGGTGAGGGGCCAATCTTGCGACGAGTTGCAGGCGAAGCGACGTCTGGTCTTTTGAAGCTTCATCGCGAGCACCCGCCCCCACCTCGGTCCTCTCCCAAAGGGGAGAGGAAGAAGTGTTGTTCTACTCAGAACCAGCGACGATCCTCGCCCGGTCCTTCGACGTTGCCGATACAGCGGTCGCACAGTTCCGGATGGTTCGCGTGGGTGCCGACATCATCACGACGATGCCAGCAGCGCACGCACTTGGCGGCATCGCTGACAGTTGCCGAAACCCACACGTCCGCGCCTTCCAGTTCGGTCAGCACGGCATCGGCCGGCTGGCCACCGGCCAAGTCCAGGCGCAGGTCCGAGGTGATGAAGAAGAAGCGCAACTCCGAAACCGCCGGCTGGTAACGCGCAACGATCGCCGGATCGGCATGGATCGCCAGCTTCGCTTCCAGTGAGGCGCCGATCTGCTCGCCCTTGCGCATGCCTTCGAGCACGCGCGAGGCGGTCTCGCGGATAGCCAACAAGTCGGACCAGTAGCGACGCTGCTCTGGCGAGCCCTGCGTGGCGGCGAGGCCGTCGTACCAGGTTTCGAACAGCACGCTCTCGCTGCGCTCGCCCGGCAGGTGCTGCCAGATTTCTTCGGCAGTAAAGGTCAGCACCGGCGCCAGCCAGCGCACGAGCGCCTCAGCGATGCGATACATCGCGCTCTGCGCGCTGCGGCGACCGTGGCTGTCGGTCGGCATCGTGTAGAGGCGATCCTTGGTGATATCGAGGTACAGCGCGCCCAGCTCGTTGGTGCAGAAGTTCTGCACACGCTGCACGATTTCGGGGAAGTCGTAGCGGTCATACGCCGCGGCGACTGCTTGCTGCACGTCGTACGCCTGCTGCACGGCCCACTGGTCCAGCAACAGGCTCTGTTCCACCGGCACCAGGTGCCTGGTGGGATCGAAGCCGTCGAGGTTGCCGAGCAGGAAGCGCGAAGTGTTGCGGATGCGGCGATAGGTGTCGGAGACGCGCTTGAGGATTTCGTCCGACAGCGACATCTCGTTGCGGTAGTCGGTCGAGCAGATCCACAGGCGCAGGATGTCCGCACCCAGGTTCTTCATGATGTCCTGCGGCTCGATGCCGTTGCCCAGCGACTTGGACATCTTGCGGCCCTGCGCATCCACGGTGAAACCGTGGGTGAGCACGTCGTTGTACGGCGCCTTGGCGAACATGGCCGACGAGGTCAGCAGGGACGACTGGAACCAGCCACGATGCTGGTCCGAACCTTCCAGGTACATCACCTTGTAGCTCGACGCCTTGCCCTGCTGCAGCTCGGCACGCTGGCCGACCACGGCGAAGTGGCTGACACCGGAATCGAACCACACGTCGAGCACATCGAGGACCTTTTCATAGTCCTTCGCCTGGTCGCCCAACAGCTCGGCAGCATCCAGCGCATACCAGGCGTCGATGCCGCCCTGCTCCACGCGCCTGGCCACCTGCTCCAGCAGCGCGACGGAATCCGGATGCGGTTCCTGCGTGCCCTTGTGGATGAACAGCGCAATCGGCACGCCCCAGGTGCGCTGGCGCGAGATGCACCAGTCGGGACGATCGCCGACCATGCCGGCGATGCGCTCTTCGCCCCAGCCCGGCACCCAACGCACGTGCTTGATCGCATCGAGTGCGGTCTTGCGCAGGCCTTCCTTCTCCATGCTGATGAACCACTGCGGCGTGGTGCGGAAGATCACCGGCGTCTTGTGGCGCCAGCAATGCGGATAGCTGTGTTCGATCTTCGCGAAGGCCAGCAGCACGCCACGACGGCGCAGCAGTTCCACGATTTCGTCGTTGGCCTTCCACAAGTGCTTGCCAGCGATGACGGTGCCATCCAGCGCGACCGGTGTGTCGGCGCGGTAGGTGCCGCGCGCCTCGGTGTAATTCAGTGTCTCGATGCCGTACTTGCGCGAGACGACGAAGTCTTCCACGCCGTGGTCGGGCGAGGTGTGCACGGCGCCGGTACCGTCTTCGGCGGACACGTGGTCGCCGATCAGCACAGGCACTTCGCGTGCGTAGAACGGATGCTTCAAAAGCACGCTTTCCAGCGACTGCCCGGCAACATGGCCGAGCACCTTTGCTTCGCCTTCGATGCCGTAGCGCTGCGCCGCTTTTTCCACCAGCGCGCTGGCAACGACCAGCAGCACGCGATGGCCGTCGCGCGACGGACCTTCGATCAGCGCGTATTCGAGCTCACCGCCCAACGATACCGCCAGGCTTTCCGGCAGCGTCCACGGGGTAGTGGTCCAGATCGGAATGGCGACGATGGCATCGCCCGCGTCAACGCCGAACCTCTGCGCAAGCGCCTTGGGATCGACGGCGTCATAGGCGACATCGACGGCAGGCGACACCTTGTCGGCGTATTCAATCTCGGCCTCGGCCAATGCGGAGCCGCAATCGAAACACCAGTACACCGGCTTGGCGCCACGCACGACGTGACCGTTGCCGACGATCTTCGCCAGCGCACGCACCATGTCGGCTTCGTACTTGAAGTCCATCGTGCGGTACGGGTTTTCCCAGTCGCCGAGCACACCGAGGCGCTTGAAGTCGGTGCGCTGCAGGTCGATCTGCTGCTGCGCGTATTCGCGGCATTTCTGGCGGAATGCGGCGGCGTCGAGCTTGTCGCCCACGCGGCCGAACTTCTTTTCCACCGCCACTTCGATCGGCAGGCCGTGGCAGTCCCAACCCGGCACGTAGGGCGCGCGGTAACCGGCCAGCAGGCGCGACTTCACCACCACGTCCTTGAGCACCTTGTTCACTGCATGGCCCAGGTGAATCGCACCGTTCGCGTACGGCGGGCCGTCATGCAGCACAAACACCTTGTCGCGATTCGCCGCGCGCTCCTGGATCTGCACGTAGCGGTTCACCTGCTGCCAGTCGGCCAGCCACTTGGGCTCGCGTTTGGGCAGGTCACCGCGCATCGGGAATTCCGTCTGCGGCAGGTTGATGGTGTTCTTGTAGTCCTGGGTCATTGCCTGGGGATGCTCTGATCGGGGTCTGGCGCGATCCTGCGGGCGCCGTCATTGCCTGGCGCCGCCATGGACACGGCGGAAACGCCAACGTTACCGGATTTGGCGCCGTTACGCCTCGCTGAGGCGCGGATTCATGCCCAGCAGCTCTCGGGCCTGGCGGGCGTCTTTGGCCATCTGGACGGTCAAAGCGTCCAGTCCGTCGAACTTCTGCTCGTCGCGCAGCTTGGCCACGAATTCCACCGCCATGCGCTGCCCGTAAAGGTCACCGTCGAAATCGAACAAGTGGACTTCCAGCAACGGCTCGGGCACCTCGTTGACGGTCGGTCGCACGCCGAGACTGGCCACGCCCGGCCAACTGCACTCGCTCTCGCCCAGCCCCACCCGCACCGCGAAAATGCCGTGCACGGGACTGGAGCGGTCACGCAGGTGGATATTGGCCGTGGGATAGCCCAACTCGCGCCCCAGCTGCTTGCCGTATTCGACCTTCCCTTCCATCACGAACGGACGTCCAAGCAGGGGCGAGGCACCCGCGAATTCCCCGGAAGCGAGCAGCATGCGCACGCGGGTCGCGGAAACCCGCGCACCGTCGAGCAGCACGGCGGGCATGGTGCGCGCCGTGAAGCCAAGCTCCCTGCCCATCGATTCGAGCAACGGCACGTCGCCGCCGCGCTTGTGGCCAAAGCGGAAGTCGCCGCCCACCCACACCTCGCGTGCCCCCACGCGATCGACCAGCACGCGGCGCACGAAATCTTCGGCCGACATGGCCGTCAACCGGCCGTTGAAGCGCAGCAGCAGCGCTTGCTCCATGCCCGCCGCGTGAAAGCCGCGCAGCTTCTCGCGGACACTGGAGAGCCTCGCCACCGGCTCCGGCGAGAAATACGCGCGAGGCAGCGGCTCGAAGCTCACCACCACCGGCGTCAGGCCGAGTTCGGTCGCGCGCTGGCGAACCTCCGCAAGCAGCGCCTGGTGTCCTCGATGCAGGCCGTCGAACGCGCCAACGGCCACCACGCTGCCGCCCGGCGCCAGACAAGGGCCGGCGACATCCCTGGAAAGTCTCATCATCGGGCGAGTATAGCGGGTGACGGCTGCCATCCCGCCCTGCGGGAGCGCACCCGGTGGGCGATCAAGGCAAGGGAAATGCGGTATGGCATATCGCCTTGGAAACGAATCAGGAGGCGGTTCGGGCCGTCATCGCGCACAGGGTGCGCTCCTGGCGAGGGGTCTGTGGCTGGCGCCTCAGACTCCGCGCAATTCGCGCACGCGGAAGCCGGCCGCAAACAGCGTGGCCACATAGGCACCGCCGCCTGCGCCAACCAGCACGGCCAGGCGCCAGATGCGCGTCCGCGTGTCCGCGCCAGTCCAGTCCGGCCAGATCCACATGCCGACCAGCAGCACGGCGATCATGACCACGGAGGCCGCAGCAAGCCGTCCGAGGTGCCGCGCCCAGCCCGGCTGGCGCCGGTATACGCCGGCCTTTTTCAGCCAGTGCCACAGCAGCCCCAGGTTGATGTAACTGGCCAGCGCACTCGCCATGCCCAGCGCCATGTGCAGGCCAGGCACCGCGGCGATGCCGTCCAGCCAAGGCAGTTGCCGTTGCTCCGGCGTCGCCCACAGCGTGAACAGCGCGGCCACGAACAGGATGTTCAACACCATGTTCGCGACCAGCGACGCGACGCCGGCGCGCACCGGCGTCCTGGTGTCCTGGCGCGCGTAGAACGCCGGCAACGCCACCTTGACCAGGGCAAACGCCGGCAGGCCAAAACTCAGCGCGGTGATGGACAACGTGGCCATCCGCGTATCAAACGGGGTGAACTGGCCGTGCTGGAACAGCGTGGCGACCAGCGGGCGTGCCAGCAACATCAGGGCAAACATGGCCGGCACCGCAATCAGCAGTGTGATGCGCAAGCCCCAGTCCAGCGCCTTGGAGAATCCCTCGCGATCCGTGGTGACGTGATGGCGCGACAAGGACGGCAGGATCACCGTGCCCAAGGCCACGCCAAACAGCCCCAGCGGTAGCTCCAGGAACCGGTCGGCCTGCGACAGCCAGCTCTGCGAGCCCGTCATCAAGTAGGCGGCGATGACCGTGTCGAGCAAAAGGTTCACCTGGGCCACGGAGGAACCGAACAGTGTCGGCACCATCAGCTTGAGGATGCGTCGCACATCCGGGTGGCTCCAGCCCCAGCGCGGCAGGGTGAGCAGGTTCAGCCCCTTCAGGGACGGCAACTGGAACAGCAGCTGCAGGATGCCCGCCAGCAAGATCGCCCACCCCATCGCCATGATGGGCGGCTGCAGGTAGCGCGACAGCCACAGCGCGCCGCCGATCATGCACAGGTTGAGGATCACCGGCGTCAGTGCCGGCAGGGCGAAGCGGTGGAAGCTGTTGAGCGCCCCGCCGCACAGCGCGGTCAGCGATACGAACAGCAGGAACGGAAAGGTCAGGCGCAGCAGGCTGGTCGTCAGCGCGAATTTTTCCGGCGTGTCCGCGGCGCCCTGCGAGAACAGCGCCGCCACCTGCGGCGCAAAGATCACGCCCAGCGCAGTGATCAGCAGCAGCACCGCTCCCAGCGTGCCTGAGACGCGCGACATCAGCTGCCTGAGATCTTCGTGGCTGCGCTTCTCCTTCACTTCCGTGAAGACCGGCACGAAGGCCGTGGAGAACGAGCCCTCGGCAAACAGCCGGCGCATGAAGTTGGGGATGCGAAAGGCGACCCAGAACGCGTCGGTGGCCGCGTTGGCGCCGAATACCGTGTTGATCGAAACGTCCCGGACCAGGCCAAGGACGCGCGAGATCATGGTCATGCTGCTGAACGAGAGCAGCCCACGCAACATGCTGGGGGACTTCATGCCTGAAAACGGTGCCTATGTTGATGGCGACCCGGCGGCAATATCCCTGCCCCGGCCCGAAAGGCGCGTAGTGTGACAGCCGAAAGGGCCAAGTTCACGACCCGCTCGTGGCATAATGGAGGCCCCGCTTGCTGCAGGCGGTCACCGCGAGTGAGCGGTCCGGCGCGCGATCGCGCCTTGACAAACACCTAAGCTATTGACGCAACGATGCATTGACCGCATAATTGTCGTCTTTTTCCAACCCAGTCATTCATTTCGGAGTTCTACCTTGGCCAACATCAAGTCCGCGAAGAAGCGCGCGCGCCAGTCCGAGCAGCGCCGCCTGCGCAACGTCAGCGCCCGTTCCATGGTGCGCACCGCCCTCAAGAAGGTCGTCAAGGCCATCGAGAACAAGGACAAGGCTGCTGCTGTCGAGGCGTTCACCGCCGCGCAGCCGGTCATGGATCGCTACGCCGCCCGCGGCCTGATCCACAAGAACAAGGCCGCTCGCCACAAGAGCCGCCTCAACGCGAAGATCCGCGAGCTGGCGTAAGCCGGCTCCGCGTATTGCATCTCGGGTTGGTAGGGAAGCCGGCGAGAGCCGGCTTTTCTGTGCCTGAATGAAAGAAGCCGGCGAAAGCCGGTTTTTTTATACGCGGGCTACCGGATTGGGAACGCCCGACCCCTTCCCCGTCATTCCGGCGCAGGCCGGAATCCAGTAACGAGAGAGGCGAGCTGCAGCCTGGCGCTAGTTGCCCTTTTACGCATCGCAAAACCGTACTCACGCAACCTGGATTCCGGCCTACGCCGGAATGACGGCAGAAAAAAAGCGGCCCGAGGCCGCTTTTTTTGTCGATGTCGTCCCGCCCTCCGGCTTACTCGCCGCGCAGTCGCACGTCACCCGGCGCCATGTCGTCGCGCTCTGCGCGCGCCATCTGCTCAGCCTCAAGGAAGCGCCATACCTGCTGGCACACCGGCATCGTATTTTCACGCGCAATAGCCGACACCAGGAACCACGGCTCCTTCCATCCCAGCCGCTTTACCACCTCTTCGGCGATCGCCTTGCGCTCGTCTTCCAGCAACACGTCGGCCTTGTTCAGCACCAGCCAGCGCGGACGCGCAAGCAGTTCGGGGTCGAACTTCTCAAGCTCCTGCTCGATGGCCTGCACCTGCTCCACCGGGTCCGAGCCATCGATCGGGGCGATATCCACTACGTGCAGCAGCAGGCGCGTGCGCGACACATGGCGCAGAAACTGGATGCCCAGGCCCGCGCCATCGGCGGCGCCCTCGATCAGGCCCGGGATGTCGGCGATGACGAAGCTCTGGTCGGTGCCCACGCTTACCACGCCCAAGTTCGGGTGCAGGGTGGTGAACGGGTAATCGGCCACGCGCGGCGTGGCGGCCGACACGGCGCGGATGAAGGTGGACTTGCCTGCGTTCGGGAATCCGAGCAGGCCCACGTCGGCCAGCAATTTCAGCTCCAGCTTCAGCTCGCGCACGTCGCCCGGCGTACCCGGCGTGGACTTGCGCGGCGCGCGGTTCACCGAGCTCTTGAAGTGGATATTGCCAAGCCCACCCTTGCCACCCTGCGCCACCAGCAGGCGCTGGCCGTGCTGGGTAAGGTCGCCAATGGTCTCGTCGGTGTCGACGTTGCAGATCACGGTGCCTACCGGCACGCGGATGAAGGTGTCTTCGCCGCCCTTGCCGTACATCTGGCTACCCATGCCGTTCTGGCCGCGCTCGGCCTTGAACATGCGCTGGTGGCGGAAGTCGATCAGCGTGTTGAGGCCTTCGTCGGCCACCAGCCACACCGAGCCACCGCTGCCGCCGTCGCCGCCGTCAGGGCCGCCAAAGGGAATGAATTTTTCGCGGCGGAAGCTGATGCATCCGTTGCCGCCGTCACCGGCCTGGACCTTGATGATGGCTTCGTCGACGAACTTCATGGGAGGGGAATCCGGGGAAAGGGAGACGGGGAATCGGACGCGCAGCCGTGCTGCATGATAAGGGAATACGGGCGCCGCGCCTCGCGCGACCCACTCCGTCAGTCCACTTCCCGATAAAAACAAAAGCCCCGCCGAGGCGGGGCCTTCGCTGCCGCATCGAGAAGGATTAACCCTTGACGACGCTGACGAACCGGCGGTTGTTCTCGCCGCGAACCTTGAATTCGACGGTACCGTCGACCAGCGCGAACAGGGTGTGATCGCGACCCAGGCCCACGCCCTGACCGGGGTGGAACTTGGTGCCGCGCTGACGCACGATGATGTTGCCGGCCTCAATGGCCTGGCCACCGTAGATCTTCACGCCGAGGTACTTCGGGTTCGAATCGCGACCGTTGCGGCTGGAACCTACGCCTTTTTTATGTGCCATGACTCAGTGCTCCAGTTGCTCAGGCGTTGATGCCCGTGATCTCGACTTCGGTGAAATGCTGACGATGTCCCTGCTGCTTCTTGTGGTGCTTGCGGCGGCGGAACTTGATGATGCGGATCTTGTCGGCACGGCCGTGCTTGCGCACGGTGGCGCTGACGGTGGCACCGGCCACGATGGGCGCACCGACGGTGATCGACTCACCGGCGCCGACCAGCAGGACCTGGTCGAAGGTGAAGGCAGCGCCTTCTTCGGCGTTCAGCAGTTCCACGCGCAGGACGTCGCCCTGCTGAACGCGGTACTGCTTGCCGCCGGTCTTGATGACTGCGTAACTCATGGGAATATCCCTTCTGTCGTTATTCTCTTGGGCTCGCCGCGCCCAAACAGGCACCGGCGAACTCGGGAGTATAGCGACTGTTATGACCGCTGGTCAATTACTGACCAGCCTGACTCCCTGGCACCTACGGGCCACCGGGAGAACCGCTGGCCGGGGTGGGCACCTTGGCTGGAACGGCCTTGCTGTCTGCGGACGACGTGGTAGCAGACGACGTGGACTTGCTCTCCGTCTTTGCCGGGGTTTTCGCGGGAACTGGTTTCTTGGCGGCCGGCTTGGGTGCTGGCTTCTTGGCCGGCGCCTTGGCGGCGGCCTTCTTTGCCGGAGCCTTTGCCGCGGGCTTGGCCGGGACGTCTTCTGCATCGCCCTCGGCATCCCCTGCCGCCGCTCCGATGGCGGGAGCCGTGACGGCCTTGCTGGCCGGGCAACGGCCGGCGGCATCCAGGCTGCCCTTCTGCTTGAGCTCGGCGATCATCTGCTCGCTGCGTTCCTGGCTCCACTGGCGGCCGGCCTGATTGGCCTCGGCCATGGTGGTGGGCATCTCGTTGATGACCTTCTGCCCCAGCGGTGAGCGGTAGAACTTCAGCAGGCCATCCAGTTCGTCGGAACTGAAATGCTTCTGGTAGACCGGCACCAGCCGGCCGATGAACTGCTGTGTGCCATTGGCATCGATGTAGTTCTGCCAGTAGTCGGCCGGGACACAAGGCAGCGACTGCTGCATGGTGGCCACCGCCTGGTAGTTCATCTGGCTCAGCATCTTGCCGACGCCCACCGCCTCCATCAGCTGCCGCACCTGCGCCTCGCTGGCCGGTGCTGTCGCGGCCTGAGCCGCGGCCCCAGCCATTGCAAGCGCCAGGGTGGCGCCCCATCTCTTCCACTTGCCCATCCGCACGCTCTGTTGCCTCGATCCGATTCGATCAAAGGCCGTATTAAGCCACAGTCGCGCCGGCACTCCCTGAAGGGCGCCGCCAAGAGCTCGTCAGGCAATAACTGACCTGGGTAGTTTGCTATAGTACAGTTTTCCCCTTTCCACCCCACTCTTTCCCGAGCGACATGGACACCATCCGCATCCGCGGCGCGCGCACGCACAACCTGAAAAACGTCGACCTGGACCTGCCCCGCGACAAGCTGATCGTGATCACCGGCCTGTCCGGCTCCGGCAAGTCCTCGCTGGCGTTCGACACCATCTATGCCGAAGGCCAGCGCCGGTATGTCGAGTCGCTATCGGCTTACGCCAGGCAATTCCTCTCGATGATGGAAAAACCGGACGTGGACCACATTGAAGGTCTCTCGCCGGCTATTTCCATTGAACAGAAGTCCACCTCGCACAACCCGCGCTCCACCGTGGGCACGATCACCGAGGTGTATGACTACCTGCGTCTGCTTTATGCCCGCGTAGGCACGCCGCGCTGCCCCGATCACGGCATTCCGCTGGAAGCGCAGACAGTGAGCCAGATGGTGGACGCCACGCTCGCGCTCGACCCCGAAAAGCGCTTCATGCTGCTTGCGCCGGTGATCCGTGAGCGCAAGGGCGAGCACGTGCAGGTGTTCGACCAGCTGCGGGCGCAGGGTTTCGTGCGCGCGCGCGTGGACGGCGCCGTCTACGACCTCGATGCGGTGCCGCCGCTCACATTGCGCCAGAAGCACACCATCGAAGTGGTGATCGACCGCTTCCGTCCGCGCGACGACATCAAGCAACGCCTGGCCGAATCGTTCGAGACCGCGCTGCGCCTGGGCGATGGCCTGGTGATCTTGGCCGACATGGACGATGCCAAGGCACCGGAGCAACTGCTTTCCTCGCGCTACTCCTGCCCGGTTTGCGATTACTCGCTGCCGGAGCTGGAACCGCGCCTGTTCTCGTTCAACTCCCCGGTCGGCGCCTGCCCCACCTGCGACGGCCTGGGCGTGACGCAGGTATTCGATCCTGCGCGCGTGGTGGCACATCCGGAACTGTCGCTTGCCGGCGGTGCCATCCGTGGATGGGATCGCCGCAATGCCCATTATTTCCAGCTGATCATGTCGCTGGCCGGCCATTACAAATTCGACGTCGACACGCCGTGGCGCAAGCTGCCCGCGGACGTCCAGAAGGCCATCCTGTACGGCAGCGGCAAGGATCGCATTGCCTTCAGGTACCTCACGGAGCGCGGCGGTCGCGTGACGCGTGAGCATGCCTTCGAAGGCATTCTTCCGAATATGGAGCGTCGCTACAAGGAAACCGAATCCCCCGCCGTGCGCGAGGAGCTTTCCAAGTACATAAGCGACCAGCCATGCCCGGAATGCGAAGGCCAGCGCCTCAACCGTTCGGCGCGCAACGTGTTCGTCGCGGACCACGCCATTCCCTCGCTTACGTCGCGCTCGATCGACGATGCGCTGGCCTTCTTCGAGAAGCTTTCGCTTACCGGCTGGCGCGGCGAAATCGCGGTGAAGATCGTCAAGGAAATCCGCGAGCGACTCACCTTCCTCAACGACGTGGGCCTCAATTACCTCACGCTGGATCGACAGGCCGACACGTTGTCGGGCGGCGAGGCGCAGCGCATCCGCCTTGCCTCGCAGATCGGCGCGGGCCTCGTGGGCGTGATGTACGTGCTCGACGAGCCGTCCATCGGCCTGCACCAGCGCGACAACGAACGACTGCTGGGTACGCTCACGCGGCTGCGCGATCTGGGCAATACGGTGATCGTGGTCGAGCATGACGAAGACGCCATCCGCATGGCGGACCATGTGCTCGACATCGGCCCGGGTGCCGGCGTGCACGGCGGCGAAGTGGTGGCGCAAGGCACGCTGAAGGACATCCTGGCCACGCCGCGATCCGTCACGGGCCAGTACCTGTCGGGCAAGCGCGGCATCAAAGTGCCCATCGAGCGCCGGCAACAGCTCGATGCCGATTCTTGGCTGCACTTGAAGGGTGCCAGCGGCAACAATCTGAAGCATGTGGACCTGGCGATTCCTGCGGGCCTATTCACCTGCGTCACCGGCGTGTCCGGCTCGGGCAAGTCGACGCTGATCAACGACACCTTGTTCCGCCTCGCCGCCACCGAACTGAACGGCTCCAGCGCTCAGGCTGCGCCGCACGCCTCGGTCGAAGGTCTGGAGCTGTTCGACAAGGTGGTGGACATCGACCAGTCGCCGATCGGACGCACGCCGCGCTCGAATCCGGCAACGTACACGGGTCTGTTCACGCCGTTGCGCGAGCTGTTCGCGCAGGTACCCGAGGCGCGTGCGCGTGGCTACACGCCGGGCCGCTTCAGCTTCAACGTGCGCGGTGGTCGCTGCGAGGCCTGCGAGGGCGACGGCATGATCAAGGTGGAGATGCACTTCCTGCCTGACGTGTACGTGCCGTGCGACGTGTGCCACGGCAAGCGCTACAACCGCGAAACGCTGGAAGTCCACTACAAAGGCCATACGATTGCCGACGTGCTCGACATGACGGTGGAGGATGCGTTCAAGCTGTTCGAGAACGTTCCGACCATCGCCCGCAAGCTCGAAACGCTGCGTGCCGTGGGCCTGGATTACATCAAGCTTGGCCAGAGCGCGACCACGCTCTCCGGTGGCGAAGCGCAGCGTGTGAAACTGTCCAAGGAACTGTCCAAGCGCGATACCGGCCGCACGCTTTACATACTCGACGAGCCGACCACCGGCCTACACTTCCACGATATCGAGCAGTTGCTCGACGTGCTGCACCAGTTGGTGGAACAGGGCAATACCGTGGTCGTGATCGAGCACAATCTCGATGTGATCAAAACCGCCGACTGGCTGGTCGATCTGGGCCCGGAAGGCGGTGCTGGTGGTGGTCGCATTCTGGTTTCAGGCACGCCGGAAACCGTGGCGGCGACGCCCGGCTCGCATACCGGTCACTTCCTTGCCCCCCATCTGGACATGAAGCCCGCCAAGATGGCCAAGGTCCAGAGCAACGGCAAGAGCAAACCCGCACTACGGAAGAAGACTGCATGAGTTCCACCCAACCGGCGCCCGAGAAACGCACGCGGGCCCGCAAGGCCGAAGCGCAGGAAAGCGCTTCGGTCATCGTGGCTGAACAGCCTGTCGGCGCATCACAAACATTGTTCGTCGCCTCCATCGGCGTGCGATGGCGCGATCTTGACGCGTTCAACCACGTCAACAATTCCAACTACCTCACTTACCTCGAAGAGGCTCGTTTGCAGTGGCTGCGCCACGTGCCGGGCTGGTTCGACGAGCAGTCGATGCCGGTGCTGGCCGCCAGCGAGATCAACTACCGCCGCCCCATCGAATGGCCTGCCCAATTGCACGTGGAGCTGAGCTGCGAGCGCCTGGGCAACAGCTCGATCACGCTGGCGCATCGCATCCTTGATGCCAACGACGACAACGCGTTGTACAGCGACGGCAAGGTGGTAATGGTGTGGATGAACCCGGCCACCGGCAAGCCCGTGCCACTGCCGCAGTCGATCCGCGGCGCCGCCGAAGGCCTCGCTTGAACGACGTATCCGGCGTTCGGGGTTAAGCGACACCGAACGCCGGATGCCCCAGCTTCATGCGGCACACGTAACATCCACGGCGACCACCCGAAAGGAGTTCGACCGTGAGCCCGCTTCCCCTCCGCACTCTCGCCTTCGCTATCGCTGCCAGCATGACGGCGGCGGCCTCCGCCGCATCGACCACCAGCCTCACGCTCTACCGCAGCGACGACGCGGCATTGTTCAGCGCCAATGACGACGGCGGCGTGCAGGCAGGCTATGCCGTGGCGCGTGAACCTCGCGAGCTTCAGCTCAAGGGCGGCATGCAGGACATCAGCCTTGGCGGACTGCCGCGATACCTCGACCCCGAAGCCATGGCATTGAGCGTCGAGGGAGATGCGGCCCGCGTCGTTTCGCAGCGATTGCTGCTGGCCCAGGGCCCGAACGCCGCGCTCGGCAGTCTGGTGGGGCAGCCCGTGGAAGTACTCGCCAGCAGCGGCCAGACGCTTGCCAGCGGCACACTGTTGCGCGCGGGCGAGGGCTTGCTGGTGCAGGACGCCTCGGGCCGCACGAGCCTGATCCGCGAGTTCGCCTCCGTGCGTGCCCAGGGCACCTTCCAGACCGGCTCCAGCCTGCAGCTGCGCGTGGAGGCCAAGCGTGCCGGCAACGCGCAGGCGACCCTGAGCTACACCACTGCCGGGCTTGGCTGGCGCTCGGCGTATGTCGGCACGTTGGCGCCGGGCGACGGCTGCAGCATGCAGTTCGAAGCGCGCGCCAGCATCGCCAATCGCAGCGGGCGCGACTGGAACGGCGTGAAGCTCACCCTGATCGCCGGCGAGCCGCAGATCGCCAAACCCACGTCACCGCGCGGAGCACCCGCGCCAATGATGTACGCCGCGCGCGCCAAGGCAGACGTGGCGTTGCCCGAGCAATCGACGCTGGCCGACTACCGCAGCTATACCCTGCCCTCGCCGGTCGACCTGCCCGACGGCAGCGTGAGCCAGGTGCCGCTGTACGAGAGCCGTTCTCTCGAATGCAAACGCACGATGCTTTACGAATACGGTGGAGCATGGACATCGCCCCAGCCGATTCTCCAGCGTGACTACGGCACCAACTATGGCAACACCATCGCGAGCATTTTGCAGTTCCGCGCCTTCGACAGCCTGCCCGCCGGATACCTGCGCGTGTTCACCAGCGATCGCAGCGGCACGCCGCAATTCATTGGCGAGGACCGGATCAACGACACGCCCAAGGGGGACGAGGTGCGCGTCGTGCTGGGTACTGCGTTCGATCTGCGCGGTGAACGCGAGCGCACTGCCTTCAGCGTGGACAAGGCCGGCCATACGATGGATGAGGCCTTCCGCATCACGCTGACCAATGCGAGCGACAAAGCCCGTGTGGTGACGGTGCGCGAACATCCGTCGCGCTGGCGCCAGTGGAAGCTGGTGTCCTCGAGCGGGAAGCCGAGCCAGCAGACGACCGACACACTGGAATTCCAGGTCACCGTGCCAGCCGGAGGCAAGGCCACCCTGGACTACGCAGTGCGTTACCAGTGGACCGATGAGGACCACCCGCAGGGTTGAGCGAGAACCGCCGGAGGCGAGAGACACCGACCATGCACTGCCGGTTTGCTACTCTCGCCTCCCCAGCTCGTTCTTCAATCCGGATCCCGCCATGCTCAACGTCATCACGCACGACGCCGTTACCGAAATCAACCTCGCCCGCCTGCCGGTCAATGCGCTCAACGTCGACCTGCTTCGCGCGATCCGTGATGCCGTCGATGGCGCTTTGGCCGCGGGTGCGCGCGGCCTGGTGTTGTCGGGTGCGCCTGGCATGTTCTCGGCGGGCGTGGACGTGCCTGCCCTGCTTGGCTGCGACGAAAGCGGCGTACGCGACTTCTGGCGCGAATTCTTCCGCACCTGCTCGAAGCTGGCGTTGTCGCCGGTGCCGGTAGTGGCGGCCATCACCGGGCACAGCCCCGCCGGCGGCGCCGTGCTGTCCCTGTTCTGCGACTACCGCGTGATGGCCGAGGGTCCGTTCAAGATCGGCCTCAACGAAGTGCAGGTTGGCCTGGTGGTGCCGGAAAGTATCCAGCTGGCCCTGCGCCGCATTGTCGGCCCGTATCGCGCCGAACGCCTGATGGTGGCGGGCGCCATGGTCGATTCCTCGCAGGCGCTGGCCCATGGCCTGGTGGATGAACTTACCAATGTCGAACAAGTGGTGACGCGCTCGCTGCATTGGCTGGAAGGCATGCTGGCCTTGCCGTCGAACGCCATGCTCACCACGCGGGCCATTGCACGCGCCGACCTCACCGACATCTGGGGCGACCCCGATGCGCTTCCGATCGACCAGTTCCTGGAGGCTTACTTCAAGCCGGAAACGCAGGCCGTGTTGCGGGCGCTGGTGGCGCGGTTGAAGAAGAAGGACTAAGCGCCAGCGCGACAAGCCGCACGTGCAGGAGCGCACCCGGTGCGCGATCGGCGAACGGCAGCGTTGCAGTTTTGCGATCGCGCATCGGGCGCACTCCTACAACACGAAGAGGCTGCGTCAGCCTGGCTGTTCGCCCTTCGCCACCGGTCGCTCGGGATCGCTGACCCATCCGCTCCACGAGGGCGCATACAGTCGCGATCCGACCAGTCCCGCGTGCTCCATCGCCAGCAGATTGTGGCAGGCAGTCACTCCCGAGCCGCACATGTGCACCACGTCCGCCGGCGCGCGCGCGCCAAGCAGGGCGAGAAATGCTTCGCGCAACTCGCCCGCCGGCCTGAAGCGACCATCCGCAGCGAGGTTCTCCGAAAAGGGACGGTTCAGTGCCCCCGGCACATGCCCGCCCACGCGATCGATCGGTTCCACCTCGCCGCGGTAGCGCGGCGCGGCGCGCGCATCGAGCACCACGTTGCCCGCATCGCGCAGATGCGAATGGTCCGTCAGGTAACGGCTGGCATCGAAGTGCAGGTCCACACGCGTAGGCGCGCGCGCCACGTCGCCCGATTCGACAGGCAGGCCCGCTGCGGTCCACGCAGGAAAGCCGCCATCGAGCACCGCCACGTCACGCACGCCCGCTAGCTTCAGCAGCCACCATAAGCGAGCCGCGGCGAGCGCACCGTTGGCCGCGTCGTAGCAAACCACCTGCAGCCCGGGTCGCCAGCCCCACCGCGAGAGTGCCGAAGAAAAAGCGGTTTCCAGCGGCAACGGGTGACGTCCGAGCCCTTCGGATTGACGCGAGAGATCGGAGAGATCCGTATCGAGGCTCGCATAGACGGCGCCCGGGATGTGCGCCTCGCGGTAGTCGCGCTCGCCTTTGCCGGTATCACGGCTGCCGTTGCCGGGCGCCATCAGCTCGAAGCGACAATCGACGATGAGTATCGCATCCATCGGCAGCGCGGCCAGTTCATCGACATCGATCAGCGTGGTCTTGACGGTCATGCGCGTCCCATCCTCTTCAGCAGGTTCAACACCATCGCGGCCGTGGCGCCCCAGATGCGGTGGCCGCCATGCACGAACTCCACCATGTCGCGGCGGTGGCCACGAAATTCCATCGTGTAGCGCCGCAGGTTCGCTGGTTCCAGGAAGAACGACAGCGGCACTTCGAAGACTTCGGCCACTTCGGCCGGTGCCGGGTACAGCCGCGCGTCCGGATCGATGCGCGCGACCACAGGCGTGATGTTGTAGCCGCTGATGGTTTCGAAGCGATCCAGGAAACCCAGTGGCGTGACCAGCCGACGTTCCAGTCCGATCTCTTCCTCACTCTCACGCAAGGCCGTGGCGATGGCATCGACGTCCTCGGGGTCGGTGCGTCCACCGGGAAACGCCACCTGTCCCGCGTGCGAAGGCAAGTCATTGGTGCGAACGGTCAGTACGAGGCGCGGCTGCACACCTTCACGCACACCAACCAGCACCGCGGCGGGGCGGCGCGGCGTGTTGCCGAGCAGGTCGGCCATCTCCAGATGATTCCAGCCGTTGCCGCTGGGCGGTGAAGACAGCGGCAGCAGCGCGGAGTCCAGGGCGGCCAGCAGCTCTGTCATGGCGGTGTCTTGCGCGTAGGCAATACGTCGCGCATCAGGCGCTGCCGCTCCGCATCATTCATGCCGCGCCAGCGGGCGATTTCGTCACCGGTGCGCTGGCATCCCAGGCAATAACCCCGGTCATCGAGTTTGCAGATGCCGGTGCACGGTGTCAGCGGCGAAGGAGCAAGGGGAGCGGGATCGTTGTACATGAGCCTGTCCATGCTAGCCGATCCGGCCATGCAAAGCCCGGCCTGGTGGTCCGTCATGCGTTCGCATCAGGTGCAGGTACGCCGGGCGAGGTTATTGCTGGATATCGAGCAACTCGATTTCGAACACCAGCGTCTCGTTCGGACCAATGCGTGGCAGCATGCCGCGCGGTCCGTAGGCCAGCTGCGGCGGAATCACCACCTTCCAGCGGTCGCCGACGTGCATCCGCGGGATCACGTCTTGCCAACCGGGAATCACCTTGTCCACCACGAAGCGTACCGGCGCGCCATGGGCCCAAGTGCTGTCGAACTCGGTGCCATCCACCAACATGCCGCGATAGTTCACGGTGACCTGGCTGGTGACCTTGGGATTGGTCGTGCCTTCGCCCTTCTTCAGCACCGCGTACTGGATGCCGGAAGGCAACTGGACCACGCCCGGCTGCTTGCGATTGCGTTCGAGAAATTCCGCGCTCTTGCGCGCATTGCTGTCCGCGATGCGCTTGAACTCGGCCAGCGCCTTGGTGTGCATCTCCTGGTCGAGCTTCTGCAGCTGGTCGTGCATGTCCTGCATGGACACGCTGGGCTGTTTCTTCGCGTAGGCGTCCTGGATGGCGCGTTGCAGGACGGCGATATCCACATCCGGATCGCCGCTCGCGAACTGGCTGCCGATCTGGAACCCGATGGCATAGGAAAGTTTGGCCTTGTCCAGGCGGACACTCGATGTATCCGACGGAGCACCATCCTGCGCATGCGCCATCACACCCCAACACAGGATGCCCAGAGCCAGCCAACGCAGTTGTGCCATGCCTATCTCCATTCCTGCCGGAGCTCCCATCGTAAGTGGTCCGGGCCGATCGTACAGCGGACGGCCGCCGACGGGGCGTCCTTGCTGAGAACGCCAGGGGCTTCAAAGGTTCCCACTGGTACCATGGCGCTTTGCCTGTGGAGTGGACTCATGGCTTACCGGAACCTGGATATCGCCAACCGCGGCGCGGTGCGCACGATCACCGTCAATCGCCCGGACAAGCTCAACGCGCTCAATCGCGAAACGCTCAACGAGCTGACCCTGGCGTTCACCCAGGCCGCCCAGGACGATGCCGTGCGTGCCGTGGTACTGGCAGGCGCTGGCGAGAAGGCCTTCGTGGCTGGCGCAGACATCGCCGAAATGAATGGGTACACGCCGGTGCAGGCGCAGGGTTTCTCGCGCGCGGGGCAACGGCTGATGAGCCTGATCGAACGCCTGGGCAAGCCGGTCATCGCGCGCGTGCAGGGTTTTGCGCTCGGCGGCGGCATGGAGCTGGCCATGGCCTGCCATCTGCGCGTGGCCAGCGAGAAGGCCAAATTCGGTCAGCCGGAAATCAACCTCGGCCTGATCCCCGGCTTTGGTGGCACCCAGCGTTTGCTGCGCCTTGCGGGTCGCAGCGCCGCGCTGGAACTGTGCCTGCTGGGTGCACCCATCAATGCACAGCGTGCGTATGAATTGGGCGTCGTCACCCGCGTGGTGGCACCCGAGGCACTGGACGAAACGGTCAACGCCATCGCCGACCAGCTCGCCGCCTCTGCACCGTTGGCCGCCGCCGGCATCCTCGACGCGGTGCTGCAGGGCGGAGAGACGGGCATTGACCAAGGCCTGGAGTTTGAAACGCAGGCATTCGCCCTCGCCTTCTCCACTGAAGACATGCGCGAAGGCACCACGGCATTCCTGGAAAAGCGCAAGCCCGTATTCAAGGGCCAGTAAAAAGGCCAGCAAATAGCAGAGAGGAGTGAGAAACGAGAGAGAGCCTCTCTCACTACTCACTCCTCTTCACTCACTCCTCTTCACGCACTCGTCGCCTCTTCACTCGCTCCTCGCTCAGTGCCCGCCGCGGTACTTTTTCTCGCCCGCCGTCACGGCAAGATCCATGCGGTTTTCCGGCGGTGCCAACGGGCATGTGGCGTAAGGCGTGAATGCGCACGGCGGGTTGTAGGCGCGATTGAAATCGAGCACCACCTTGCCGTCCTTGGGCAGGTCGGCATAGAGGAAACGCGCCGCGCCATAGGTTTCGCGCCCGGATGTGCGATCGGCAATGACGAAGAACAGCGAATCGGGTTCTTCCTGGATCGGCATCAGCTCGTAGGTGTGGCCATCACGCTTGAACACGGCCTTGCCCGGCACCTTTTCCTTGTTGATCGTGCCCAGCACCGAACCGATCTCCAGTTCGCGCGGCGGATCGAACGGCACCCAGTCCGCCACGATGCGCCAGGACGGATCGGCGGGGAAATAATCGAGGCCGAGGAAATGCGTGCGCGTTTCCGCCTGGCTGTCTTTCACGCGGAGCGCCTTGCGCCCGTCGCGCTCGATCACCAGGAAGCTCGTGCTTCCAAAGGCGACCACCGTCGGTGCGGCCTCGCCAGCGTGCATGTCGTCGATCAGGTCGGCCTCGGACACGACCTTGCCGTCGACGGTGGCGCCGCTGTTCTTGTCCAACACCATGTGCAGCGCGCCGTCCTTCCACAGCGACACCACGCCAAGATGCGCGGGTCCGGACTTCAGCACGATGTCGTTGTCGCTGGCGCTTCCCACGCGATTGGCGCCCTGCTCCAGCCAATCAAGGCCAATGAGGCTCAGCCAGCCGTTGGGCGCGGCGAGGTTGGCGAGGCGCTTGTCGCGCCACTGCTGGTTCTGCTGCGGGAAATCGTTGGTTGTCTGGGCGTGCACGGCGGCAATTCCAAGGCTCAAGGCAAAAGCGAAAACGGCGGTACGCAACATGGCAGGCCCCGTCTGGATAGGGTTCCGAGTATGGACGTCCATTTGAGGCCCATGCAAGCGTGCCGGGGAACGATCAACGGCCGCGCAGGAACAACTTGTCGAGTTCGGACATGCTCAGCTGCGTCCAGGTCGGCCGACCATGGTTGCACTGACCGGACCGCTCGGTGGCTTCCATCTCCCGTAGCAAGGCATTCATTTCGGGCAGCGTGAGGCGCCGGCCTGCGCGCACGGAACCGTGGCAGGCCATGGTGGAGAGCAGCTCGTTCTCCAGCTCCTGCAGGCGGCGCGAACTGCCATGCTGCGCGAGTTCGGCCAGCACATCGCGGCAAAGCTGCGCCACGTCCGCGCCTTCCAGCAAGGCTGGAATGCGCCGCACCACCACGCCGGCCGGACCGCTGCGCGAAAGCTCCAGGCCCCATTCGGCCAGCGCGTCGCCATGCTCTTCCGCGGCCGCGGCTTCCCTTGCGCTTACCGATACGTTCAAGGGCACCAGCATCAGCTGCGATCGCAGGTTGCTGCATGCGCGGCCGTTCTTCAGCTTTTCATAGGTAATGCGCTCATGCGCGGCGTGCATGTCCACCAGCACGAGGCCGTGGATATTCTCGGCAAGGATATAGATGTTCTTGAGCTGCGCCACGGCAAAGCCGAGCGGCGGCGCCTGGTCGTCGGTTGCCTCAGGCATCGGCGTGTTGGCGGCGAAGCCCAGCGGAGGCGGCGGCGCGTGAGTTTCGCCAAGCAAGGCCGCGTACCCGGCAAGCGGCTCCTCGCGCACGCCCAGGCTGAGGCGGCTCTGGCTCAAGGCATTGGGCCATGCAGGCGTGGATGACGCGTATGCCGGCGACATGCTGTAAGCAGGCGCCTGCAGCGGGGCCGCCTCCGCGACCGGCATGCCCACCTGTCCCGCACGCGTCTGCGCCAGCGCTTCGTGCAGCGTACGGAACAGGAAATCGTGCACGAGGCGCTGCTCGCGAAAGCGCACTTCGTGCTTGGCCGGATGCACGTTCACGTCCACGCCTGCCGGATCGAGTTCCAGATACAGCACGAACGCCGGATGCCGACCATGGAACAGCACGTCCGCGTACGCCTGGCGCACTGCGTGGGCGACCACGCGATCACGTACCAGACGCCCGTTCACATAGAAATACTGCGAATCAGCCTGCGAGCGCGATGCCGTCGGCAGGCCGACCCAGCCGGAAAGGTGCAACCCCGCAGCCGCATGGTCGATGCGCAGGCTCTGGCCGGGGAAATCTTCGCCGAGCACCTCGGCCACGCGCTGCAACGCGGCGTTCTCGTCTCGCGCAGCTTTCCAGATGCGTACCGGCTTGCCGTTGTGGCTGAGCCGGAATTCCACCGAACCTCGTGCCAGCGCCAGCGATTTCAACAGGTCGTCGATGTGTGCGAACTCGGTGCGTTCGGCGCGGAGAAATTTCCTGCGCGCCGGCACGTTGTAGAACAGGTCGCGCACTTCCACGCTGCTGCCCTGCGGATGCTGTGCGGGACGTGCCGCCTGCATCTTGCCGCCGTCGACTTCGATGCGGAACGCCGTGTCCTGGCCGTGTGCGCGCGAGGTCAATGCAAAGCGCGCCACCGACGAGACGGACGCCAGCGCTTCGCCGCGAAAGCCCATGCTGGCGACATGTTCGAGGTCGTCGAAACTGCCGATCTTGCTGGTGGCATGCGAAGCCACTGCCAGCCGCAGTTCGTCATGCGCGATGCCGCAACCGTCGTCGCGCACGCGGATCAGGCGCGCACCGCCCTGCTCGATGTCGACTTCGACGCGCGTAGCGCCAGCGTCGAGGCTGTTTTCCACCAATTCCTTCACCACGGACGACGGTCGTTCGATGACCTCGCCGGCAGCAATCTGATTGATGAGTTCGGGCGGAAGAGGACGAATGACGGGCATCGGCGAAGCTTAAGGCCTGCTGCCCCGGGGTAAAAGCGCAGCGACCACCGCGCGCGAACGGAAACCAGGCAAAGCAACGGCTTAGCGCGCCTTCCCGAATTTCCGCGTGCCTTCGTTCAGATCGCGGGTATCAGCCGGCCGGAATGGTCAGCATCATGCCGACCCGCATGCCGGTATCACCGCTCAGGCGATTGGCGGACTTGAGCGCATCCACGCTCACGCCGTACTGCCGCGCGATGCTGCGTAGGCTCTCGCCACGCTCGACGCGGTGCAGGTCACGTACGCCATCGTCGGCGCGCGCGCTGTCGCTGCCCTTGGATGACGCCATGGCCTGCGCCACAGCCTTGCCTGCGCGGGACGAGGTGTCGTCGTCGCCCTGCGAGGTGGCGACGTTGGCTACGCTATTGCGGCGCGAGGCCTGCGCCGCGAACCAGCTACCCGGTGGCGGCGTGGCCTCGAAGTAACTCCGCACGCCATTCATGACCGCCGTCGCGAGACGCGACTGATGCGAGGGATCACGCAGCTTGCGCTCTTCTTCAGGATTGCTGATGAAAGCCGTCTCGACCAGGATCGACGGCACATCCGGCGAGCGCAGCACCACGAAGTTGGCCCGCTCCACATAACCGCGATGCGTGGGACCGAGGTTGCCCAGCGCCGTCAGCACGTTGCTCGCCACGGTTTCGCTGGCTTGCATGGAATAACCCTGCTGCAGGTCGAGCAGCACGGCAGCCAGGCCGTCGTTCTTGTCGTCCAACGTGACGCCGCCGATGAGGTCGGCACGGTTCTGGCCATCGGCGAGCCAGCGCGCGGCCATGCTGGTTTTGCCGCGAGGGGAAAGCACCCACACGGACGAACCCTTCGCATCACCGTTGATGAAGGCGTCGGCGTGAACCGATATGAACAGGTCCGCCGAGTTGTTGCGCGCGATTTGGTAGCGCTGCGCCAGCGGAATGAAGAAATCCGCGCTGCGGGTGAGTACCGCGCGCATGCCGGGCTGCTGATTGATCTGGTCCGCCAGCTGGCGAGCCACCGCGAGGGTGACGTTCTTTTCCAGCGTACCGCCGGGACCGTGCGCGCCAGGGTCATCGCCACCGTGGCCGGCATCGATGGCAATCACCACCTTGCGCTCGCCATTGAGCAGCGCTGCCGCAGCGCGCGTCGAGGCCATGCCGCTCTGCGTGGGCTTGAGGCTGGACTTGCCCGTCGTGCGCACCGAGGACGCCACCGGCTCGGGCGCCTGGGGCGGCAGCGGGGCCGCATCGACGACCGCCGAGGCGGACGAAACCGACGCCCCTGCTTCGTCGTCATCGCTGCCAGCGGAGGACCGTACCGGAGCCGGCGTGCTCGAAGGCGACGCCTTGGCGACGGAACCGCTGCCGGGATACAGGTCAACCACCAGGCGGTAGCCGTAGTCGGCCTGCGGCTTCAGCAGGAAGCTCTTCGCGTTGGAGGCGGGATCGACCTTGGCCGTCAGCCGGACGTTGTTGCCTTGCTTGGAACCAGTCAGCCCCTTGTAGAGCCCCTGCGCCGCCGGCGAGCTGAAAGTGCCGCTGATGGAGCTGCTGTTGACGTCGATAGTGAGCTGGTCGCCATCCTGCTTGACCCGGTAGGTGACTGGGCCAGATACGTCGAGCACGACCCGGGTGTATTCAGGGCCCGCCCAGACGCGAGCCGACTTCACGTCGGCGGCGTGCGAAAGGCAAAACGGTGCCATGGCCAGCAAGGCCGCGGCGCCGAATCGAACAGGATGCGTCCTATATCCCTTCATGGGGCCGAATTGAAGCCCAGCAGGCCGGGGAAAGCAAGAGGTTTTCCTTGAATATCCATAACCTGCAGGAGATTTGTCAGGCAACCTCCAGCTATCGGCCGCAACCCGCGCAAACTGAAGGGTAAGCAGGTCGCGCTCGCCACCGAAAAAATCTCAAGCGCTATCGATACTTAGCCGAGAGGCGTGGCCTCAGGCCACATGGGGATCAGGCTCACCCAAGCGGGAAGCCACCCCTGCACCGCGCGACGTCCGTGGTTCCATCACGGCCCTGCGTCCCGTCCCGGCATAGCTCAGGTGCACGACCAGATCCGGTGCCGGCAGCGCGCCCGCCCCACGCTCGGGCCACTCCACCAGCACCAATGCAGCCGGATCGGAAAGGGCGTCGAGTCCGAGCCATTCCAGTTCGCCCGGGTCGGCGATGCGGTACAGGTCCAGGTGCCATGCCGGTCGGCTGCCGGCCCGGTAGGACTCGACCAGGCTGTAGGTCGGGCTCTTGATGCGTTCGCCCACGCCCAGTGCGCCCAGCAAGGCACGCGCGAAGCTGGTCTTCCCCGCGCCGAGATCGCCATGGAGATAGACCACCAGGCCTTCGTCGAGCATCCCGGCCATGCGTACGGCCAGTGCGGACGTGGCGGCTTCGTCGGGAAGCTCCCAGGCGTGAGGCGTCATGATTCCTTTCCGTTGAGGATCAGGCGAAGGGGTTCGAGCAGGTCGCTGGCCATGAGGCCGCGTTCACCATGATGCCTTGCCGCAAGGTCGCCCGCCCGCGCATGCAGGCTCACGCCGAGGCAGGCTGCCTCCCATGCGCCGCAACCCTGGGCCAGCAGGGCGGCGATGACGCCGGTCAGCAGGTCACCCATGCCACCGGATGCCATGCCGGGATTTCCCCATGGACAGACCGACACACGCGCCTGCGGATCCGCCACGAGGCTGCCGGCCCCCTTCAGCACGGCGACCGTATCGAACGTGCGCGCAAGCTCGCGTACGGCGCCGAAGCGGTCGGCCGCAATCGCGGCGGTGTCGCACCCCAGCAATCGCGCCGCCTCGCCAGGGTGAGGGGTGATCACCGTTTCACCCTTGAGCGGTCGAGGTTCCAGCGCAAGCAGGTTCAGCCCGTCGGCATCGAGCACCATCGCCTTGCCTGCCTCCAGTGCCGTAAGCCAAAGCGCGTGGCCCCAGGCGCCCTGTCCCAGCCCGGGACCCACGGCCAGCACGGTGGCCCGAGGCAGCAGGGACTCCAGTTCCTGCGGTCCGTGCACGCCGTGCGCCATCAGTTCGGGGCGCGCGCTGTTGAGGGCCACGAGGTTGTCGGCACGCGTGGCCACGCTGGCCAAGCCAGCACCCGCATGCAGTGCCGCTTCACCGCACAAGCGAATCGCACCCGCGGTGCCGTGCTCGCCGCCAATGGCGAGCACGTGGCCGTTGTTGCCCTTGTGCGCCTGGCGCGGGCGCGCCGGCAGTGTGGAAGGCTGCAGCAGTCGCGCATCCGGTGTCGCGCCTTCCCAGAGCGTCACCGGCAAGCCCAGCGGCTCCCACTGCACATGGCCCACGTAACCCGGGGCATCGCTCGTATACAGGCCACGCTTGCCGGCAATGAAGGTGACCGTGACGTCGGCGCGCACCGCCTCACCAGGCACAGCGCCTGTATCGGCGTTCACGCCGGAGGGAACATCCAGTGCGAGGACCGGGGCGCCCGTCGCGTGCATGCGGCGAACGAGCTCAGCCACATCGGGTGCCAACGCGCGCTGCAATCCCGTGCCAAACAGTGCGTCCACATGGACGTCCGCTTCGGGAAACTCAAAATCCTCGTGCCACGCACGCACGATGCCGCCGCCATGCTCGTACTCGCGTCGCGCACGAATGGCATCGTCACCGCGACTTTCGTCGAGCGCGATCACCTCGGCATGCAGGCCGGCATCGCGCGCCAGCGCCGCCAGCAGAAAGCCATCGCCGCCGTTGTTGCCCGGACCGCAATACACCGCCATGCGCGTGGCGCGCGGCCAGTGCTGGCGCAGGCAAACCAGCGCGGCCGCGGCGGCGCGCTGCATGAGTTCGTAGCCGGGAATGCCCAGTTCGTGAATGGCGCGCCGATCGAGCGCACGCACCTGGTCGACGGTATAGAGCTCGTGGCGGTGGGCGCTGGCAGTCATGCACGAATTATAGGCATGCACGACGGGAGCGCCGCCGCAACACCACCTACAATGGCGACATGCCCCACGCCGCCCCTCCCTCGACCGACTATGCCGCGCTCGCCCGCGACATCAAGCTGTGGGCGCGCGAGCTGGGCTTTGCCGATGCAGGCATTGCAGGCGTGGAGCTGGGCGAAGACGCCATGCATCTCCAGCGCTGGCTGGAGGCAGGCCACCACGGCGAGATGGATTACATGGCACGCCACGGCGACAAGCGCAGCCGGCCCGCCGAACTGGAGCCCGGCACTCTGCGCGTGATCACCGTGCGCATGGACTACGTGCCGCCCGGCACACGCAACGCGTGGAACGTGCTTGAGGATGCCCAGGCCGGCTATGTCGCGCGTTATGCGCTGGGTCGCGACTACCACAAGCTGATGCGCAACCGGTTGCAGAAGCTGGCCAACCGCATGCACGAGGTCGTCGGCGATTTTGGTTATCGCGCCTTCGTCGATTCCGCGCCGGTGCTGGAAAAAGCACTCGCACGCAATGCAGGCCTGGGCTGGATCGGCAAGCACACGGTGCTGATCAACCGTCGCGCGGGCTCCTATTTCTTCCTCGGCGAGCTGTACACCGACCTGCCCTTGCCCATCGACGAACCCGCCAGCGCGCACTGCGGCAGTTGCCGCCGCTGCATCGACATCTGCCCGACGCGGGCGATCATCGCGCCGTACAAGCTCGACGCTCGCCGCTGCATCTCCTACCTCACCATCGAATTGCGCGGCAGCATCCCGGAAGAACTCCGTGCGCCGATGGGCAACCGCATTTTCGGCTGCGACGATTGCCAGCTCATCTGCCCGTGGAACAAGTTCGCGCAGGACGCCACCGAGCCCGACTTCGCGCCACGCCACAGCCTCGACGGCGCCAGGCTGGTGGAACTGTTCGGCTGGAGCGAGCAGGAATTCCTGCAGCGCACCGAAGGCATGGCGATTCGCCGTACCGGATACGAAGGCTGGTTACGCAATATCGCCGTGGCGCTGGGCAATGCGCCGGATTCGCCGGAAGTGCGCGAGGCATTGCGAGCGCGCGCCGATCATTCGTCGCCGATCGTGCGCGAACACGTTGCCTGGGCGCTCGCCAGGCACGCCGCCTAGCGAGCACGCAACACGCCTCAGCGGTTGTGCTTGTCCAGGGTCAGGCGACGCTGGTGGATGGCCTCGATCAGCGCCTGCGTGGAGGAGTCGAACGACGACGCGTCCGCGCCCTCGCCTTCCAGCGCGGGAAGAATCTGCCGCGCGATCGACTTGCCGAGCTCCACGCCCCACTGGTCGAACGCATTGATGCTCCACAGATGGCCGAGCATGAACACCTTGTGCTCGTACAGGGCGATCAGCGCACCGAGGCTTTCCGGCGTCAGCTGATCCATCAGGATCACCGTGCTCGGGCGATCGCCGGGAAACGTGCGCTGCGCTGCCAGCACGCGGCGTTCCTCTTCGCTGCCCTGCTTCGCTTCGGCCAGCGCTTCGTCGAACGTCTTGCCCAGCGCCAGCGCCGCCGCCTGCGCGAGCAGGTTGGAAAGCAGCGCGTCGTGGTTGGCCACGAGATCATGCGCCGGCTTCACCACGCCAATGAATTCCAGCGGCACTACATCGGTGCCCTGGTGCAGCGACTGGAAATACGCGTGCTGGGCATTGGTGCCCACGCTGCCCCACACCACCGCCGAGGTCGATTGCAATACCGGCTGGCCTTGCGGCGTCACCTGCTTGCCGAGGCTCTCCATCTCCAGCTGTTGCAGATAGGAGGTGAGATCGGTGAGCAGATCTGCATACGGCACTACGGCGCGACTGCCGCGTCCCTGCGCGTTGCGGTTCCACATTTCAACAAGGCTCAACAACACGGGCAGGTTTTCCTGCCAGGGCGCGGAGCGGAAATGGTCATCCATCGACGCCGCGCCTTTCAGCAGCCCGTGGAAGTTGTAACAACCGATGGCGAGCGCCAGCGAAAGGCCGACCGCCGACCACAGCGAAAAACGGCCGCCGACAAAATCCCACATCGGATAGACCTGCGCCGCCGGTACGCCCCACGCTTCGGCCGCGGAAACATTCGCGCTCACGGCAAGGAAGTGGCGCGATACCTTGTCGGCATCGCCGTGGTACGCGCGGCTGATCCATTCGCGCATCACGTTGCCGTTGAGCAGCGTTTCCTGCGTGGTGAACGTCTTGGAAACCACCACGACCAGGGTGCGCGTAGGATCGAGCCGATGCATCAGCTCATAGGCCGACTGGCCGTCGACGTTGGTGAGAAAATGACTGCGCAGGCCCGGCACGTGATAAGGCGCCAACGCGCGCTCCGCGAGACGCGGGCCAAGGTCCGAACCGCCGATGCCGATATTCACCACATCGGTGATACCCGGCGCCACACCGAAGGCTGAGGCATCGCCCAGGCCAACGGCGTGGACCAGCGCATCAATGCGATGCAGCGTCTCGCTGATTTCGTCCAGCGCCTCGCGTGGCGCTGGCGAAGGCAGGTGGGAACCGGCAGCACGCAGCGCCGTATGCAGCACCGCGCGGCCTTCGGAGGTATTGATCGGCTCGCCCGCGAACATGGCGTCGCGCGCGGCCTGCCAGCCGCTGGCTTCCACGTGCGCGCCGAGTGCGTCGAGCGCGGCACCGTCCAGCTTCTGTCGGCTCAGGTCCAGCAACAGCGGGCCCACGCGGTGGCGTAGGCGTTTGCCGCGCGCATCATCCTTCAGCAATTGGCGCAGGTGCGTGCCCGCAAGACGATCGACGTGCTCTGCCAGGAAGGACGAACGGCGTTCGGACGACATGGTTGCTCATGCGTGGCGGGGAGGGACGCCGATCTTACGCAGCATCCGGCGTCCCGCGCCAGCAGATTGTTGCAGTGCAACCGTGCCCTGCCGACGGCAGGGCGGCCAGGCTTAGACGGCGGCCATCTGCTTGGGAATGGAGCGGTTGGTGTGCGAGATGCCGTTATGGGCATCCGCGTACACCAGCGTCGGCTGGAACTGCGCCAGCTCGGCTTCGGACAGCTGGGCGAAAGCGGCGATAATGATCAGATCGCCCGGCTGGGCGCGATGCGCGGCGCTGCCGTTCACCGAGATGATGCCGGAGCCTTCTTCGGCACGCAGTGCATACGTTACGAAGCGCTTGCCATTGTTGATGTTCCACGCATGGATCTGCTCGTACTCGCGGATGCCGGAAGCATCGAGCAGCAGGCCGTCGATGGCGATGGAGCCTTCGTAGTGAAGCTCGGCATGGGTCACCGTCGCGCGGTGGATCTTGGCCTTGAGCATGTTCAGGTTCATGACTTCATTTTCCGCAGGTACAGCCCGCTTAGCACGCCATTATCCGGCCGGGGAACGTCGCACCGCAACATCGCCCGGCTCGCTCCTAGATGGGGGCGTTCAGTCGAACGGCAAGTTGTCGATGAGGCGCGTCTTGCCAATCCGTGCCGCGATCAGCGCCACCAGGCCGTCGGAGCTGCCTTCGGCGGGCTCCGAAAGATCTTCGGCGCGGCGGATCGCAGCGTAATCCACCTCGAAGCCCGCGCGCGCCAGCTTGGATGCCGCGGCCTGCTCTACCACCGGCCACGCGTGTCCCTTGGCGATGAGATCGCGCATCTGATGCAGGGTGGCGTTGATCTGTGGCGCCAGCGCCCGCTCCTCCGCCGACAGGTACTGATTGCGCGAACTCAGCGCCAGGCCGTCGTCGGCGCGCAAGGTCGGCGCCGCCATGATCTTTATCGGCAGTGACAGGTCGCGCACCATGCGCTCGATCACCTTGAGCTGCTGGAAATCCTTCTGGCCGAACACGGCCAGGTCCGGCTGCACGAGGTTGAACAGCTTGCACACCACGGTGGCCACGCCGTCGAAATGACCGGGGCGATACGCGCCCTCCAGCGTCTCGGTCAGCTGCGGCACGCGAATGCTCACGCTGCCGTCCGCGCCGAACGGGTACATGGTGGCCACTTCAGGCGCAAACAGCAGATCGCAATCCTGCTCGGCGAGGCCGACCTGGTCCTGCACCAACGTACGCGGGTAGCGCTCGAAATCCTCGTTCGGACCGAATTGCGTCGGATTGACGAACACACTGGCCACCACGCGATCGGCACGTGCGCGCGCCAGCTTGATCAGCGAATGATGACCCGCGTGCAGGTTGCCCATGGTGGGCACGAAACCCACGGTCTGGCCCTGGCCGCGCCATCCGCGAATCAGGGCGCGTAGCGCCGCGGCGTCTTGCACTGTCTGCATGGTTTTAGAACCTGTTCAATGCTTGCACCTGGCCCGCGCCGTGGTCTGTTTGCGCGCAAGCCAGGGAAGAACGATGGAATGGATGTCGAAACACGACAGCGATGACGCGGAATCGTGGGCTACACGGAGACACCGAACAGGCTCCTTGGCGCCTGGCTTCAATCGAAGCCATGTTCCGGGGCCGGGAAGGCGCCATTGCGCACATCCTCGGCGTAGGCCGCGATCGCCGCAGCCACCGAGTCGCGTCCTGCGAGGAAATCCTTGCTGAACTTCGGACGCTTGCCCGGAGTGACGCCCAGCATGTCGTGCAGCACCAGCACTTGGCCATCGCACTGCGGGCCGGCGCCGATGCCGATGGTGGGGATGGACACCGCCTTGGTGATGCGTTCGCCGAGCACCGAGGGAATGCCCTCCAGCACCAGCAGTTCCGCGCCGGCTTCCTCGACGGCCTTGGCCTGGGCCACCAGATGGTCCGCGGCATCTTGGGCGCGGCCCTGGATGCGGAACCCACCGAACTTGTGCACCGACTGCGGCGTGAGGCCTAGGTGCGCGCACACCGGGATGGCGCGATCCACCAGCGCCGAAATCGCCTCAAGGATATGCGGCGCGGCGCCCTCGATCTTCACCATCGCCGCACCGCCCTCGCCCACCAGCTGCGCGCCGGCTTCCAGCGCGTGTGCCACGTCGCGATCAGCCATGAACGGCAAGTCCGCCACCAGCAGCGTGGCGTGGAGGCCACGGGCCACAATGCTGGTGTGATAGACCATGTGATCCAGCGTCACAGGCAGCGTGCTGGATCGACCCTGCACCACCATGCCCAGCGAATCGCCGACCAGCGCAACGTCTACGCCCGCCATTTCCAGTTGCGCCGCAAAGCTGGCGTCGTAGACGGTCAGCATGACGATGCGACGGCCTTCCGCCTTCATGGTGCGCAGCGACGGCACGGTAACGGCCTTGCGTGCAGGTGCATTCGCTTTCTGTGCGTACACAGGGTTTCCTAGGGAGCGGAAGCAGACGGTGATTATCCCGCGTGGAGCGTGAAGGGCTCAAGGCAGGCGTTCGAGGCCGGTCACATCCAGCGATGCCAGCAGGTCGGACACGCGTCCCTGATCCGGCAGCAGCAGGTCCGGCGCAAGATCGTTCAGCGGCAGCAGCACGAAGGCGCGTTCATGGATACGCGGATGGGGCAACGCAAGCCGCTCGTCCGACACGGTCGTGCCGTCCATGTGCAGGATGTCCAGGTCCAGTGTGCGCGGTCCCCATCGCTCACCGTCGCGCACCCGACCCGCCGCCCGCTCGGTGGCCAGCAAGGCATCCAGCAAGGCATGCGGCGCCAGCGTCGTGTCGAGGCATGCCACTGCGTTGATGAACGACGGTTGTTCCAGCACGCCCCAGGGAGGCGTGAGGTAGAGCGGCGAGCGCCCCGTCAAACGGGTATGCGGCAGACGGTCCAGCGCATCGAATGCGGCCAGCACCTGGCCACGCGCGTCGCCAAGGTTGCTGCCCAGAGCGATATAGGCTGTGGTCACGCGTTGTCCGGCTTCGCCCCGGATTTGCCGGCCGGCTTGCGGCGGCGACGCTTGCGTGGCCTGGCTGCCGCTGCCGGCTCAACGGCGCCCGCCGGAGTGCTGCCAGCCAGCGCAGCAGCCAGCGTTTCGTGCGGCAGCTGTTGCGCGTGCGCCCACCAATCGCCCAATTCCTTCACGGCCGGCGATTCGGCGGCGCGCAGCACCAGGAAATCGAAGGCCGCACGGAAACGCGGGTGCGCCATCAGGCGGAACACGCGCTTGCGCTGCACCTGCTCGAAGCGCGGCTGCAGGGCCCAGATTTCTTCCATGGTAAGCGTGAAGCGTCGCGGGATGGCCACGCGCTGGCACTGCTCGCCCACCACATGCATCGCTGCGCGTTCCCACGCTGCGTTGGGTTCCACGCCCTTGCCGATCCAGGTATGCGCCAAGTCGCGCACCTCCCCCCACAGCAGCACGGCGAACAGGAACGCCGGCGTGACCGACTTGCCTTCGGCGACGCGTGCATCGGTATTAGCCAGGCCCCGCTCGACCAGCGCGCGCAGCGCCTCGTCACCGCGCTTGAGCGCACGCGCCGTGGCCGGAAACATGAACTTCAGCAAGCCCGTCTGCTCGAGCATGTGGAAGCTCTTGAGTCCGTGGCCAGCCAGGAACAGCTTTAGCGATTCGTCGAAGAGGCGTGCCGGCGCGGCATCGGCCAGCAACGGTCCCAGCTCGGTGAACGGCGCTGCGGCCGCGGCATCGATGCGGAAATTGAGCTTGGCGGCCAGACGCACCGCACGCAGCATGCGCACGGGATCTTCGCGGTAGCGCGTGGCCGGATCGCCGATGAGGTGCAGCACGCGGTCTTCCACGTCCTGCATGCCACCGACGTAATCGCGCACCGAGAAATCGCTGATGTCGTAGTAGAGCGCGTTGACGCGGAAGTCGCGGCGAATGGCGTCTTCCTCGATGGAGCCCCACACGTTGTCGCGCACGATGCGGCCATCGACGATGTGACGATCGCCCTCGCCTTCCTCCTCGCCGGTGCCGCGGAACGTGGCGACCTCGATGATTTCCGGCCCGTACACCACGTGGGCCAGGCGGAAGCGGCGACCGATCAGGCGCGAGTTGCGGAAAAGCTTCTTCACCTCGTCCGGCGTCGCGCTGGTCGCCACGTCGAAGTCCTTGGGATGGCCGCCGAGCAGAAGGTCGCGCACGGCGCCTCCCACGAGATAGGCCTGGTAGCCCGCCTCGTTCAGCCGATAGAGCACGCGCAACGCAGCCTTGCTGATGTTCTTGCGCGAAATCACGTGCTGCTCGCGCGGAATGATGCGCAGTGCAGTCGTAGTGGTGGTCCTTGCGTCCTGAGTCAAGCGGTCTGGATCCTTGCAGGCGCGGCGCGCCGTTCTAAGCGATCTATCGCGGCCAATTCACCGCGTCCACATCCCGCCGCCCTCTAGGTCGACAGGTCCGTTCCGCGCAAGGGCCCAAAGCCGCCCCCGGGCATTGCCGGGCGAAACAATTCCGTTATACTAGCGCGCTCCGGTGCATTTCGCTCCCTTCGTCTAGTGGCCTAGGACACCGCCCTCTCAAGGCGGGAACACGAGTTCGAACCTCGTAGGGAGCGCCACTTCCGGCCTGGCACGGGCCGCAGCCCTTCTGAACAGGCCGCGACAGCATGACTTTTGTCGTCACCGACAACTGCATCAAGTGCAAATACACCGATTGCGTCGAGGTTTGCCCGGTCGACGCCTTCCATGAAGGTCCCAACTTCCTCGTGATCAATCCGGACGAGTGCATCGACTGCACCCTGTGCGAACCGGAGTGTCCGATCAACGCCATTTATCCCGAGGACGATGTGCCCGCCGGCCAGGAGTCGTTCGTGGCGTTGAATGCCGAGCTGGCCAAGGGCTGGCCGGTGATCACGGAACGGAAGGATGGCCTGACCGACGCCAAGGAATGGGAAAACAAACCCAACAAGATCGACTTGCTGCAGCGCTGAATCACGCGCGGCGCAGGCATTCCCACCTGGAAGAGTCGATATCCGAAGGATAAGAAAACGCCGCCCGTGGGCGGCGCTTTTCATGGAGCGAAGCGTCGGTATCAACCGCCGCCCAGGCGACCCTTGAGCGTATCGATCACCTTGGCCACGGCCGCGGCGTCACCCTGCGCGCGCACTTCACTGGCCTTCTCGCCGCTGCTGCTCACGGTCAGCTGAACCTGGCGCGGCGTCGCGCCCGGTGCATCTTCCGTCTTCTTGGACTTGCCGTTGAACATGCTGCTGAAAAAGCCCTTCTTGTCGCTCGGCTCGTCCGTCGCGATCACATTCAGCGCATAGGTATGGGCGTCGTCGTCATGCGACACCACCGTGCCGATGTCACCCTTCTCAAGCGCCTGCGCCAAGCGACGATAGGTGTTTTCAACGGTGTCGTTGAGCACGAAGCCGTCGGCGATCTGGTTGCCGGTGTTGCCCGTACGCGCCGTGGCACCGTTGGAGGTCGGGTTGTTGGCGCCCTGCTCCGGGATGACCAGTGCGGCGTTGGAAGACGGCGTGTCCAGACCCGGCGGGATCTCCAGCGGCGTTTCCTGTTTGGCTTTCTCCCAGGCCTTCTCCGAACGGAACATGCCGCAGCCGGAGAGCAACAGGGCAGACAGGGCCAGCAACGGCAGAGCCACGACGAGCAGGGATTTCTTCATGTAAGCAGATTCCGTAGGAGTATCAGTTGCCCGAAATGTCAGGCCGCATTCGCCAAGGATGCCAGAGCCGACAGCGCTTCGCGAAGCCGCATGCGTTCTGGACCCTCTTCCAGCTCAACCAAAGGCAGGCGTGGCGCCGCCAAACCCAGCCCCAGCGACGGCAGCCCCGCCTTGACCGCGATGGGGTTCGGCGCGCAATTGAGCGCCTCCACCAGCCGGGCAAGCACCGCGTCGCAACGCTGCGCTTCGCCCCGGTCACCAGCGGTGGCCGAGTCGCACAGCATGCGGAACGCGCGAGGCGCCAGATTGGCTACCACCGAGATGGTGCCGGCACCTCCGGCCAGCATGGCCTTGCAGGCCGTGCCGTCGTCACCGGACAGATAGACGAAATCCGGGCGCGCAAGTTCCGCACAGGCGCGGATCCGCTCGTCCGTGGACACGGCTTCCTTGATACCAACGATGGCCGGGTGCTCGCGCAGCGACGCCACGGTCTCCGGCAGCAGGTCGCAAGCCGTGCGGGTCGGCACATTGTAGAGCACCACCGGCAGGCGGCCCTGCTCGGCCACCTCCAGGAAATGGCGACGAAGGCCTTCCTGGGTGGGACGCACGTAATAGGGAGCCACCACCAGCGCCGCATCGGCGCCCAACGCCTGCGCGCGACGGGTCAGGGCGACCGTCTTGGCGGTGCCCGCATCGCCGGTACCGGCAATGACAGGCACGCGACCGGCCACGCGCTTGACCGCGAAAGCCAGCAGTCGATCGTATTCATCGTGCTCGAGCATGTGGGCTTCGCCCGTGGAGCCGGCGACGACCACGCCTTCCGTGCCGCCATCGAGCTGGTAGTCAAGCACGCGCCCGAATGCCTCCAGATCGAGCGAGCCGTCGGCCGCGAACGGCGTCACCAGCGCACAGATGCTTCCACGAATGTCCAAGACCCACTCCGCCCAAAATCCAAGCCCTGCATATTACTTGCGGCTTTGCAGGGGCCACAAGTAAGCTCGTTCGATCATCGCTCCGCCCGCCGCGGAGCCGCCACAGGTGGACTTCCTTGAACCGTTCTTCCGCGCGTGCGGGCACTGACAACCAGCTGCTCATCCAGACGCTAACCCCTTCGCCGCGCACGCCACTGTTGACGCTGGCCCGGCGGATCGCGGAGGCCGGGTGCAATCTGGCCGACGCAAGGGTGTCCACCATCGGCACGGATACGTCGCTGACCCTGCTCGCCACCGGAGCCTGGGACGCCATCGCCAAGCTGGAGACCGCGCTGGCCAAGCTGGCGCGCGACGAGGAATTGCGCCTGGTGCACTACCGTACCGGGCCGCGCGAGCATCACTCTCACCTCCTGCCGTATTTGGTCGAGGTGATCTCGGCCGATCGCCCGGGCATCCTGGTGAAGATCATCGATTTCTTCGACCGTCGCGACATCGTCATCGAGCAACTGAGCTCGATGCGCTATCAGGCGATGCAGACGGGTGCGGAGATGTTCCAGGCGCAGATCACCATCGGCATTCCCTCGGCGACGCATATCGCCGCCCTGCGCGATGACTTCCTGGAATTCTGCGACGGGCTCAACCTGGACGCGATCATGGATCCCGTGAAGTTCTGAGTTCCGCTGCTCCCACGCAGCGGCAGGCTATTCACGGAACCGAATTTCGGGACATGCCGTCGGGTTCTTGAGCATGCTCCCTGCTGCCAAGAGGCGCAAGGACTGGTAATCCCCGACGCAGGCGCTAGTCTCTGATCCCAGGCAGCACCGGAGAGCGCGCATGCAATTGGCGGGTCGAGCAGCACCGATCACCGGGCACATGCCTCCTGCCAGCACGCCTCCCCTCGCCGTCCTTTTTTTTCCTTGATTCCCATGATCAGTCGAAGCCGGTAACGGCTTCGCAGGAGAACCCATGCCCGAAGTTGGCAAGAAAGTCCCCAAGCTCAAAGGCGCGACCGGCGATGGCGGCGAGCTGAAGCTCGACAGCCTCAAGGGCCAGTGGGTGGTGGTGTACTTCTACCCGAAGGACAGCACGCCAGGCTGCACCAACGAGGCCAGGGATTTTCGCGATCTCTATCCGAAGTTCCAGAAGCGCAACGCTCAGGTCATCGGCGTGTCGCGTGACTCCGTGAAATCCCATGCCAATTTCGCGGCCAAGCAGGAACTGCCGTTTCCGCTGGTCTCCGACCCCGACGAAACCTGGTGCCAGGCCTTCGACGTGATCCACGAGAAGGTGCTGTATGGAAAACGTCACATGGGTGTCGTACGAAGTAGCTTCCTGATCGATCCCGAAGGCAGGCTGGTCCAGGAATGGCGCAACGTGAAAGTCCCAGGACACGCCCAGGCCGTGCTCGACGCCATCCCCGCCAAGTGACTCTCGACCGTTCCCGCAGCTGCGCCCCTGCCCGCGACACCGGGCGGGCAGGCGACGCATCGCTCGGTAGCCCGCGGCATTCGCCCAGCCGCGGCACTTCCACTCCGCACGACCAAGAGGTTCCGTCCGCATGACCGGAAGCAAGCGCATCTACGCCCTCGACACCAATGTGTTGTTGCACGATCCGACCTCGCTGTTCCGCTTCGAAGAACACGACGTCTTCATTCCCATGACGGTGCTGGAAGAGCTGGACGAAAAGAAAAAGGGCGCATCGGAAGTCTCGCGCAACGGTCGCCAGGTCAGCCGTTTTCTCAACGAACTGATCGTGCGCGGCAATGGCCACGGCATCAGCAATGGCCTGGAACTGGCCAACCCGGAAGGCGTCAACCTCAAGCGCGGCGGCGCCGTGGGCCGGCTGTATTTCCAGCAGCGCACCACCAATGGTCACGGCAAGGCGGACAACCTCATCCTGTCGGCGGTGATCGAGCTGCGCGACCAGAACCCCGATCGTTCGGTGGTGCTGGTCAGCAAGGACATCAACCTGCGCATCAAGGCCAAGATCTATGGCATCGATGCGGAGGATTACGAGAACGATCGCGCGCTCGACGACTTCACCCTGCTGTACACGGGCTCGGCGGAGCTGCCCGAGGATTTCTGGGACCGCCATCCCGAGGTGCAGTCATGGAATGAGCGCGGCCGCACCTTCTACAAGGTAGACCGTCGCGATGACGAGGACTGGTACGCCAACCAGTGCCTGTTCCTGCCTGGGGACAACAGCGTGGAACTGCGCGTGCTGCGCGTGGACGAAACTCGCGCGACGCTGGTGCTGCTGGATGACCACAGCCACGCCAACCACGGCGTGTGGGGCATCGCGGCACGCAACCGTGAGCAGAACTTTGCGCTGAACGTGCTCATGGATCCGGACGTCGACTTCGTCACCCTGCTCGGCACCGCGGGCACCGGCAAGACGCTGCTGGCGCTCGCCGCCGGATTGGCGCAAGTGATGGACCAGCAGCGCTATCGCGAAATCATCATGACGCGCGCGACAGTGTCTGTCGGCGAAGACATCGGTTTCCTGCCCGGCACGGAAGAGGAAAAGATGACGCCCTGGATGGGTGCGCTCACCGA
Organism: Dyella sp.; assembly: GCF_035685885.1. Lineage (GTDB taxonomy): Bacteria > Pseudomonadota > Gammaproteobacteria > Xanthomonadales > Rhodanobacteraceae > Dyella. The sequence continues at coordinate 14,551 of NZ_DASRZX010000059.1, read as the reverse complement.
CAACCTCGAAGTGCTCGCCAACCCCGAGGAAGGCGGCAGCTGGGGACGACAGGCCACCAACGACCTGCTCGCCTCGCGCATCAAGATCCGTTCGCTCAACTTCATGCGCGGACGTACCTTCCTGTCGCGCTACCTGATCATCGACGAGGCGCAGAACCTCACGCCCAAGCAGATGAAGACGCTGATCACCCGCGCAGGTCCCGGCACCAAGATCGTGTGCCTGGGCAACGTGGAGCAGATCGACACGCCATACCTGACGGAAACCACCTCGGGCCTGACCTACGCGGTCGATCGCTTCAAGCACTGGGAACACTCCGCACACATAACGCTGCGCCGCGGAGAGCGTTCGCGACTGGCCGATTTTGCGTCCGAGGTGCTGTAGTTCTTTGAACAGCCTGCCGGCTTCTGCCGGCGGGCTGTGCGGTCCGTGCCGTCAGCAGCGGAATGACGCATGGGTACCCGTGCTCGTTCGCGTCACCTGTGCGGTTTTTCGCCCGCCATTGCCGACACCAGATTCCGGCCTGCGCCGGAATCCAGTAGCGTCAGGGTTCGAGTGTCACGTCGAGCTTTCACCGGCGACAGATGGGCGTGACGCCTCAGTCGCCTGCGATAATGATCCCGTTCCGCAAGGCAAACCCGACCATGCCCCGCACCGCCCCTCCCATCGCCCTCACCATCGCCGGCTCCGACTCCGGTGGCGGCGCAGGCATCCAGGCCGACCTGAAAGCCTTCCATGCGCACCAGGTGCACGGCCTTTCGGTCATCACCGCGATTACCTCGCAGAACACGCAGGGCGTGACGGCCGTCCATACGGTGCCGCTCAAGCACATCCGCAGCCAGCTCGAGGCCGTGTTCGACGACTTCCCCATCGCCGCCGTGAAGACCGGCATGCTTGGCAGTGCCTCCGTCACGCGGTTGGTGGCGAAAGAAATGCGCGCGCGCAAGCCCGCATGGCTGGTGGTCGACCCGGTGATGATCTCCACCAGCGGCGCGCGACTGCTCGATGAGGACGCCGTTGAGGCCATGGTCGAAGAACTCATTCCCCTGGCCGACGTGTTGACGCCGAACCTTCCGGAAGCGGAAGCCCTGCTGGGTCGCAAGCTGCGAAAGCCCGAGCAATTCGATCGCGCGGGCGAGGCCTTGCTGGCGCTTGGCGCCCGTTCGGTGTTGCTCAAGGGCGGTCATTCGAACGAGCGCGACGTCGTGGACCGTTTCTACGATGAGAACGGCGTGATGGAGCTGCGCCATCCGCGCCTGCCGCTGGAAGGCCATGGCACGGGCTGCACGCTGGCATCCGCCATCGCCGCGGAGCTGGCTCGAGGCCGCCTGCCCCGCTCTGCCGTGCGTCGCGCCGTGGGCTATGTGCACCGGGCGCTGGAACGCGGCTATCAGCCGGGCGGCGGCGACCTTCACGTGCTGGGCCACTGAAGGGCAAACCCGCACGCACGCTGAATCGCCAAGCCGGAACGGGACGGCCAGAGAGTAGAATGAGCGCTTACGCCCCTCGGCCGTGCCACCGTCCATGATCCTCGCCCCACGCCTTGTCCTGCTGATCCTGTTCGCCGTGTTCGCGTTCTGCGTGCTGCTGGTGCACCTGCGCGGCCGCGCGAGGTTGCGCTTTGATCGCCAGCTGGTGGATCACTCGGCGGTATTCGCGCCCTACAACCTGCTGATGTATGCGTTCTCGGCGGTGCCGGCCACGCCCATCCTCGATCGTCGCGGATTCCCCCAGCTGGACCTGCTGCAGGCGAACTGGCAGGCCATCCGCGAGGAAGCCCTGCATCTGTTCGACGAGGGCTATATCCGCGCGGCGGAAAAACACAACGACGCCAGCTTCAACAGCTTCTTCAAGCAGGGCTGGAAGCGTTTTTACCTCAAGTGGTACGGCGAGCCGTTGTCTTCCGCCGAAGCGCTGTGCCCCAAGACCGTGGCCTTGCTCAACGCCATTCCCAGCGTGAAGGCCGCGATGTTTGCGCTGCTGCCACCGGGCAGCAAGCTCAATCCCCACCGCGATCCGTTCGCAGGCTCCTTGCGCTATCACCTTGGCCTGATCACGCCCAATTCCGAGGATTGCCGCATCTTCATCGACGGCGAAATGCACAGCTGGGGCGATGGCAAGGACGTGGTGTTCGACGAGACCTACGTGCACTGGGCCGAGAACCGCACCGACCAGACGCGCGTGATCCTGTTCGCCGACGTCGAGCGGCCGTTGCGCACGCGACTCGTGAGCGCGATCAACCATCGCGTCGGCGCCTTCATGGGCAAGATCACCGCCTCGCCCAATACGGAATCGCCCGAGGAAAAAACCGGTTTCGTCAACCGCATGTTCGCGCTCAACCAGCGCAGCCGCGAACGCAACCGCGCCTTCAAGAGAAAACATCCGAAACTGTTCCGCGCCATCAAGTACGTTGGCATGTTGTTGCTGATCTGGCTCGTTTTCCTGGCACCCTGGCCGTTGGTGCACTGACGGTCACATCCGACCGGCCTCGCACGTCCTTGCATGGAGCCTCCCCGAGGAACCTGACATGGACCACGCAACCGCAACGTTCCAGAAACACCGGCCACGCCTGCTCGGGCTGGCCTATCGCATGCTTGGCACGCAAGCCGATGCCGAGGATGTCCTGCATGACGCATGGCTGCGTTGGCACCAGCAGGACGCCAACGTGCTGGACGATGCCGAGGCGTGGTTGGTCACGGTCACCACGCGCATCGCGCTCGATCGCCTGCGCCGCGCCAAGACCGAGCGCCAGCACTACACGGGTCCATGGCTTCCCGAGCCCCTGGTGGAAGAGACCGAGCAGCCGGAAGCGCAGCTCGAACGCAACGAAAGCCTCAGTCTGTCGTTCCTTGCCCTGCTCGAACGCCTGACAGCCGAGGAACGCGCCGCATTCCTGCTCAATCAGGTGTTCGATTACAGCCACGCAGAGACGGCGACGATGCTGCAGATCAGCGAAGACGCATGCCGTCAACGCGTGCATCGCGCACGCCAGCGCCTGCGTGAGGGCCGCCCGCGTTTCACGCATGCGCCGGACGTGCAGCGCCGGCTGCTGGAAAAATTCCGCGATGCGCTGGAAGAGGCCAGCGTCCCGTCACTGCAGGCGTTGTTCGCAGAAGATGCCGTGCATCTTGCCGACGGCGGCGGCAAGGTGAGGGCCACGCTGCGGCCCCTGCACGGCGGCGAACGCATCGTACGCCTGTATTCCATCATTGCTCAGCGTTATCAGGCTCTTCCGATCGTGCATCGCCTGCAGTGGCTCAATGGCGCGCCTGCCCTGCTGACCTGGGTGGATACGAAGCTGGCCACGGTGGCATGGATCGACACCGACGGCGAGCGCATCACCGGCATCCATTCGCTGCGCAACCCCGAGAAGCTCGCGCGACTGGAAGCTGTCACGAATCCAGGCGCCGATACGTCCTTGTCATGAGCGGCCATGGTGGCCGCACTTCGAGGAGTCTTCCCATGTCCAAGCGTCTTTCGATCATGAAGTATTCCAAGGCTCTGAAGCCGGTGCTCGACTTCAGCGCGGCCGTCCACGACACCGGCCTGGAACCGATGATGGTGGATCTTGTCCTGCTGCGCGTTTCGCAGATCAATGGCTGCGCCTATTGCATCGACATGCACAGCAAGGACGCGCGCGCCGCAGGCGAAACCGAACAGCGCCTCTATCTTGTCTCCGGTTGGCACGAGACCTCGCTCTACTCCGATCGCGAGCGCGCAGCACTGGGTTGGGCCGAGGCCGTCACGCGACTGGGCGACCACGGTGTGTCCGACGCGCTCTACGAGCAGGCACGCGCGGTGTTCAGCGAAGAGGAGCTGCTGAACCTCACGGTGATCGTGGGCATGATCAACACTTGGAACCGCATCAATGTCGCGTTCCAGACACCGGCCGGCAGCTACAAGCCTGCGGCCAAGCACGCTGCGTAAGGCACAAAAAAGCCCCTCGGAAGAGGGGCTTTTTACTTTCGTGCGGCGAAGCGATCAGGCGCGCACGCGCTTGACGATGGCGTCACCGAAGCTGTCCGTGCTGCCCTTGCCACCGATGTCCGGCGTGACGCTGTCGCGGTCGTGGGTCATGGTGTCGCGGATCGCGTCGCGCACCTTGTTGCCCTTGTCCACCATGCCGAGGTGATCAAGCATGTCGGCCGCGGCGAGCAGCAGCGCGCAGGGATTGGCGATGCCCTTGCCGGCGATGTCCGGCGCAGAACCGTGCACGGCTTCGAAAATCGCCGCATCAGTGCCGATGTTGTCGCCCGGAGCCAGGCCCAGGCCGCCGACCAGGCCTGCGCACAGATCCGACAGGATGTCGCCGAACAGGTTGGTGGTGACAATCACGTCGAACTGCTCGGGCTTCATCACCAGCTGCATGCAGGCGTTGTCCACGATCATCTCGTTGAACTCGATCTGCGGGTATTCCTTGGCGATTTCACGCGCCACGTTGAGGAACAGGCCCGACGCGGTCTTGATGATGTTGGCCTTGTGCACGGCCGTGACCTTCTTGCGGCCCTTCTTCACGGCCAGCTCGAAGGCGTAGCGCACGATTCGGCTGGAGCCCTTGCGCGTGTTGCGCACCATCGAGATGGCGGTCTCGCCGTCTTCGGACAGGGTCTGGCCTTCGGACAGGTATGCACCCTCGGTGTTCTCGCGCACCGTGATGATGTCGATGTTCTCGAAGCGCGCCTTGGTGCCCGGGAAGCTGATCGCCGGACGCACGTTGGCGTACAGGTCGAAGTGGCGGCGCAGCGTGACGTTGATCGAGGTGAAGCCGCCACCGACCGGCGTGGTCAGCGGGCCCTTGAGGGCCACTTTGTGCTTGGCGATGGCGTCGAGCGTCGGCTGCGGCAGGAGGTCACCGCTCTTTTCCAGCGCAACCATGCCGGCGTCGACGAACTCGTAGGACAGGCCGCAGTCCAGGGCGTCGAGCACGCGCAGCGTGGCGTTCATGATCTCGGGGCCGATACCGTCGCCCGGAATCACGGCAATGGTCTTGCTCATGGGGACACTCCTTGGGATAAGAATCGTGCAACCCTGAAGCGGGGGACATCAGGGCCATAATCCCTTTAATTATCCCCCATGCCGCATCGAGCAGCCAGAGCGAACGCCCCGGCGGCCGTTGCAAATCCTCGCATGCAGCATTGAATAAACTCGCACGCGTCAAGATCGCGGCAAGAGGCGACGACAAGGAGTAACCGCCGCCCCGCCCGGATGCTCAGCTGTGGCTGGCGCAATCAGCCGTGGCGGCGCTGCCCGACTCGAGCTGGTCGAGGAAGTCCACTGCGCGACGCAAGTGCGGAATCACGATGGAACCGCCCACCACAAGGCCCACGCTGAAGGTCTCGAAGAACTCCTCGCGCGTCACGCCAGCATCCTTGCACTGCGCGACGTGGTAGCTGATGCAATCGTCGCAGCGCAGCACCATGGAGGCGACCAGGCCCAGCAGTTCCTTGGTCTTCACGTCGAGCGCGCCGGGCTTGTAGGTCTGCGTGTCCAGCGCGAAGAAGCGCCGTACCACCTGGTTGTCCTCGGACAGGATGCGCTCGTTCATGCGATGTCGGAACGCCGTGAATTCCGCCAGGCGATCCTTGCCGGCCTGTTCGTCGGTAGGCTTGCTCATGCGACGGTCTCCAGCAGTTCGGCCAGCTTGCCGTTGCGATCGGCGGCGGCGAGGTCGTCGAAGCCGCCCACGTGGTGGCCATTGATGAAGATCTGCGGCACCGTCCGACGACCGCCACTGCGCGCCAGCATGGCATCGCGCTGGGCGGGGTCCATGTCCACGCGCACTTCCGTCCACTCCAGCCCCTTGGCCTTGAGCAAATTCTTGGCGGACACGCAGTACGGACATACGGCGGTTGAATAGATCTCGATCTTGGGCACGACTCACTCCGGCATCGAAAATTAATACGACTGTTTGAAAGTGGGGGCAACGGCCTTGGGAAACAACCCGCAAGGCACTGAACTGACGCCTTCGGCCGCTGTCACTGGTGGTATTGTCCCTGACCTATGCGAATGGCACCACGCCCTCCCCACTACGCTTCCGGAAACCGCCTGACGCCGTGCCTGGAAAGGCCGGCACATGTCTCTTCCACGGACAGCCCAACGCATGTCGACGCCGCTTAACGCGGGCAGGATGCCCATGACGAAACGCTTCGTGCCCACCCGCCTGCTGGTCGCCCTGCTCTGCGCCGGCCTGACGATGGGCAGCCAGGCCCAGGACCACGACGTGCGCCTGCCCGATCTGGGCAGTTCGGCCAACGCGCTGATCTCCCCGCAGGAAGCCAAGGATTATGGCGCCGCCATGCTGCGCCAGATGCGCGCGCTCGACATGGTGCTGGACGACCCCATGCTCGACGACTACATCAACGACCTGGGTTATCGACTGGTCTCGGGCAGCGAGAAACCGAAGGACCATTTCTCGTTCTTCATCGCCAAGGACAACATCATCAACGCGTTCGCCGCGCCGGGCGGCTATATCGCGGTGAACTCCGGGCTCATCGTGCTCACCAACAGCGAGAGCGAACTCGCTGGCGTGATCGCGCATGAAATCGGCCATATCACGCAGAACCATCTGGAGCGCGCCTTCGAAGCCTCGAAGAAGGACACGCCGCTGATGGCGCTGGTACTGCTGGGCGCGATTGCCGCCGGTGCCGGTGCCGGCGCAGGCGATGCCGCGGGTGCCGTGCTGATGGGCGGCCAGGGCCTGCTGATGCAGCGCCAGATCAACTTCACCCGCAAGGACGAGATCGAAGCCGACCGCGCAGGCATCCAGACGCTCTCCAATGCAGGCTACGACCCCAACGCGATGGCCTCGTTTTTCGCCCGCATGGAAGACACGCTGCGCGTGGGTTCGGGCGGCGACCTGGGTGACACGCCGGCGCTCTTGCAGGACCACCCCGTCACGCTGGACCGCATCAGCGACGCCAAATCACGTGCAGGCGCCCTGGCTGCGCGGCAGAAGCAGCGCCCCTCCGGCTCCACCCTGGACAAGACGCAGTGGGAAAAAAGCACGGCACCCATCGCCTTCGTCAAGGATGCCACCGCGCTCGCCTCCCGCGACGGCAAGGGCGGGCTGGATACGTTCCTGCTGATGCGCGAGCGCGTGCGCGTGCTCTCGCAGGATGCCGGCCAGTTGGCCACGTATTACGCCACCAGCCTGCAGAACCAGCACGGTTTCGACACGCCTTCCAACCGTTATGGTTACGCGCTGGCCCTTGTACGCAGCAATCGGGGCGCCAAGGCCATCGACGAGTTGCAGCCGCTGCTCACCGCGCATCCAGACAGCCAAGTGCTTCGCCTGGCGATGGCGGATGCGAAGCTGCAGGCGGGGCGTCGAGCTGAAGCATTGGCCATGTACGCCGATCTCAACCAGCAATCGCCACGCAATCGAGCGATTGCCCTGGGTTATGCCAAGGCGCTGACCGAAGGCGGCACGCAGGATGACGCGCGCCAGGCCGGTGCGATGCTGATGCCCATGCTCGACAACAACGACGAACCCGAGCTTTACCGCGCATTCGCCCAGGCAAGCGACAAGGCCGGCGACACCGTGCGCGCAGGCGAGGCGTACGCCGATGCGTCCTACCTGTCCGGCCGTCCCTTCGACGCCATGGAACAGCTCAAGCGCCTGCTGCAGCGTCCGGACCTGGACTACTACGCACGCGCCCGCATCCAGGCGAGGATCAACGACCTCACGCCGCTCGTCATGGAACTACGCAAGCGCAAAGTGCAGACGGACGACAACCCGGATGGTCGCAGCCAGCAGCCGCTGCAAAACGGCGCCAACTGCCAGGGACGCCTGTGTTTCTCCGCGCGGGAAACCGTTCGCTGAGCGAACTTCAGGGGCGCCAAGACGCACAATCGCGTTGCCCGGACGTGAAATGTCATGCTGGCGTAACATTTCCCCGTTGCAATAATTGCGTCACAGGCCTACCCAGCGGACCCCACGCGTGCACAAACGCATCCTGATCGTCGAAGACGAAGCTTCGATCCGCGACATGGTCGCCTTCGCCCTGCGCAAGGCCGGCATGGACGCTATCCACGCGGCCGACGCCCGTGCCGCCCAGCTCGCCATTGCCGAACAGGTGCCGGATCTCATCCTGCTCGACTGGATGCTGCCCGGCACCAGCGGTCTGGAACTGGCCCGTCGCCTGCGCAAGGAAGAACTCAGCCGCGAAGTCCCCATCATCATGCTCACCGCGCGCGGCGAGGAGATGGATCGGGTCAACGGTCTGGAGGCGGGCGTGGACGACTACGTGGTCAAGCCGTTCTCCACCCGTGAACTGGTGGCACGCATCAAGGCCGTGCTGCGCCGTAGCCAGGGTGATGACGGCTCGGGCATGGTCGAGCTCGGCGGCCTCCGCATCGACGGCCCCGCGCACCGCGTATTTGCCGGCGACGATCCGGTGACCATTGGCCCCACCGAATACCGCCTGTTGTATTTCTTCATGACCCATCCGGAACGCGTCTACTCGCGTGCGCAGCTGCTCGACCATGTATGGGGTGGCAGCGTCTACGTGGAAGAACGCACCGTGGACGTGCACATCCGTCGACTGCGCAAGACGCTCGAACCATGGAAGCTGGACGACATGGTGCAGACCGTGCGCGGTGCGGGCTACCGCTTTTCCGCCAGCGTCTGACGCGCCCAACGGCACTATTGCGGGCGCGCAGGCTTTTGCCGATGCTGGCGCACCGCCAGCCCGGCGTCTTCGACTGACCGCCCATGCCCATCCTCTTCGACCGCTCCTGGAAGCTGCCGGCCGCCATCGTTGCCGGGCTGCTGGTGGGTGCACTCGCGGGTGGGCTTGCAGGCGGCCATGTCGCTACCGGCGTAGCACTCGTTGCGATCGTGGAAATCGTCTTGCTGCTGACCCGAATCCGTCATCAAGCACGGCACATGATGACGCAAAATTCCACGGCACACTCCCTACAGCATGACCGTTTCATGACGCGCTCCCGCCGCATTGCCTCCAGTTTGCGCGACCTGCGCAGTGCCGCCGGCAGCCTGCCGGACGCAGTCGTCCTGCTCGACAACGAGCAGCACGTCCGCTGGTTCAACCACGCCGCCGAAGACCTGCTGGGCCTGCGTCGACCGCAGGACCGCGGCGCGCACCTGGACGAACGCCTCAGCACGACCGAACTGGCCACCTGGTTGAAGGACGGCGCACGCGAGCCGCTCAACGACGTCGCCGCACCCGGCCATCCAAACCGCCACATCAACGTCACGCTGCTGCCGTTCGGCCGCCGCCAGCGCCTTTTGCTGGCGCGCGACGTGAGCCATCTCACCCGGCTGGAGCAGATCCGCCGCGACTTCGTGGCCAACGTGTCGCACGAGCTGCGCACGCCGCTGACGGTGATCCACGGCTACCTCGAACTTATCGATCCGGAAGACGTGCCGGAACTCGCGCCAGTGCTCAACGAGATGCGCGCGCAGTCCAAGCGCATGGGCCAGATCGTCGAGGACCTGCTGACGCTCTCGCGCCTGGAAACGCAGGAGCACGTGCAGGATGAGCGCGTGCAGATGGCGCCATTGCTCGCCACCATCCGCAAGGAAGCCGAAGCGCTGAGCCAGGGACGGCACCAGATCGCGGTGGAATCCACCGCCGAGGCCGACCTGCTCGGCTCAGTGAAGGACCTGCACAGTGCGTTCTCCAACCTGGTGAGCAACGCCGTGCGTTACACGCCCACCGGCGGACGCATCACCATCCGCTGGCGCCGCACACCCGAGGGCGCGGTGTATTCGGTGACGGACACCGGCTACGGCATTCCCGCCGCGCACCTGGCGCGTCTCACCGAGCGCTTCTACCGCGTGTCGTCCAGCCGCTCGCGCGAGAGCGGCGGCACCGGCCTGGGCCTGTCGATCGTCAAGCATGTGCTGAACCTGCACCAGGCCCGCCTGGACATCCAGAGCGAGCCCGGCCAAGGCTCAACGTTCGCCTGCTGGTTCAGCAGCGAACGCCTGCTGGTGCCGGGTGGCAGCGATCCGGACTGAGCCGTCCGCCGCCCTCTTCGCCCTTAGCTGAACGCTCGTCACAGTCCGCGGCACTGCGCCATGTAACAAATCGCCGCATCGGCCAGAATGGGCCAATGCGCCGTAAACCTGCCACTCCCTCGCCGGTCGCCGACCGTGCCGCCCCCGAGTTTTACCTGAGCCGTGAACTGGCGGCGCTCGAGTTCAATTTCCGCGTGCTGGCACAAGCTCGCGATACGCGCATGCCACTGCTGGAGCGGTTGCGTTTCCTCAGCATCGTGGCCAACAACCTCGACGAATTCTTCGAGGTGCGCGTGGCGATGCTCAAGCATCACCACATGTTCGGCTCGGCCGCGCCCGGGCCGGATGGCCTGTCGTCCGGTGAATTGCTGGGGCGCATACGCAAGCGCGTGCTCGACCTGGTGGCCGAGCAGTACACCACCTGGCAAGAGGAACTGCGTCCTGCGCTGGACGCCGAAGGCATTCATTTCCTCACCCGCGATCGCTGGACAGACGTGCAGCGTCGGTGGCTGCAAGGCTATTTCGAAAACGAAGTGATGCCGGTGCTGTCGCCGTTGGGTCTCGACCCGGCGCACCCGTTCCCGCGCATTCTCAACAAGACGCTCAATGTCGCCGTGGTGCTGAAGGGCCGCGATGCGTTCGGGCGAGAAGGACACATGGCGCTGGTGCGCGCGCCGCGTTCATTGCCGCGCATCATCCGCCTGCCCGATGAAGTCTCTGGTGACGGCACGCACTACATCTTCCTCGCCGAGCTGCTGCAGGGTTTCGTCGACCTGATGTTCCCCGGCTTCAAGGTGGCCGGCTCGTATCAGTTCCGCGTCACCCGCAATAGCGAGCTGATGGTGGAAGAGGCCGAAGTGGACAACCTCGCCCGCGCGTTGAGCGAGGAACTGCTGGGCCGTGGCTACGCTCGCCCGGTCAGGCTGGAGATCGGCAACGACTGTCCCAAGTCGATCGTCGCCATGCTCATCGCCAACTTCGAGCTGGAGGAATCGGACGTCTATCGCTGCGACGGCCCGGTCAACATCATTCGCGCCGGCACCATCTACGATGGGTTGGAGCGGCCGGAACTGAAGTTCCCGCGCTTCATTCCGCAACTGCCGCACGTATTCAAGGACAGCCGCTGCAAGTTCGAGGTGCTGCGCCAGCAGGACGTGTTGCTTCACCATCCGTACGAATCGTTTGCGGCGGTCGTGGACCTGCTGCGTCAGGCAGCACAGGATCCCGCGGTGCTGGCGATCAAGCAGACGCTCTACCGCGCCGGCGTGGATACGCCGCTGGTGGACCTGCTGGTGGAGGCGGCCCGCAACGGCAAAGACGTCACCGTGGTGATCGAGCTGCGCGCGCGCTTCGACGAGGAGGCCAACATCCGCCTCGCCACGCGCCTGCAGGAAGCCGGCGTGCAGGTCGTCTATGGCGTGGTGGGCTTCAAGACGCACGCGAAGATGCTGCTGGTCGTGCGCCGCGAGGACGACAGCCTGCGCCGCTACGTGCACTTGTCGACGGGCAACTACCACCAGGCCAACAGCCGCAGCTATACCGACATCGGCCTGATGACGGCGCATCCGGGCATCGGCGAGGACCTGCACAAGGTATTCCAGCAGCTCTCCGGCCTGGGACCGGTGATCGAGCTGCAGCACCTGCTGCACTCACCGTTCACGCTGTACAAGGGTGTGTTGGAGAAGATCGAGCGCGAGACAACCCACGCGCTCGCGGGCAGGCCAGCACGCATCGTCGCCAAGCTCAATGCGCTCAATGAGGCGCACGTGATCCAGGCGCTTTATCGCGCCTCGCAGGCGGGCGTGGAGATCGACCTGATCGTGCGGGGGGCATGCACGCTGCGTCCCGGTCTGCCGGGCGTGTCCGAACGCATCCGGGTGCGCTCGATCGTCGGGCGCTTCCTGGAACACAGCCGCGTGTACTGGTTCGCCAACGATGGTTCGCCGGAGATTTACTGCGCCAGCGCCGACTGGATGGAGCGCAACCTGATGCGCCGCATCGAAGTGGCTTTTCCCATTCTCGATCCCGCGCTGGCCAAACGCGTGTACGAGGAGACGCTGGCCAACTACCTGGCGGACAACACCGACGCCTGGTTGCTGGATCACAAGGGCCGCTACAGCCGGGCTCGAGCGGGCGACCAGCCACCGCACAGCGCGCAGCAGTGCCTGCTCGACAAGCTGGTGCCCGTCACCACCTGAATTTGCGACTTCGCGAGCTGGCGATGGCGTGAGAGAATCCACGCCTTGCAGCCCGACTAGAGCCCCGCATGAGCCAAGGCGATCAGATCCAGATCAAGGACGGCGAACTGATCGCCGCCGTGGATATGGGGTCCAACAGCTATCACATGGTGGTGGCGCGGGTAGAGCACGGTGAGCCGCGTGTGATCGACCGGCTGCGTGAGACCGTGCGCATGGCCGCCGGCCTACGCGCGGACGGCACGCTCGATTCCGAACACCGCAGCCGCGCGCTCAACTGCCTGGCCCGATTCGGCCAACGCATCGCTGGCGTGCCTTCGATTCGCATCCGCGCGGTTGCTACCAACACCGTGCGCCGACTGGCCTCGCCGCAATCCTTCCTCACGGCGGCGGAAGCCGCGCTTGGCCATCCGGTGGAAATCGTCTCCGGCCGCGAGGAAGGCCGCCTGATCTTCCTGGGCTCCTCGCATGACCTGCCCGCCTCGCGCGAAAGCCGCCTGGTGATCGACGTGGGTGGCGGCAGCACGGAGTTCATCATCGGCCGCGGCTTCGCGCCGATGCACACCGAAAGCGTGCAGGCCGGCTGCATCGCCTCCACGTTACGCTTCTTCCCCGGCGGCAAGCTCAACCGCAAACGCTGGCAGCGCGCCAACAACGAAATCGGCGTGCTGCTGCAGCAGTTCGCGGAGGACTACCGCGAATCGGGCTGGGTGGAAGCTTATGGCTCCTCCGGCACCGCCAAGGCCATCGGCTCCGTCGTACAGGCCATGAAATTCTCCGACGATGGCATTACGCCTGCATCGTTGGCGGCACTGCGCGACGCGCTGCTGGCACAGGGGCAGATCAGCGATCTGAGGCTGCCTGGCCTGACCGAAGACCGCGCGCCGGTCATCGCCGGTGGCGTGGTGATCTTCGAGGCGGCGTTCGAGGCTTTGGGCATCGAACGCATGCGCGTGTGCGAAAGCTCGATGCGCGAAGGCCTGCTATGGGACCTCATCGGCCGCGCCGGAGGCACCGATCCGCGCACTTCCAGCATCGACGCACTGGCAAACCGTTACGGCGTGGATCGCGCCCAGGCGCGCCGCGTGGAATCCACCGCACTGATGCTCTTCGACCAGGTCGCACGCTCGTGGCGGCTCGATGCGGAAGCGCGCGAATGGCTGTCGTGGGCCTCTCGCGTGCACGAGATCGGCCTCGCCATCGCGCACAGCCAGCACCATCATCATGGCGCCTATATCCTGCGCCACGCAGATCTCGCCGGCTTCTCGCGGCAGGAGCAGCAGCTGCTGGCCGCGATCGTGGAATCGCATCGCCGCAAGCCCGACAAGGCCACTTTCTCCGCGTTGCCGCAGCGTTACCGCCAGCTCGCGCGCTACATCACCGCCCTGCTGCGCCTGGCCGTGTTGTTCCGTCGCGCACGCCGCGCCGAGTCGTTGCCGCAAATGCAGCTGGCGGCCACCAGTCAGCGCATGCGCCTGGTGATGCCGTCGGCGTGGCTGGAGCAGCACCCGCTGAGCGAGGCCGACCTGGAACAGGAACAGGCCCCGATGAACGAGCTCGGCATGCTGCTGGAAGTCCATCCGGCCTGACCCGGGCCCGTACGTCTGCCGGCCAGCGTGGTCCACAGCGCACCTTCGCCGCGTATCATGTCCCGATGCCACATGCCGCCATGTCTGCCATGACCCGATTCCTGCTCGCCGCCCTGCTGATGTCGCCGCTTGCGCTCCAGGCCCAAGCCAACAAGCCCGCTGCGGCGCCCGTCGCCCAGCCACACCCGGAAGTCGTGCTGCACACCTCGCAGGGTGAGATCACGATCGAACTGTTCCCGGACAAGGCACCCAAGAGCGTCGCCAACTTCCTGCAGTACGTGCGCGATGGCTTTTACAGCGGGACCGTGTTCCACCGCGCCATCCAGGGTTATCTCGTGCAGGGCGGCCTGTACACGCGTGACCTGCAGGCCAAGCGCACGCGTTCGGCCATTCCCAGCGAAGCGGACAACGGCCTTTCCAACCTGCGCGGAACCGTGGCCGTGGCGCGCGCCGCTGATCCCAACTCCGGCACGGCCCAATTCTTCTTCAACCTGGTCGACAACCGTCGCCTCGACTTCGTCGGCAACCAGAGCGGGTTGACTTGGGGTTACGCGGTGTTCGGCAAGGTGGTCAAGGGCATGGACGTGGTCGACAAGATCGCGGCCCTTCCCACCCGGGGGCTGGGTCCCTTCGCTACCGACGTGCCCAATCCCATGGTCGTGATAGACAGCGCTAACGTCGTCGGCGAGCAAGCTGCCAGTGCCGAGCCCGCCAAGGCCGCCACGGAGAAAGCACCCTCCGACAAGCCGGCGGCGGCACCCGCGAAGCCCGAAAAGCCCAAGACCAA
>NZ_DASRZX010000058.1:0-12107 GCF_035685885.1 Dyella sp. | reverse complement strand
ATCCGCAAGGTGATCTACACCACCAACGCGATCGAGTCGGTCAACATGAGCCTGCGCAAGCTGACCAAGAATCGCGGTGCATTCCCGAGCGACGAAGCCTTGGTGAAATTGTTCTACCTGGCCCTGCGCAACATCAGCAAGCAATGGACGCTGCCGATCCGCGACTGGAAGGCTGCATTGAACCGCTTTACGATCCCATTCGAGGAACGACTTCCTCAGCGGTAACCCAAACCCCGGTTACACAAAATTCTGCACACGCCCTTTCGACAGTATCGAGCAGCTCAAGCGCGGCATCGACCGCTACATCCGCTACTACAATCACCACCGCATCAAGCTCAAACTCAAAGGCCTGAGCCCGGTGCAATACCGGACCCAGGCCTTCGATCCCTAGCTTTCAACTGTCCAACTTTGTGGGGTCAGTTCAATTCAGGGGCTTTTCTAATCTTTTTCACCACTCTAGAACAGGTGTTCGCTAGAACGGGATATCGTCGTCGTCGAAGCTGTTGTTCTGCGCCGGTGCTGGCGCGGACTGGCGCTGGTTGCCGTAGTTGTCGCCACCGCGCTGGTTGCTGTAATCGTTGCCGCCGCGGGACTGGCCACCGCCACCCTGGCTCTGGCGCTGACCGCCACCGCCGCCCTGCGCGCGCTGGAAGCCGCCACCACCGCCACCGGCGCCGCCTTCGGAACCACCGCCAAGCATCTGCATCTCGTTGGCGATAATGTCGGTGCTGAAGCGCTCGATGCCGTCCTTGTCGGTGTACTTGTCGGTGCGCAGCGAACCTTCAATGTAGACCTGGCGGCCCTTCTTGAGGTATTCGCCAGCGATTTCAGCGAGGCGGCCGAACAGCTTCACGCGGTGCCACTCGGTGCGCTCCTGCTTTTCGCCGCTCTGCTTGTCGGTCCAGTTCTCGGACGTCGCGATGCGGATGCTGGTGATCGCCGCGCCGCCGCTGGTGTAACGGGTTTCCGGATCGGCGCCGAGGTTGCCGACGATGATGACTTTGTTGATGCCACGTGCCATGGGATGAATGTCCTCTGTGAGCCGGTGCTGCGTTCTAGGGCAGTCAGCACCGGGATGGTTGAACCGGCGGCCATCATAACCATGGGCCGGCCGTCGAAACAGGATGGACTTTTCGCGCCAGACCCGCCTGCCGGCCCGGCTTGAGCCCAGGCCGCCGTGCGGGTCGGACGAAAAAACCCGCCGAATCAGACCACTGCCGGTTCTCATGGGCTGCGACACAGGACACGAAGCGCTTTTACAGGAGCGCACCCAGTGCGCGATGGCCCTTGCCGACCCAGCCGCCGGCGACAAGCGAAGGCAGCGGCCAAGTGAAGGACGTTCGCGCACTGGGTGCGTTCCTGCAACGGGCAGTGGGGGCCGCTTTTCAGCTCCCGCCGAGGAAGCGGTAACCCACGCCCGGCTCGGTCTTGAGCCAACGAGGCGCGGCGGGGTCGTCGCCCAGCTTCTGGCGCAGCTTGCCCACCACGATGCGCAGATAGTGGCTGTCGTGCGTATGCGTGGCGCCCCAGATGTCGCGCAACAGCTGTTGCTGGGTCACCACCCGGCCGGGGTGGCGCAACAACATGGCCAGCACGGCGTATTCCTTGCGGGTGAGCGCGAGCGGCTGGCTGTCCAGGGAAACCTCGCGTCGCGCCAGATCGATGGCCAACCTGCCGTCGTCGTAGCGCTGCGGAGCCTCGGGCTCCCCTGGACGGCTGCGCAGCAAGACGCGCAGTCGCGCCATCAGCTCCTGGATGCCGAACGGCTTGGTCACGTAGTCGTTGGCGCCGGCGTCCAGTGCCTTCACCTTCTCGGTCTCCGAATCGCGCACGGACAGCATCAGCACCGGCACCTGGCTCCACTGGCGCAGTTCGGCCAGCACTTCGTGGCCTTCGCGGTCCGGCAGGCCGATATCGAGCACCACCAGGTCCGGCGAGCGCGTGGCGGCCAATGCCAGCCCTTCGGCGGCGTTGGCCGCGAGCAACACCTCATAGCCCTCCGCGCGGAGACCGATATCGAGGAACTTGCGGATCTGCGCCTCATCGTCGATGACAAGTACACAGGGGACGGCAGCGGTCATGCGTTGTTATCGGGCGGCGCCGGCAACGGCAAGGTAATGCGAATGGTGGTGCCAACGCCGTCGCCGGGCAAGGCTTCCACGCTGCCGCCATGCGCGCCGATCATGCCGCGGCAGATGGCGAGCCCGAGGCCCGTGCCCTGCGGTGCGCGGTCGCCACGGGACACCGAATAGAACATGTCGAAGATGCGCGCTCGCTCGTCCTCGGGTATGCCGGGACCGCGATCGACCACATCGATCTGCACCTGCTCGCCAAAGGGGCGTACCACCACACGCACCGCCTCGCCCGGCGGCGAAAAGCGCGCAGCGTTCTCCAGGATGTTGAACAGCGCCTGCTCGATCAACGCAGGATGCACGTACAACAACATCGTGCCTCGAGGGAGCACCGTATCGAGCCGTAGATCGGGAAACAGCTTGCGCAGGCGGGTCGTGGCGGCCGCCACGATTTCGGCCACGTCAGTCCAGTCCCGATTGAGCTTGAGCGTGCCGTGGCCCAGGCGGGTCATGTCCAGCAGGTTCTGGATATAGCGATCGAGCCGCTGCCCTTCACCAAGGATGGCTTCGAGCAACTCGCGCCGCTCGCCCGGCGGCAGTTGATCGCCATAGCTGGCCAAGGTGCCGGCCGATCCGATCATGGAGGCCAGCGGTGAACGCAGATCGTGGGACACCGACGACAGCAGCGCGTTGCGCAGGCGTTCGGTTTCGCCCTGCACGCGCGCGCCTTCGAGTTCTTCCGCCAGTCGGGCGCGCTGCAGCGCCTGGCCGATGTCCTGCACCATCGCCAACGCAAGGCTGCGTTCTTCGGTAGCCGGCTCTCCCTGCCCCGCCGGAAACCGGATGGCGGCGACCCCGAGAGGATTGCCATCGCTGCTCAACGGCAGCACCCAGCATGGGGCCGCGTTGAGCGTGTCGGTATAGCGCCCCGCCTGCTCCGCGTGCTGCTCGCTCCACGCAGCCGCACCGAGATCCTGCGTGGTCAGCGGGAAATCCCGGGGCGAAGTGGCGACGACGCGCAACACCTGGCTGGCATCGCGCGCGAGGATCGCGGCGTCACAGCGCAGGACATGCGCCAACGCATCGGCACCGACCTTGCGGATACCGGCCGCGTCGGTACTGGTGGCCAATCGCTGGCCCAACGCCAGCAAGGCGCGCGCGTTGGCATGGGCGGCGCGCAGCGACTCCACCTGGCTGGCCAACCGCGTCGCCAGTCGACTGCACAGGAGCGCCGCAACCAGGAACAGGAACACGGCCAGCACGTCGTCGAAGTTGGCGATGGCCAGCGTATAGCGCGGCGGCGCAAAGAAGAAGTTGTATCCCAGAAAGCACATGATGGCGGTATAGACGGCTACCGCCATGCGCGTTCGCACAGCCACGACCATCACGGCCATCAGGAAGATGAGCGCGAGGTTCGCCACCGAAAGGTAGCGATCCGCAATGAACGACAAGCCGAACGCCACTAGCGTGGTGATCGTCGCGTAGACATATTCGCCGCGGCGCCCCGGCCCCCCCGGCATGCGCAGCCGCAACCGCGATTTCGCGCGTTCCGCGGGCGTGGCGATGATGGTCAGCTCGAGGTGCGCGCCGCGGCGCAGCAGCAGCTGCGTCAACGACCGCCCGAGCATGCGCGCGAGCGGCCGTTCCCGCGTGCGGCCGAGAATGATCTGGCCGATGCCCTCGCGGTCCGCGTGGGCGATCAGTTCGTCGGCAATCGCATGACCGCGCAGCACGACCGTTTCGCCGCCAAGCCGGCGCGCCAGACCCATGGCTGAATCCAGCCGTTCGCGCTTCACCTTGTCCAGCGGGGCACCGGTATCGACGAAGACCACGCTCCATGGCGCGCCACGCCGCTCCGCGATGCGACGCGCGACACGCACCAGATACTCGCTTTGCGAATGGCCGTCGATGGCGGCCATCACTCGGCGGCGCACGGGCATGGCACCACCGCGCGCCAGCATCTGCTCCCGCAGATCGCTGTCGACGTGGCCAGCCACGGTATCCACCGCCAGTTCGCGCAGCGCTACCAGGTTGGTCGGCGAGAAGAAGGCATCCAGTGCCGCCGCCGCCGTTTCCGGCACGTAGACCTTGCCCTGCTTCAGGCGCTGGATCAGCTCGCGCGGCGGCAGGTCAACCAGCACGATGTCCCGCGCGCGGTCGAGGAACGCGTCGGGCACCGTCTCTCGCACGGTCACGTTGGTGATGCGACGCACCTGGTCGTTGAGGCTTTCCAGGTGCTGCACGTTGAGTGCGGTGTATACCTCGATGCCAGCGTCCAGCAGTTCGGCAATGTCCTGCCAACGACGCTCGTGGCGTCCACCAGGCAAGTTGCTGTGCGCCAGCTCGTCCACCAGGATGACCGCGGGACGCCGCTGCAGGGCGGCGTCCAGGTCGAACTCGGTGAAATCACGGCCGCGATAGTTCACCTGGCGGCGCGGCAACACTTCGAGGCCTTCGATCAGCGCCTGTGTTTCCGCACGGCCATGGGTTTCCACCAGGCCTACCACCACATCCACGCCCTGCCGCTTCAGCTCGCGCGCGGCCGACAGCATGGCGTAGGTCTTGCCTACGCCGGGTGCTGCACCGAGGAAAATTTTCAGGCGACGGTTGCGCTCCTCCTGCACGGAGTCGAGCAAGGCGTCGGCCCGCGCTTCGCGGGAGAGTTCGGACATGAGGCCCCGTGGCGTGGATCGTCAGTGACTACGTTATGCCTTAATGGCCGTCCAGCGCCATATTGAGCTCGAGCACGTTGACCCGCGGCTCGCCCAGCATGCCGAGCTGGCGCCCGCTGGTGGCCATTGCAACCATGGCCTGCACCTGCGATTCGCTCAGGCCGCGCACCCGTGCCACGCGTGGCACCTGGTAGGCCGCCGCCGCCGGCGAGATCTCCGGATCCAGGCCACTGGCCGACGCTGTCACCAGGTCCACCGGAACCGGCGTCGTATTGCCAGGATCGGCGGCACGCAGGGCTTCGATGCGCTGCTTCACCGCATCGGTGAGCGCCGGATTGCTCGGCCCCTGGTTGGAGCCTGAGGAAGACGCTCCGTTGTTGGGCTGCGGGCTGGTCGCAGAAGGCCGGCCCCAGAAATACCTGGGGTCGGCGAATGGCTGGCCGATCAGCGTGGATCCGACCGGCTTGCCGTCCTTCACGACGAGGCTGCCATTCGCCTGCGACGGAAACAACAACTGTGCCAACC
Source organism: Dyella sp. (assembly GCF_035685885.1). Taxonomy (GTDB): domain Bacteria; phylum Pseudomonadota; class Gammaproteobacteria; order Xanthomonadales; family Rhodanobacteraceae; genus Dyella. The sequence continues at coordinate 6,838 of NZ_DASRZX010000058.1, read as the reverse complement.
CGGTCGTCACCAGCGGGTAGGCAATGCCGGTCAAGGCGGTCATCAGCACCAGCATGACGACTGTTTGGCGAATGAGCTTGGTCATGACATGTACTCCGTTCAGAAGGTGCCTTGCAGCATCACGAAGCCCCGCGTGCCGCCAACATTGCGCGTGTCGTTGGCATTGAGGAAGCTGGCGGTGCGCCGGTAGAAATCGCTGTTGGTAGCCTGCGTGATGCCCGCGCTGGCCGACCAATGGGTCGCGAACTGGTACTTCAGCGTCGCGCCGAAATCGGCGTAGCTGGGATCGGTGGCACCGCTGCTCAACGGCGTAGCCAGCCTGGTCGAGTAATCGGTGTAACCGGCGTGCAGCGCCAGGCTCCATGCGTCGCTCAGGGGGAACGCGGCGTCCAACTGCACGTAGCTCGTGCCCTTGGAATCACCGCGATAGCCCTGTTCGGTATCCACGCCGAAGTAGTCGGTGAGCGCGTAGTTGTATTTCAGCGTGAACTGCTTCCAGGTGAGCGCTGCGTTGACCTCGCCCGTGTTGAGCGACCGGGACGCGAGCCCCGCCTGGTCGAGGTTGGCACCGGGATAGACGTAGCCATAGAGTCCCGCGCGCCACGACCAGTCGTCGTTGAACGACGTGCCGTAGCTGGCGTAGAGATCCAGCTCCATGGCGCCGCCCGGGTAGCTGCGCTCGCTGATGCTCGAGGCCCAGAAGCCCGCGGCGAAGCCGTTGGGAACCGTCACGTCGGCGCCACCCTGGATTGCCGGGTGTCCCCAGGTCTGCGTCAGGCCGCGAAACATGTAGTCGCTGGTCACGGCAACATTGCCCGTTACGGTGGTGCCAGGGGCGTCGGCAGCAAACGCGTTGACCGAGCCCGCCATGACGGCCAGGGCTGCACCGATGCAGGTAAAGAGAACTTTCATTGAAGCATTTCCTTTGAGAACCACGCGCTTTGCGCGGGTCATGATCTATTTGCATTCGGCCGGCTAGATGCCGGCGTATCCGCCGAGTACGTAGTCGTCGGCGGCGCCGTCGGACGGCTCGGTACCGTCCGGCGACCTGGCGTTGCCCGCTTCGCGCCCACGGCTGGGCAAGGCGATGACGACTTCGCTTTCCGAGCCTGGCACCGACAGTCGCAGTTCCATGTCGGCATGGGCGGCGTCGGGCAATGAGACGGAAAGCCTGAGGGTTTGCATGGCAAAACTCCGATAGGTGGATGGCGATGCGATAGGTTTCCTGCCCGTCATCCCGGCGCGGGCCGGAACGACGGGCCGCGCATCAAGCCAATCCGAACAGCACCAACAGCATGTCGATCACCTTGATGCCGAGGAACGGCACCACGATGCCGCCCAGGCCATAGACCAGCAGGTTGCGCCGCAGCAGGGCGCCGGCGCCGAGCGCGCGGTACTTCACGCCCTTCAGCGCGAGCGGGATCAGGAAGATGATGATCAGCGCATTGAAGATCACCGCCGACAGGATCGCGCTCTGCGGCGTGGCCAGGCGCATCACGTTGAGCGTGTTGAGTGCCGGGTACGTGGTGGCGAATGCGGCCGGGATGATCGCGAAGTACTTGGCCACGTCGTTGGCGATGGAGAACGTGGTCAGCGCACCGCGCGTGATCAGCATCTGCTTGCCGATCTCCACCACCTCGATCAGCTTGGTCGGGTTGGAGTCGAGATCGACCATGTTGCCGGCTTCCTTCGCCGCCTGCGTGCCGGTGTTCATCGCCACCGCGACGTCGGCCTGGGCGAGCGCCGGCGCATCGTTGGTGCCGTCGCCGCACATCGCTACCAGGCGGTTTTCGGCCTGGATCTTGCGGATGAGCTTGAGCTTGGCCTCCGGCGTTGCTTCGGCCAGGAAGTCGTCGACACCGGCTTCCGCGGCGATCGCGGCCGCAGTGAGCGGATTGTCGCCGGTGATCATGATGGTCTTGATGCCCATGCGGCGCATTTCGGCGAAACGCTCGCGGATGCCACCCTTCACGATGTCCTTCAACTCGATCACGCCCAGCGCCGTGGCGCCTTCGGTCACGATGAGCGGCGTAGCGCCGCGACGGGCGATGTCCTCCGCCATGTGCTTCACCAGCGGCGGCAGATGGCTGCCGTTGGCCTCCAGGTAGCGCTCCACCGCATCGAGCGCGCCCTTGCGGATCAGGCGCTCGCCGATGTTCACGCCGCTCATGCGAGTCTGGGCGGTGAACGGCACGAACTCCGCGTGACCTTCTTCCAGGTGGCGCTCACGAAGGTTGAAGCGCTCCTTGGCCAGCACCACGATGCTGCGGCCTTCCGGCGTTTCGTCGGCCAGCGAGGCGAGCTGCGCGGCATCGGCAAGGCGGCTTTCTTCCACACCCGGCGCCGGCAGGAAAGCCACCGCCTGTCGGTTACCGAGCGTGATGGTGCCGGTCTTGTCCAGCAGCAGCACATCGACGTCGCCCGCCGCTTCCACGGCACGGCCGGAGGTGGCGATGACGTTGGCGCGGATCATGCGATCCATGCCGGCGATGCCGATGGCCGACAGCAGCGCGCCGATGGTGGTGGGAATCAGGCACACCAGCAGCGCGACGAGCACGGTGAGTGTGATCGGATTACCGCTGCCCGCGGCCTGCACGCTGTAGATGGAGTACGGCAGCAACGTGGCGCAGGCCAGCAGGAAGATCAGCGTGAACTTCGCCAGCAGGATGGTAAGCGCGATCTCGTTGGGCGTCTTGCGACGCGAAGCGCCTTCCACCATCGCGATCATGCGATCCAGGAAGCTCTCGCCCGGATTGCTGGTAATGCGCACCACCAGCCAGTCCGAAAGCACGCGCGTGCCACCGGTGACCGCGCTGCGGTCGCCGCCGGATTCGCGGATGACCGGTGCAGACTCGCCCGTAATCGCGCTTTCGTCCACGCTGGCGGCGCCAAGGACCACTTCGCCATCGCCGGGAAGCATCTCCCCGGCCTCCACCAGCACATGGTGGCCCGTACGCAATTCGGAGGACGGCGTGAAGGTGATCGCCGCATCGCGATGCGGCGAAGCCAGGCGCTTGGCGATGACGTCCTTGCGCGAGCTCCGCAGTGCTGCGGCCTGAGCCTTGCCGCGGCCTTCGGCCAGCGCTTCGGCGAAGTTGGCGAACAGCAGCGTGAACCACAGCCACACCGTCACCCAGAAGATGAAGGCGGTCGGCGCCTCGCCGTGCCCGGCCAGCGCCTGCACCCACAGCAAGGTGGTCAGCACGCTGCACACGAACACCACGAACATCACCGGGTTGCGGAACTGCTGCCGCGGTGACAGCTTGCGGAACGAGTCCGCTACTGCCTTCAGAATCAGCCCGCGGTCGAAGCCGCGCACTGTGTGCACATGGGTATGCGTCGTTGTCATGGTTTGTGTTCCGTGGACATCAATGGGCCGACATCAGAAATTCGGCGATCGGCCCCAGCGCAAGCGCCGGCAGGAAAGTCAGTGCACCCACGACGATCACCACGCAGGCCAGGAGGGTGACAAACAGCGGTGTGTGGGTGGGAAGCGTGCCCGCCGAGGCCGGCACGTGGCGCTTGGCGGCGAGCGAGCCGGCCATCGCCAGCATGGCGATCACCAGCAGGTAGCGGGAGAAGTACATGCACACGCCCAGCAGCGAGTTCCAGAACGGTGTATTCGCCGAAAGTCCAGCGAACGCACTGCCGTTGTTGTTGGACGCCGACGAGAGGGCGTACAGGATTTCGCTGAAACTGTGCGCACCGGGGTTGGCTACGCCTGCCACGCCAGCGGGAACCATCACCGCGATCGCCGTGCCGATCACCACCAGCGCGCACGGCACCAGCACGGCGAGGCTGGCCATCTTCATCTCGTGCGCTTCGATCTTCTTGCCGAGGTATTCCGGCGTGCGCCCCACCATGAGGCCGGCAATGAACACCGCGACCACGGCGAAGGCGAGCATGCCGTACAGGCCCGAACCCACGCCGCCGTAAATCACCTCGCCCAGTTGCATGAGCCACATGGGCACCAGGCCACCCAACGGGGTGAAGGAGTCGTGCATCGCATTGACCGACCCGTTCGACGCTGCCGTGGTGGCGGCCGCCCAGATGCCCGATGCGGCGATGCCAAAGCGGGTCTCTTTGCCTTCCATGTTGCCGCCCGCCTGCAAGGCGGAGGCTTGCTGGTCCACAGCCAGGCCGTGCAGGGCCGGATTACCTGCCTGTTCCGCAGCCACGCAACCCACGATCAACGGGACGAAGATCAGGGTCATCACGGCCAGCAAGGCCCAGCCCTGGCGGCGGTCGCCCACCATGCGCCCGAAGGTGTAGCAGAGCGCCGCGGGAATCAGCAGAATCGCCAGCACTTCCAGGAAATTGCTCAGTGGCGTCGGGTTCTCATAGGGATGGGCCGAATTGACGTTGAAGAAGCCGCCACCGTTGGTGCCAAGCTGCTTGATCGCGATCTGCGAGGCAGCCGGACCCATCGGCAAGGACTGCGTCTCGACCTTCGTTTCCTTGGTCTTGGGATTGCCCGCAGCGTCCTTCACCGGATTGCCGTCGGCATCCTTGATGGCTTCCACCGCCGTCGTGGCCTGCATCAACGGCACGTCCTGGTACGGCTTGAAGTTCTGCACCACGCCCTGCGAAACCAGCGCCAGCGCGAGCACCAGCGACAGCGGCATCAGCACATAGAGCGTGCTGCGCGTCATGTCGACCCAGAAGTTGCCGATGCTGGTGGCGCTGCGGCGCGTGAAGCCGCGGATCACCGCCAGCAGCACGGCGATGCCCGTAGCCGCGGACAGGAAGTTCTGCACGGCCAGACCCAGCATCTGGGTCAGGTAGCTCATGGTCGACTCGCCGCCGTAACCCTGCCAGTTGGTATTGGTGATGAAGCTGATGGCGGTATTGAAGGAGGAATCCGCGCTCACCGCCGGCATCTGCTGCGGGTTGAGCGGGAGCCACTGCTGCATGCGCTGAAGGCCATACACCACGAGCAAGCCGGCCATGTTGAAGACCAGCATGGCAATGGCGTACCGGCGCCACCCCATTTCCTCGTCGGCACGCACGCCGGCAAGGCGGTAAAGGATGCGTTCCACCCCACCACCAAAGCGCGTGACCCGGTTGGGCGTTTCGGAGAACACCAGCGCCATATAGGCGCCCACCGGCTTTACGAGCAGCAGCAGGACGGCCAGGTACAGGCCGACCTGGAAATAATCATAGGTGGTCATTCGAACCACTCCGGCTTGAGAAGGGCTACGCACAGGTAGCCCGTCAGGGCCACCGCGATGGCGGCAGCCACGAAATAGATAGCGTTCATGGGTGGATCCCCCGCAGAAGAAACGCGAGCTTTAAGGCACCGCCATCCGGGCGGCGGCGGTCGATCAGGGGCGACGCCCGAGGCGGTCGCAGATCAGCAGGAAGCCGAGCGCCGCAGCGAACAGCACAAACGAGAAGAGAAGGTAGATGACGTCCATGGGCACCGAATCACCGTGTAAGCAACGGTGCAAATTGTCGGGACCGGGACATAAGAAAGGGGTAGCGAAACGGGGTGGGGGCGTATAGAACGCGTAAAATTTTTCGCCTGGCGAAAGCTATGAGTAATCCGCCCGTACAACTTTCCCCACGGCGTGAGCCCACGCGCTTCTCACGCCGTCAGCGAGCTTCACCGGCAGGAGCGCACAAACCGCATCACGCCACGGCACCCACGGGCGGCTAATGGCTCTACGTGTGGCGCCGTTTGGCCAGGGGCATCACCTGCATCAAAAGCGGGGGAGAAGTGCGCAGGCGAGGAGAGGAGACGAGCGCGCGCGCCAAGGTCAGGGCAACAGCCATTGGTTGAATTTTGATCACCCCTGAACAAATGCACGGTACCGGGACTCAATTCACAATCGCGATCACCGACGTCCCCGGCATGAACCTTCGAAGCGGTCTGCCTGCGCGAAACGCGCGGCGGTGATTGACGGCCTGCTGAGATGATTGCTAAGACATTGCATGGCGCGGGCGTCCCGGTTCCTCGCAAGATACCCAGTCTCTTGATCAAGCTCGAATCCGCAATTGGTGGCATCGGCTGATAGCGTCACCAAACCCTCGACTTACGGTTGCCGACTTTGCCGTATGCACACACTCCTGACGGCGGCCGTTTCCTGTAAGCCATCCCATCAGGCCACGTGAAGCGTGGCCTGATGGGCATTTAACTAGCGGGATGCCATTGAATGCTTCTTACTGGACGGATAAGCCGCCCATAAAAACACAGATGGATCAGTTCAGTGTCGATGTTGTTTGTAGCGTCGGAATCACGCCTGCATCACAAGAAAAGCTTGCTGAGCGATACGGAGCAAACTTCAATGCCAAGAAGAAAAAATGGGCGGCACGTTCAACTGGTCGATGCAACATCATCCATGACAATGAGAATGGGGAGATGTGGCATCAATGGCACGCATGGGAAGACCAGGGCTGTCGGACCGCCAGCGCCCGCCCGGCAGCGAGCTCAGCTTGCGGTACAGCGATAACGCCTGGGGCATGACCAATATCCTGCGCGGCGGGACACGTGCCCTGCCCGTCCGTGAAATTTGGGGGCCGTCACCCCCGCCAAGGCAGGGATGACGAGTGAAAGGTCGCTACCGCCCCGACCTCAGGCTGCGTCCGCCAGCTTCTTGTTGCGGTCAGCGCGGCTCACCGCGGAACGCAGTTCGGCCGGATCGAAATCGTCCACTGCGATGAACTCGGCCACGCCTTCGCGCACGCGCTTGAGCAAGTCGTGTTCGGACGCATTGATGACGCCGGCCTGCAGCGCTTCGGCGAGCTGGCCGTAGTAGTCGTGCGACGTGAACTGCCCCGCCTTCTGTGCCTTGCCAAACTTGCGCTCGACCGGTTCGGCGGCAATCACGTCCGGCAG
>NZ_DASRZX010000057.1:0-18721 GCF_035685885.1 Dyella sp. | reverse complement strand
CGAATGTCAGGCGCTTACCTTCTCTGCTCTCTCTCCGAAGCTTTGCTATTGCGCGTAAAGCACCAACGAGAGCCTTCTTCCCCGAGATGACATCCATATTTTCCTCTGGAATTCTCGCCAATTGAGGTATGCCTTTCTTAGTTCCACTGTGGGTCTAGAGCGATGTCAACCATACAGGCTTTGTCCGGATGAAGTGAGGCTTCGTTCCAATCGATGTCGTTATTTGGCTACAACATTGGGAAGGTCGACTTTGTATGGAACACGGTTAGTTGCCTCGATGGCTAGCATCTCGAACTGCCTATAGAGGTCAACAAGTTCGACGAACGGATCAGGGCCGGGGGTTTTGGCGTTCATCGGTACGAGACGAATGGTGCGAACGCTCCCGACGCGTGTCATTGATTCTTCGAGCCACAAGGCACCTGCTTCCGGATTTGCTCCCATTGGCTGACGATGCATGACCGTATTGCGGAACTCACCTAGAACGCGCAGCCAGCCGGGAGATTCTTTTGTCGCCATGTTCGCGGATAGAAGGGCAACCAACGGATCGCCCGCTGCACCGGCGTTTGCGGGTTTTGCGAGCCATTCCTCAAGGCGCCCCATCCCATCTACCTTATCTGGCGCGCCGCAGCCCACTCCTGCGATGTGCGCTAAATGGTCACGCGCGGAATAAAGCTCGCCAGCAAGAGAGTGAAAGGCAAGGTGCAAGCCAGCCATGGCAGTGTTTGCAAAACGCTTTCCCGGCTTCCTTCCCTCCGTGAGTGCCCAGACCAACTGCTCGTGATGGGCGTCGGCAAGTTCTCTTAGGCGCACTCCCGCAGCGTGAATGGATACAGATACGTACCGGGCCAGATCAGAGAACCTTTCATCGCCGCTCACACGCGCCACGTGCGCGAGCGCCCCCAACTGTCGCCCGCATGAAGCTGTAGCCCGGATGGTGGAACGGCGGGACGCCATACTTCTGATCGTGTCGGACTCCCGGTGTCATGTCTTTGGTTGACGCCGGCCATCAAGCAGCCCGCCGCCCGAGTAATCTCAAGCACCTCCGGCCATGTCAACCTGACTCCCGTCAGCCCGGCATTATTTACGCCCACAGGTCCAAGCACTAAGTGACCGTCGTGCTGTGGGTGCGCGAGAAGTCCTCCCGTGAAGTAACAGGTTTCGGTTTGAATGGCCGTACCCGTTTTGATGTTGGTTGCCTCGATTTCCACGTGCGCGCGCTCCGGCCACTTCGATTTCAACGATCCTACATCTGCGACTTAAGGCATTCCGTGCTGAAGATTGGGTAGGGGCCTGACGTAAGGGCCTGACGGCACCCGCAGTCAGTACCTGGGGTGTTCAGTGCTTACGAGAATTGATGTTAGCCGGACGGAAATCCGCGGACGACTTCGTGACGGTCTTCGGAAGGATGGGAGGGAGATCAGGAAGGCGTCCTACCTGACAAGTATCGCGCCCGCGCGCGAGACGATGTCCATGAGTCAAGTCCTGAGACTCCACGGGCGTAGGCTGCTCTTATGGTCGAAGTCCAATGGGTTCAGCAAAGAACGCGAGCGGGCATCCCCCTAGCCCGCTGGCATGCTCATCTGATCAGGCCAGTGATTTCGCGAGAGTTTGCGTGGCTGATCCGCCAGAACGATACCTGGCATCTAGAGCTGATGCTGAGCGACATGCGCATTAGGAAGGTCGCGACCTACGCGCGGCCACAGAGCGCCATGAAACACGTTGATCGCTGGATCGCGTCCCGGTGGAAACGCACCATCCCGGCCTATGGTCAAGACGATCCGAGGGAGAGGCATGGCCGGGACAAGTCCGAAGGGGCTAAGCATCGGCTGGCCGTCCAGCTTCGAGATATGACCCGGCCCCTTATCCAGACCCTCATTCGCGTGAGTTTTCTCTAACGGCAAACATGTGGCAAATCGAGAGCATGCACCACCGGGTCGGGCGTGACAGAAAATTTATAACTCATTGATTATATTGGTGCCCGGAGCGGGGATCGAACCCGCATACCCTCGCGGGTGAGGGATTTTAAGTCCCTTGCGTCTACCAGTTTCGCCATCCGGGCCCATGCGGAGGGATGCGCATCCTAGCATGCACGTTGCGATGGCCGTGGGCACAAAAAACCCGCCAGGCGGCGGGTTGATTGAATCGCGCAATGGAGGCCTGGGTCGGAATCGAACCGGCGTACACGGCTTTGCAGGCCGCTGCATGACCACTCTGCCACCAGGCCATCGCGCACGAATCGTAACTCGAAAGACGAGCCCTGTTCGCTTAAAAAACAAAACCTCGGAAAGCCGAGGTTTTGCAGAAAACTGGAGCGGGAAACGAGACTCGAACTCGCGACCCCGACCTTGGCAAGGTCGTGCTCTACCAACTGAGCTATTCCCGCATCGGAGTCGGAAATAGTAACAGAACTGAGGAATTTGTGAAGAGCTCGGAAGGATCTTTTTCGCTCTGGAGGACCCGGGCACTCATTTCGATGAGCAACCCGGCCGTCCATTCACGGAGGCTGCGACGAGCCGCGGGTAGCCTCGATAGGTGGCGTTCTGGCAACAGTTCGTTCGTACGTGGACGACTGGTATCGATCGCGCGCTGCCCTATCTTTTGCGGCAGCCAAATCCGGCGCACCACTACCCAGGAGTGCAGCATGATCGAACGTCGCCCTTTCGATAGCCTCGGCGGAGCCAGCCATGGCTGGCTGGACGCCAAGCATCACTTCTCGTTCGCCAACTACCACGACGCTTCGCGCATGGGCTGGGGCGCACTGCGCGTGTGGAACGACGACACAATCGCCCCACAGACGGGCTTTCCTCCGCATCCCCATGGCGACATGGAGATCATCACGTACGTGCGCGAAGGGGCCATCACGCATCAGGACAACCTTGGCAACAAGGGGCGCACCGTCGCGGGCGACGTCCAGGTCATGAGCGCGGGCACGGGCATCACGCACGCCGAATACAACCTGGAATCGGGCGCAACGCGCATCTTCCAGATCTGGATCATCCCCGACCAACATGGCAATCCGCCTTCATGGGGTACCAAGCCGTTTCCGGTAGGCGAACGCTCCGGTCGCTTCGTTCCTCTCGCCAGCGGCTTCAAGGAGGACGCCGACGCATTGCCGCTTCGCACCGACGCACGCGTACTGGGCGCGACGCTCAGGGCTGGCGAGAAGGCCGACTACGAGTTCGACGATCGTCGCCTGGCTTACCTCGTGCCGTCGAAAGGCAAGGTGGAGGTGAATGGCGTGATGCTCGATGCGCGCGATGGTGCGGCCATTCGAAACGAAGCAAAAATCACGGTGACTGCGATCGACGATGCTGAACTGGTGCTGGTCGACGTTTCACCCTGAGGCGCTCGACCAAGGTGGGAGTGCTCCACTCCGCCAGGCTTGCTAACCTCGCCTTGATTCATTCAACGCGAGGTTGGCGATGATCCAGGGCATCCACACCATCGACACCGGATTCGTGCGGCCAAACTTCGACGCCGCTTATCTCGTGGTGGAAAACGGCCACGGCGCTTTCATCGATTGCGGCACCGCTTACGCCATTCCGCGCATGCTCGATGCTCTCGCGCAGGCAGGCCTGGCGCCCGGCGATGTGGATTGGTTGATCCTGACGCATGTGCATCTCGACCATGCCGGCGGTGCCGGCGAGTTGATTGCCCACTTGCCGAATGCCCGGCTCGTGGTGCATCCGCGTGGTGCGCGGCACATGATCGACCCGAGCCAGTTGTGGGCCGGCGCCAGCGCGGTGTACGGCGAGGCGGTGATGCAGGAAACCTACGGCCAGCTGCGCCCGGTTCCGGCTGAGCGGGTAGTAGAGGCCATCGATGGCCATGTGGTGGATCTGGCCGGACGTGCCTTGCTTTGCCTCGATACGCCAGGCCACGCGCGTCACCACAACACCGTGTACGACCAACGCGCCAACGCGTGCTTCACCGGCGATGTCTTCGGTCTTTCCTATCGTGAGTTCGATACGGATCGTGGCCCCTTCATTCTGCCGACCACGTCACCGGTGCAGTTCGATCCCGATGCGTTGCACGCATCCATCGACCGCCTCGTCGCATTGAAACCGGAGGCGATGTATCTCACGCATTACGGCCGCTTGGGTGATGTTGGCCGACTGGCGGTGGACCTCCACGAGCAGATCGATGCGATGGTGGCGCTGGCGAAACAGGCGCAGCAGGATCACGCCGAACCATCGCAGCGACATCGCGCCATGAAGAAGGCACTTGCCGACCTCTACGCATCGCGCGCGCAGATGCACGGTTGGCAAGGTTCACGCGATGAGCTCGAAGAGCTGATCGGCATGGACATCGAACTCAACGCACAGGGCCTGGGCGTGTGGTTGGACAGCACCCGCAAGCGCGCATCCTGAGGGAGCCCATCAGCGCAACGACGCGTCGATGAGCTGTTCTGCCACGGTGACCAACGAGCGCGCCGGGCCCTGCTTGCCGAACAACTGTCCCGACGCGTAAGTACCCTCCAGCAGCAGCAGCAGGCCGTCGGCGAGCACGTCCGGCGACCTGGCGCCCATTGCCTCGCACATGGCAATCAATCGGGCACGCAGTTTGCGCTTGTGCGTCTGCGCGACCTTGCGGGCCGGGTGATCGTCACCCGGATATTCCACCACGGCATTGGTGAGGCCGCAGCCTCGATAGCCTCCCTGCGTGGCACGTTGCGCAAGTCCTTCGAAGTAGGACATCAACTGGGCTCGCGCGTCGTCCGGATGCTCTGCCTTGCCAGCTTCGAAGACCTTCCAGAACGCCCCCTCGTAATCGCGCAGGTATTCCGCAGCCAGATCGTCCTTGGACGCATAACTGCGGTAGAGGCTGGGCTTGGTGACGCCGGCGCGTGAGACGATTTCCTCCACGCCGATCGCGCGGATGCCCTCCCGGTAAAACAACTCCCGGGCCGTGTGCCGAATACGTTCGGCGGCCTTGGGTTTGGTCTCTTTGTCCGAGGACGACGGTTCGTTGCGTTTGATAGGCATGGCAGGCGCTGTTGACTATGTTACCGATCGGTACGTATGATCCACCCAACTCCCGTACCGGTCGGTAACATGACTATAGCGCGCACTCGCCCCTTCGGCCAGAAATACGCTTTCGTCGTGGCCGGAGTGATTTTCCTCGCCCTGCTCGCCGCGGCCGGCGTCCGCGCCGCGCCAGGCGTCCTCATCCTGCCGCTGGGCAACGCGTTCGGCTGGAGCCGCAACACGATCTCGCTGTCGGCTGCCGTGGGCATTTTCCTGTATGGGATGGTCGGGCCATTCGCGGCTGCGCTGATGCAGGCTGTCGGCATACGCCGCACCCTGATCGGGGCGCTCGCGCTGATGGCGGTGTCGATTTCAGCGAGCGCATGGATGAGTGAGCCCTGGCACCTGCTGCTGAGCTGGGGCATCTTCTCGGGCCTGGGTTCGGGATGCGTCGCCATCGTGTTGGGCGCCACCGTCGTGAATCGCTGGTTCGTGACCCATCGTGGCCTGATGATGGGTTTACTTACTGCAAGCACGGCCACCGGCACGTTGGCTTTCCTGCCCGCGTTGGCCGCCATTGCCGACCACGGTGGCTGGCGTCCGGTGGTGTGGACCGTTGCTGCCGGCTGTGCGCTGCTGATTCCGCTGGCATGGTGGCTGCTGCCGGAGCGCCCCTCCGACATCGGCCTGCGTGCCTACGGCGCCACCGGTGAAGAGGCCGTCGAGCCGCCACGGCGCAACTTGCTGGCTATTGCACTGGGCACGCTGGCGACGGCATCGAAACAACGCACGTTCTGGCTGCTGTTCGCCACCTTCTTCATCTGCGGGTTCACCACGAATGGGTTGATCGGCACGCACTTCATTGCGATGTGCGGCGACCACGGCATTCCCGAAGTTCGCGCCGCCGGACTCCTTGCGATGATGGGGGCGTTTGACTTGGTCGGCACGACGATGTCGGGCTGGCTCACCGATCGCATCGACCCGCGAAAACTGCTTTTCGTGTACTACAGCCTGCGCGGACTCTCGCTGATCTGGCTGCCCTATTCCGACTTCTCGTTCTACAGCCTGTCGCTGTTCGGCGTGTTCTACGGCCTTGACTGGATTGCCACGGTGCCTCCGACGCTGCGTCTTGCCTCGGAGGCGTTTGGCGACCGCGATGCGCCCGTCGTGTTCGGCTGGGTTGCCGCCGGACATCAGATCGGCGCCGCCAGTGCAGCGTTCCTTGCAGGGTTCATGCGTACCCAGGGTGGCAGTTACCTGCAGCCGTTCGTGGTGGCAGGCGCCAGCGGCGTGGTGGCTGCGGTGATCGCACTGCTCATCCGTCGTCGGCCTGCGCCGCAGCTTGCACCCGCCATGGGTTGATCAGGCGAGCCTCGTGCCATTGGGCACGGGGCGTTCGATCGCGGTGATCACGACGCCCTGCTCGGTGGGAAAACCCGTAAGCAGGAACTGCGAACGGAACGGGCCGATCTGCTTCTCGGGGAAATTGATGACACCGACGATCTGTCGTCCCACAAGTTGCTCGGCGCTGTAGAGATGCGCGATCTGAGCGCTGGTTTTCTTTTCGCCATACGGACCGAAATCCACCCAGACTTTCCACGCCGGTTTGCGTGCTTCGGGGAAAGCCTCCACTCGCATCACCGTGCCTGCCACCAGGCATACCTTTTCGAAGTCCGCCCAGCTGATGTCCGCGGGCGCAGCGAGGGTCGTCTCGTTCATCCTTCCAGCCTCGTCTTGAACCAGTCCCTGCCCTGTTGCCACCAGTAGCTCGCCTGGGCCCCGAGATAACCGAATGGGCGATAGGTGCGCATGAGCCCGTAATCGGCAAACTGCTTCCAGCGATCATCACCCTCCGCCAGAGCGGAAGCCAGCAGATCGCCGGCGGCGCACGTCGGCGCCAGCCCGTGGCCTCCAAACGCCTGTGCCCACCAGATGCCATCGTTGCTGGTGCCGATCTGTGGCATCTGGTGGCGTGCGTAGCTCATCAGGCCGGACCACGCGTAATCGATGCGGGTACCTTTCAAGGAAGGAAATACCCGCAACAAGTCGTCCATCAGCAAGCGCTGGACGGCTTTCGCAGAGCGATCGCGTACGGAAATGCGGCCACCCCATAACAGGCGGCCATCGGCCAATGGGCGGTAGTAATCGAATGCGAATCGCGTGTCATAGACGGCCGAGCGCGTGCGCAGGATATCCGCCATGCGCTCGCCGAGCGGCTCGGTCACCATCACATAGGTGGCGATGGGCAGGATCGCGCGATCGACCTGCCGCCGCAGCCCGGCGAGATAACCACCGCAAGCGAGCACGACCTGATCCGCATGCACGACGCCCTGCGCGGTTTCGACGCGCCAGCGCAGGCCATCGCGATGAAGCTGCCAGGCATCGGTATGCTCATGGATGCGTACGCCCTGCGCGGCCGCTGCGCCGGCCAGACCAATGGCAAAATTCAGCGGATGCAGGTGAAGTGCGTGACGCTCGTAGAGGCCGTCGTAATAGCGCTGCGTGCGAACACGTTCGCGCAGCTCTTCCTTTGGCAGCCATTCCCAGGCCGCGCCATAGTGCTTTGCCAGCAACGCCTGGCGTTGACGCAGTACGTTCGGATCGCGGAACCAGTTGGCCCAGATCACGCCTTCGTCCACGACATCACAGGGAATGGCATAGCGCGAGGCCAGATCGCGGATGCGATCGACTGCCTGGATGGTCAGGCCAAACAAGGCTTGCGCCGCCTGTTCGCCACGCTGGTCGAGCAGCGATTGCTCGCCCAGTGAATAACCCGCGAAGACAAACCCGCCATTGCGCCCGGAAGCGCCGAACCCTACCTCCTCGCGCTCGAGCAGGACCACATCGCGCACACCACGCTCCGCCAATCCAAGCGCCGTATGCAGGCCGGCAAAGCCTCCGCCGATGATGGCGACGCGTGCATCGTGCTTGCCCTGCAGCGGAGCATAGGGCTGGTAGGGCGTTGCGGTGGCGCGGTAATACGAGGAAGCCGGTGGCGAGGTCATGCGTGGGAAGCACTTTTCTCGATGAAGGCCAGCAGTCTAGCGCAGCCCCACCTGGCCAACGCGACATGACGCATGGCACGGGCCGCTAGTCGACCACGCTCACGCCAAGCGCGCGGACACCACTGCGCCCGCGATCATCAACGACGCGAACTTCATAATTGCCGGCCGCCACCGGGAGCCAGAACAACGATTCACCAGGTGCGCTGCGTCCGACATAGGCATCGTTGATGAACCAGTACATCTCGCGAACGGAGGCGTCGCCGTTCGCCGTGAAGGCAATGCGGTTGTCTTGTGCCCGCGTCAATCGCATCGCATAAATGCTGCCGCGCAACGGTGAAGTGATCGCCGGCGCTTCGCCATCGATGCCTGTATCACCGCAGGCTTCGTTGCGTGGCGGCGTGCGGCGTGGAATGCCAGCCTGCACGAAGACACGCTGTAGTTCCGACGACCAATATTCGTAGACTTCCACGTGCGTGCGCTTGCCGGCATAGGGCGGACAGGCCGGCTGGCCGGTCGCATCATCGATCACCACGGGGCGATGCACCTGGCTGACCCTGATCGGCGATTTGCCCGGGATGAACCATGTCATGCCGCGCTGTGGACACCACTGGTTCGGCAAGTCGCCGCTGGCGAGGCAGATCTCCACGCGGCGAAGATTCATCGGCATATGACGGATGGGTTCGGCCATGCGTGGCTGCGCCGCCTGCAGGGCGTCCACCACCTGGAAGAACAAGGGTGCTGCGGCCTCCACGCCCACGAACGCCGGATTGCTGCTTCCGTCGAAGTTGCCCACCCACACCACCAGCACATAGGGACCGAAACTGCCCGCAGTCCAGGCGTCACGGAATCCCCATGACGTGCCGGTTTTCCAGTAAACCGGAAAGCGGCTGGGCTGGGCGCTGGTGGTTTCGTCGGGTCGCGGATTCTGGCGCAGCATGTCCATCACCATGAAGCTCGCCTCGTCACTTAGCAGGCGCGTTCCCGCAACTTGTGCTTCATTGGAC
Source organism: Dyella sp. (assembly GCF_035685885.1). Taxonomy (GTDB): domain Bacteria; phylum Pseudomonadota; class Gammaproteobacteria; order Xanthomonadales; family Rhodanobacteraceae; genus Dyella. Next base: position 9,745 of record NZ_DASRZX010000057.1, on the reverse strand, counting down.
AGCAGACGCAGCGGCCGCAGCTCGCCGCGATTGGCCAGCATGGCGTACAGGCCGGCCAGTTCCTGCATGGTGACTTCACCACCGCCCAACACCAGGGCCAGGCCGTAGTGCTTTTCGCTCGCCATGCGACTGATGCCAGCATCGTGCAGGAACTGGTAGAAACTCGGCTGCCGCAGCTGCGAGGCCACCCACACGGCGGGCACATTGCGGCTGCGTACCAGCGCCTCGGTTGCCGTTACGGGGCCGAGGAAATGTCCGTCGAAATTCTCCGGCGTGTACGGGCCAAAAGCAGTAGGGACGTCGCGCAACACGGTTTGGGGGTGCAGCACGCCCTGGTCAAAACCCAGTCCATAGATAAAGGGCTTGAGGGTCGAACCCGGTGAACGCTTGGCCAGCGTACCGTTCACCTGCCCCTGTATGTCGGCACTTCGATAGTTGGCCGAGCCCACCAGCGCCTTGATGCCCATGTCGCGCGTATCGATGAGGATGGCAGCCGCATTGCGGATGCCACGCGAATCGTTGCGTTCGATGTAATGCCCCACCTGACGCTCCAGTACGTGCTGGAGATCCATATCGATGGTCGTGGTGACGCGGGCGTCCTCATCCACTGCACCGACGCGTCGAGCCGCCAGCACTTGGTCCACCACGTGCGGGGCCTCGAACGGAAGCTGTGATAACGGGCGCAAGCGTAGCGGTAGTTCAAACAGCGACTGCAGGGCCGAATCCTGCGGATGAGCGTGCTTCCAACGGGCGTAGAGACGGTTGCGCGACGCGGCCAGTCGCGCACTCATGATGTCTGCCGCACCATCGACCGTTTGCAGGCGCCGCGACGGATCCTGCGGAATCACTGCGAGGGTCAGTGCCTCGGGAAGGTTGAGCGCCAACGCCGGTTTGTCGAAATAGGCAACGCTGGCCGCGCCCACGCCCTCGACGTTGCGACCATAAGGCGCGTAGTTGAGATACGCCTCGAGTATCTGGTCCTTCGAATAGAACAGCTCCAGCTGCACGGCGCGGGCAACCTGCCTGAGCTTGCCGCCTGGCGTGCGTGTGTTGAGACGCCACAGCAGGCGTGCGAGCTGCATGGTGACGGTGGATCCACCCTGGCGATTGCCATGCCCGACGTACGTTACCCACGCGCCTCGCGCGAGACCGTAGGGATTGAAGCCCGCATGCCACCGATACCAGCGGTCTTCATGCAACAGCACGCCCTCGATCAGTGACGGCGAAATTTCATGCAATGGCACCCACAGCCGGTAGCGGTCGTCGCTGGCGAGCGTCAATCGAAGGAGTCGCCCTCGCGCGTCGTATACCGCGGTGGAGGAAGGCAACCATTCCTTCAGCGGCTTGTGCGGCCATAGCCGCACGCACAGCAGCACGGATGCCACCAAGGCCAGTCCCACTAGCCAGTTCTGCCAGCGATGAAGCCAGCGGCCGGTGGCTCGGACGATTGACGGTAGCGTCACGCGATCGGTCATGAGTGGATGCGGTGGCGCGCCCTGCCGTGGAAGAGCGCGCCGCCCAGGTCAGGGTTGCCGAACCACGGTCAGCGACCCACCGCCGGCGGTGCGTGCCTGCACGCGACGGTCGTACATCGATTCGCCATACGCCGGCGGCACGATGAACTTGCCCGCGTTGGTTGCCTTGATGCGATAGACGAACTCGCCGACATCGGGCAATGCCGTGCCATAGAGCACTACGCGATCCTCGCGCACGTCGGCATAGTCCAGCCGCCAGCTGGATTTGCCCACGCCCACCGGCGATCGCCACTCGCCTGGCTTGACGTCGCTGTCGCCGCCAGCGTCTTCGGCCGCAGCAGTGTTCTGCTGCTGATCGGTGACAGCCGGAGGTGGCTGGATGACGGGTTCGAATCCGCCCGGCAGCAGGTCCACTATAGCCACATTGCCCACACCGCTGCCCCCGGTGGCGCGGATCTTGAGGTGAACGTCGATTTCCTGGCCGATGGTGATCTGGTCGATCGCCTTGCCGTTGACGTCGGTGTAGTCGCGCGTGATTTCCAGCCCGTCCTTGATCGCCTTGCCCGCGACGTCACGGTCGTAACCACCCTGGCTCACCACGTGCCACGCCGGCAGCGAGCTGGCGTTGGTGAAGCGCAGGCGATTCACGGTGGCGTCCCAGCTGCCGGCCTGCAACAGGTTGCCCTGCGTGGAAGCAATGGATTTCACGCTTCCATCGGGATGCACTTCGTCGATGCGCAACTTGTCGAGCTGGTCGGCCGCCTGCGCCGAATAGGCATCCAGGGCGAGCACCGTCATGGCCGAAGACAAGGTGTTGTATTCGCCATGCGACAACGGCCAGCTGATGTTTTCCATGACGCGGGGCGACAGCGCCCTGGCGCGCTCGGGGAAATGCTTGGCGAGCAGGTAGAGCGTGCTGGCGTCCTGGATCAGCGGGTCATAGTAGTAACTGAATCCGTAACTCTTGTTCCTCGCGCTGCGTTCCAGCCATTGCTGTGGACCGGACATCAGTTCTCCTGCCTGCCTGTCCTGCTTGAGCAGCTGGTAAGCCGCCGCCAGCCACGCGGCAGCGAGGTCATTCTTCCACTGCTGCGGGTACGCCTCCTGCAGGCGCTTTTGCACCGAGGCAAGATCATTGGTCGTGACGTTGCCCTGCCGGGTCAGCAGGTAGACGGCGTAGGCGCGCTGGCGCAGCAGATCGATGCCGTCCAGCGTGTCGTCGGCCGCCAGCTGATGCAGGTATTTGTTGCCCGCATCGAACATGTCGCGCGGCACGCTCACGCCGTGGTCGCGCGCCTCGATCATGAAGTGCATGGCGTACGTGGAGACGAACGGATCGGCGTCCGGCGTGGCCGCCCAAAGACCAAAGCCGCCCTGCCCGTTCTGGCGGGAGTGCAATACGTCGATGAACTGCGCCAGCGCCTCCTCGTTGCTGAGCTTGCGATCGGACATGGCCGGCTGCAGCGCATCCGCGAACACCTTCACCTGCGGCCATTTGGCCAGGACAAGACGCGGCATGGCCGAACTGATCAACTGCTCACTGCAGTAGTGCTGGAAGTTCTCCAGGTACATGGCCAGCCCACCCGACAGCACCACGGGCGCAGGCGAAATGGCGGCATCGCGTGACGCGTATTCGCCGTACATCCGGCGCAGATCGGGTTGATCGAGCTTGCTGTTGGCATCCACCCGGCCCACATCCACCTGCGTGCGGTACGCCGATGCCGGCCGCACCGACACATCCACGCCCTGGTGCGCCGACTTGTCGCCGTAGCCCGCCGTGAAGCTCAGGTTGCCCGAGCCCAGCTTGTCCGTCGCCTTGACCCGGAACGTGACGACGCCCTCGCGCATCTCGCCAAGGTTGAGGTTTTGGGTCGCTGCACCGATCACCTGCAATTGGGGACCCGTCTTGAGCGAGACCGCCACCGGCACCTGCTTGCCGCCCAGGCCGGCGAGATTGTTGGCCACACCGACGCTGACCTCCGCCTCGTCGCCTGGCGCCAGCGTGGTGGGAACGTTCGGGGAAAGCACGAAATCACCGCGAACCGTGGTGCCCCCCTCAAAGGTGCCTATGCGATCGGGCGATACGGACACGGCCATCACGCGCAGCTTGCCGTTGAAGTAATCGGGCACTTGGTAGCGCAGTTCCGTTTCGCCGTTGATGTCGACGATGCCGGACCAGTAGGCCACGGGTTTGTCGCGCTTGCGCTTGAACGGGTTGAGCTGGCGCCCGATGGCTCCGTCGGCATCGCCACCGGGGGCCGCCATCGCCATCAGCTTTTCGAAATCCGGAAGGATGAGGTCGAGTATCTGCGACGTGCCCACTTCCAGCATGCGCTTGCGGAAAAAGAACTTCAGTGGATCGCCCAGCTTGTAGCGCGCCACCTGCAGGATGCCTTCGTCGACCGCGAATACCACCGCGCGGGTGGGCTGCGAAGCGCTCAGCTTGAACGTGACGGTTTCTCCCGGTTTCACGATCGAAGGCGATTCGACCTTGATCGCGTTACGCCGTGCATCCAGGTTCACGGAGAACGGCACGACACCGTAGCTCAAAGGACTCATGAAGATTTCGTCGGACGACGGATCACGGATGTACTGCACGTTGATGTAGCCGTTCCCCTCGAAATTGGCGGGCACGGTGACGTGCTGGACCGAGCTGCTGGTATCGGCATGGAACCACGCATGCGCATAAACCTTGTCGCGCTCGATGGTGATCAGGCCGCTGCCGGCATAGGGCGCGCGGATGGCGATGTCGACGGATTCGCCGGGCGCGTAGTCCTGCTTGCCGAGGTTCAACTGCAGCTCTGCGTTGCGATCGAGCGAGCGCGACACGTTGGCGGCACCTGCCACGGAGTACTCCACGCGGTTCACTTCGACGGCGTCCTGACTGCGCAAAATGACCAGTGCGTAATTGCCTGGCTTATCGGTGGGCAGCGGGTAGTCCAGTCCTTCCCCTGGGATCGTTAGCGGCTTCTCGCTGATCGTCACTTCCTTGAGCTTGGACTGGTATTTGTAGACCCCTGAATCCTGCTTGGTCAGCACCGAAATGTAGCGTCGTTCGATCAGACGTGCCTTCAGCTCCTTGAGGACCATCGCCTTGGCGGCATGATCGATGGCGACCAGGTGCACGTTTCGCGGCGTATCGCGAGTCACGTAGTCGAGGTTGTCGACGGATTTGTAGCCCACCAGCCAGTCATTGCTGGACACCAGCGTTTGCGCGGCGGCCGCTACGTTGCGACCGCCTTCGGGTTCATAGACCTTGGCGAGGAAATAAAGCTGGTAGGTGGCATCCGCATACTTCTTCAGGTCGAGATCGAACTCGGCGTGCCCCTTGTCGTCCGTCTTTCCTTCCTGCAGCGGCTCTTCGTAGCCTTCCTTTGCACGGCGCGGATCATAGAAGTGGTAATCCGGCCAACTGCGGAAGGCAGGCCACGCCGGACGCAAGGTGAGCGAGGCCTCCACGCGCCGATTGGCGGCGGGCGTGCCGAACAGATTCATCGCGTCCACGATGCCCTTGACCTGATCGGGCTTGACCCAGCCCTCGGGCACCTGCCCCGCCAGCCTTGCCTCTACCTTCATGCGATCCGGCAGGAATTCCTTGACCTGCACCGTCGTGCTGCCGATCTGTGCGCCTGCCTTGCCATCCTTGACGATGTAGAGATTGACCGTCCAGGTGCCAGTCGGCACCGTCTCCGCGGGTGCGTACTCCAGCTCACCGAAGCCGGAGTTGTCCATCGACATCGGCAACTGCTTCACCGTCATGCCGCGTGGATCGACGATCTCAGCCTGCAGCGGAATGCCGGTTACGCTGCGGGTCCAACTGGCCGCGCGGACGATGAGACCGACGTGGAACGTATCGCCTGGCCGATAGATGCCGCGATCCGAGAACAAATAAGCCGACAATTGCCCTTCGTTTTGCGCGTTGCGTTCGCCACCGACGTCGAAGCGGGAAAAATCGAGCTTGCGGTCGTAGCTGGTCGCCCCGCCTATGGGAAGGAATGAAAGGTCATCGCCCTTCTTCACCACATACAGCGTGGGCTGCTTCTCCCGCTCAAGGCCCTTGAAGCTCGGGAAGTGCACGGCACCGTCAGCAGGCGTGGTTTCGCTGAAAAGTGTTTGCCCGTTGACCGCGAGCACCGTCACGCTGGCACCGGCTACCGGCTGGCCGGTACGGATCGACTGCACGAAAACGTCCTGCGCACCATCCAGCGATCGTTTCACGAGCATGCCGAGGTCGGTCACCACGATCATGCGCGTATCGGTGGGGGCGGCTCCGTCCTCATAGCTGCCGTCCTCCTCGCCGTTGTCCTGCTCGCCTTCGTCGCCTTGCGAATCGGCGTCGTTGCGCGGTGCCGCCTGCGGCTCGTTCTCAGCCGCCTTGCGCGCGTCATCGCGCTTTTTCTCCGCCACGGCGTCGTAGCTGGACAGATGCAACAGGAACACGCCGCGCTTGCCTTCCTTCAGGTACTGGCCCAGGTCGATGCCTTCGTAGTGGGCCTTGGCCGGATCGCCCTTGGGGAAGCTGCGCTTCTGTTCGAAGCGTTCGACGATATGGTCTTCACTGAAGGCATAGCTCAGTTCAGGGCGTGCGTACGACCCCTGGTTGAGGCTCACCAGATGCTGCAGCTGGTCTGGCAACACGCGCCCGATTTCCATGCGCAAACCCGGCAGATTGCGCGAGACGATGGAAATGCGCTTGCTGCCGGAGAGGGACAGCAGCGAACCGTCGGCCATGAAGCGAAGCAACTTGGGATAGTTCGGCACCTCCACTACGGCGGACTGTGCCTTCCCCAGGATGTATCCGCCGAACGATTTCAGACCCTTGTCGACGCGGACGTAAATGCGCTGGCCGGGATCCGCGTGGAACTTGAAGCTCTGCACGCTCTCGTAGTCGTTTTCCGTCGGCACCAGTTCGAGCTTGAGAGGCTGCGACTGCCGCAATTCCGCCTCACCCACCTCAGACGCGCCCCACGGATACGGCGGCGCATCCTCTCCCTGCTCCACGCCCTGTTTCCTCGCGGGCAGGATCCAGGCCTGGGTCAGCGCCCCCAGTTCGCTATCGCGCACGCTGCCGCCCAAGTTGAGTACGAGCACCTGTTCCGGCTCGTACTTCTCGTTGTCGACCAGGGTGGCATCGAAGTTGTCGACGGCAAGGCTGTACAGGCCCGGCACGCGCACGCGCGCATGGATGTCACCCGGCGTACCCTCGCCGCCACGCACACTGCGAACGCCCTTGGTGATGCCGTAGATGACGCTGCTTTCGTCGCGCGGCAACGACAACGGTTGCGAATGGATCCATGCTTGCAGCTTGTACTGGTCATAGGTGACGGTGTACTTGAGCGGCGTGCTGTCACCACCGCGCTGCGCCAGGCCGACGCCGATGCGCTTCTCGAATTCGGCCGTATCCACCGGGTAATTGAAGTTGACCTGCAGGATGGTTTTCTTCGCCGTGGCGTCCTGCGGATCCTGGTAGAACTCGCCCTTGTTCGCCTTCGCTTCGAAAGGCGTGGTCTTGAATGTGAACTTGTCGCTGGCCATCAGGACGTGGCGGGCGAAAAACGTTTGCGTCGTATCGAAACGAATCTCGTAGGTCTGACCGATGGGCCAGTCCTCCGCAGGCGAGAAACGCAGGGTGCGGTCATCGACCCAGGTCCACTGTCCCTTGAGTGCCGGTTGCATCACGACGCCCGAGGTGACGGGCTTGCCCACCTGCTCGATCGGCGCCGCGGAACCGGTGAATGAGACCGTCAGCGGATGGATGACGATGGGTTGCTGTGTGTAGTCGGTGATGGCCGGTGCATCGAAGGAGAGCTTGATGCGTTCCGGTTCCACAGGTTTGGGGCGGCTTTCATACCACTGATTGCCAAACCAGCCGCCGGTTGCCAGGAGCAAGACCACTACGAACAGCGTGGCCGCATGAACGGGCCGACGCCGTATCCAACCGCCCGTTGCGGGAAGCCAGGCTGGCGCAGACCAGCTGACTTGCCCCAACAGCGGGCGCAGCACCAGCCCTATGCCGGCGAACACGCCGCGCAACAGGCGCAATGGCAGCAGGAGTAGAAATCGCAACAGATCCATGATGCTTCCCTGGTTTTCATCCGATGAACACGACGTGGCGGCAACCCGGCCTGGGCTCGGTCCCGGGTACGCCAAAATGCCCGCCTCTTACGAAGCGGACCCGGCAACCACAGGTGAACCCACGACTAGATTGCGCGCCCAAGATGGCGGAACGCGGGAAGGATTCTGGCACGCGTCCGTCAAGGACGCAGTCGGGCAAGTCTGATTCTTACCGTCGGACACGCTTTTGCCGGGTGTCCAGCGCGTAGAAGTCCGACCCCTCATAGGGAAAAAAGCTGGGGATCCAAAGCCACCGGCCGGTCGGCCGGTGGCTTTGATGGCGCTTACAGGCCCGCGATGAGCTCGCGAACCACGGGCGCCAGCTTGGGGTCCTGCAGGGCCATGTGCATGGTGGCGCGCACCAGGCCAGCCTTGTTGCCGCAATCGAAACGCGTGCCTTCGAAACGATAAGCAAGCACCTTGCCCTGCTCCTTGAGCAATGCGTCGATGGCGTCGGTCAGCTGGATCTCGCCACCGGCACCCGGCGTGGTCTGTTCCAGCAACTCGAATATGCGGCCCGGCAACACATAGCGGCCGACCACAGCGAGATTGGACGGCGCATCGGTCGGCTTGGGCTTTTCCACCATGTGGCGGATCTGGGCGCTACGTTCGTCGATGGGCGTGGCATCCACGATGCCGTACTTGTCCGTGTCGTTCTGCGGCACTTCCTCAACGGCAATCACGCCGGCCTGCTGCGATTCCGCCAACTCGGCCATCTGGCGCAGCGCGCCCTTGCCCTTGTTCCAGATGAGATCGTCCGGGAGGACCACGCCAAACGGCTCGTCACCCACGACGGGCTTCGCGCACAACACGGCATGACCCAGGCCCAGTGCCTCCGGCTGCGTCACGAAGATTGCACGCACGTGCTTGGGCAAGGTTCCCTGCACCAGGGCGAGCAGGTCGTCCTTGCCCTTTTCGTGAAGCTTGGCCTCAAGTTCGTAGGCTTTGTCGAAGTAGTCGGCGATGGCGTGCTTGTAGCGATTGGTGACAAACACCAAGGTGTCGGCGCCTGCATCGACCGCTTCGTCTACGGCGTACTGGATCAGCGGGCGATCCAGCACCGGCAGCATTTCCTTGGCAACCACCTTGGTGGCGGGCAGGAAACGCGTGCCCAGGCCGGCCACGGGGAAAACAACCTTGCGCAACGGCTTACTCACTCATTTCTCTCCTGATTCACTTCGGCGCAACGTCACCACATTGTCCGGCTGTGCCGCTTCGCTCCAGCGGAACGACGGCAACAGATGGGACACACACTGGCGCAACGCATCCTCGTCATAAGTCACTACTGCATCGGCCGCCTTGGCCAATTGGGCGTTGAGCATGTCCCACTTTACGGGTCGATATTGCGCAAGGAAGATCTTCGCGTGCGTCGTTTCGACATAGTTCTCAAGGGGATGGAACAGTTCTTCGAACAGCTTTTCGCCGGAGCGCAGCCCCGTGTACACGATCGGAATCTCGGTACCGGGCTTGCGGCCCGCCAGACGGATCATCTGTTCGGCGAGGTCGCGAATCTTGATCGGCTCGCCCATGTCCAACGCGAAAATCTCACCGCCCTTGCCAATGCTAGCGGCCTGCAAAATCAGCTGGCAGGCCTCCGGAATCGTCATGAAGTAACGCGAAATTTCCGGATGCGTGATGGTGACCGGCCCGCCGTTGCGAATCTGCTGGCGGAACAACGGCACCACCGAACCCGCTGAATCGAGCACGTTGCCGAAGCGCACGGTGATGAAGTGCGTCTGCGAATGCTCGTTGAGGTTCTGGCACCAGATCTCCGCCATGCGCTTGCAGGCACCCATCACGCTGGTCGGGTTGACCGCCTTGTCGGTGGAGATCAGCACGAAGCATTCGACGTGATGGCGGTCGGCCAGGTCGGCGACGTTGCGCGTCGCCAGCACATTGTTGCGGAATGCGGCGCGAAGCTGGCCCTGCAACATCGGCACGTGCTTATAGGCTGCCGCATGGAACACCACCTGCGGCTGGTACTCGGCAAACAGCTTGCGCATGGCCGCGGGGTCGCCGCAATCGGCGAGGATCGCCTCGTAAACCAGCTCCGGGTATTCCGCGCGCAGCTCCTGTGAAATGCGGTAAAGATTGAACTCGCTGTTGTCGACTACGCACAGCGAATGCGCGCCCAGCCGAGCAACCTGGCGGCATAG
>NZ_DASRZX010000056.1:0-32542 GCF_035685885.1 Dyella sp. | reverse complement strand
CCGATTGACCTTGTCCAGCGGACAGGGCGCTTTGCTGTCGCTGATCGTCGTGCGCACCACCTTGCCGCGCATCACGCCGCGCAAGCCGAGCCGGCGCATCAGCCGCTCGACCGTGCAGCGCGCCACCGCCGTGCCTTCGCGTCCCAACTGCCGCCAAACCTTGTCGGCGCCATAGACCTGCAGATTGGCCCGCCAGACGCGCTCAATTTGTGGCACCAAGGCCTCGTCCCGTTGAGCCCGGGCGCAGCGCCGGTGAGGCTCACGTGCAAGCGCCGCGTGACGGCGATATCCCGACGGGGCGATCTGCAGCACTTTGCAGATCGGCTCGACTCCGTGGGTGCTGCGGTGCTTGTCGATAAACGCCCTCACGACTTGAGTCGGCGGTCGAGCTCCGCCTGGGCGAAAAACGCGCTGGCCAGCTTCAGAATCTCGTTGGTCCGGCGCAGTTCCTTGACCTCGCGTTCCAACTCCTTGACGCGCTGCGCCTCAGCGGTGGTCACGCCTTCGCGCACGCCACTATCGATCTCCTGGCGCTTGACCCAGCCCAGCAGCGTCTGCGGCACGCAACCGATCTTCGGGGCAATCGATTCGACGGCAGCCCATAGCGACGGATACTCCCCGCGGTGCTCCTGCACCATGCGCACTGCGCGCTCGCGGACTTCAGGTGAGAACTTGTTCGACTTGTTCATGGCTCCATCTTCTCAAGAGTTGGAGCCTCCTCAAAACCCGGGGCGATTCAATCGCGGCTCCGTTTTAAGTCCTCAGTACTTCTTTAAGTCCTCAGTACTTCGACGCGTTGCGGAGTAGCCGCGCCGTTTGAGGTAGTAAAGCCACGCGCTGTCGCTGCTTTAGTGGACAGGCTTGTATCCAGCGCAGTGCTGCCAGCTCTTCAGGCCATTTTCTTTGGGTCACGTTTCTTTTGGGCCAGCAAAAGAAACGTGACTCGGCGTCCGACAGGACGTCGAAACGCCCGCTGCGTCCCACAGGGACTTCCTTCGGTCGTAGGCGGCACGCTGGCGACGACGCCGAATCAAAAACCAAATGCAAAGTCACTGGATGACCAGCCATTCGGCTGCTGTAAAGCGCCTCCTGCTTTCGCAGGAATGACGGCAGAAAGGACCGCGGCGAAAGGCCATCGCGCACAGGGTGCGCTCCTACAGAGTTAGAGAGAGAGAGGCGGGAAAAAGCCCCCACCTCCCCGCCGCTCCGGTAGTCACTCCACCTCGTCCGACCCCTCATTGACACCCTCAAAGAGGAACGTCGACAGATACCGCTCGCCGGTATCCGGCAGCATCGCCAGCAGCACCGAACCTTCCGGCGCATCCTTCGCCACCTGCAGCGCCGCGGCCAACGTGGCGCCCGAGGAAATGCCCACGAAGATGCCTTCCTGCTGCGCGAGTGCACGCGACGTGTCGCGAGCAACGACGTCATCAACGGGCAGGATCTGGTGTGCCACCTCGCGGTTCAGCACGCCCGGCACGAAATCAGGCGTCCAGCCCTGGATCTTGTGTGGCTGCCATTCCTTGCCCGTCAGCAGCGACGCGCCCGCCGGCTCGCTGGCAATCACCTTTACCTCGGGACGCGCCACTTTCAACACTTCGCCCACGCCGGTAAGCGTGCCGCCAGTGCCCCAGCCAGTGACGAAATAGTCGAGCCGCTTGCCCGCAAAATCGCGCAGGATTTCCGCTGCCGTGGTGTTGCGGTGGTAAGACGGATTGGCCGGATTCTCGAACTGCTGGGCCAGGAACCAGCCATGCTTTTCGGCAAGCTCCTTGGCCTTGCGCACCATGCCGCTGCCGCGCTCGGCGCCGGGCGTCAGCAAGACCTTCGCACCGTAGGCTCGCATCAGCTTGCGTCGCTCGACCGAGAACGTCTCGCTCATCACCGCCACGAAGGGATAACCACGCGCCGCGCAGACCGCAGCCAACGCAACGCCCGTGTTGCCCGAGGTCGCTTCCACCACGGTCTGGCCGGGCTTTAGCGTGCCCCTCTGCTCCGCATCGATGATGATCGCGTAGGCCAGGCGATCCTTCACCGAGCCGGCCGGATTGAACGACTCCACCTTGGCATACAGCGTTACGTGCTTCGGCCCGAGCCGATGGATGCGCACGACGGGCGTATTGCCAATGGTGTCGAGGATGCTGTCGTAGATCATGGAGTCACTCCGAGGCACGGCATGGATGGGTAGATTGTTGCGCGATGGTGCGCCCGCGCGGGCTAAGGTTGTGTCAAGCCGCCTCGGTCAACGTCAGGCGCGGCGGCGCATCCGCAGCCACGGGCGGACGTCCAAACCACGCCAGGGAATGAGCCAACGCAGCCACTTCGCCGAGGATCAGCAAGGCCGGCGAGCGAACCTCATGCAAAGCTGCCTGCGCTGCCAGTTCGGCAAGTGTTCCAGTAATGACACGCTGCTCAGGACGCGAACCGTTTTCGACCAGAGCGAATGGCGTGCTGGCGGCACGCCCATGAGCCAGCAGTTGCGCCTGCAGCGTGGCAAGCTCGCTGCTGCCCATGTACACCGCCAGCGTCTGGCGATCCTGCGCCAGGGCAGCCCAATCCAGCGTGTCGACGGAATTGCGGCAGTGGGCGGTGATCAACCGGACGGACTGCGCGTAATCGCGATGCGTCAGGGGAATACCGGCATAGGCGGCACAAGCCAATGCCGCGGTGATGCCGGGAACGACTTCGTAGGCGATGCCATGGTCGCGCAGGAAGGCAATTTCCTCGCCGCCCCGGCCGAATATGAAGGGGTCGCCACCTTTGAGGCGCACCACACGCTTGCCCGCCGCTGCATGCTCCAGCATAAGCGCATGGATCTGTTCCTGGGTGGCGTGATGCTGGCCCGCCTGCTTGGCCACCTCGATGCGTTCGGCATCCCGGCGCGCCAACGCCAGCACCGCGCCGCTCACCAGGCGATCGTGCAGGATCACGTCGGCCTCGTTGAGCGCACGCAGCGCGCGAAGCGTAAGAAGGCCAGCATCACCGGGGCCCGCCCCGACCAGGACAACCGATCCCGCTCGCGGCAGGTCGGATGCTTCCAGCAGGCGTTCGACCGAGGCTTCGGCCAGGGCATGTTGCCCTCGCCGGAGGAGGCTCTGCACCGGCCCGCTCAACAAGCGTTCGTAGAACCGGCGACGGCGCGTCAGGTCCGGCAAGCGTGCGCGAATGCGTCCGCGCATCTCGGCCAGGAGCGTGGCGAGCGAACCCACGACAGGATCGACCAGCACCTCCAGTCGTTCGCGCAACAGGCGGGCCAGCATGGGGGCATGGCCGCCGCTGGATATCGCGATCGTCAACGGCGAACGATCGATCACCGCGGGCACGTGGAAACTTGAGCGATCGGCATCGTCCACCACGTTGAGAAACACCTGCCGGGCCTCGGCGTGGGCACGCACATGCTCATGCAACTTGGGATCGTCAGTCGCAGCGACAACGAGCCATGCGCCATCCAGCCAGGCGTCGCTGAAAAAGCCCTCTTGCCAGATGATCCGACCCTGTCTGGCCCAGTCCCGCAGCAAGGGAGTGAGCTCAGGCGAACCCACCGTCACGCGGGCACCCGCCTCCAGCAATCCTGCCACCTTGCGCTCGCCCACCACGCCGCCGCCAACCACCAGCACCTGGCGTCCGGAAAGATCGGCGAACAGCGGGTACAGCTTCATCAAAGCCCAGGCTCCATGCGAACGGGATGGTATCGCCGCAAGCTAGGCAAGCCTTCGGGGCCGCGCAAATGATTTGTGCGGCGTGGGATATACCCGGCCGTTATAAGCCGCGGAGCAAAACGCCGGTATTGACGCATCGCAGCAATAGATGTATAGACGTCTAATTCACGTCATTCAACCAACCCATCGACCATGGACTTTCATCGCAAACCGGTGGTTGCCGACACGGCCTCCCGCACCCGCGGGCCGTCGCCGGGCAAGGTCGCGCGATGTATCCGTTCCGCGACCACGAGCCTCCACCCTCTCGATCGCCAGCGGAACCCGAGCCATGACCCTGACCCAACTTCGCTACCTCGTCGCCATCGCTGACGCAGGACTCAACATCACGCTGGCCGCGGAGCGCGTGCACGCCACGCAGCCTGGCCTCAGCAAGCTGCTTCGCCAGCTGGAAGACGAGCTGGGTTTCCAGCTGTTCCATCGCAAGGGTCGCAGCCTGCATGCCATCACGCATGCAGGTACGCATGTGCTGGAGCGTGCGCGCGTGATCCTCGCGGAAGCGGCCAACATCCGCTCCATTGCCGCCAACCTGCGCAACGAGGCGCATGGCACGCTGCGTATTGCCACCACCCATACGCAGGCGCGCTTCGCGCTGCCAGGTGCGGTCGCCTCGCTTAGCCGAAGCTATCCGCAGGTCAGTGTGCATCTGCAGCCGGTCAGCGATTCGGACGTGATGTCGTTGCTGGAAAGCGGGCATGTCGATCTAGCCATCGTCAGCACCGCAGCGGGCGCCGCACCGCCGAACGGCATCGCCCTGCCCGCCTATCGCTGGAACCGCATCGTGCTCGTGCCCCATGGCCACGTGCTGGCGAAACAGAAGCAGCCGCCGGCGCTGGAACAACTGGCCGCGCATCCGCTGATCAGCTACGACTCGTCGCTCAAGCCGGAATCGTCGCTGGCACGCGCATTCCACGCGGCCAGCCTGCATCCGCAGATCGCGATGACCGCCAGCGACGCCGACCTGATCAAGACGTATGTGCGCGAAGGCCTGGGCATCGGCATTCTTGCCGAGATGGCCTTCCAGCCCGAGCGCGACATCGACCTGCGCGAACTGGATGCGGACGGCCTCTTTGAAGCGTGCACGACCTGGATCGTCCTGCGCCGCGAAAGCGTGCTGCGGGAGTACACGCTTGATTTCATCAACGTGTTCGCCCCGCACCTGGAGCGTCGCGCGGTGAGCCGCGCGCTCGCCAACGGCGCTGCCGCCGGCTCATGGAGCAGCGTGCCGCATTGGCGGGAGCGGCGGGTGCCGCAGAAGGTGGTTGAACCGTTGGGCGGGGTGCAGTAACGCCGTGAAGAATCTCTCAGGTGTATGGATTCGCCATTTGCAGGTAATCAATACAGGCGCATAGAGCGCAGAAGGCATCCCAGAATCGCGAGTGCGTCGAATCATTTGTTGCCTTGATTTCGAACTTGGTGTTCGCGACACAGGGGCTCGCTTTCGGCGGGGTTCCGAACCGCTACTGCGGCCCGAGTCACTTCTCTATTGCTTGCCCAAAGAGAAGTAACCCGGCCTCCGGCAGGAGGACGGAAGCCCGTGGCAGGCAAGCAACCTGGCGACACCGCCAAAACCAGATTCCACAGCTACCGCTCAACTCACGCCGCCCCTTTTGGCGCCGCCTTACAAGCCCTCTTCACCCATCCAGCCTTCGCCGGCATAGGAGATGAGAGTCAACCGTCCCACACCCCGACCCATCATCCCCTCAACAACCCTAGCCCCTGCAGCAGCTCCACGATGTGCTGCGCCAACACCACCGGCTCCGCGGCATTGCCGTCCACGCGCAACTCCGGTTGCTCTGGCACTTCGTAGGGATCACTGATCCCGGTGAACTGGGCGATCGTCCCCGCACGCGCCTGCGCGTAAAGTCCCTTGCGATCACGCGCTTCGCACACCTTCAAATCAGTAGCGACGTGGATCTCGATGAAGTCGCCATGCGACTCGACCAGCGCACGCGCCTCCGCGCGCGATTGGGCGTAGGGTGCGATCGGCGCGCAAACGGCGATGCCACCGTGGCGAACGATCTCGCTGGCGACATAGCCGATACGCGTCACGTTGGCGTGCCGATCCTCGCGCGAAAAGCCCAGCCCGCGCGAAAGGTGTTTGCGCACCTCATCGCCATCGAGCACGGTGACAGCACGGCTGGTGCGTTCCAGCAACAGGGCCACCACGGCTTCGGCGATGGTCGATTTGCCTGCGCCGGAGAGTCCGGTGAAGAACAGCGCGAAGCCTCGCGCCGCGCGCGCCGGATGACGCTCGCGCAGGATGTCCACCACCTCGGGGAACGAGAACCACGACGGGATCTCGCTGCCCTCGCGCAGGTGCTCGCGGAGCTGGGTGCCCGAGATATCGCGCACTTCATCATCCGGCTGCACTTCGGTGGAAGGCAGGTAGGTGTCGCGATTGGCGGCGTACACCATGGCGGGGAACGGCACGACCTGGATGCCAAGCTCGTCCTGATGCTGCTCCAGCAGGTGCTGCGCGTCGAACGGCCCATAGAACGGCTTGCCGCTCGCATCCTTGCCGGGACCCGCATGATCGCGACCGACGATGAAATGGCTGGCGCCGTAATTCTTGCGAATGATCGCGTGCCAAAGCGCCTCGCGTGGGCCGCCCATGCGCATGGCAAGCGGAAGCAGCGACAGCCTTGCGCTCCCCGCCGGATACTGCGGCAACAAGGCCTGGTAGCAGCGCACTCGCGTGTAGTGATCGACATCGCCAGGCTTGGTTCGACCCACCGATGGCTGCAGCAGCAGCTTGGCACCCACTTGCTGCGCGGCGCGCAAGGTGAGCTCGCGATGAGCGCGGTGCATCGGGTTGCGCGTCTGGAAGGCCACGATGCGATGCCAGCCATGTGCCTCGAACCACGCGCGCAGGCTGCGTGGCGTATCGCGCAGCGCGGTGAAGTCGTAGTGCGACGGTGGCTGGATACCCCGGACGCGGCCTCCCAGGTTCACCGGGCGCTGTCGATCGAGCAGGTCGGCAACGCCAGGATGCGTGCGGTCCGTCGTGCCGAATACCTTGAGTGCTTCGTGCTGGCGATCGGGGCGATAGATGTCTTCCACGTCAAGCACCGCCAGCGGGACGCCTTGCGCGTCGCGCAGCGCAACTTCGCTACCTGGCGCTAGTTTGGCAGCGAACGCCTCGCTCACGTCCAGCGTGATCGGTATCGGCCACAACGTGCCGTCGGCGAGTCGCAGCTCATCCACCACGCGCGCGTAGTCGGGCTGCGTGAGGAAACCTTCGAGCGGGGAAAATGCGCCACTGAGCAACAGCTCCAGGTCGCACAGCTGGCGCGTATCCAGATCCACGCCGGGCAATCCCGCGCTGCGTTGCTTCAACGCCGCGGCTTCATCAGGCGGAAGGTATCGTTCCTTGAGCGTGCCTCCATGGGGCGCCACCAGTTCGGTGACTGTGGACAAGGCAATGCCCGCATCGGCGAAGGCTATCTGGCTCATGTTGGCGTTCTTGTTTTGTCGGGGCGGCCAGCGCGGGGCGCTGGAATGGATCTTGTGTTCTGAAGATCAGACGAGGCCGTGCAGTCCGCATTCGCGCTTGAGGCCAAAGAATCGCGTGGCATCGACGTCCTTGCCCGGCTCCCATCGATGCGTGGTGTGTACGTCACCGATCGAGATGTAACCCTGGTCCCACAGCGGGTGGTACGGCAGTCCGTGCCGGCGCAGATACATGCCCACGTCGCGGTCGCTCCAATCGGCGATGGGGTGGAATTTCCAGCGCCCGTCACGGCGCTCGGCAAAAGGAATCGCTGCGCGCGTGCGTGTCTGGCTGCGCCGCAGTCCGGCAAACCAGCTGCCCGCATCAAGTTCCGCCAAGGCGCGCTGCATCGGTTCTATCTTGCGCAGCTGGTTGTAGCGGTCGATGCCCGCCACGCCGCGCTCCCACAATCGGCCTTCACGCGCCTCCATCCATGCCGCGCTTTCCGTCGCGCTGTAGATCCTGAGGTTGAGCGCGAGGCGTCCTTTGAGTTCGTCGACGAACTGGTAGGTCTCGGGAAACAGATAGCCGGTGTCGATCAGCAACACGGGCAGGTCGGGACGATGGCGAGTTAGCAGGTGCAGGGAAACAGCCGCCTGGGCACCGAAACTGGACGAGAGCACGTGTGTACCCGGCGCATAGGCCAGCGCCCATACCACCCGTTGTTCGGCGCTCAACGTTCCCAGCCATCGGTTGAGTTCGTCCAGCGCGCGGGGTTGGTCTTGCGCCTCGTCCAGCAGCGCCTGCTTCATGCAAGCATCTCCAGGTCGATGTGTCGGGTTTCGTTTACCAACACGCCGACGCGATGCAGGAAATCACCAAAGTGCTCGCCTGCTTCCCTTTCGGCGGCGTAGCGGGCAAACAGCGGTGCGAGCGCGCCCAGGATGGCCTCCTCATCGACGTTTTCCCGAAAGGGACGATTGAGGCGCTGTCCACGGAAATCCGCACCGAGGCGCAGGTCATAACGTCCCGGCCCCCGCCCAACCAGCGCGATTTCGCCAAGATACGGACGCGAGCATCCGTTCGGACAGCCGGAAAGGCGAAGCAGGATCGGGGCATCCTTCAGACCGTGCGATTCGAGCAGCGCTTCGAGCCGCACAAGGATATGCGGCAGGTAGCGCTCGCTCTCGGCCATGGCCAGGCCGCAGGTGGGCAGCGCCACGCAGGCAACCGCGTGACGGCGAATGCCGCTGTCGCGCCGGTAGCGGTCCAGTCCATGCGCGGCGACGATGGCATCGATTCGTTCGCGCTGCGCTGCCGCCACGTTCGCGATGATCACGTTCTGATTGCAGGTCAGCCGGAAATCACCGTCATGCACCTTGGCCAATTCACGCAGGCCGGTGAGCCCGCGATGATCGCCCACGTCAGCCAGCCGTCCCGACTCGATCTGCAAGGTGAGATGCCAGCGACCGTCGGCGCCTTCGATCCAGCCGTAGCGATCGCCGTTGTGGTCGAAGTGATAATCGCGCGCTGGCTGGAGCGAGAAACCGGTGCGTCGCTCCACTTCCTCCTTGAAGACATCGAGCCCACGATGGTCGATGGTGTATTTCAGTCGCGCGTGCTTGCGCTCGCTGCGGTTGCCCCAGTCGCGCTGCACCGTCACGACGGCTTCGGCCACGGCCAGAAGCTGCTCCGGCACCACGAAGCCGATGACACTGGCCAGTCGCGGATACGTGCTGGGATCGCCATGCGTTGCGCCCATGCCGCCGCCGATGGCCACGTTGAAGCCCGCAAGCGTGCCCTGCTCGATGATGGCGATCAGCCCCAGGTCCTGCGAAAACACATCGACGTCGTTGAGCGGCGGTATCGCGAGTCCGATCTTGAACTTCCTCGGCAGATAGGTCGCCCCGTAGAGCGGCTCCTCGTCTTTCGGCTCACCCACCAGCGGTTCGCCGTCCAGCCAGATTTCGTGATACGCAAGCGTCCTTGGCGAGAGTTCCTCGGACAGCTGCGTGGCCCAGGCATAGGCCTGCGCGTGGGCTTCCGACTCCACCGGATTGGCCGTGCTGACCACGTTGCGCACTACGTCGCCACAGGCGGCAATGGTGGTGGCCAGTGCCCCGTGGATGGCGGCGATGGTGGGCTTGAGCTTGCGCTTGATGATGCCGTGCCACTGGAACGTCTGGCGCGTGGTAATGCGCAGCGTGCCGTTGGCGTATTCGCGAGCGAGGCGATCGAACACCAGCCATTGCGCCGGTGTCACCACGCCCGAGGGCAGCCGCGCGCGCAGCATGAAAGCGTAGGCCGGCTCCAGTTTCTGGCGGCGGCGTTCCTCGCGCAGGTCGCGATCATCCTGCTGGTAGCTGCCATGAAATTTCAGCAGCTTGTTATCGTCATCGCTAATGGCGTTGGTGATCGGGTCGCGCAGCCCTTCGGCCAGCGTGCCCCGCAGCTGGCGGCTGATGGCCTTGATGCGCTCGAAATCGGAAAGCGTGCTGCTCATGTCAGTACACGTCGCGCGCGTAGCGCCCCTGCTGCAGAAGATCGGACAGCCATTGCTTCGCCCGTTCCGGCGTTTTGCCTCCGTGCGCCACGGCAATGTCGATCAGCGTGGCGTGCACGTCCTTGGCCATGCGACTGGCGTCACCGCAGACATACAGATGTGCGCCTTCGTCCAGCCATGCGTAAAGCTCGCGACCCTGTTCGCGCATCCGATGCTGCACATAGACCTTGGCGTCGCCGTCGCGTGAGAACGCTAGATCGAGCTTGTGCAGCGAGCCGTCGCGCAACGCGGCCTGCCATTCCACCTGGTAGAGGAATTCACTGGTGAACTGGCGATTACCGAAGAACAACCAGTTGCGCCCGCGCGCGGCGATCTCACGACGCTCCTGCACAAAGGCGCGAAACGGCGCGACGCCCGTGCCCGGGCCGATCATGATGATGTCGCGTGCATGGTCCTGCGGAAGGCGGAATCGTTCGTTCGGTTCGATATAGATGGGCAGGCGTTGATCGTCGCCCGCCCGCGCCGCAAAGGACGAGGCAGCTCCCCAGTGACGCTCGCCGTGCGCCACGTAATCGACCACGGCGACGGCCAGATGCACTTCGTCGCCCACGGCTTTCTGGCTGGAAGCGATCGAATACAGGCGTGGCGTCAGTGGCCGCAAGGCAGCCACCAGTTCCTCAGCGCCCCAAACACCGGGATGACGCCGCCACAGGTCGATGGGCTGATGATCGGCCAGCAACGCGGCGAGCGCGGGTGATTGGTCTGATCGCAGCAACCGTTTGAGATCGTCATCGCCACTGACATCCGCCAACGCCGCGATCAGCGGACGACTGAGGCGCGTGAGTTCGCGTTCTTCGGCAAGCCAATGACGCAACGACAGGCTGCGTCCGTCATGGTTGACGACCTGCTCGCCATCCAATCGCAGGACGGCCAGCCACTGCTCGACCAGCGCCACGGGATTGCGCGGCCACAGGCCCAGCGCATCGCCCGGCTGATACGAGAGCCCCGAGCCTTCCAGCGACAGCTCCACGTGGCGCACGTCACGTCCGGCGTCGCGCGCGACGATGGACTGGTTGTCCAGCACAGGCGCTGCGAAGGGACGCTCGCGGCTGTGCACCGCGCGGCTCGGTACCGACTGCAAGGTCGTCACGCGCGTGGGCGAGGCGGTGCCGAGCACTTGCTTGGCCTGTTCCAATGCATGCACGGTCCATGGTGCCGCGACGGCATCCACATCTACGTCGGCTTCGCCCAGCGGCGCGAAGCGCGTACCGCCAAGTTCGGCCAATCGCGCGTCCAACTGGCGCCCGATGGCGCAGAAATCCGGATAACTCGAATCGCCCAGGCCCAGCACCGCATAGCGCAGGCCCGGCAACTTGGGCGCACGTTTGCCCAGCAGAAATTCGACCAGACCACGCGCATCATCCGGCGGCTCGGCATCGCCCTGCGTGCTCATCACCACCAGCAAATGCGTCTCCCTGGACAGCTCGCGCTGCGGATAGGCGTCGGCACGCACCAGGCGCACCGAAAGACCAGCATTCTCGGCGTTCGTGCTCAATTGCGAAGCCACGCGCCTGGCCTGGCCGGTCTGGCTTCCGTAAAGAATGGTGAGCCGTTCGCCGGCCACTTTCGCCGACGTGGCGACAGCCTCGCCACGCTGCAGCCGCTCCGCCCTGGCCGCGCTCCAGGCGGCGATCCAGTAGAGGTCGGCGGGGCCGAGGTCATCGACCAGGCGCTCCAACGCCGACAATCGCTCGCCATGTACCTGCGATGGCAGCTGGTTTTCCGTCGCAACGAGCGCGTTCACATCGCCTTCCTTTGGACGTCCATACTTCTGTCCGTCCAAAGTAGTCATGCCCTCTTGTCATGTGAAAGGACGTGTTGGCATATGCACATGGCCTCCCGCTCATCTCCCCGCAGGCATATGCGGCCGACATGCGAACGAGCCCGGGGCACGCGCGCCTCGGTGCGCTGACCCTCATCAACGGCTACTTGCCGCGCCTTGGCTTAGAATGCGCGGATGACCACATCACGCCCCCTCCCCATCGAAGTCCGCGGCAGCGCCAAACAGCCGCTGGGCATGACCCCTGCCCAGTTCCTGCGCGATTACTGGCAGAAACATCCCTTGCTGATCCGCCAGGCGTTTCCTGACTTCCAGCCGCCCATCCAGCCGGACGATCTCGCCGGCCTGGCCCTCGAGGAATCGGCGCTTTCGCGCCTGATCATCCACGACGAAAAGCGCGACCGCTGGAAGATAAAGACCGGCCCGCTGACCGAGAAGGACTTCGCCACCACGCCGGACAGCAACTGGACGCTGCTGGTGCAGGACGTGGACAAGTGGGACGCCGACGTCGCCGCCCTGCTCGCGGATTTCACCTTCCTGCCGAGCTGGCGCCTGGACGACATCATGATTTCCTACGCCGAACCGGGCGGCGGCGTGGGTCCGCACGTGGACCAGTACGACGTGTTCCTGCTGCAGGGCATCGGCCAGCGCCACTGGGCCATCAGCACCGACCCGGACGCGCCCACCGATTTCCGCCCTGACGTGGAGCTCAAGCAGCTCCGGCAGTTCGATCCCACCCATGAATGGCTGCTCGGGCCTGGCGACATGCTGTATCTGCCGCCCGGCGTCCCGCACGACGGCATCGCGTTCGGCGGCCCCTGCATGACCATTTCGGTGGGCATGCGTGCACCGTCTCAGGCCGAACTCACCGGCGACCTGGCCGATTACCTCGCCGAACGCCTGGCCGACGAACAGCGTTACGCCGACCCGGACCTGGCGCCAGCCAAGGCCACCGGCGAGATCGACCGCGCCGCCCTCGCCCGCCTGAAACAGGCGCTGCCGTTCGCTGCCGGCCTGGACGACGCCACTCTCACCGACTGGTTCGGACGCTTCATCACCCGCTACCGCAACGCCCAGTTGCCGGTGCCTCCGGAAAAGGCGCTGACCGACACGGCCCTGCTCAAGCAGCTCGATGGCGGCGCCTCGCTGCTGCGCCATCCGTGGGCACGCATGGCATGGGCGCGCGGCAAGCGTGGCGCCACGCTATTCGTCAATGGTCATGCCTATCCGTCGTCGGCCGACTTGGCCGAACGCCTGTGCGGCGAGCGCGAGCTGAGCCCGGGAACCCGACTGCCGGCCAGCGAGGCTGCCTTGTTGCTGGCCCTGGTCAACGACGGCCACCTGGTCGTCCACAAGAAGCGCAAACGGTGAAACTCCAGGACTTCCATGTCGAACGAGCCGACTGGGCCCGCGCCACCGAGCGCGAGGCCCTGAGCGCCATCCGGCTGGAAGTCTTCGTGCTCGAACTGGGCGTGCCCGAGCCCCTGGCGTTCGACGAGGTGGACGACAGTTCGTTCCACCTGCTCGCCCGTGACGGGCACGGAGAGCCGGTGGGCTGCGCCCGTCTCACCCCGCACGGGAAAATCTCCCGCGTCGCCGTCCGCCAGCCGTGGCGTGGCCAAGGCATCGGCGTGGCCCTGCTGCGTGAACTGGTTGCCAGGGCGCGCGCGCAAGGCTGGACCGACATCCAGCTGGATGCACAGCTTTCCGCTGTGCCTTTCTACGAACGAGAGGGTTTCATCGCCCACGGCGACACGTTCGAGGATGCCGGCAACATGCATCGTGCGATGCGGCTCGATCTGGCGCACGACGACGCAGGAAATACCGGATCGACGACAGCACCCGATCTTCCCGCCAGCACCCGCGCGGAGATGGCCGCCAGTCGGCTCCAACTGCTGGCCAAAGCCCGCCACCGGCTCTGCATCTACCAACCGCTACTCAGTGCCGACAGCTATTCCAGTCTGCTGGAACTGGCGGAACTGCGCCGCATCGCTACGTCGGGCCGCGGCGCGGACATGCGCATCCTGTTGCACGACCCGGCGTCCGCCCTGCGGGACAACCATCGTCTCATCGCGCTCGCCCAGCGCCTGCCCAGCATCCTGAAGGTGCGTACTCCCCTGGAGGAAGTCGACCTGGCCTACGCGTCGGCTTATCTGCTGACCGACCAGGGCGGCTACCTGTTCCAGGCCGATGCACGCCGCGCCGACGCCCGCGCCGCTCGCCACGACCGGGCGGCGCAGGCACCCCTAATGCAGCATTTCAACGAAGTCTGGGAGCGCTCGGCTCCCGCCACGGCGCTCCAGCCGCTCGATCTTTAGCCGCCGGCTGAACGTTCGTCCGATCCGGCGTTTCCGCCCATGGGCGCGCGATCCTCGGGAAAAACCGCCGTCTACGACGATGGTCGGTACCTCGCGGGTCGAAATATCGGTCATCGCCCCCATCTAGGTTGGGCGATTGGGTTGCCGCGTCGCAGCACCCCAAGGCTATAATTAACGGGATTTTTCCCAGCCAACCGGTCATCCCCGGCCGGAACCGCTGCAAGCCTCCCTTCCTCACCGGTGGTGACGTGAGCACTAATCTGATCCGCGAGTTCTTTGAATCCTCCCAGCTCGCCGGCGGCAACGCCGATTACGTTGAACAGCTCTATGAATCCTGGTTGGCAGACCCGTCGTCGGTCGACGCCACCTGGAGCAAATATTTCGAGACTTTCAAGGGCCGCGAGTCGGGGGATATGCCTCACTCTGCGGCCATTGCGCGTATAGAAGCCGCGCAGAAGCAGCGCCGCAACGGGTTTGCCGTCGCCGCCGGTCCGGTGGACGACGCCCACGCCCGCAAGCAGGCCGGCGTGCTGCGCATCCTCACCGCCTACCGCTCGCGCGGCCACCTCGCCTCCAACCTCGACCCGCTCGGCCTGGCCGAGAAGCTGCCGGCGCCCGACCTGGAACCCTCGTTCCACGGCCTGTCCGACGCCGACCTGGATACCGAGTTCGATTGCGGCAACTTCGCCGGTGGCGGCCAGCGCATGAAGCTGCGCGACCTGCTGGCTCGACTGAAGAAGGTGTACACCAACACCCTCGGCGTCGAGTTCATGCACATCAGCAATCATGAACAGCGCAACTGGATCTACACCCGCCTGGAGCAGGCCAACGGCAATGCCGGCCTGGATGCCGTAGGCAAGAAGCACATCCTCGCCGGGCTGACCGCCGCCGAGGGTCTGGAGCGCTACCTGCACACCAAGTACGTGGGCCAGAAGCGCTTCTCGCTGGAAGGCGGCGACAGCCTGATCCCGATGGTGGACGACATGGTCCGCGCCGCTGGCGACAACGGCATCAAGGAAGTAGTGATCGGCATGGCCCATCGCGGCCGCCTCAACATGCTGGTCAACATCTTGGGCAAGCCGCCGCGCACCCTGTTCAACGAGTTCGAAGGCAAGTGGGACCATCCGGATGATCCGGCCCACTCGGGCGACGTGAAGTACCACATGGGCTTCTCCGCCGACGTCAAGACGCCCAACGGCGGCACCCACGTGGCGCTGGCGTTCAACCCGTCGCATCTTGAAATCGTCAATCCGGTAGTGGCCGGTTCGGTGCATTCGCGCCAGATCCGTCGCCGCGACACCGAGCGAAAGCAGTCGATGGCCGTCATCGTGCACGGCGACTCGGCGCTAGCCGGCCAGGGCGTGAACATGGAACTGTTCAACATGTCCCAGGCCCGCGGCTTCAAGATCGGCGGCAGCCTGCACATCGTGGTGAACAACCAGGTGGGCTTCACCACCTCCAACCCGCAGGACACCCGCTCCACGCTGTACTGCACCGACCTGGCCAAGATGGTCAACGCGCCAGTGTTCCACGTGAACGGCGACGACCCGGAAGCGGTGATCCAGGCCACCCGCCTCGCCTACGACTTCCGCAAGCAGTTCCGCAAGGACGTGGTGATCGACCTGGTGTGCTACCGCCGCCACGGCCACAACGAGGCCGACGAGCCGGCCGCCACCCAGCCGGTGATGTACCAGATCATCCGCAAGCGCCCGACCACCCGCGACCTGTACGCGCAGGAGCTGGTCAAGCAGTGCGTGATCGCCGATGGCGACGGCCAGAAGATGTTCGAGGACTATCGCGCCCGCCTGGAAGCCGGCGAGCCGATGACCGAGCTGACCACCGCGCTCATCAAGGACATCGAAGTCGACTGGGACAAGTTCATCGGCGGCAAGCTGTCCACCGAGACCCCCACGAGCGTGCCCAGGCAGCGCCTGGTGGAACTGGCCAACCAGATCCTGGTGACGCCCAAGGACATGACGCTGCAGTCGCGCGTGGCCAAGATCTACGAAGACCGCGCCAAGATGGCCGCCGGCGAGCAGCCGGGCGACTGGGGCTTCGCCGAGAACCTGGCCTACGCCACGCTCATCGACGAAAACTACAACCTGCGCCTGGTCGGCCAGGACGTGGGTCGCGGCACGTTCTTCCATCGCCATGCCGTGCTGCATGACCAGAAGACCGGCTACACCTTCATGCCGCTGGCCACGGTGCGCGACGGCGCCGACGTCGAAGTGATCGACTCGCTGCTCAGCGAAGAAGCGGTCATGGCGTTCGAATACGGCAGCGCCACCACTGACCCTTACACCCTGCACATCTGGGAAGGCCAGTTCGGCGACTTCGCCAACGGCGCCCAGGTCGTCATCGACCAGTTCATCAGCTCGGGCGAGTCGAAGTGGAACCGCCTGTGCGGCCTGGCGCTGTTCCTGCCGCACGGCTACGAAGGCCAGGGCCCGGAGCACTCCTCCGCCCGCCTGGAGCGCTTCCTGCAGCTGTGCGCGATGGAGAACATGCAGGTCTGCGTGCCGACCACGCCGGCCCAGGCCTTCCACATGATCCGCCGCCAGATGGTGCGCCCGACGCGCAAGCCGCTGATCGTGATGACGCCCAAGTCACTGCTGCGCCACAAGCTGGCGGTCTCCACGCTGGACGAGCTGGCCACGGGCAGCTTCCAGTTGGTGATCCCGGAGCATCGCGAACTGGCCGCCAAGAAGGTCAAGCGCGTGGTGCTGTGCTCGGGCAAGGTCTACTACGACTTGCTGGAAGACGCCGAAAAGCGCGGCCTCAGCGATGTCGCCATCGTGCGCGTCGAGCAGCTGTATCCGTTCCCGCGTCCGCAGGTCACGGCCGAGCTGGAGAAGTACAGCGCCGCCAAGGAAGTCATCTGGTGTCAGGAAGAACCGATGAACCAGGGCGCCTGGTTCCAGATCCGCCATCACCTGCAGGCCTGCGTCGGCAGCAAGCAGAGCCTGTCGTACGCCGGTCGCGCCCGCTCCGCGGCGCCGGCAGCGGGCCACCTGAACACGCACGTCGCCGAACAGGCTGCGCTCGTCGAGCAGGCACTCGTTTCGCCGATCGGCACCGATCACGCGGCCGAATAAAAAAATCCTGAAAAGTGCGGCCATGGATGGCCGCTTTTTGACTTTTGCGTTCACGGATGGACGCACCCAATTTGAATAGTGCGGCTATGGATAGCCGCTTATTGACCTTAGCGTTCAGGGATGAGCGCACTAACTCAAGGAATTCACATGTCCATCGAAGTCAAAGTTCCCGTCCTGCCCGAATCCGTCTCCGACGCCACCATCGCCACCTGGCACAAGCAGGCCGGTGAAGCGGTCAAGCGCGACGAAAACCTGGTTGACCTCGAAACCGACAAGGTGGTGCTCGAAGTGCCTTCGCCGGTCGATGGCGTACTGAAGGAAATCAAGTTCCAGTCCGGCGAGACCGTGACCAGCCAGCAGGTCATCGCGGTGATCGAGGAAGGCGCTGCCGCCGCAGCACCGGCTCCGGCCGCTGCTGCCCCCGCCGCGTCGGCTCCTGCTGCCGCGCCGGCCGCTCCGAAGGCTGCGGCCGCCGGCAATGCCGACCTCTCGCCGGCCGGCCTGCGCGTGGCCACGGAACAGAACATCGACGCCTCCAAGGTGGCCGGCACCGGTCGCGATGGCCGCGTGACCAAGGAAGACCTGCTCAACGTCGGCAAGGGTGGCGCCGCTCCGGCCGCCGCTACGCCGGCTGCCAAGCCCACGCCGGGTTCGCGTCCGGAAGAGCGCGTGGCCATGACCCGCATGCGCGCCCGCATCGCCGAGCGCCTGATGCAGTCGAAGAACTCCATCGCCATGCTCACCTCGTTCAACGAAGTGAACCTGGCCGAAGTGGTGAAGATGCGCAAGGCGCTGGGCGAGTCGTTCGAGAAGGCGAACGGCGTGAAGCTCGGCTTCATGAGCTTCTTCGTCAAGGCTGCCGCCGAAGCGCTGAAGCGCCATCCGCTGGTCAACGCCTCGGTCGACGGCAACGACATCGTCTATCACGGCTACCAGGACATCTCCATCGCCGTGTCCACCGACAAGGGCCTGGTGACGCCGGTGCTGCGCGACGTGCAGGACATGAGCTTCGCCGACGTCGAGCGCGGCATCGTCGACTACGCCAAGAAGGCCCGTGACGGCAAGCTGGGCCTGGACGACCTGCAGGGTGGCACCTTCACCATCACCAACGGCGGCACCTTCGGCTCGCTGCTGTCGACCCCGATCGTGAACCCGCCGCAGAGCGCCATCCTGGGCATGCACGCCATCAAGGAGCGCGCCATCGTCGAGAACGGCCAGGTGATCGCCGCCCCGATGATGTACCTGGCGCTGTCCTACGACCACCGCATCATCGACGGCAAGGACGCGGTGCTGTTCCTGGTCGACATCAAGAACCAGCTGGAAAACCCGCAGCGCATGCTGCTGGGCATCTAAGTCCCCGCGTCAGCCCCTCTCCCTGCGGGAGAGGGGTTGGGGTGAGGGTTCGGTCCTGCCGAAACGCCTCGCTCCGCACGCACCCCCACCCGCCCTATGGGCACCCTCCCCCGACGGGAGAGGGATAAAGCGAGAAGCGACATGAGCGAAAAATTCGACGTCATCGTCATCGGCGCCGGCCCTGCCGGCTATGTGGCCGCGATCCGCGCCGCGCAGCAGGGCCTGAAGACCGCCTGCGTGGATGCCTTCGTCGGCAAGGATGGCAAGCAGGCCCTCGGCGGCACCTGCCTCAACGTGGGCTGCATCCCGTCCAAGGCGCTGCTGGATTCGTCCAAGCAGTACTACAACATCGCGCATAACCTGCCGGTGCACGGCATCACGGTGGAAGGCGCCAAGGTTGACCTCGGCACCTTCATCGGCCGCAAGGACAAGATCGTCAAGCAGTTCACCGGTGGTATCGGCCAGCTGTTCAAGGCCAACAAGGTCACCCCGTTCTTCGGCAAGGGCAAGCTGCTGAAGGGTAATGAAGTTGAGATCACCGGCAACGACGGTTCCAAGCAGACCATCAGCGCCACCAACGTGATCCTCGCTTCGGGCTCGGTGCCGATCGAGCTGCCGTTCGCCAAGTTCGACAACAAGTTCATTGTCGACAATGCCGGCGCGCTGGACTTCACCGAAGTGCCCAAGCGCCTGGGCGTCATCGGCGCCGGCGTGATCGGCCTGGAGCTGGGCAGCGTGTGGAAGCGCCTGGGCTCGGATGTGACCGTGCTCGAAGCGCTGCCGGACTTCCTCAGCGTGGCCGACGCGGACATCGCCAAGATCGCCGCCAAGGAATTCGCCAAGATGGGCTTGAACATCAAGCTCGGCGCCAAGCTGACCAAGGCCGAAGTGAAGGGCAACGAAGTCGCCCTCACCTATGAGGACAAGGACGGCGCGCATGACCTGGTGGTCGACAAGCTGCTGGTCGCCGTGGGCCGTCGCGCCTACTCCGACGGCCTGCTGGCCGCCGACACCGGCGTGAAGCTGGACGAGCGCGGCCGCATCGTGGTCGACGAGCACAACCACACCGGCGTGAACGGCGTGTGGGCCATCGGCGACGCCGTGCGCGGCCCGATGCTGGCGCACAAGGGTTCCGAGGAAGGCGTGGCCGTGGCCGAGTGGATCGCCGGCAAGGCGGGCCACATCAACCTCGACACCGTGCCGTGGGTGATCTACACCGAGCCGGAAATCGCCTGGGCAGGCAAGACGGAGAAGCAGCTGAAGGACGAAGGCGTGCCGTACAAGGTCGGCACCTTCCCGTTCGCAGCCATCGGCCGCGCCGTGGCCATGAACGAGGCCATCGGCCAGGTGAAGATGCTCGCCCACGCCGAAACGGACCGCATCCTGGGCGTGCACATGGTCGGCCCGGGCGTGTCCGAGCTGATCGCCGAGTGTGTGGTAGCGATGGAGTTCAAGGGCTCCTCCGAAGACCTCGCCCGCATCGTCCACGCGCACCCGACGCTGTCGGAAGCCGTCCACGAGGCGGCGCTGTCGGTCGACAAGCGCGCGATCCACAAGGGCAATTGAGGGCAGGCTGCCCTTGTCCCGTGCAGGCCATGGATGGCCGGTGACACGGGATCCACGGCCCGCTCGTGGCAACATGAGCGGGCCGTTTGTTTTCCGCCGTCATTCCGGCGAAGGCCGGAATCCCGTAGCGATACCGTACGGCTGTCGCGAAACGATGAGACCGGTTGGTTTCTTCGCGACAATCGAGCCATGTCGCCACGGGATTCCGACCTGCGGCGGAATGACGAACACTCCCCTCCAGACGTAAATGTCCATCCCATGCCCCAACCCACCGCCCTTTGCGTCTATTGCGGCTCCAGCAGCGGCAAGCATCCCCAGTACATGGAACAGGCCCGCGCGTTCGGCGCTGAAATGGCCAGGCGCGACATCGCGCTGGTCTATGGCGGCGGCAAGGTGGGCCTGATGGGTACGGTGGCCGATGCGGTGCTGGCCGGTGGCGGCAAGGTCATCGGCGTGATCCCTCGCCAGCTGGTCGAGCGCGAGGTCGCACACACCGGGCTCACCGAACTGGTGGTGGTCGAGACCATGCACCAGCGCAAGACGCGGATGTTCGAACTGTCCGATGCGTTCGTCGCCCTGCCCGGCGGCTTTGGCACCCTGGACGAGATGTTCGAGATGCTGACCTGGGCCCAATTGGGTCTGCACCGGTATCCCTGCGCTTTCCTCAATGTGCGCGGGTACTACGACGCGTTGCGCGGAATGGTCGACCATATGGCCGACGAAGGTTTCATTACGCCCGGTCAGCACGAAAGTGTATGGTTTGGAGACGACATGTCAGCCCTGTTCGACTGGATGCCCACCTATGAGGGCGAGCGCGCTTCGCGCCTGGTCGACAAGCGCATCGTCGACGCCTGAAAAACGCTGCACGGCACGCCGCAAAGGAATCCCCCATGAGTTCCCCCTCCGCCTTTCGCGCCCTGCGCATCCACAACGACGACGCGGGCTACCGCGGCAGAATCGAGACACTCGACGCCGATGCACTCAGCGCAGGTGAAGTGTTGGTCCGGGTGGCATATTCGTCGGTCAACTACAAGGACGCGCTGGCCGGTACCGGCAAAGGCAAGATCCTCCGGCAATATCCGCTCAACGGCGGCATCGACGCGGCGGGTACCGTCGTGGCTTCCACCGATCCGGCCTTCAAGGAAGGCGATGCCGTGCTATGCACCGGCAGCGGTCTTTCCGAAGTACGCGATGGCGGCTATGGCGAATTCATCCGCCTGCCCTCCGCCTGGACCATTCCGCTCCCGACAGAGCTGAGCCTTCGCGAAAGCATGATCATCGGCACGGCCGGCTTCACGGCTGCGCTGGCGCTGCTGCGCATGGAGGACAACCGGCAGACGCCGGCGCTCGGCCCGCTCGCCGTCACCGGCGCCACCGGTGGCGTGGGCATGCTGGCCATCGACATCTTCACGCGCGCGGGCTACGCGGTGCATGCCATCAGCGGCAAGGCAGTGCATTTCGATTTCCTGCGTGACCTCGGCGCTGCCGAGTGCATCGACCGCCACCAGCTCGTCTTCAGCGGCAAGCCGATGGATTCGGCCCGCTTCGGCGGTGCGCTGGATAATGTCGGCGGCGACATGCTCGCCGGCCTGCTTCCGCTGATCGCGCCCTACGGCAACGTCGCCATCTGCGGCAACGCCGGCGGGGCCGGCTTCGAAAGTACCGTGTTGCCCTTCATCATCCGCGGCGCCAGCCTGCTGGGCATCGCCTCGGCGGGCACGGCACGGGACATCCGCGACCGCGTGTGGCAGCGCCTCGCCACCGACTGGAAGCCGCAGCACCTGGAACGCATCGCCACGCGTGAAATCACGCTGGAGCAATTACCCACGATTTTCGACCAGATGCTCGCGGGCGAGTCATTCGGGCGTACTCTGGTGCGCGTAGGCGCGACCGCCTGACCGCTGCGCTTGGAAAGCGCGGCGACAGCGTCTTAGAATCCAACGAAACAACAAGGGGAATTCCACCTTATGGCACGCATCCTGATCGTCGACGACTCGCCGTCGCAGCTGTTGGGCATCAAGCGCATCGTCGAAAAGCTCGGGCACGAGGCCCTGACCGCGGAAGATGGCGCGGCGGGCGTCGAGGCGGCCAGGCGTGAACGCCCCGACTTGATCCTGATGGACGTGGTGATGCCCAACCTCAACGGTTTCCAGGCCACCCGCACCATCAGCAAGGATCCGGATACCTCGCATATCCCGGTCGTACTGGTCACCACCAAGGACCAGGAAACGGACAAGGTGTGGGGCCTGCGCCAGGGCGCAAAGGCTTATGTCACCAAGCCGATCAAGGAAGAGGAACTGGTGCACACGCTCAAGGAACTGCTGCCCGCCTGATCGGGCGCGGTGCACAAGTAACGAAAAACGGCGCCCTGGGCGCCGTTTTCTTTGGCCATCCAGATGGCCTTATTGCCGCGGGTTGTAATCCGGAAACTGGTCGCGAAGCGCTTCGAACGCCTCGCGCTGCGCATCGGACTCGGCAGCCGGTACGCGGATCGACAACTCCACCAGTTGGTCACCCGGATGCGCGCCGGGCAACCCGCGACCTTTCAGCCGCAGCTTGCGGCCCGATTGCGACCCAGCCGGAATGCGAAGGTCCACTGCACCTGCCAGCGTCGGCACGGGAATGGTCGCACCCAAGGCGGCCTCCCATGGCGTCACGGGCAGCACGTGCAGCACGTTGCGGCCGTCCAGGCGGAAACGGCCATCGTCGCGAATGCCCACCTCCAGCAGGAGATCGCCGTTTGGTGCACCGCCCGTCCCCATATGCCCCTGCCCCGCCAGGCGAATGACCTGCCCAGGCTGGATGCCTGCGGGAATCTTCACTTCCAGCACGCGCTCGGCGCCGTGTCCGTCTTGCAGGGCCAGCCGCGTCTTGCCGCCGTCGAAGGCGGTCTGCAGGTCGATCTGCACATGCGCATGCACATCGCCACCACGGCGCGCCCTGGGTGCGCCGCGCGAACCGGCTCCACGACCGAACAGACTCTCGAAGAAATCGCTGAAGTCGCCGCTGCCATCGCCGCCGAAATCGAAGCCATGGCCCTGCCCCCAACCCGGCGGCGGACGGAACTGCTCGCCACCGCGATAACCACCCGCGCGCAGCTCGTCGTACGCACGGCGCTTCTCGGTGTCACGAAGCACTTCATTCGCTTCGTTGATCGCCTTGAATTTCTCTTCCGCACCGGCGTCCTTGTTGCGGTCCGGATGGTATTTCTTGGCCAGCTTGCGATAGGCCGCCTTGATCTCGGCCTCGGTCGCCTCCGGCTTTACGCCCAGAATGTCGTAATAGTCTTTGAATTCCACTGCCACTCCCCGGCGATCCACCTGCCCGCCCCGTGCGGAAGAAACTGCCTCCCGCCCACCGGATCGCAAGGCACGCGCCCGCCCGACTCATATGGGTACCGCATGGCGACGTTCGCCACCGTCTCTATGGTCCCCGAGATGGGTGCGAACGCGGCGTGATTCAAGGCGACAAGCGATCCGGGTGGCGCTAGGATCCGGCCTCCACCTCACCCTTCCGAGACCCCAGCCATGAGCATCCAGGTCGGCCAGACCTTGCCCGACGTCGAGATCCGCGCGATCGGCGACACCATCGAGCAAACCCATACCGGTACTTTGTTCGCCGGCCGCAAGGTGGTGATGTTTGCGGTGCCGGGTGCGTTTACGCCCACCTGCTCCAACCGCCACCTGCCGGGTTACGTGCAGCACTTCGGCGAGTTCCAGGCGCGCGGCATCGACGTGATGTGCCTCGCCGTGAACGACGCCTATGTCATGCAGGCCTGGGCCGTCTCCCAGAACGTGCCACATGGATTGCTGATGCTCGCCGACGGCAACGGCGCCTTCACTCGTTCGATCGGCCTGGAGCTGGACGGCAACGCCTATGGCATGGGGCTGCGCTCCCGTCGTTTTGGGCTTTTCGCCGACGATGGCGTAGTGAAGCTGCTGCAGGTCGAGGCGCCCGGCGAATTCCGCGTGTCGACCGCCGAAGCCATGCTCGAAGCCATCGGCTGATGGTCCCGGCGTGGCGCTCACGCGCCGCTGACGCCTGCGGAGTAGCCTCTGTGCCTTGCTGCCGCGAGGGACAGACGCCATGGCGAAAGAACACCGCATCCCAGGACCCGATCATCCGATCGAGATCACGCCGGACCCTTCCCACATCGTCGTCCGCATCGCGGGCCAGGTGGTGGCCGATACGCGTTCCGCACTGACGTTGCGCGAAGCGTCGTATCCGCCCGTGCATTACATTCCGCGCAGCGACGTGAACATGGCGCTGCTCGAAAGAACCGATCACCAGACGTATTGCCCCTACAAGGGCGAATGCGCCTACTACAGCATTCCGCTTGGCGGCGATCGGGCGGCCAATGCCGTATGGACGTATGAACATCCATACGAAGCCGTGGCCGCCATTGCAGGCCACCTCGCGTTCTATGCCACCCGGGTCGACGAGATCAGCGTGACGCCGGGCTGACCGGCATCCCACCACGCGCACTGGCGCCCGCGATACCGCTCGGATACCGTCGCCGCATCCCGCGTCGACCGCCGTGTCGATGGACCGATCGCCCGTCACCCGCGTCAGGAGCTATCCATGAAGCTGGAGTGTGCAAGTGCGTTCCTCGCCGTCCTGATCCTTGCTTCCGCTTCATCCAGCATCCACGCGCAAACGTCCCCGCCGAACGAACACGGCAGCTTCGTGCTGCACAAGTTCGCCCGCGCGATAGGCAAGGAGACCTATACGCTGGAGCGCAAGGACGGCCAGCTCGTGCTCGAATCGGATTTCCTGTTTACCGATCGCGGCACGCCGGTACCGCTCAAGACCCACTATCGCGCAACGGATGAAGCGCATCCTCTGTCGCTTACCACCCAGGGCCGCTCATCGCGTTCCAGCGAGTTGAATGACGCGTTTTCCGTCAATGCATCGCGCGACCAGGTCTCGCTCGTGCGCGGCGGCAAGACGACGGTCTATCCGGCCAACGACCACACCTTCCTGATGGACGGCTATTCGCCCGTCGCCATGCAGGAGATGTTGATGAGGTACTGGCTCTCGCAGGGACATCCCGATCGCATCGCGGCGCCTCCCGGCAACGACATCCGCATCCAGCCCACTTCGGATCTCCACCTCAGCGTGGCCGGTCGCGATGTCACCCTGCATGGCTACCAGGTATCGGGGCTCGCGTGGGGCAACGAGGCCCTTTGGATGGATGATGCCAACCAGTTGGCCGCCCTGGTCACGCGCGATGCGGAGTTCGATCATTTCGAGGCCGTGCGCGAAGCCTATGAACCGTCACTGGCGGACTTCATCCAGCGCGCGGCCAACGATGGCCTGGACCAACTCGCCAAGAAAGGGCGACAGCCCATCGTGAAGCGCCTTGTCGTCACGCACGCCACGTTGATCGATGGTACCGGTGCACCAGCAAAGAACGACGTTGCCGTGTTCATGGACGACGGCCGCATCAGCCGTATCACGCCCATGACAGACCATCCATCGACCCAGGGCTACGAGGTCATCGACGGCCACGGCAAGTTCCTCATCCCGGGCCTTTGGGACCTGCACGCCCATTACGAGCAGGTCGAATGGGGGCCGGTGTACCTCGCCTCCGGCATCACCACGGTGCGCGATTGCGGCAACATCTTCGATTTCATCACCTCGGTGCGCGACGCGATCGACCGGGGGCGCGGCATCGGTCCGCGCATTCTCATCGCCGGCGTCATCGATGGCAGCGGGCCGATCTCGCTGGGCGCGATCATCGCGGACACGCCCGACCAGGCGCGGGCATGGGTCAAACGCTACAAGGACGTCGGGGCGCGGCAGATCAAGATCTACAGCAGCATGAAACACGAACTGGTTCCGGTGATCACGGCGGAGGCACATCGCCTGGGCATGACGGTGACCGGCCACGTTCCCGAAGGCATGACCACCGAGCAGGCGGTCAGGGGCGGTTATGATGGCATCAACCACATCCACTTCGTGGCGCGCGACCTGCTGCACATGGAACGCAACAAGCCGCTTCCACCCCTGGATTTCACGACGCCCGATGCCAAGCGCCAGCTGGCCCTGTTCCGCGAACGTCACATCGTCTTCGACGACACCATCGCCCTGTTCGAGCTCGACCTGCATCCGGAAGCCACGCCGCTGAGCACGATCGAACCCGGCATCACGCACGTGGCACCCGAGCTTGCCGCCGCGCTCGACAATCCTGGCGCACCGCCCGAACGCGCCAAGCGATACGACTACCTGCTCGCCACGCTGCGCGAACTGCACCGGCAGGGCCTGACCGTCGTCGCCGGCACGGACCAGGCCATCCCCGGCTATTCGCTGCACCGGGAACTGGAAATCTACGTACAGGCCGGTTTCACCCCGATGGAAGCGTTGATGGCGGCGACCAGCGTGCCCGCGCACGTGATGGGCCTAGACAAAGATGTCGGCACGCTCACCGTCGGCAAGCGTGCCGACATGGTGCTGCTCGATGGCGATCCCCTCGCCGACATCCGCAACACACGGCGAGTCGCCAAGACCATTGAAGCGGGCGCGGTCTACGACCCCGCTCCGTTATGGCAATCGGTAGGATTCAAACCCTGATCGCGTGAAGAGGAAAAACCGGCATGGCCGGGGTTTCCTGCCTCTGTGGCAACCGCCTCTCGATATCGACAGGATGCCAGGCGAGCAACCGAGCGCCATGCCATTCCGGTCGCGCCGCCATCGCACCGTCGACATTCCTGGCCCGTACAACTTTTAATGCCACTTGGCAGACAGGTCAGTTCACCGCTGCCATGGCCAATTTGTCGAGTACCACGTCAATCGCTCCCGCTATCTTGTCGAGCGCTGCCATGCCATAGGGCGCCATGATCGGCAGGAACTTGTCGTAGGAAACGTGCACGGCGCCATCGCGGTCTTCAAATACCATGAGTTTCGTTGGCAAGTACAGGCCGACCTGAGCACCTCCCGCCGCCAGCAGCTTCTGCGCAGTCACGGGATTGCCGACGATGAAGCATCCCGCTTTCATCGGCGTCCCTGACAAGGACAGAACCTTGCCCCAGTTGAGATATCCCACCTCAATCAGGTTGCTCCTTCCGGCGAACTCCGCACATTCGGCAGCGTAATCGCTCCAATGACTGCTGGCAGACAGCCGGCCCATCAGCGTTTCGATGCTTGCATTGCCAAGCTCGGCCCTCAGGTCCTTCACGGTTTCAGCAAAATCCTTGCTCGAAAGCAGATCGACGTGCTCCGTGGTGATGGTGGTAATCGTGGGTCGCATGACAACGCTCCTTTGCCAAGGCCAGGGTTCACGCATTGCACGACAGCGAATGCTATTGGCGCTGCCCGAACGAAATCGGATAAGCCGTGTTGCGCATGATCAGCATCGGATCGGCAGCTTCCACGCCAGGATGTGGCTGCCCGGGCAGGAACAACAACAACCGTTGTGCGGTATCAGGATCGGCAGGCGGCTTGTTGAGCGTGAAGGTGCCGAGCTTCACCAGCTTGCGGCTGTCCGGCCACGCAAGGGACGGGTCTTCGATCTTGTCGCCCGCCTCGGCAATCTGCACATACCAGTCGAACACGACCGGAGCTTTGCCGATGCGCTGCAGGATGTCGTCCTGAAGGTAACTGGCGCTTTTCGCCTTGCGTTCGTCCGGTGTCAGGTAGTGCTCTCCGCTGCGAGGCACCAGGCGATAGCGCACATACGACGATTTCCCCTGCGCATTGGTGAACTTGAGCGAATTGACGCCAAAATATGTGGCTTGCGCGTAGGACACGGGATATGTGCGGCTTTCCAGGAAGGCTTTGACGCCAGGATGCGCCGCGACATATTTTTCGACGGGTGTGGGATGGGGAACGCCCGGCCCACTGGCGCCGAGTGCGCGAAGAAACACGGCAAATTCGTCAAAGGTCGCGGTGATGAAGCCGTTATGCTGATTGGTCTCGATATCGAAGTCGTCGCCATCCGCAGCCTTGATCTTGACGGCAAAGCCCGCAGGCGACGCGCCGTCGGCATTGTCCGGAAGATCAGGAACGCCGGCGAACAGTGAGAAGCGCGCAACGATGGTTAGCGGCCCGCCGGTGAAAATGGGCTCTTTCGTGACCGTGCGCGCCTCGGCGGCGGGCTCAAAGGTTCCCTCCAGCATGACGCCTTTGGTGTGCACCGCACGAGCATGGTGGTCGCCAAAGGCCGTGTGAAGCGCATTGACCATGCTCAGGGGCGTCTCGCGTGCACCACCAGCTTGCGGAGAGGCCTCCTGTGCCGCGACGGAGCCCGCCCATGCGAGAGCCGCGCACAGAACAACGAACGCGTGATGCCGGACCGAGCCGGCCATCGGATACCGACTTTTGAAGCGCGAAAACGGACGATGTGACATGGCGGCTTCCACTCCGTGAGTGAGGTGAGCCCCATGGTTGCGCCATGCCAATGGCCGTTATTGGACGTTTGAAGCGCGCATTGTTCAAATCTGCTTTCCGAGTGATGCCTCGGCTATACGCCCCGGTCCGAGGCGAGTCACATCCAGCTTGCCCTGGATGAGCACGGCCAAGCAGGCAAAGCTCCCAACGCGTAAAAGCTCAATCCCGCGATCTGGGCATGGCATTGCGGTAAACGCCAGGTCCCACGCCGGTACGCGCCGTGAAGACCCGCGTGAAGTGACTCTGGTCGGCAAATCCACAGGACAACGCGATGTCGGCAAGCGAGCGCGAGCGATCGCTCATCAACTCAATGGCTCGGTCGACTCGGCGCATCAGCAACCATTGATGCGGTGACATCCCGGTACTTCGTTTGAACGCACGTACAAACGTGCTGGGCGACAAATCGCATTCCCTTGCAAGCTCAATCAACGGAACGCCATCAGCAAGCCGCGTGCGCATCAACTCCTTGGCGCGTCGCTCCTGCCAAGGCGCAAGTCCACCGCATGCGGGCGCGACACGAGCCGCCCGCAATCCACCATACGTGGCGACCAGGTGAGTGCGCAGCGCCACCAGCATGTGGTCGACGAAGATTTGATTCGTATGCTGTTGCGCGTGCAATGCCGGTAACAGGGCGTAGCCGATATGGCGTACGACCGTGTCATCAAGAAAAGCGCCTTTCTCCCAACGCAGGTCGCGCACCCCTGGCGTGCCCGAGTCTTCGCCAAGCTCCGTCAATGCTTCGCGTGGCAGATAGAAGAACAGGTCGTGAAACGGCTGGTCCGTGAAGCAAATCGGATTGCATTCCAGATCGTACAGATGAGTGGTTCCGGGCGAGATCGGCTTGACCGGAACCGAGCGTCCGTCGACCCACAGTTCATGATGCGCAATGCCTCGCAGCTGGAGTCCCAAGAGGTAGGCGCTTTCCGTAGCCATCGGCGCGGTGAAACCGAACCCGGGTTCGTCGCTACGAAGTTCAGTGACGACCAATGGCCCAAATCGGGTTGGGCTGGAAAGCGTCGGAGGTGTTTCAAGGTTGAAACTTCGCCCAAGCTGCTCGCCATAAGCTCCGCGCGCCATGCGTCTCGTCTCCGGATCGATATTGATCCTGCTGGTGATCCTTGGATCGCCCGGCAGCCGACAGCCTTGACTGGAACGACGGGATCATAGATCACTGCGGCCATGAAGTCTGCCCGGTCGACCGTTGCGTCTGGACCAACGTGTCCGGCGACTGCTACGCCATAGAACGCGTGGGAAACCTGATCAAAGAAAAACCCGGCTTTCGCCGGGTTTTTCTGTTCCAACCAGGTTCGGGTTACTGGTCTTCGCCAGACGGTTCGGTACCGACGTCGCCCGGGATCTCCTGGCCTTCGTCACCCTCGCCTTCGCCGTTCTCCTGTTCTGCGTCGAGACGAACCACGCTCACCAGTTTCTCATCTGCCGGCAGGCGAATGAGCGTCACGCCTTGGGTGTTGCGGCTGAGCTGCGAGACTTCCGCCACACGGGTACGCACCAGCGTGCCCTGGTCGGAGATCAGCATCATCTCGTGCGCTTCGGTGACCTGGGTGGCCGCCACCAGCGCGCCGTTGCGCTCGGAGCACTGGATGCCGATCACGCCCTGCGTGCCACGACCCTTCTTCGGGAACTCGTCGAGCGTCGTGCGCTTGCCGTAGCCGCGCTGGGTGGCGGTGAGGATATCGCCCTCGGCAGCAACGATCAGCGAGACCACTTCGGCGTCATCCGCCAGCTTCATGCCGCGCACGCCGGTGGCCGTACGGCCCATCGAGCGCACCTCCGCTTCGTCGAAGCGCACCGTCTTGCCATTGGAGGCGAACAGCAGCACGTCGCTGTTGCCGTCGGTGAGCGCGACGTTGACCAACGCATCGCCCTCGTCGAGGTTGATGGCGATCTTGCCCTTCTGCAGCTGGAACGCGAACTCCGTGAGCGGCGTCTTCTTCACCGTGCCCTGCTTGGTGGCGAAGAACACGAAACGGTCTTCGGTGTATTCACGCACCGGCAGCACAGCCTGCACCTTCTCGCCCTCGCCCAGCGGCAGCAGGTTGACCATCGGCTTGCCGCGCGCATTCGGACCCGACTCCGGCATCTGGTAGACGTTGAGCCAGTAGACGCGACCGGTGCTGGTGAAGGTGAGCAGCGTGTCATGGGTGTTGACCACCCACAGCTGCTCGACGAAATCCTCGTCTTTCAACGCGGAGGCCGAACGGCCCTTGCCGCCGCGACGCTGCGCGCGATACGTGCTGGCCGGCTGTCGCTTCACGTAGCCGGTATGCGAGAGCGTAACGACGACGTCTTCCGGCGCGATCAGGTCGAGGACGTTGAGGTCTTCCTGCGAATGCTGGATCTCGGTACGACGCTTGTCGCCGAACTCCTCGTTGATGACGAGCAGCTCATCGCGGATGACCGACAGCAGACGCGCGGGATCTTCCAGGATCTCGATCAGGCCGCGGATAGTCTCCAGCACCTGGCGATATTCGTCGGAAAGCTTTTCCTGTTCCAGGCCGGTGAGGCGGTGCAGGCGCATGGCCAGGATTTCCTGGGCCTGCACTTCGGACAACTGGTAACCGTCGGACTTGAAGCCGTCGCGCGGATCCATGTCCTCGGGACGCGACGCCTCGGCGCCCGCCGCTTCGAGCAGCGTTGCCACCATGCCCGGCTGCCACTTGCGCGCAAGCATGCGCTCGCGTGCTTCCTGCGGCGAGGCGGAGGTGCGGATCAGCTCGATCATCTCGTCGATGTTGGCGAGCGCGACGGTGAGGCCTTCCAGGATGTGCGCGCGGGCACGTGCCTTGCGCAGATCGAAGATGGTACGGCGCGTCACCACTTCGCGGCGGTGACGAATGAAGGCCTCGAGGATGTCCTTGAGGTTCAGCAGGCGCGGCTGGCCATCCAGCAGCGCGACCATGTTGATGCCGAACGTCACCTGCAGCTGCGTCTGCTGGAACAGGTTGTTGAGCACCACGTCGGCCATCGAATCGCGACGGATTTCGATCACCACGCGCATGCCGTCCTTGTCGGACTCATCGCGCAGCTCGCTGATGCCTTCGAGCTTCTTTTCCTTCACCAGCTCGGCGATCTTCTCGATCAGGCGAGCCTTGTTCACTTGGTACGGCAGCTCGTGGATGAGGATCGTCTCGCGGCCGTTCGATTCGGTTTCGATCTCGGTGCGGGCACGCACCAGGATGCGGCCGCGACCGGTGCGGTACGCCTCGATGATCCCGGACGAACCGTTGATGATGCCGGCGGTCGGGAAATCCGGCCCCGGGATGTAGTGCATCAGGTCGTCGATCGACAGCAACGGATCGTCGATCAGCGCGATGGTGGCGGCGATGACTTCGTTGAGGTTGTGCGGCGGCACGTTGGTCGCCATGCCCACCGCGATACCGGCCGAGCCGTTCACCAACAGGTTGGGCACGCGCGTTGGCAGCACCAGCGGCTCGTGCTCGCTTTCATCGTAGTTCGGGCCGAAGTCGACGGTGTCCTTGTCGATGTCGGCCAGCAGCTCATGCGTGAGGCG
Organism: Dyella sp.; assembly: GCF_035685885.1. Taxonomy (GTDB): domain Bacteria; phylum Pseudomonadota; class Gammaproteobacteria; order Xanthomonadales; family Rhodanobacteraceae; genus Dyella. Next base: position 798 of record NZ_DASRZX010000056.1, on the reverse strand, counting down.
CGACATGCGCACTTCGGTGTATCGCATGGCTGCCGCGCTGTCGCCATCGACCGAACCGAAGTTGCCCTGGCCGTCGACCAGCATGTAGCGCAGAGAGAACGGCTGGGCCATGCGCACGATGGCGTCGTAAACGGACGCGTCGCCGTGCGGGTGGTATTTACCGATGACGTCACCGACCACGCGGGCCGATTTCTTGTAAGGCTTGTTCCAGACATTGCCCAGTTCGTTCATGGCGAACAGGACGCGGCGGTGCACAGGCTTGAGGCCGTCGCGGACATCCGGAAGGGCGCGTCCCACGATCACGCTCATGGCGTAATCGAGGTAGCTCTGGCGCATCTCGTCTTCGATGTTGACGCGAATGACTTCTTTGGCGAGTTCTGCCATCAATCGGCTTCCCTGATGATGAAAAGGGCCGCGATGCGCGCACTTTCCGTGCGTGCTGGAGCGGCCTGGAAACAACCCACGAAGTGTAACACGTTTGACGTAGGATTCACAGTATTTTTTCTTTGTGAATCAATGGTTTATGCGGACGTCCTGGATCGCTTGAAAAGCACGCCGCGAGCTGTCGCAAAATTGACCAGTGAAGCGGCCGCAGAGCTGGCAGCCACGGCCACCGCGGGCCATCGATGCAACCATGGATAAAGCATCAGGATGGCGGCGTAAGCCGCGTAATTGACCACGGCGCCCACGCTCATGAGGGCGATCCAATGCAGCCATTCGGCGTGCAGCGAGCGGCCGCTGTCGCGATGCTGGAAGGTATATCGACGGTTCCACAGCCAGGTGGCCGTCGCGGCTGAA
>NZ_DASRZX010000055.1:0-32426 GCF_035685885.1 Dyella sp. | reverse complement strand
GGGCGTGTCAGAAATTTTGTGTTTGAGCCGGTGGAGAAACGTCAGTCGTTGAAGGTGAATCGGTCACCGAATTGGAGCGCAAACTGCGCCTTGGCAGCCTGCCACGCGATGGGTGGTCTTTTCCAGTTTTCAGTGATGTGGCGGAGCGCGAGCCAGATCAGTTTGGTGGCCGCTTGATCGCTCGGGAAATGGCCCTTGTTGCGGATCGCCTTGCGCACCGAGGCGTTGAGGCTTTCGATGGCGTTGGTGGTGTAAATGATCTTGCGCACCTCGACGGGGAAAGCGAAGAACGGAGTGACCGCCTCCCAGTTGCGCCGCCAGCTTTGCGCGATGGCGGGGTACTTTCGTCCCCACCCGCCCTCGTCGAAAGCCTCCAACGCCTGCCAGGCCGCATCGGCATGATCGGCCTGATAGATCGGCTTGAGTGCTGCCGCGATCGCCTTGCGCTCCTTCCAGGAGGCAAACTGCATCGTGTAGCGGATCAGGTGCACGATGCAGGTCTGCACGATGGTCTCCGGAAAGACGGCCGTGATCGCCTCGGGAAAGCCCTTCAGACCGTCCACCACGGCGATCAGGAGATCGTTCGTGCCACGGGCCTTGAGCTCGTTCATCACGCGCAACCAGAACTTGGCCCCCTCGGTCTGTTCGATCCACAGGCCCAGCACCTCACGCTCGCCGCAGGGCCGGATGCCGATGGCGAGGTAGACCGCCTTGTTGCGCACCAGCCCTTCGTCTCGGATTTTCACCCGCAGGGCATCGAAGAACACGACCGCATAGGTTGGCTCCAGCGGCCGCGTCTGCCACGCCGTGACCTCCTCGATGACCGAATCGGTCACGGCCGACACGAGGTCCGGCGAGACCTCGATGCCGTACAGCTCGCGCACATGCGCCTGAATATCGCGGGTGCTCATGCCACGGGCATAGAGGGCGATGATCTTGTCGTCGAACCCGGGAAAGCGCCGGCGGTACTTGCCAATCAACGCCGGATCGAAACGGCCGTGGCGGTCGCGCGGGATCGACAGCTCCATCGGCCCTTCCGGCGTCAGCACCGTCTTGGCGCTCGTCCCGTTGCGGTGGTTGCCAGCCTCGAACTCCGTCGGCGACTCCAGGTGCACATCCATCTCGGCTTGGAGCATGCGCTCCGCCAGGGCCTTCTTCAGGTCGCCGATCAGGCCACCCGAATCGAGCACGGCCTTCGGGTCGCGTCCTTCCAGCAGTGCATCAAGCAGCTCGACCGAGAACGGCCCAGGGATCTTCTTTGCCATACATCCTTCCTTGCCTAACGGGCAGTGTATGGCTCAACACACAAAAATCCTGACAGGCTCCATTGCCTTTCCGGCCACAGCTTGTGTGTCCTATTTTTTGATTCGAAGACTGCATTCCGGTCGGACGAGGACGGACAGCTCCGCTGCTGCGTAGCTTTAACTGACATGTCGTAAATCCCGGGGCACTCCACGCCAAGGCTTTTTTACGCAACATATATGCGTACGTGGGTCAGCATGCATCGCTTCTTTACAGCGACTGGCCACACCATATTCACATGGCGAAAGAACACTTCTTGGCTTGTGGATCTATACGGATACGACGGGTATGCATAGTCGTCGCTGCCCTAATATTCGTTCTATCTCTGATGGGACTGGCCGTCTTTGGCTCGATGGACCAGCGAGACCTTTGGCGTTGCAGCGCAGCGGTCTCTCTCTATGTCGTACTTACCCTGATGCCATCGAGAAAAATACTCAGAGCTTCCCGCCCCCAAAGACGCAGAATTCTTGAGCGCTAATTAGCGCGAGATGGCGTTGCAGCTGGGGATGCCATTCTGGTGAGCGGGCAGCAACCGAATTTGGCGCCCCGGCTGCAACGCCATCTCGCGCCAGTGACGTTTGATGCAGATGGGACTGCGGCCGGTTCGCTGGTGGCGAGGGCGAAACTTGCACCGGGCGGCTACGAATAATTCGACCCAGTGCAGCATGGACTGATTTGTAAGCCGGACTCTCCGTAAAACTACGGTTTGCTGCAGCACGCCTTTGCGGGACGATGAGCCGCAGGGGGGCGTATGGCGCTTTGTCCCGGTCATCGTCATCAGGCCTCGGCTGTCACGTCATGCGACATGCGATGGATAGCCAGAACCTTCACACCCAGTCACGGAGTCATCCTATGAAAGGTCGACATCTCGTTCAGACGTCCATAGTGCTGTGTGCGCTGACCCTGTCGCAGATCGTCAGTGCCGCTAACTTGGAATGCACCATGCGATTCAGCATGTCCGGCTGGTCGGTGATCTACAAGCACACGAGCGGCAAAGGCGTGGTTACTTGTACAAACGGCCAAACCATGAAGGTCAAGATCGAAAGTCATGGCGGTGGACTGACGGCCGGTAAATCGAGCATTGACAACGGCATCGGGAATTTCAGCGATATCACCAAAATAAGTGATGTGCTGGGCACTTATGCACAGGCGGATGCCAGCGCAGGTGCCGTGAAGTCCGGCACGGCACAGGTGCTCACCAAGGGCAAGGTCTCCCTTGCGCTGTCAGGCGCGGGCCAAGGCGTTGATCTGGGCGTGAGCATAGGTGGCATGACCATTTCCGAAGACAAGTAGAGCTGAAGCCTTTCTCGGCATGACGAGGCCCCCAACCGGTGCTGGCGCACCAGGGCCACGTCGAAGAGGAACTCGCCAGCGCTCGGCGCTGCCAGTCATGTTGGCAAGCGTCGTCGTGGCCGCGTTGCGCACGCCTGTCTCGCCGACACCCGAATGCGCGTTGGACGGGAGGATGCGCGGCGGACGGTCGCCGGGGGTGCCAGAAAAAACCCCGCCAATGGCGGGGTTTGTCTATACGGCGACCTTTGCATCCGGGCTCAGTACGCGAACTCCCGGAACACCGGATCGACGTTGCCGTTCCATGCGCCGTTGAACAATTCGAGCTTGCGCTCGGCGGGCGTCTGGTTGGCCTCGACGATTTCGATCAGCGGTTCGAGGAAGATGCTTTCGTCGGCGCCGTTGTGGTTGAGTTTCGCGCGACGCTTGAGGCCGTGCGCGGCGATCTTCAGCGTTTCGTTGGCCAGATCACGCACGGTGTGCGTGCGGAACGGCAGCTTCAACGCCTGGCGCGGTACGCCGTCGCGCAGCGCATGGCGCTCGGTGCGGGTGAAATCCTTCACGAGATCCCAGGCGGCCTGGAGCGCATCGTCGTCGTACAACAGGCCCACCCAGAGCGCGGGCAGCGCGCACAGACGATTCCACGGGCCGCCGTCGGCGCCGCGCATTTCCAGGTATTGCTTGAGGCGCACTTCCGGGAACGCGGTGGTGAGATGGTCGGCCCAGTCCTTCATGGTGGCGTGCACGCCGGGCACGGCGGGCAGTTCGCCGGCCATGAAGCGCTTGAAGTCCTGTCCCGACAGGTCGATGTACTGGCCGTTCTGGTAGCTGAAATACATCGGCACATCGAGCATGTAATCGACATAGCGTTCGTAACCGAAGCTGTCATCGAACACGAAGTCGAGCATGCCGGTGCGATGCGGGTCGGTGTCTTCCCAGACGTGCGAGCGGTAGGACAGGTAGCCGTTTGGACGTCCTTCCGTGAACGGCGAGTCGGCGAACAGCGCGGTGGCGATGGGCTGCAGCGCGAGGCTGGTGCGGAACTTGCGCACCATGTCCGCTTCGCTTTCAAAATCCAGGTTCACCTGCACGGTGCAGGTGCGGGTCATCATGTCCAGGCCGAGGTTGCCGACCTTGGGCATGTATTCGCGCATGATCTTGTAGCGGCCCTTGGGCATCCATGGCATCTCGTCGCGACGCCACTTCGGCTGGAAGCCCATGCCGAGGAAGCCGATGCCCAGGTCCTGCGCGATGGAGCGCACTTCGTTGAGGTGCGAGTTCACCTCGCGGCAGGTCTCGTGGATCGTTTCGAGCGGCGCGCCCGACAGCTCCAGTTGCCCGGCGGGTTCCAGGGTGATGGAGGCCTTGTCGCGCGACAGCGCCACCGGGCTGTCGCCTTCGCGCGCGACCTCCCAGCCATAGCGGGTGGCAAGGCTTTCCAGCAAGACGCGGATGCCGCGGTCGCCCTCGAAGGTGGGCGGGCGCAGGGTATCGGTGAGGAAGCCGAACTTCTCGTGTTCGGTGCCGATGCGCCAGGCATCGCGCGGTTTCTCTCCCGCGGCTAGGTAATCGGCAAGCTGCTGGCGGCTGCCGATCGGCGTGCTCTTGACGGCACTGGGTATGGACACGGGGGACTCCTGTCTAAGGCTGTCCCCACTTTGGGGGTGCATGAGCCAAATTCAAAGTGCCGATCTTCGGGACTTTCGCCCTCAGGCCTTGATGGCAGGAAAATCGATGCGCATGCGGGTGCCCTTGCCCGTGCTGCCGTCATGGATGCTCAGCCGCGCGTTGTGCACGCGGGCCACCTCGTCGACGATGGCCAGGCCTAGTCCACAGCCGTCGGTCTTGCTGCCTGCGCCGCGGTAGAAGCGTTCGCGCACCCGGGCGCGCTCTTCGGCGGGGATGCCGCTACCGCTGTCGTCGACTTCGAGGTAGGGGTGCCTGTCTTCGGTGCCGCACCGGATGGTGATGTTGCCGCCGGCCGGGGTGTGGCGGATGGCATTGTCGATCAGGTTGCCCAGCAGCTCGTGCAGCAGCCAGTAGATGCCGCTCACCTGCACGGACTCGGCCTCGGCACCCAGGTCGATGCCGTGCGCAATGGCGCGGTCCAGCGAGCCGTCGGCCACCTCGCCGATCAGCTTGGGCAGTTCGATCAGCGCGAAATGACTGTCGCGATGCGCGGACGGTTCCGCACGCGCCAGCGTCAGCAACTGGTTGGCCGTGTGCGCCAGCCGGTCCACGCCGCCATGGAGCAGGGCGATGCGGTCTTCCAACGGTGTACCGAATGTCTCGCGGGCGAGCACTTCCAACTGCGCCTTGATGCCTGTCAACGGCGTGCGCAGCTGGTGGGCGGCATTGGCCATGAAGTGCTGTTGGGAGAGTACCGAGTTGCGGGTACGCCCCAGCAGGTCGTTCAGCGACTCCACCAGCGGCAGCACTTCCGCGGGCACTTGTTCGGTGGACAGGCGATTGAGCGCCTGGGCCGGCCGCCGTGCCATCTGCTGGCTCAGCCGCTGCAGCGGACGCAGGGCGATGCGGATGCCGACCAGCGCAATGATGAACACGGCCGCCATCTGCAGGGTGTCGTTGATCAGGAAGGCGACATCCAGCCGGTGCACGGCACGATCGCGTCGCGCGGGAGTCTCGGCCACGGTCACCACCAGCGGGTCGCCCGTTTCGCTGGTGCGATAGCTGGCCAGCCGGTACGTCTCGCTGCGGTAGGTGATGTTGGTGTAGCTGAAACCGTCGTCGGATTGGCTGTCCGGCGCCAGCGGCAGGTCGGCGGTGCCGGCCACGGTGTGTCCGTCAGGAAGACTGACGCGATAGACGAAGTGTTCGTCCGACATCGCACGCAACGGCGGCGGCGGATGCTGCGGGAGGGCCACTTCCGGTACGCCGCCGGCTCCCGGATGGATGCGGGCGACGATCGCCAGCGCCGAGCGCGACAGGGAATGATCAAACGCGCTGTGGATGGGGCTGACGATGACGTGGTGATCGACGGCGACGCCGATGACCAGCAGCAGGATCAGGGGCGCCAGCAGGTAGCTGAGCAGCCGCCGGTGGACGCTGATGCCCCGCTGGCGCTCAGCCATCTTCGAGTCGGTAACCCAAGCCACGGATGCCGCGCACGGTCGCCGAGGTGCCGAGCTTGCTGCGCAGGCGCGATACGTGCACTTCGATGGCGTTGCCCGAGATGTCCTCGCTCCAGCCGGTAATGGCCTGGGTGAGGCGTTCCTTGCTCACCACGCGGCCGCTGTGATGGGCAAGGCATTCGAGGATGGACCATTCACGACGCGTGAGTTCCAGCACCTCGCCTTTCTCGTTGAGTGCGCGACGGCCCGCCAGGTCGATGCGCAGGCGGCCGATCACGATCTCGTTGGCGGCGGCGGCGGTCGCACGGCGGATCAGTGCGCGGCAGCGTGCGGCCAGCTCGGGCAGCGCGAACGGCTTGACCAGGTAGTCGTCGGCGCCCAGATCCAGCGCATTGATGCGGTCATCCAGCCCGTCGCGGGCGGTCACGATCAGCAGGGGCAACGAGCTGCCGCTGTGGCGCAGCCGCTTCACCAGCGAGAGACCGTCTTCGCCCGGCAGGCCAAGGTCGACGATGGCCAGGTCGTAGTGTGAATCCGACAATCGCGCGGCAACCGATTCGGCATCAGGAACAGCGTCCACGACGTATCCCGAGCCGACCAGCCCGCGGCTGATGGCATCGGAAACCAGGGAATCGTCTTCGACGAGCAGGATACGCATGGCAGGCACGGATGGGGCGATCCCAACATGCTAGCAGGGCGGACTTGGGGCTACCTAATGGCAGGCAGGCCAGGGGCGGGAGACGCCCAAAAGAAAGCGGCGAATCCATCGCCGCTGGCGCACCGGGGGGCTTTCTGACAGCTGGATCAATGTCGGGAGGGTGATTCGAGCCTTGCCCTTGAGCCGGGTCACTTTAAGACTCCCCCCGGCGAACCGGGGGGAGCGTTGATAAGGAGTGGTCCTTCAGCTCCTTTGGGGAATCGACTCTTAGAAGTCGTAGCTGACGCCGAACTGCACGTAGCGCGGGGTGGTGTAGAACAGCGGCATCTTGTACAGCGACGATGCGGTGCCCACGCCCGATTCCGACGTGCCGTACAGCTCGGTGGCGCGCTGCTGATCAAACAGGTTGTAGACCTGCACCGAGAACGCGAGCTTGTGCTGGGCCCAGTCCGGACGGTATTCCGCATTGAAGCTCAGGATTTCCGTCCACGGCGTGCGACCCGACGTACCAGGCGCCGACGGCGTGCCGTTGGGACCGCAGAAGTGGTAGGAGGCCTTGTAGTTGTACGGGTCTACCTGTTCGCTGCCAAAGTAGCCAAGGCAGACCACCGGCGTACCCGACAGCACCTGCAGGTTGGCGCCCACCAGCCATTCCGGCGTGAACTGGTAATAGCCATAGGCCTTGATCTGGTGACGGCGGTCGTTGGCCTGGTCGCCATTGGCGTAGGTCATCACCCACTTGTTGTCCCAGTCTTCCGTCTGCGAGACGTCTTCCTGGCCGATGTCCGAGCGAACCGAGCCCTCGGTATTGCCGAAGCTGTGCGACCAGGTGTACATGATGCGGCCGTACCACTTGCCGTCGAACGGATGCTCCAGGTACGTGTCCAGCGCGACGTACTTGCGCTTCAGCGAAGGCATGCCAAGGTCCGACCACGGCACCACCATCGTGCCGTAGCCGCCGCTGGCGAGCGGCACATTGATGTCGGCTGTGCGACCCGGATTCATGATGTAGCAACCCGAACCCTGTGCAGCGGATTCATCGAAGCCCTGCGCCTTGCCGATCTCGCCAAAGGCGAGGTAATCGCAGACGTCGTCAAGATCGTTGCGCAGCACGCGGTAGGTGCCCTTGGCGCCGGCCGTCCACTTCTCGCCGAACATCTCGAATGCCTTGTCCACGCCGGCGATGTACTCGTCCTGGTATTCCGCCTTAACGTTGGAGCTGGTGACGGTCTTGGGATCCGGCGCCTGGCCGTATTCCTTGTTTGCCGACACTCCCGGATAAACGTCCTGAGGGATCTGCGTGAGACCCGTCGGTGCGCCGGTGGCTGGGTCAATACCTGTATAGGTGAAATACTGACGGGTATAGGTGCTGCCCGCGGCGCCACGAATAGCCACGTTGGTCGGCTCGTCGAGGTAGTAACGGCCCGCATTGCCGTAAACCTTCAGGCTGGAGTCACCGAACACGTCCCAGCTGGCGCCTATGCGCGGTGCCCAGTTGGGCTTGCCGAGGCGGATATAGGGGACGCTGTCGGGGTTGTAGTTGGTGAACTGGTCATTGCGAAGGCCCAGCGTCAGCAGCAGCCTGTCGTTCACTTGCCACTGGTCTTCGATGAACTGCGCGCGCTGCTTCACGTGCACCACAGCCGCGCCGGTGGTGTAGATGTACTTGTCGACGTAGTAGCCGTCGCCACCCGGTGCGCCGACGCCTGCGCCTACCTGCGTGCTGATCGGCAGGTTCGGATCACCCTGGCCGTATTCCCACGAGTAGCCCGGACCCGGCTCGATGTTGCCGATGTCATACGAAGCGACGTTGAGGTTGTCGATGCCGGCCGTGATCGAGTGGCTACCGATCTTGTAGTTCAAATCGAGACGGTAGTTGGTGGTCTTATCGTGCGCGTCCGGATTGGCCACCGAACCCGATGTCTGCGGGCCGACGATCGGCGTACCGCCGGTGTAGGCCGGGTTCTGGTATTGCGCGTCGATGATGCGCGAGGCATCGCCGCCGCCAGCATTGCTGTAGCTGGTCTGCGTCATCTTGCCGTACAACGCATCGACGGTGAGGCTGTCGGTGATGTAGCCGGTGTATTTGGCGGTCCACAGGTCGGCGCCGTTCTTGGTCGCCACGTCCGGGCCGAGATAGTCGCCGTAACTGCCCTTGCTCGGGCCCGCGCCGTAGTTGTAGGCGTAAGTGTTGCCGGTGTATTCGGTCTTGTTGGATGCGCCAGTCAGCTCAAGGATGTTGTTGTCGGTGATATTCCAGTCGACCTTGCCGTACCACTTCGGGTCGGAGTACGAGTAGTTCTTCACCGTGCCGTTGCCGACCGTGCCGACATTGACGCCGTTCTGCTGCTGCACGCCCTCCACGGCGCCGAACACGAACAGCTTGTCCTTGATGAGCGCACCGCCGAAGTAGGCGTCATACGTGTAGGTGGACTGGCTGTTGTTGTCCTGGCGATAGCGGTACAGCTGACCGTTGGTCAGGTAGTAGTTGTCCGGGTTGCTCTGCGCCCAGCTGGGTTGATAGAGCACCTGGCCACCGAAGTGCCAGTCGTTGGTGCCGCGCTTGCCGACCTGGTTGATCACGCCGCCGTCGGAACGACCATAGGCTGCACCATAGCCGCCCGTCAGCACCTGCTCCTGGTCCACTGCGCCGTAGGGCAGGGTGAGGCCTCCGAAGTTATGCAGCGGATCGCTCGTGTTGAAACCGTTGATGTAGTACGCGTTCTCGGCGATCGACGAACCACCGAACGAGTTGAGGGACTGGCCGGTCGGGCTCGTGAAGTAGCTACTACCGGCGTTCACGCCAGGGGCTAGCTGGGCGACGGCTTCCGCCGAGCGCTGCAGCGGCAGCTTGGCCATCTGCTCGGAAGTGATCACGGTGCGCGAGTCCACCTGGCTGACGTCGATGGCGGGCAGGGCATTGGCCATGACTGTCACGGAGCCGAGGCTCTTGGCCTCATCGGCGGATGCGAACGACACCTGCGTACCGGCGCCGACGATCAGCGTGACATTGGAGCGCGAATCGACGACAGCGCCGTCCTTCTTCAGGCTCACCTTGTAGGTGCCCAGCGGGAGGCTGGCGGCCGAGTAGCGGCCGTTGGCATCCACGGTGACTTCGCGGGTAACACCGCTGTCGCTCTGGATGAGCACGGTGTCGCCTACAGGCGCGGAACCGAAGACCGAACCGGTCGAGCTCTGCGCGAACGCCGGTGCGATCATGGTGATGCCGGCCGTCACGGCCAGCGCGAGCGCCGAGCGGCGGATCAGTTGCCGACGGCTGGTGGGTACAAATCGATGGTTGGACATGCTTTCCCCTTACCAAGTGACTAAAACATCGGGCTCGCTCCGGACGCGCGGGTGCACGCGGCCGCGACCCATGTCTTGGCATGGATCGGAAAACGGGCCCTATCTCCCCAAAAAGACGCCCCGTGGGAGGACGCCTGACGGACTTGCGCGCCTAGCTGGCGGCGCTCATGGCGCTGGCGATCGCCTGGGCGATCCCGCGGTGACACGACACGGATGGATTACGGTTCCACTGGATCACACACCTTTTTTCGAGCTGGAGCGATGGCGAGCCATCGGTCTCACGACGAGTCGGAGTGGCTTTTTCCGAGACGGCCGCATACGCGCCATGTCGTCTCCGAAATGGCCGATCAGTTACTCACGGAAAAGGAAACTCCCCAACCTGCCACCGGAGCGTCGTAGGACGTGTCCCGGCGGAGCGTGGATGGACCTTACGCAGAACTAACGTTCTGGACAACGCTTTCGGCGCGCTGTGTGCGGGCGAAAAATTCTGCTGGTAAACAGGCCTGGGGGAACTGTTTCAGTTCTGTAATAGAGCAAGAATCCGTGCGGATTCGATGCAACTTTCGCTCAAGGCGCAATGCCCTGCGATATGGCCGGGTTTTATCGTGCTTACCTGCGGGGCGAGCGTGCGCGCGTCGTGAAATATCGCTAAGAAAAATTCACGAACATTAACGATTGATAAATTTTGCAGGCCGCGGCAAGCAATAAAAGAAGGCCGCCGGGGTGTCGGCGGCCAAAGTTCGGGAAGATCCCCCGGGCGGTCCACGCGAACTTCTGCGTGGCCGCCCGGGGCTTGTGCTCACTTACAGTGAGAAGTCGTAGCGTGCGCCGAGTCGGACATAGCGCGGATCCTGGAACGAACGGGCGCGCAGGAAGTTCACGTTGGGCGTGCCTGCGGCCGTCTCGCCGGTCTCGTAGTACTGCGTGATGCGCTGCGAGCCGAGCAGGTTGAACACGTCTGCCGTGAACGTGAGCTTGTGGCCCAGGAACGCCGGACGCCAAGCCGTGCTGAGGTTGATCGTGTAAGTCCACGGGGTGCGGCCCACCGAGCCACGCGGCGAAGGTTCGCCGTTGCACCAGTAGTAGTTGGCGCCGTAGCCGAACGGGTCGCCGCCAGCGGACAGCGGACGCGTGCCCAGGCAGCTCACCGGCGTACCCGAAGCAATGCGGGCCACGGTGGAGAAGCTCCATTCCTCGGTCGGCTTGTACGTGCCGAGCAGGCGCAGCTGGTGCGTCTGGTCGTTCGCCTGCGGGCCGTTGGTGTTCTCCATGATTTCCGGGAAGTCCCAGCTTTCCGTGGTGGACACGTCAGCCTGCACGATGTCCGAGTCCAGCTGGCCTTCGGAGTTGCCGTAGCTGCGCGAGAAGGTGTACTCGGCGCGGCCGTACCACTTGTCGCTGAACTGATGCTCGGCGTAGAGATCGAGCATGTAGTAGTCGCGCTTGGGCTTCGGGAAACCCAGGGCGGCAGCGGTGAGCGGCACGCTGAGGTACTGGCCATTGGCCGGCGACAGCAGGAAGTTGTTGGCGCGGCCCGGGTTGAACAGCCAGCAACCGGTACTGCGCGCAATACCCGCGGCCACCTGGGCGCTCAGGCCGTTGGCATCACCCCAAGCCTGCAGCGGGCGGGAGTCGCAATCATCGTCGATCAGGCTCTTCAGGCTGCGATACATGGCCTTGGCGCCCACGGTCCAGTCTTCCGCCAGCTGCTTGTCGAAGCCCAGGATGTACTCATCCTGGTAGTACGAGTGCAGGCCCTGCGCGGACACGGTCTTGCCATCCGGCGGCACGCCGTTGGCACCGTTGAGGTAGTACGTGCCGGACGCTGGGGTGTTGGTGACGCCGGTCGGCAGGCCGGTGGTCGGGTCGATGCCGGTGAAGGCGAGGAACTGCGACGGATAGGTCGACGGACCGGCACCGCGCACGGCCACCGAGGTGGGCAGGCCGAGGTGGTAGCGGCCGGCGTTGGCGTACACCTTCAACGTGCTGTCGCCGTAGACGTCCCAGGTCGCACCCAGGCGCGGGTCGAGCTGGTGGCGGGCCTTGGCGTACGGGACGCCCACGCCGTTGTAGTTGGTGAACTGCTCGTTGCGCAGGCCGATGGACGCGTGCCAGCGATCACTGATCTGCCAGTTGTCTTCGGCAAACTCCGAGCGCTGGGCCGTGCGGGCCGACGTGCCGGTGCTCAGGCCCGTCTCGTTGACGTAGTAGCCGTTCGGATACTGGGCCGGGTTGTACAGGCTCGGATCGAGGCCAAGGTTGATCAGGCGCTGCTGGATCACCGAGCCATCGGCCACGTCTTCGTACAGGTACTGCGAACCACCCGCCGGTGCACTACCCCAGGTGGCGCGCAGGGTGTAGTTGTCCATGCCGGCGCGGATGTCGTGGTCGCCCAGGCGGTACTCGAGGTTGAGGCTCCAGCCGGTGGTGCTGTCCTTCGAGCCAGGTGCCAGCACGGTACCCGAGCCCACGGTGCAACCCGTCTGCGGATTGTTGGCGAACTCGGTTCGGTTGTCGGTGATGACCGGGCACACCACGCCGCCGGCGCCGGTGACGGTCTGCATGTGCGGCGAATCGCTCTTGCCGTACATGGCGTTCACCGTGAAGTCGTCGGTGATGTAGCCGGTGTAGTGGCCGATGTAGACGTTGCCGCCCGGCGTGCCGTTGGTCTGCGTGCCGTTGTAGTTCTTGGTGTACTGCTCGCCGAGGAAGCCGGTGCGGCCCACGCCGTAGGTGTAGCCGTAGATCGTCGAGTTGGTCTGCTCGTTGTCGCCGATGCCGGTGAACTCGAGGATGTGGTTGTCGGTGATGTTCCAGTCGACCTTGGTCAACCAGCGCGTGGTCTTGTTGTGGTCGTGCTCGTCGTCGTTGCTGCCGATCGGGCCGGTGTAGTAGCCGTTGTGGAAGATCGCGTCAGCCGCGGCGAAGAAGAACAGCTTGTCCTTCACCAGTGCGCCACCGATCGAGCCGGAGTACTGCATCTGCTCGCTGTCGCGCAGCGCATACGGGTTGCCTATCTGGTACTGCGAACCGTTGGTGCGATAGATGTTGCGCGGTTCCTGGGCCAGCTCGCTCGGCGACCACAGCAACTGCACGTCGCCCTTCCACTCGTTGGTACCGTGCTTGGTCACCACGTTGATGACGCCGCCGGTGGAGCGGCCGTACTCGGCGCCGTAGCCGCCGATCAGCACCTGCTCCTGGTCGATCGCGTCATACGGCAGCTGGCGCGAGCTCACGCCGGTCAGCGGGTTGGTGACGGAAAAACCGTTGATGTAGTACGCGTTCTCGGAAGCGGACGAGCCACCGAACGACAGCGCATTGCCGTAGCCGCGGGCGGCCGGCGTGGTACCCGGTGCCAGCAAGGCCACGGAGCTGATCGAGGTGCGGTCGATCGGCAGCTTGGACAGCTGGTCGGCCGTGATCACCGTGCGCGAGTCCACCGAGGACACGTCGATGGCCGGCAGCGCGTTGCCCACCACCTGCACCGCGGCGAGGTTCTGTGCGTTCTGCGTCGCCGAAGCGAAGGACACTTCCGTGCCCTGGCTGATCTGCGTCTGCACGTGGTCGTGGCTGGTGACCGCGGTGCCGTTCTGCATCAGCGTCACTTTGTACTCGCCGATCGGCAGCGAGCTGGCGCGATAACGGCCGCTGCTGTCCACCGTGAGGTCGCGCTTGAGGCCCGTGCCGGTGTTCTCGATCTGCACCGTGCTGCCCGGGTCCGCGCTGCCGAAGATCACGCCGGTGGCGTTGCTCTGCGCCAGTGCAGCACCGCCGCCGACGCTGAGCGCCAGGCCGATCGCAAAGGCGATCTTGCGGTGGTTCGGGACTCGCTTGTGTTTGTTCAACTGCATTACTCACCCTCCGTTGAGCGGCAAGCACGGCCCGGAAAGAGCCGTGTCTCCCCTGAAAACTGCAGCTTCGAAAAAGCCTGCTGTGCGTTTTTTTGAGCCGAAGAAACCTGCGTCGCCTGCGCGAGCGCAGGCGACGATCGGGTGTCGGCTTTTACGTGATGCTCCCCAGCGTTACGCGATGGCTGCAAAGGCCTTATCGCGCCGCGTCATCGAAGTTACGTGCAGGTGAAACGTTACACAACGGTTATGAAATGGTCGTCCGGTGGCGCAAGAAGTTGCCGCAAAAGCCGAACTACCTGTGCATTTCCAGTACGGTTTTCGGTAAGAAATTTTCCTAGCCAGTACGCAGGAAAGCGGACTCAAAGTCGCTTCCTTGAGGGAAGCTTGCGGGCCATTCGCAAGATCATTCGTGGTGATCGACTACCCATCGCAGCAACTATCGCCTGAGCAGGTCTTTTTATGAACGAATCCTGAATTTGACCTGGTCTTCACGCAAACAAAAGCGCCCACCGAAGTGGGCGCTTCCGAAAAACCAGGTGGTACGGGCCGGATTCAGTAACGCGGCACGGATCCATCAATCTGCTGGGACCACGCGTCCATGCCGCCCTCGACGTTGTAAACGCGGGTAAAGCCGTGCGCGGCGAAGCGTTCGGCGACACCACGGCTGGACACGCCGTGATGGCAGATGAAGGCGATGGCGGTGTCCTTGGGCAGGTTGGCCAGGGTTTCGTAGCCTTCCTCTTCCAGCACGCGGGCCTGCGGCAGCGGGGCCGCCTGGGCGCGGCCATGGGCCGGGCGCACGTCCACCAGCGTGATGCTGCCGGCTTCGAGGCGAGCCTTCAGCTCCTGCACAGTCAGCGAGCCGATGTCCTGGGCGCCGGGGAACTTCAGGCTCAGGCCTTCACCCTGCACGGTGGAAACCCAGTCGATCACGATGCCCTTGGCGCGCTGGGCGCTGCCCGGGTCGAAATGGACTTCGATGCCATTGGCGGTCACCACGATGTCGTGGTCGCTGGGCGCGGCCAGCTGGAAGCCGGCGCTGTGGTCCGGGCCGATCTCCAGATGCAGGGCCAGGCCTTGCGCATTGGCAGTGCCCTGGCGGATCGCCTCGGCGGCCTTGTCGGTGATGGTGATTTCCGGCGGGGTGCGATCCGGCGCAGCCGCGCCGAACAGCTGGTGCAGCTCGCCGCTGGCGTACATCTGGCGAATGATGTCGGCGCCGCCGACCAGTTCGCCGCCCACATAAAGCTGCGGAATCGTCGGCCAGTCGCCGTAGGCCTTGATGCCCTCGCGAATCTCGGGATCCTCCAGCACGTTGACCGTGTGGTACTCCGGCAGCAGCTCGTTGAGGGTATTGGTGGCCGCGGCGGAGAAGCCGCACATCGGCTGGTGGCGGGTACCCTTCATGAACAGCACCACGCGGTGGCTCTGCAGCAGGGATTCGATACGTTCGCGGGTGGCGCTGTCGAGGGACATGGGGCGGGAAACTCCGGCAAAGAAGGCCAATTGTAACCCTTGCCATATGCCGGCGCTTTTGGGGGAAGCAAGGGCGCGGAGCTAGAAGTGAGCCAAGAGGAGTGAGAGTGGCAAGCCTTGGCCCTCTCTCACTTCTCACTCCTCTCCACTCACTCCTGCCCTTAAGCCGCCGGCTGCAGCTGGGCCAGATCCAGCTTCGCGCGGGTCAGCGGCGCCAGCGCCAGGGCGGCAGCGGGGGAGGGCAGCACCAGTTCGCGGCTGGCGCGGCCGAGCGGGGCATGCTGTTCGCTCCAGTGGACCAGTTCCATCGCGCCGGTATGGTCTTCCACCAGCACCGTGCAGTGCTCTACCCAGTCGCCGTCGTTGAGATACAGCACGCCGCCCATTTCGCGCACATGGCCGAAATGAATGTGCCCGCAGATGTGACCGTCGAAACCGCGCTCACGGGCATCGTTGGCCACGCGTTCTTCGTAGGCGCGGATGTATGCCAGTGCCTTGCCGATATGCGACTTCACGATGATGGACAGCGGCAGGTAGGGCAGCTCCAGGCGACGTCGCATCGCGTGGACGCGGCGGTTCGTCCAGCAGATGAAGCGATGCATCACTTCCCCCAGGTGCATCATCCATGTGCGCCCGACGTGCTCCGGATCGAATTCGTCGCCGTGGCTGACGCGGTAGCGGCGCCCATCAGCGCCTTCGTGCACCGCGTCCAGCTCGATCTTCACGCCACCAAGGCTCTGGCCGGCAAGGCCGCGCATCGGCGCGTCGTGGTTGCCTGGGATATAGATCACCTCCACGCCACGCTGCGCCAGGTCCAGCACTTCGGCAATCACCGCGCCGTGGTCGGCGTGCCACCAGGTGCGGCGCGCCAGTGCTTCCATGTCGACGATGTCGCCGACCAGATACAGCTTTTCGCAACGCAGCTTGCGCAGGAAATCGAGCAGATAGCTCGCCTTGCAGTCGGGCGTGCCCAAGTGCACGTCGGAGATGAAGGCGCTGCGGCAGTGGAAGGTCGCCATGGCAGTCTCTCCCGGTGGTTACCGGGACGCCAGAATGCCCACGTCACGTCTCCGCACGATGGCGGAATGGTTGCAGAAGCGTTGCGGGGCGGCATCGCCAGCGGCATTCCCCTGTAGGAGCGCACCCAGTGCGCGATAAGCCTACGTAGCGATGATGCAGGGCCTTGAATCGTGCGGTGGTGATCGCGCACTGGGTGCGCTCCTACCAGGGGCACTAGGCCAGGATGCGCCGCGCGGTGGGCAACGCCGCTTCCATCCACAGCGTGTACTGCGCGGCCGACGGGTGCAGTCCATCCTCGGCAAGCAGCCCGGGGTGCTCACGCGAAAGACCGGTGATATCCACCCAGTGGCCGTCCGCAGCTTTCACCTCTTCCGCGGCGACGGCGTTATAGACGTCCAATTCCTCGGCGATGCACGCGACGTCGCGCCCACTCGAACGGGCGAACGGTGTGACGCCCCAGTCGGGAATCGACAGCACCAGTACGCGATCCGGTCGCCCACCCGTCAGTCCGATAGCGCGCTCGAGCATGCGTCGGAATTCCTGTCGATAATCGGCCGCACTGCGCCCACGGTACTGGTTGTTCACCCCGATCAGCAGGCTCACCAGATCGTAGGGCGGCGCGAACGCCGTGGCGTCCATGGCGGCGGACAGCTCGTCCGTGGTCCAGCCGGTGGTGGCGACGATCAGGGGATCGTCCAGCGCGACACCCTCGGCGCGCAGCCGGGCGGCCAGCTGGACGGGCCAGCGCCCGGCATCGGGTACGCCTTCGCCGATCGAATACGAATCGCCCAGCGCGAGATAGCGCATGGACGTCAAGCCACGGCGACGCGCGGCTTCTGCGTGGCGGCCATGCCGGCCAGCACGCGCTCGATGCGCACGAACACCTCGCGGATCTGTTCCGGTTGCGGCAGCAGGGTCAGGCGCAGATGCCGGCTGTGCGGCACGTTGAAGCTGCTGCCGGGCACCACCAGCACGGATTCTTCTTCCAGCAGGCGTAGGGCGAAGGCGTTGTCGTCGAAATCGGCCACGCGATCGGCGCGCACGCGTGGGAACGCGTACAAGGCGCCGGAAGGCGCAACCACATCGAGGAACTGGCTGGCGGCCACGCCTTCCAGCGCGGCGCGGCGTGCCTCATGCAGCCGGCCACCGGGGGCCGTCAATGCATTGATGGTCGGCGCGGCTTCCAGTGCAGGGCGAACCGCCCATTGCGCCGTGACGTTCGCGCACAGGCGCAGCGCGGCCAGCAGCTGCAGGGCATCGCGATAGTCCGCCGTGCGGCTCGGGTCGCCCGACAGGCTCATCCAACCCACGCGGTAGCCGCATGCGCGGTGCACCTTGCTCAGTCCGCCGAAGCTCACGCAGGGAAGCTCGCCTGCCATCGCGGCGAGCGGCTGGAACGGCGTGCCGTCGTAAAGGATTTCGTCGTAGATCTCGTCGCTGAGCAGCAGCAGGCGGTGCTTGGCGGCGACCGCAACGATGCGCTCCAGCAGTTCGCGCGGGTAGACCGCGCCCGTGGGATTGTTGGGATTGATCAGCACCAGTGCCCGCGTGCGCGGCGTCACCAGCGATTCGATCTCATCCGGATCGGGCAAGTGGCCATGCTCGGCCAGGCAGCGGTAATAGCGAGGCTTGCCATCGTTGAGGATGGTGGCGGCGCTCCACAGCGGATAGTCGGGGCTGGGCAGCAGCACTTCGTCGCCGGGCTGCAGCAGAGCGCGCAGGCTCAGGTCGATCAGCTCGCTGACGCCGTTGCCGATGAACACGCGCTCGACATCCACGCCATGCGCACCGCGATGACGCTGCTGCGCGGTGATCGCTTCGCGCGCTTCCTCCAGGCCTTGCTCGTGGCCGTAGGCCTCGCTGTCCTGCAGATGGCGGGCAATGGCCTCGCGCAGGTGGGCCGGCGTCTCGAAGCCATAGCGGCCCGGATTGCCGATGTTGAGCTTGATGATCGGCAGCCCGGCGGCTTCCAGCTCGCGCGATCGCCGGGTGAGTGCGCCACGGATTTCATAGCGCACGTCCGCCAGGTGCGCACTGGGTTTGATCGAGGCCAACGCGGGCGTCCTTCGTTGTTGGTGTTGTTGCGGCGCAAGAAAGTCGCCGTTTTCCGCATCCTAGCAGCGTCCCGGCATGGGATGGGAGGCTGGAATGGCGCTATTTCGGGCTTTTTCCGGGCAGGGCCATCCCAAGGCATAATCCGCGCCATGACCGAGGCAATCTTCGAGCGACTGCGCAGGATCGGCTGGCGCGGTGACACGCTGCCCAGCGATGGTCGGCAGCTGGCCCGCGTGGTGGCCCAGCATCGTGCCGGCTATGAGCTGCACGATGGTGAACACCTGTTCGGCGCGCAGCCGGCCGGCCACTTCCTCAAGCGCAGCCTGGATCCGGCGGAGCGACCGGCCGTCGGCGATTTCGTCGAGCTCGAAGCAGGCAAGCCGCCGCACATCGTGCAGGTGCAACCGCGCCGCACGGTGTTGTCACGCGCGGCTGCCGGAGAGCGCTACGAGCGCCAGCTGATCGCCACCAATATCGATTACGTGCTGGTGCTCACCGGTCTCGATGGCGATTTCAATCCTTCGCGCATCGAGCGTTACCTCTCGCTCACGGAAGGCTCCGGCGCACAGCCGGTGGTCCTGCTCAGCAAGCTCGATACGCGCGACGATGCGCAGGAACTGCTGACCGCCCTGCGCGAACGCCTGCCGACCGGCACGCCGATCCACGCGATCAACGCGAAGGATCCGGCGGCCGTGGCGACCTTGCTGCCCTATCTGCAGCCGGGCGACAGCGCCGTACTGGTGGGCTCGTCGGGCGCGGGCAAGTCCACGCTCACCAACACGCTGCTGGGCAGCGAACGCATGGCCACCGGTGCCGTGCGCAGCCACGATAGTCGCGGCCGCCACACCACCACGCATCGCGCCCTTCTGCAATTGCCCAGCGGCGGCTGCCTCATCGACACGCCGGGCATGCGCGAGCTCAAGCTCACCGGCGAAGAGAACCTCGATCTCTTCGCCGATATCGACGAACTGGCCGAACAATGCCGCTTCGCCGATTGCGGACACGGCAGCGAACCCGGTTGCGCCGTGCAGGCGGCGCTGGACAGTGGCGATCTCTCCGCCGAGCGCTGGCGCAATTACCTCAAGTTGCGCGATGAGCGCGAGGAGCAGGCCACCACGCTGGAAGCCAAGCTGCGCCGCCAGCGCGGCGGCCGGCCGATCGCCAAGCCGCACGGGCATCGGCATTCGCGCGACCGCGAGTAGTTGAGCGGCGGCCCGAAAGCACTACTATCGGGCCCAGCAAGCTATGGGGAGTGCGCATGCTGCGGCTGTCGTCGCCTATGACGGTTTTCTACAAGCGGGTATTTCCCGTGTTCTGGTTCGGTTTCCTGTCGCTGGTGCTCGTGGGAGGCGTGTTCGGCACGTTGCTTGCGCATCAGCGCGACCTCTGGCCCATGCTGGTTGCGCCGATTTTCATGATGGGCATCGGCGTGGTGCTGTTTCGAGCCTTGCTGTTCGATCTTGTCGACGAGGTCTGGCTGGAGGGTAGCCAGTTGGTGGTAAAGCAGAGGGGCGAATCCTCTCGCATTGATCTGGCCAACGTCATCAACGTCGATTCTTCGACCATGACCAATCCACCGCGCATAACCCTGATGCTGCGCGCGAAATCCTCACGCCTCGGCAAGACGGTGGCATTCATTCCCTCGGGATCGCGTGGTCTCCTTACGGCATTCAAGCCCAACCCCATCGCCATCGATCTTATCCACCGCATCGACGCCTTGCGCCAGAGGCCTGCATGAGCGCCAGCAGCATCGCCATCCGGCCGGAACTGCAGCGCTACGCCGACCTCGACCACCGCCTGCTTGTCGCGGTGAAGGGCATCCGCATCCTTTCCTCGGTGTCGTGGCCGGCGTCGCTGGAAGACCGCATGATCGCGGCGTATGCCCGGGGTCAGTACAGCTTGCCCGAGGTGCAATACCAGGCACCGGATTTTTCGGCGGAGCGCGCCGAGCTGGCGGCGATCGAGCGCGAAGCGGGCTATGACGATCCGCTGGGCGAATACCTTTGCCGCACCGCCGAGTCGTGGCGCATCGCGGCGGAGATGCTCGAAGCGGTGGGCACCAAGGGAGTGACCGCACCATCGATCGTGCTGTATGGCCGCCCTGGCGACGTGATTCCCGGCAGCGATCGTAGCAATATCGACGCGGCGCGTTATTTCGTCGAGTTGTCGGACGAGCTCGGCTCGGACCTGTTGGCGGATGGCATCGACGTGACCATCACCGCCGAAGATTTGCGCACCGACCTGAGCCAGACGTTGAACGCGTTCTTCGGCGAGGAAGTGATCTCGGTCGAGGTGGACCCCGAACTGACCGCCAAGGCGGCCGCGGGCGCCACGCGTATTCGCTTGCGCGGCGGCGCCACGCGCTTCAGTGAATACGATCGCCACCAGTTGCTGGCGCATGAAGCACTGGTGCATTCGTTGACCGCGCTCAACGGGCGTGCGCAGCCATTGCTGGCCTCGCTGGGGCGCACGTCGCCGCGCGTCACGGCCACGCAGGAGGGGCTGGCCGTGTTTGCCGAACTGATGTCCGGCGCCATCGACATCTCGCGCCTGAAGCGAATCAGCCTGCGCATCCTGGCCATCGACATGGCGCTCAACGGCGCGGACTTCGTCGAGGTCTACCAGTTCTTCAGCCATTGCGGACAGAGTCCTGCCGACAGTTTCCACTCCGCGCAGCGCGTGTTCCGCGGCGTGCCGCTCACCGGCGGCGCGGCTTTCGCCAAGGACAATGTGTATCTGTCCGGCCTGCTCAACGTGCACACCTTCTTCCGCTGGGCGTTGAAGCAGCGGCGCATGGACATGCTTCGCGACCTGTTCGCGGGCAAGCTGGCGCTGCACGATGTCATCAGTCTGCAACCGCATTTCCAAAGCGGCGCCATCGTGCCGCCGCGCTGGTTGCCGCCGTGGATGCAGCACGTGCACGGACTTGCCGGCAAGCTGGCTTTTTCCTTGTTCGTCAATCGCATCCACATGGGCAAGGTGCAGGCGGAGACGCTGTCGCTGAGTTTGTAGGAGCGGCGTGGGCCGCCATGTGCGCTCACTTGAAGTGAGTTTCAGGATGCTTCAGGCGCGAGGGCTTGCGCTCTCACGCCCCATCCTGCGTCCCCTTCCCATGCATACCAGTATGTGAACTCCCGCGTCACCATGCTGCGCCGCACGGTCGGGAAGGGTGCCCGGGGGTGATACCATTTCGCGATGCCGCCTCGCGGCCCCGATTCCCCTTCATTCGAATCACGCATCCCATGGCCCTCCCCGAAGAACTGCGCCTCGCTGCTCTCGAGTACCACCGTCTTCCGCGCCCCGGCAAGATCAAGGTCGCCGCCACCAAGCCCATGGTGACGCAGCGTGACCTCGCCCTAGCCTATTCGCCCGGCGTGGCCTATGCGTGCGAAGCGATCGTGGAAGATCCCAATGTCGCCAGCGAAGTGACCGCACGCGGCAACCTCGTCGCCGTCATCACCAACGGCACCGCCGTGCTGGGCCTTGGCGACATCGGCCCGCTAGCCGGCAAGCCGGTGATGGAAGGCAAGGGCGTGCTGTTCCAGAAATTCGCCGGCATCGACGTGTTCGACATCGAGATCAACGAACGCGATCCGGACAAGCTGGTCGACATCATCGCCTCGCTCGAACCCACGTTCGGCGGCATCAACCTCGAAGACATCAAGGCGCCGGAGTGTTTCATCGTCGAGCGCAAGCTGCGCGAGCGCATGAAGATTCCGGTGTTCCACGACGACCAGCATGGCACCGCGATCATCGTGGGCGCGGCCATCGTCAACGCGCTGGAAGTGGTCGGCAAGAAAATCCAGGACGTGAAGCTCGCCACCACCGGCGTGGGCGCCGCGGGCATCGCCTGCCTGGACATGCTGGTGGCGCTGGGCCTCAAGCCGGAGCACATCCTCGCGTTCGACCGCGAGGGCGTGCTCTACAAGGGCCGCGACCACATGGATCCGGACAAGCAGCGCTATGCGCGCGACACCGACAAGCGAACGCTGGCCGAGATCGTGGCGGGCGCGGACGTGTTCCTGGGCCTGTCGGCGGGCGGTATCCTCAAGCCCGAGATGGTCGCCAGCATGGCGGACAAGCCGGTCATCCTCGCGCTGGCCAATCCCAATCCGGAGATCTCGCCGGAAGACGCCAAGAAGGTGCGCCCCGACTGCATCATCGCCACGGGCCGTTCGGACTACCCGAACCAGGTCAACAACGCGCTGTGCTTCCCGTATATCTTCCGCGGCGCGCTCGACGTGGGTGCCACCGGCATCAACGAGGCGATGAAGACCGCGTGCGTGCGTGCGATCGCCGAGCTGGCGCGCATGGAGGCCGGCGATCTTGCCAGTGCCTATGGCGGCGATGTGCCGACCTTCGGTCCGGATTACCTGATCCCGCGCCCGTTCGATCCGCGCCTGCTGGTGATGCTTGCGCCGGCCGTGGCGCAGGCCGCGATGGATTCGGGCGTGGCGACGCGCCCGATCATCGACATGGAGGCGTACAAGGAAAAGCTCGGCCAGTTCATCTATCGCACCGGCCTGCTGATGAAGCCGGTGTACGAGCGCGCGCGCGCCGACCGCCAGCGCGTGGTCTACGCCGAGGGCGAGGAAGAAACCGTGCTGCGCGCGGTGCAGACGGTGATCGACGAGCGCCTGGCATTCCCGATCCTCATCGGCCGCCCCAGCGTGATCGAGTCGCGCATCCAGCGCCTTGGCCTGCGCATGCGCGAAGGCGCCGATTACGAAATCACCAACATCGATGACGATCCGCGCTTCAACGAATACTGGCAGCAATACCACGCGCTGACCGAGCGTCGTGGCGTGAGCCCGGCGGCTGCGAAAAACCTCATGCGTTCCCGCCCGACGCTGATCGCGTCGCTGATGGTCGAGCGCGGCGAAGCCGATGCAATGATCTGCGGACTGGTCGGCCGCTTCCACAAGAAGCTGGGCTACATGCGCAGCGTGTTCGGCCTCGACCCGGGCGTGTCGTGCACCTCGGCGATGACGGGTGTGATCAACGACCAGGGCGCATGGTTCTTCCTCGATACGCATGTGCAGTGCGATCCGACGGCCGAGCAGATCGCCGAAGCGACGCTGCAAGCCACGTATCGCCTGAAGCTGTTCGGCATCGAGCCGAAGGTCGCGTTGCTGTCGCATTCCAACTACGGCAGTCACGACAACCCGAGCGCGGCGAAGATGCGCAAGGTCTGGCAGATCCTCAAGCAGCGCGCGCCCAAGCTCAACATGGACGGCGAGATGCAGGCCGACACCGCATGGGACGAAGCGCTGCGCCAGCGCATGTTCCCCAACACCACGCTGACCGGCCGGGCAAACCTGTTCGTGATGCCCAACCTCGATTCGGCCAACATCACCTACAACATGGTGCGGGTGATGACCGACGGCGTGGCCATTGGTCCGATCCTGATGGGCATCAACAAGCCCGCGCACATCCTCACGCCGGCCTCCACGCCGCGTCGCGTGGTGAACATGACGGCCATCGCGGCGGTGGATGCACAGATCCGGACGGCGCAGAGCGAGCGGCGCAGCTGAGCTGATTGCACCATCGGGTTGACACGAAAACGGAGCCTTCGAGGCTCCGTTTTCGTCATGGCAAGACGCGATTCCTGGCCGTGGGTGCGGCAGCGGCGTATGCGTCCCGACGGATGGGGTGCATACCACTTTGGCGATTGTCGCCAGAATCAACCTCTTCCACCCCATGCGCCCCCGTATTGTCTCGATCCAATTGGCGAAAAACCGCGCCGGAGCTACACTCAGAGGGTTTCCCGCCTCCTGCGCCGGAGGCGTCCACCTATTGCCGCGCCAACCCCCAGGCGCCGCGGAGAGAAGCTCCCCATGGATCAGCTCGACGACATCCTCCACCAGGACCTCGACCCCACCGAAACCCAGGAATGGGTCGAATCGCTCAATGCGGTCATCAACCATGACGGCACCGAGCGCGCGCATTACCTGCTGGAGAAGATGGTCGATTCGACGCGCCGGGCCGGTGGCTACCTGCCGTTCAACCCGACCACCGAATACGTCAACACCATCGCGCCGGCCAACGAGGCCAAGATGCCCGGCGACGCGGCGATGGAATGGCGCATCCGCACGCTGATCCGCTGGAATGCGATGGCCATGGTGGTGCGCGCCAACCGCAAGCCGGGCGAGCTGGGCGGCCACATTGCTTCCTTCGCATCCTCGGCCACGCTGTATGACGTGGGCTTCAACCATTTCTGGCGTGCACCGAGCGCCGATCACCCGGGCGACCTGGTGTTCCACCAGGGCCATTCCAGCCCGGGCGTGTACGCGCGTTCCTTCCTGGAAGGCCGCATCAGCGAGGAGCAGCTGGACCTGTTCCGCATGGAAGTGGCCGGCAAGGGCCGCGGCCTGTCCTCGTATCCGCACCCCTGGCTGATGCCGGACTACTGGCAGGTGCCGACGGTGTCGATGGGCCTGGGTCCGATCCAGGCCATCTACCAGGCGCAGTTCTGGAAGTACCTGGAACACCGCGGCCTGATGCCCAAGACCGATCGCAAGATCTGGTGCTTCATGGGCGACGGCGAAACCGACGAGCCCGAATCGCTGGGCGCCATCTCGCTGGCCGGCCGCGAAGGCCTGGACAACCTGGTGTTCGTGATCAACTGCAACCTGCAGCGCCTGGACGGTCCGGTGCGTGGCAACGGCAAGATCATCCAGGAACTGGAAGGCGTGTTCCGTGGCGCCGGCTGGAACGCCATCAAGGTGGTCTGGGGCAGCTACTGGGATCCGCTCCTCGCTCGCGACACCAAGGGCGTGCTGCGCAAGCTGATGATGGAGACCGTCGACGGCGAGTACCAGGCCTGCAAGGCCTTCGGTGGCGCGTACACGCGCGAGCATTTCTTCAACAAGTACCCCGAAACCCGCGAGATGGTCGCCAACCTGTCCGACGACGACATCTGGCGCCTCAACCGCGGCGGTCATGACCCGCACAAGGTCTATGCGGCCTACGACCAGGCCGTGAAGACCAAGGGCATGCCCACGGTGATCCTCGCCAAGACGGTGAAGGGCTATGGCATGGGTGCGGCCGGCGAGTCGCAGAACCCGACGCACCAGCAGAAGAAGCTGGACGCCGATGCCGTGCGTCATTTCCGCGACCGCTTCAATATCCCGGTCACCGACGACAAGCTGGCCGACGTGCCGTACTACCACCCCGGCAAGGATTCGCCGGAAGTGCAGTACATGATGGAGCGTCGCCGTTCGCTGGGTGGTTTCCTGCCGCAGCGTCGCCGCCAGACCGACGTGAAGATCAAGGCGCCGGATCTGTCGGCATTCACGCAGATCACCAACGGCTCGGGCGAGCGTGAAATCTCCACCACCATGGCGCTGGTGCGCGGCATGAACCTGTTGCTTCGCGACAAGCAGATCGGCGAGCGCCTCGTGCCGATCGTGGCCGACGAAGCGCGCACCTTCGGCATGGAAGGCATGTTCCGCCAGATCGGCATCTATGCGCCGTTCGGCCAGAAGTATCGCCCGCAGGACGCCGACCAGCTGCTGTACTACCGCGAAGACCAGAAGGGCCAGGTGCTGCAGGAAGGCATCTCCGAGGCCGGCGGCATGGCCGCCTGGATGGCCGCGGCCACCAGCTACAGCATCAGCAACCAGCCGATGCTGCCGTTCTTCGTGTACTACTCGATGTTCGGCTTCCAGCGCATCGGCGACCTGGCCTGGGCGGCCGGCGACATGCGTGCGCGCGGCTTCCTCATCGGCGGCACCGCCGGCCGCACCACCATCAACGGTGAAGGCCTGCAGCACGAAGACGGCCACTCGCACCTGATGTCGGGCGCGATCCCGAGCGTGAAGTCGTACGACCCCACCTTCTCCTACGAAGTCGCGGTGATCCTGCAGGACGGCACGCGCCGCATGCTGCAGGAGCAGGAGGATGTGTACTACTACCTCACGGTGATGAACGAGAACTACAGCCACCCGGACATGCCGCAGGGCGCCGAGGAAGGCATCATCAAGGGCATGTACCTGTTCAAGGACGCCGGCAAGCCGAAGAAGGGCGAGCCGCGCGTGCAGCTGCTGGGCTCGGGCACCATCCTGCGCGAAGTGATCGCCGCCGCCGAGCTGCTGGAGAAGGATTTCGGCGTCACCGCCGACATCTGGTCCTGCCCGAGCTTCAGCGAACTGCGTCGCGACGGTTTCGACGCCGAACGCTGGAACCGCCTGCATCCGGAAGCCGAGCAGCGCGTGGCCTATGTCACCGGCCTGCTGCAGGGTCATCAGGGTCCGGCCGTGGCCGCCACCGACTACGTGCGCGAATACGCCGACCAGATCCGCGCGTTCATGCCCGATGGCATGCGCTACACGGTGCTGGGCACCGACGGTTACGGCCGTTCGGACACGCGTGCCAACCTGCGTGGCTTCTTCGAGGTCGATCGCTACTGGATCGCCCACGCTGCGCTGGCCGCGCTGGCGAAGGAAGGCAAGGTCAACGCGAAGGATGTGTCGCGTGCGATCAAGACGTACAAGCTGGACCCGGACAAGCCGAACCCGGAAACGGTCTGAGGTTGGTCGCCTTCCTCCTTTGCGGAGGAAGGCCAATAAAAAGGCCGGCGCTTGCGCCGGCCTTTTTTCATCCCGCTGGCTTCACTTTTTATCCGGCTTGCTCCATCTGTGGGAGCGCACCCTGTGCGCGACAGCCGCTTGCACCAGTCCCCACGCCTGTCTCTCGCGGGCCGTTGCCGACACGCCTGCATATCGTCGCGAGATGCCGCGGGATGGCCGTCAGCCACGGAGACAGATCCCCGCTTGGCGTTCAATCGGCCTTTGTGGCTTCCGTTACTCAGCGGTAGACGGCGCGCCAACTCAACCCAGCAAACTGGTCGCCACGCCAAAGCCCACGGCCATGATCACTGCCACCGCCAGGCACGCGCTCGACGGCCGCACGCGATGCGCATCGACACGCGGAATCAGCCGCCACAACACCACCACGCCGATCACCATGTCCACCAGCAGGCCGCCGCGCAGCAGCGGTGAGGTAAGCAACGGCGTGTATGGCGGTTTCGTGTGTCCCTCGTGCAGCGCCACGCCTGCAACGATCAGCAGGGTGGTCAGACTCCATACCAGGCAGGCCAGATAGGCGCGGTTGAACACCACCGGGCAACGCTCGATCCAGCGCATCACGGACCACGCGATGACGGCAATGAACAGCGCGCCGATGCTGCTGTAGAGCACCCACCAGAGCAGGGCGCTGATGAGGGTGAGAAAGGTTGTCATGCGATTTGGAGTTCCCGGCGTTGTTCAGATGCCGACACGGCGCAGCAGCTTGTCCATCAACCACGCCGGACCCACCAGCAGATACGCGAGGTCGGTGAGGAAACTCGGTCGGCGCCCTTCGATGGCATGGCCGATGAACTGTCCGATCCACGCCACCACGAACAGGCCGACGGCGGTGAGCAGCAGCGTGTGCGGGCCTAGCTGGCGATACGCGAACTCGGTCAGCACGCACATCAACACCAGTGCCACCAGCAGCGCTCCACCCAGGCGATGCGAATGCTTCCAGTACCACGCGAACGCCAGCACCAGCACGGCGACGGACCAGAAGCCGGGGCGGCCGATCATCGCGGGCACGGGAATCGTCCACATCATCGCAATGGCGCACCAAAGGATCAGCGGCACGCAGATCCAGTGCAGCAGTCGGTTGGTGGGATGCTGGTGGTCGGCGCTGTAGTTGTCGAGCCAGTGCTGCATGTCGCGCATCAGTCGAGCTTGATGTCGGCCAGGCGCTGCAGCGCCTCGGCGTACTTTGCCGCGGTGGCGGCGATCACGTTGGCGGGAACGTTGGGGCCAGGTGCCTGCTTGTTCCAGCCCAGCGTTTCCAGGTAGTCGCGCACGAACTGCTTGTCGTAGCTCGGCGGGCTGATGCCGACCTGGTACGAATCGGCCGGCCAGAAGCGCGAGGAATCGGGCGTCAGCATCTCGTCCATCACGTAGAGCTTGCCGCTCTCGTCGGTGCCGAACTCGAACTTGGTGTCGGCGATGATGATGCCGCGCTCTGCGGCATAGGCGGCGGCCCACTTGTAGATGGAAAGCGTGGCTTCGCGCACCTGCTGGGCGAGGTCGGCGCCGACGGCGGCGACCACGGCATCGAAGCTCACGTTCTCGTCGTGGTCGCCCACGGCGGCCTTGGTCGACGGCGTGAAGATCGGCTCCGGCAACTGCTGCGCCTGCTTGAGGCCCGCCGGCAGCTTGATGCCGCACAGCGAGCCGGTGGCCTGGTAGTCCTTCCAACCCGACCCGATGAGGTAGCCGCGTGCGATGGCTTCCACCGGCACCGGCTTCAGACGACGCGTGACCACGGCACGCTTCTCGTAGAGCTTGAGGTCGGTGCCTGCGGGCAGCACGTCGGCCAGCGGCACATCGAGCAGGTGATTGGGGACCAGATGCGAGGTCTTGTCGAACCAGAAGTTGGAGATCTGCGTGAGCATCTCGCCCTTGCCCGGAATCGGGTCGGGCAGCACCACGTCGAAGGCTGACAGGCGGTCGCTGGCGACGATCAACAACCGTGCTTCCTCAAGGCCGCCATCGGGGCGTTGGCGGCGCGGCAGCGCGTAGACGTCGCGCACCTTGCCGCGGTGAATCAGGTCCAGGCCCGGCAGGTTCGATTGCAGCAGGGTGGTGGGCACGGTCGTTGGCTCCTGGCTGGCCGCCTGGCATACCAGGGCGGAAATACGATGGTCGAGCCCCGCGCAGGGCCCGCGAAGCCGTCCATTCTAACGGCTACGGCCTGTGCGGAACGCATAGCCGCGTTCGGTCGGGCCCGGCGGCGCTTGCGGCGGCTGCTAGAATCGGCGCTTTTTGAGCCAGGCGCTTCTTGATGGTCCTGCCTTCCCGCATCGATGCCGTATCGCGCATGGGCAAGCGCAGGGCCAGGGCGCGCGTATGGCCGTTGCTCGCGGCCGCACTGGTGGCAACGCTGCCTGCCCATGCACAGGCGCCTGCCAAGCCTGCACGACTGGGTCTGTGCGCCGCGTGCCACGGCGAAACCGGCATGGCGCAGATTCCCGGTGCGCCCAATCTGGCCGGGCAGCCACTCCCATACCTGCGCGAGGCGCTCAAGCAGTACCGCGATGGCCGCCGCAACGTGCCCTTGATGCGCGCCGCGATTGGCCCGATGAGTGATGCCGACCTCGACGAACTGGCACGCTGGTACAGCGCGCAGACGCCCCACGTTCAAGGCAACCCATGACCTTCACCTGGACCCTCTGGCTCGCCCTGTTCGGACTGATCTTCGGTCACGGCCTGCCAGGCGCCGTCGTCGGCGGCATCACCGGCTTCATCATCGACAGCCTGCGCAAGGGCCAGCGCGCCCGCGTCACACCCGAGGCCGGCGGCTATATCGGCCCTTTGTTCAACGTGCTGGGTGCCGTGGCCAAGTCCGATGGCCGCGTGTCCGAGGCCGAGATCGCCGTGGCCGAACGCCTCATGCAGCGCATGGGCCTGGAACACGAGCAGCGCAAGCTGGCTATCGTCGCGTTCAACCAGGGCAAGCAGCCCGAATTCAATGTCAGCCTCGCCATTGAAGAACTGCGCCGCTGGGTGGGCCTGCGCCGCGACCACGCCTTCCCGGTGCTCGATGTGGTGATCGAAACCGTGCTGGCCGAAGGCAATCCGCCGCCTGAAAAGATGGCCATCCTGCGCCAGCTCGCCTTCGCGCTGCGCGTGAGCGACATGGAGCTGATGGCGCTGATGGCGATGAAGGGCTATGCCTGGAACGCCACCGGCTACTCGCGCGGCCAAGGCCAATACGGCGGCAATGGCGGTTACGTGCCGCCCCAGCGCAACACGCAAGGTCCGGACCCGTACACCGTGCTCGGCATTGCGCGCAGCGTGGACGACCGTGCGGTGAAGCGTGCGTACCGCAAGCTGATTTCCGAACACCATCCGGACCGCCTGGGCGACCTGCCCGAAACCATGCGCAAGCAGGCCGAATCGCGCGCCAGCGAGATCAACGCGGCCTACGAACGCATCAAGGCCGAGCGCGGCTTCAAATAAACCCGGCGTCGACTTGTGGGAGCGCACCCTGTGCGCGACTGCAGCCGCCACGTAACCCCAGGCCGCGCATACCGTGCGCTCCCACAGGAAACGACCATGAGCAAGCAATCCAACGTCATCGCCCCGTCCATCCTCTCCGCCGACTTCGCGCGGCTGGGCGAGGACACCGCCAAGGCGCTGGCCGCCGGCGCGGATTGGGTGCACTTCGACGTGATGGACAACCACTACGTGCCCAACCTCACCATGGGCCCGATGGTGCTCAAGGCGCTGCGCGACTACGGCATCACTGCGCCGATCGACGTGCATCTCATGGTCAAGCCGGTGGACCGCATCGTGCCGGATTTCGCCAAGGCGGGCGCCAGTGTGATCAGCTTCCACCCGGAAGCCAGCGAGCATATCGACCGCACCATCGGCCTGATCAAGGATTCGGGCTGCCAGGCCGGCCTGGTGTTCAACCCGGCCACGCCGCTGAGCTATCTGGACTACGTAATGGACAAGCTGGACCTGATCCTGCTGATGTCCGTGAACCCGGGTTTCGGCGGGCAGAAGTTCATCCCAGGCGCGCTGGACAAGCTGCGCCAGGTGCGCCGCCGCATCGACGAGAGCGGCCGCGCCATCCGGCTGGAGATCGACGGCGGCGTGACGGCCGCCAATATCGGCGAGATCGGTGCCGCGGGCGCGGATACCTTCGTGGCTGGCTCGGCCATCTTCAACGCGCCGGACTATCAGGCCGTGATTGCCGCCATGCACCAGCAACTGGCTGGCTGAAACCGCCCACCGGGCCCGGATAAGAAAATCCCGGCGCAACCCGCGCCGGGATAAGTTTCGTCGGAACGACGTGTGAGGAGACCACACGACGGCCACGGATCCACGGCAAGAATCCACGACCGTCGCTATGTCCGACCGGCCTTTTCCGGTTTGGTTCCCCGCGTCGCAAGTTCATTCATCCGGGCAAAAAAATCCCCGCCAGGGGCGGGGAAGGAACGTGACCACGGAGCGGGAGCAAAGCTTCAGAGGGGTTGCCAGTATTCGGGATCGGGCTCATCGGCCGCGGCGGCCAGCGCGCTTCCGTGCACGCCAGCCGCCTCCATGCCTTCCACGGCAGGGGAAAGGAACGGATCGTCGAGTTCGATATCGCCATTCATGTTCGGCCTCCTTCAATGCAGGCTCATGACCAGACCAAGCAGGAGTGCACCCAGTGCCAGCACCACGCGCAGCGGCTCGAAGCCCTGCAGCTCGGCGTTGGGGTCGACGGGTGACTGACCATCGGGGCGCATCTTCGTACTCCTTCTGTGACGGTTCCATTTCGCCTCCCGGCCGGGGTTTGGCCGGGACCCGAATAAGGCAGAACGCGGGCAAATTCGGGCGCGAGTCTGGCAAGAGGTTTGTCGCTGACGTGTGGGTTTTTGCGTAGCCGGCCTTCGGCAGGGCGTGCGTTTCGCCAGCCTTCATGCTTCGGGCGGTTCCCGGCTGTGGCGGAGCGGCGATGGCAGATGGCGAAATACGGGCATCTTGCGCCCATGGCTTGCGCGTCCTGCCCGCACACGCCAACCTGCGCGCCATCATCCACCTGGAGTGAACCATGGGCCGCAGCATCGCCATCGTCGAGGACGAGCCGCTGATCCGCGCCAATTACGTCGAGGCGCTGACCCGCTTCGGCTATGACGCGCGCGGGTATGGTTCGCGGCAGGAGGCATCCACCGCGTTTGCCATGCGCCTGCCGGAGCTGGTCATCATCGACATCGGCCTGGGCGATGAGCCGGAGGGCGGCTTTGACCTGTGCCGCGAGCTGCGCGCCAAGTCGGCCACGCTGCCGATCATCTTCCTCACCGCCCGCGATTCCGATTTCGACGTGATTTCCGGCCTGCGCCTGGGCGCCGATGATTACCTCAGCAAGGACACCAGCCTGCACCAGCTGGCGGCGCGCATCGCGGCGCTGTTCCGGCGCATCGAGTCGCTCAAGGTGCCGGCGTCCAGCGAAACCGTGATCGGGCACGGGCCACTGAAGCTGGAATCGGAACGCATGCGCATTACCTGGAACGGCGAGGAGATTCCGCTCACCGTGACCGAATTCTGGATGGTGCACACCCTGGTGCGCTTCCCCGGCCACGTGAAGAACCGCGACCAGTTGATGCG
Organism: Dyella sp.; assembly: GCF_035685885.1. Lineage (GTDB taxonomy): Bacteria > Pseudomonadota > Gammaproteobacteria > Xanthomonadales > Rhodanobacteraceae > Dyella. Next base: position 220 of record NZ_DASRZX010000055.1, on the reverse strand, counting down.
CGAAGCGGAGCTGGTGGTGGACGACGCCACCATCACCTCGCACATCAAGCGCATCCGCAAGAAGTTCATCGCGGTGGCACCGGAGTTCGACGCGATCGAAACCGTGCATGGCGTCGGCTACCGGTGGAAGCCTTGATGAAGCGTTTATCCGGCTCATGCCTGTTGCTGCTTGCGTCCTTCGGCACGTATGGCGCCCCTGCGGACAAGAACCCGGGAGTGA
>NZ_DASRZX010000054.1:0-10041 GCF_035685885.1 Dyella sp. | reverse complement strand
ACGGTGATCTATATTTCCTGTTGCACGGTGCTGATGGGCATCATTCCCGGCAAGGAGCTGCGCATTTCGGGTGCGCCGTTTGCGGACGCGGCCGGTATCATGCTGGGTTCGTGGGCGGCGATCGGGATTTCTCTCGCCGCTATCCTCAAGGCATCGGGATCCCTGGTCGGCTGGATACTCATCGTGGCGCAGTCGGCACAGGCCGCCGCCAACGACGGCATGTTTCCGCGCCGGTTTGCTTCAACCAATCAGCACGGCATGCCCGTGCAGAATCTGGTGATCACCGGCCTCATGATGATGGTGATGCTGCTTCTTTCCACTTCGCCGGACGTGGCCACGCAGTTCGCCCATATCACCGACGCCACCGTCATCCTCATGTCGGTCCCGTATATCTATTCGGTCGTGGCCATGTGGCGAATGAACCAGACATTGGGGTTGCTTTCCGGAAAGACACAGCTCTTCATCGTCATCGGCGTGATCGCCTGGCTGTACTGCCTCAGCGTGGTCATCGGTCAATCTGCCGAACTCGATCGCAAGGCGCTGTTGGTGCTGCTCGTGTCGATGCCTCTGTTCGCCCTGGTCAAGAAACGCTGATCGCGGAATGCAGCCGCCGGTGCGCCCTGAAAGATAGCCTTGACGAAACCTTTCCCGGACGGATGCCACGCTCGCGTCCACGCAAACCTCCGGAAGCCCGCGATGACCCAGCGATTCGATGCCGTGGTGGTAGGGGCAGGGCAGGCAGGCCCTTCTTTGGCCGAGCGCCTGAGCCGTTCGGGCCGCAAGGTAGCGCTGATCGAGCGCAAGCTGGTGGGCGGCACTTGCGTCAACACCGGTTGCATTCCCACCAAGGCGATGGTGGCAAGTGCGTACGCGGCGCACCTCGGGCGAAGGGCGGCTGAGTACGGCGTGATGGCGGCGGGTGGACTGTCGGTAGACATGGAAAAGGTCTGGCAGCGGACGCGCGGCATTTCCGACCGATCCCGCAGCAACCTTGAAACGTGGCTGGCCGGCGTACCCAATCTCACGCTGATCCGCGGTCATGCATCGTTCGAGTCGCCGCGGACGTTGCGCGTGGGTGAGGCGCTTGTCGAAGCAAGCGAAATTTTCCTCAACGTGGGCGGTCGTGCCGCGACGCCCGATTTTCCCGGTGTGGATAGCGTGCCCTATCTCACCAACGTGGGCATCCTGCAGTTGCGGGAGTTGCCGAAGCATCTGTTGATCGTGGGCGGAAGCTATATCGGCCTGGAATTCGGGCAGATGTTCCGCCGCTTCGGCTCCGAGGTCACCATCATCGAACGCAGCGAACGCCTGCTGCCACGGGAAGATCCGGAAATCGCCGATGCCGTTGTGGAGATGCTGCGTCAGGAAGGCATCACGATTCATGTGGGCGCCGAATGCATCGAGCTGCATGGAGCCGCTGGTGGAGTCAGTGTGGTTGCCCGATGCGCCGATCCGCGCATGGAGGTGCACGGCTCGCATATTCTCCTGGCAGTCGGCAGGCAACCCAACACCGACGCGCTTGGCCTCGACAAGGCCGGCGTTGCCATCGACAGGCACGGCTACATCGCCGTGGACGACCAATGCCGCACCAACGTGCAAGGCATCTGGGCCATGGGCGACTGCAATGGCAAGGGCGCGTTCACCCACACGTCGTACAACGATTACGAGATCGTCGCCGCGAACCTGCTGGATGGCGAATCACGCCGCATCTCCGACCGCATTCCGTGCTACGCGCTGTTCACTGATCCACCGCTCGCGCGCATCGGCCTGACGGAGCAGGAGGCGAAGAAACAGGGCCATGATGTGCGCGTTGGCACGCGCCCCATGGCACGCGTGGGGCGCGCCATCGAGCGTGGTGAAACCACGGGCATGATGAAGGTCATCGTCGATGGTGGCAGCGGGCAGTTGCTTGGCGCCGCCATCCTGGGTGTCAACGGCGACGAAGCGATCCATGCGTTGCTGGACACGATGTATGCCAAAGCAACGTACCAGACCGTGACGCATGCCGTGCATATCCATCCGACCGTCGCCGAACTACTGCCGACGACGCTGCAAGACATGAAGGCTGCGAGTTGACCAGCGCATAGGGCAGGTGGTCGACGTTGTGCGACATCTTCGTTGCCGTTGGCATGAACCTGTCGCCGTACGGGAGGCGGCGAGACATTGCGTTGGTACCAGGGGTCGTCCTCTTTCGCATGCCATAAGGACGATTACGCTGTGCATCGTCTGCAACGAGTGCCCGAAACATCACGCCGAGGCGAGCAGCGTCGCTTCCCTGGCGGCCTCGGCCAGTCCGGAGACCACGCCTAGCGAGGGGTCGCCATGCACCAAAGGAATCTCCGGAAAGCACGCGGCCACCCTGGCTTTTATCTGGGGTGAGCGCGAGGCGCCGCCAGTGAGGAAGACGCTGGCGGGCAGGGTGGTCAGGGCGTCGCGGACGGTGGTGAGTATGCGCTCCAGCTGCGTGAGAAAAGGCTCGATGGCCGTGTCCAGATCGTCGCGATTGGCATCGACGGCGAGGCCGTGTTCGATGAAATCGAGCTGCGTGCGATAGCTCGTCGCGTTGCTCAAATTGATCTTGGTGCGCTCAGCAGCCTGGTTGAGTCGCGTGGTAGCGCCCAGTTCCTGCAGGGCGCGCAAGCGCGGGCCGTAAGGCGAAGCGACCAGACGATAGTTCTGTTTGCGGAACTCACGTTGCTTAGGCAGGTTGTGCACGCTGGCCGCTTCCACAAACTGATGCTGCGGCACGCGCACGGTGTCCTTGCCCATCAGGGGCATGAAACTGAGCAGGCTAAGGCTTACGTCAAGATCAGTGCCACCCTTGGGAAGCCCCCAGTTGCAGGCAATAAGTGGTGATGTCGCGCCACCAAGCTCGGCATGCGTGACGTCGGTCGTGCCGCCGCCGATGTCAACGATCAGCGCATGCTGCCTGTCCGCGAGGTTCTTGTGATAGTGCATCGCGGCAGCGGCAGGTTCCTCTAGAAAGCGCACCTCATCGAAGCCTGCCGCAGCGGCGGCTTCGCGCAGTATCTCGATGGCCTGCTCCGATCCGGCGGCGCCCATCGAGCTACGAAACTCCACGGGGCGACCGATCACTGCGCCGCGCACGGGTTCACCGAATTGCTGGCTTGCCGTGAGGCGAATATGTTCGAGAATGTGCGTGGCGATATGCACGATCACCCGGCGCACTTGCGGATCCAGTCGATAGCCGAACATCGACTTGGGCGACTCGATCAGGTTGCCGCCGCCACTCTGTAGATAACCCTCTACAGCATCCTCACCGAACAGCGCATGCTGGAAGCTGGTGACGGGCGTAGTCGCCGCGCGAGTCTGCTCTTCGACCCATTGTCGGCGTACGACACGCAGCGCTTCTCGACGCACTTCGTCATCCGAGCGTGCAACAGGCGCCTCGCCACGGGCGGCAGCAGCAGCTGCCTGGTGGCGCAGGTCGTTGCGGGTCGAACGGATGTATGACTCCAGTTGGGCTTCGAGCTCGGGTGTCAGCTCGAAATCGCCGGGATCGGGCACAAGTTCCGGAAAGTACACCGCCGTACGGAACTGGTCCGCATCGCCGAACCGGACCAGGACGAGCTCATCATCTCTGATGGCGGCCGCGGCCGAGTAGCTAGTACCGAAGTCGATGCCGATGTGCATGAAGTTGCAGACACTGAAGGACAATCTTCCATGATCTCAAATTCGCCAACTGCTCGCAAAGAAGGCTGCGCACAACCGCGCTTACTTTCGGCCTGCGGCAGGCCTGAGGGGCGATTGATTGGAGATCGTTGTCACGGGTACGCGTGGGATGGCAAGGCGGGCATGCGCTGGAACTGGTGACGACCGTTTTCACGCCACCGGCGCGTGCCTTCGGCCTGTCGCTCAGAAATAGGGCGAAGCCACTCGTGATTGGACACGGAGGTTTCAACGATGTTGGGGTCGAATTTGATTCCACGCTTATCCACGATGTGTGCGACAGCCTCCGCGTGGGGCAGCGCAGTTTTGTACATGCGACGCGTGATCAGGGCATCGTGGACATTCGCTTTCGCTCGTGAGCCGCAGCAGAGCTTGGCTCGGGAGCAAGGGCGCTACTTCAATTCCACGAAGTCGCCTGGCTTCCACGTTCCATCAAATGCTGCTTTTTGCGGACCGTAGATGCGGAAATAAGTGAACCAGCCTTTTCCGGGGATGGTCTGGACCCATTGGCCTTCATGACCGGCCGGTGCTTTCGGGCCGAAATAAAGGTCCACGGTTGATCCTGTCAGGCTTTTCAGCTCGAACATCGAACGCAGTGCGGCTTTGTCTTGCTTGGTCACGATCTCGCTTCGGGTCTCCGGGTCGTACACGGTGATGGACCAGAACAAATTGGCGGGAACGGGCAGCGGCACGGACAGCTTGTAGGTCTTGCCGCCATCCAGAAATGCATTGTTGGCATCACGCACACCCAGCCAATAAAGCGAGCCCGCTCCGGCATCACGCCGGAACATTGCGGGTGATTCGATCTGCGCCTGGTAGAACCACTTGGAGCGCGCGTCCAGATCCTTGTACGCAGGCAAATCGAAGGTGCCATTCTCGGGGCGAAGCACGGCCCATTCCCAGTGACGGTCGGGCCACACGACGCGATCCGCACGACGGTCGGCGAACGACTGCACGCGCATCTGGTCGTTGGCCATTTGCGCCGCCTTCTCCAGGATCCTGGTCATGCGCGCATCCGGCTCGAACGGCTTGTCCTTCTCGATACCGAGCGTGGCTAGCCGCCCATACTCCATGCGATACGCCTCGTACGGCGGGTCGTTGTCGATGACGTTCTTGAGTTGCTTCCAGTAGTCGAGTTTGCGTTCCCAGCTCACCGGCGAGAAGTCGCCAGGCTTGGTGCCCTGGTCGACCCACGCAATGCCCCTCCAATCCGGTGAAGGGTTGAGCGGATGAATCTTGACCGTCTTGAGCAACGCCACGCCGGCGGCCTCGTCGCCCTTGGGTGGAATGACGCGGACCAGTAGCAGCACGCGATCAGTCGTTGCCGCCACCGCGTGGTATCCCGCTGGAATCGTTCCTTTGTAGCCGGGCGGAAGAATCAGGTGTTTGCCACCCTTGCCCTTGTCCGGGCCCGGTATGCCCATGTCCATCACGTAGCGCTGGTTCAGATCGTTGACGACCGCCATCAACGGCCCAGGCGGCATCTCCACCACCATGGGGCCATGCGACAGATCGATGTTTCCACCGGCGTAGGGCGTATCGGAGTTGGGAGTGAACACCACTTGCTCCGGCATGCCGTGCAAGATCAGCATCACCTCGTTGGGCCGCGTGCCGGCGTTAATGTTGCCCGTCCACGTACCCAGTATCGAAACGGTGGGAAAGAAGAACTTGTACGCCTCTATCGCGCGTGCCAGATCAGCATCGTCGTAGGCTTTCTGCGCGGTCTCCGGCGTGGGGTAGCCACCTTTGAAGGTGTACTCCTGTGCGGTGACCGAACTCATGCTCGCGGCAGCGATCACGCAAGCAAGCGACCACTTCAAGTGCACGCGCATGGCGGTCACCCTCGGCTATGACGGTTCAGCCGATCAGATCACGAACCACCCTGGTGGATCGACCGTAAAAATACGGTGCGAAGTGGCGTAAAACTACTGGCTTCAGGCCTGATGTCGCTCAACAAGACTTAGCTCCGCTTATTACCCAAAGGGACTTCTCGGAGGCCGTCTTGGTGCTGAAGTTCAGGGCTATTGACCCGCTCGAAGTCGGGAAGCTTCCACGTGCGATCGAACAAAGAACCAGTGCGTTCCCGGGTAACAGGCGGGCGAGGTGTCGTAGCGCATATCGAGCCAAGCATGTGCCTCCTATAGCGGAAACGAGCAACTTCTTTGTGCGCTCGTCAGGGGTAAGTGGCTTTCCCTTCTCAATGCCCAGGGTCCCGAGGATATCGATCATCGCTCTATCACGATCCAGCCAGGGCTCCGACTGGATAACCCGATCAAGGCTTCGAAGAAACTCTGGTCGTACGGGATCGTCGCATCGAAGATCACGTCCTTTGCATCGAGATCGAGTGAGGCGCTTCATTCCGACCGGGCGGAATAGTGCTCAGTCATCACCGGCATCCGCAGTCCGCATCCGGCTGAGGGCGAAACACCACCGTCTATTCCCGAATTCACTTTCTGTATCGAAGCGCCTCGACCAGCAATGCAAAGGCTGGAGATGGCTGCCGCCTGCTCGGGTAGTAAAGGTGATAGCCGGGAAAGAGCGGGCACCAGTCATCAAGTACCTGCTGCAATCGGCCGGCTGACATGTCGTCACTGACCATGCCTTCTGGAAGATAGGCGATGCCGAATCCAGCAAGCACCGCGACGCGGATACGCTCGATGCTATTGAAGATCAGACGGCCTTCCACCCGGACTTTCAGGGCGCGGCCTTTTTTCTCGAATTCCCACGTGTACAAGCCGCCGTGGGTCAAGAACCGGATATTGATGCAGTCGTGCGCCGTGAGGTCATGCGGAGTCCTGATCGGCGCGTGCGCTGCAAAGTAAGCCGGGGTCGCTACCACGACCAGGCGCGTAGGCGGACCGATCGGGATTGCGATCATGTCCTTCGCCAACTGCTCACCGAGGCGGATCCCCGCGTCGAAGCGCTCCGCCGCAATGTCGGTGAGTGTCGAATCGCTGATCACCTCGACGTGGATGTCGGGATACTTCGGCAGGAAGCGCTCAAGGGCCGGCCAGAGAATGCTCGCGGCGGCATGCTCGCTGGTGGTGAGGCGGATGTTGCCGCTGGGCTTGTCCCGTAGCTCGCTCAAGCTGGCCAGCGCGAGATCGATGTTCTCGAAGTTCGCGGCGGTGGCCTGCATCAATCGCTCGCCAGCCTCCGTCGGGGAAACACTGCGGGTAGTGCGCGTGAGCAGCCGGATCCCCAGCCGGGCCTCGAGCCCCCGAATCTTGTGGCTCAAGGCCGATTGCGACAGCCCGAGTTGTGCGGCGGCTCGCGTGAAACTGCCCACCCGGGCGACCACGAGGAACGCTTGCAGGTCGTTGTAATGCTCACCGGCCACGTGCGGGCTCACCAAGATTGATCGATATGGATCATAAGTCCATTCGATATTGCCCGGGTTATCAGATAGCCCCGCAGCGAGCAGACTGGCGGCTTCTACTGAGTCCAGGAGCATTCCATGGAAAAGATCACCCCCGGCGCGGCCATGCCGCATCGCACCCTCGGCGCCCACGGCCCCCTCGTCTCCGCGCTCGGTTTCGGCTGCATGGGCCTGAGCTACGGTATTGGCACGGGCGTCGATCGCAGCCAGGGCGTTGCCCTCATTCGCCAGGCGTTCGAGCAGGGCGTGACCTTCTTCGACACCGCCGAAGCCTATGGGGCTCTGAACGAAGAGATGGTCGGGGAGGCAGTGGAGCCTTTCCGGGATCAGGTCGTGCTTGCGACCAAGTTCGGTTTTGCCGATGGCAACGCGCAAGCAGGAACGGATAGCCGACCGGAGCGCATCCGCGCGGTGGCCGAGGCGTCGCTGCGGCATCTGCGCACCGACCGCATCGACCTGTTCTACCAGCACCGGGTCGATCCGAACGTGCCGATGGAAGAGGTGGCCGGGACGGTCAAGCAGCTGATCGCCGAAGGCAAGGTCCGCCACTTCGGCCTTTCAGAGGCTGGCGCCACGTCAATACGACGTGCCCATGCCGTGCAGCCGGTTGCCGCCCTGCAAAGCGAATACTCGCTGTGGTGGCGTCAGCCCGAGGAAGAAATCCTCCCGCTCTGCGAGGAACTCGGCATCGGCTTCGTGCCGTTCAGTCCGCTGGGCAAGGGGTTCCTGACCGGCACCATCGACCAGCACACCACGTTCGGCAAGGACGACTTCCGCAACGTCGTGCCGCGCTTCTCGGTCGAGGCGCGCGAAGCCAACCAGGCGCTCGTGGTCGAACTGGGCCGGATCGCCGCCGAGAAAGGCGTCACGCCGGCGCAGATCGCGCTTGCCTGGCTGCTGGCACAACGGCCGTGGATCGTGCCCATTCCAGGCACCACCAAATCGCATCGCCTGCGCGAGAACCTGGGTGCGGCGTCCATCGAGCTGACCAGCCAGGATCTGCAAGGCATCGGCGCGGTGCTGGCCCGCATCCAGGTGCAGGGCGACCGCTACCCAGCGAGTCTTGCCGCCCGTACCGGCCGATAGGACACTGTCATGGCGATCACCGACGCTGCAAAGCGTAACCATGAGCAACTGTTCCCGGACCGCGTGTCCACGCTCGCCGTCACCGATCCCGAGTTCGTCGAGCGCTTCGACAACTGGGCATTCGATGAAGTCCAGGAAGCGGCACCGATGGACCTGCCATTGCGCCTGATGGTGCAGCTCGCCGCATTGATTGCCTGCCATGCGGTGAACGAGTACCGCGTCATGCTGGGCGCAGCACTCGATGTCGGCGTGACGCCGGTCGTCACCAAGGAAATCCTCTACCAGAACGTCCCCTACGTCGGCATGGGCAGGGCTTTCGATTTCCTGCACGCCACGAACGAGGTGCTGAGCGAACGCGGTATCGCCCTGCCGCTGGCGGGGCAGGCCACGACGGATGCTCCGAGCCGCTTCGAGCGTGGCCGCGAGGTGCAGGCGCGCATCTTCGGCGACGGTATCGAACAGATGGCCGCGCAGGCGCCGCAGGACCAGGCGCACATCCAGCGCTTCCTGGCGGCCAATTGTTTCGGCGATTACTACACCCGTGGCGGTCTTGACCTGGCAACACGCGAGCTGCTGACGTTCGCGATGCTCGCGGCATTGGGCGGGTGCGAACCGCAGCTTGCAGGCCACGTTGCGGGCAACGTAGCGATGGGCAATTCGCGACCCTTGCTGGTGGCCGTGCTGACCCAACTCCTACCGTTCATCGGTTACCCACGCACGCTCAATGCCCTGCGTGTGGTCAACGAGAACACGAGTGCGTAAGAACCTTATGCCCCTGCAGGTGCTCACCACCTGTCCACAGGAGAACTTCATGCAATTGATCTGTAACGGCAGTATCCCCTCCGCGAAAGGGCCGGCTGAGTACTTCACCGGCAACGTCCGCATCGACATGCCTTTCAAGGGCTCGGGTGACGCGACAATCTCCGGCGGCATCGTCACCTTCGAACCGGGCGCGCGCAGTGCCTGGCACACGCATCCGCGCGGGCAGGTGCTCATCGTCACCGCGGGCAAGGGCTGGACCCAGTGCGAGGGCGAGCCGACCGTCGAAATCAATGCCGGCGACATCATTGTCTGCCCGCCCGGCCACCGGCACTGGCACGGCGCCACGCCTACCACGGCGATGACCCACATCGCCGTGCAGGAAGCGGTCGATGGCAGCGCGGTTCACTGGATGGAGAAAGTCAGCGACGAAACGTACAACGCGGGACCATCATCGATGACGGAGTGACGGCGTCGCACTTCTATGGGCCCTTGGCACAAGGCTGATCGTCGGGGGGGTAAACAGGGAAACCGCACCCATCCGGCACTTGCCTGGTGACTGGGCCTGGTGCGATTAGCCCGTGTTATCGAGGGCAGGGGCTCTGCAACCTTTTTCAGATATCTGGCGCCTCGAACTGACGACCACTGAAGTCATGGAGTTCTTGGCGACGTGACCGACGACTTGCCGGCAAGCAAATTGCGCTTCATGGCGTAGCGGATGTTTGCTTGAGCACCGTGGTCTTCGGACGCCCTGTCACCGGTCGCCGCATGGATTGCCTGCATATGGATCGGCTTTGCGACGCGATCTTGTAGCCAGGTCGCGATTTCGCGCACGGTGACCGTCCGGCCGGACGGCGCGCGAAGTGAGTGATTCTGAGGGTCAAACGTCCAGTTAAAGCGCATGCAGGGCTTCCGTGCAGAAAACAGAACGGAAGGCAGCAGCAAGGGTCGCGCCTGTCGTCAACCAGCTAACCTAGTCCGCGATCGAGCGTGTGCAGATTTTTGTGTAAACGGGGATTGCATTACAGCTGAGGGAGGCGCCCCTCGAACTGGATGGTAAAGCGGTTGAGCGCGGCCTTCCAATCGCGGATGGGCAGCGTCCATTTCTTGCTGATGTTGCGCAGCGC
>NZ_DASRZX010000053.1:0-8300 GCF_035685885.1 Dyella sp. | reverse complement strand
GTCGGTTTCCAGATCGGCGAGGCGCTTTTTCGACGCGTCGTCGGTTTCCTTCTTCAGCATCTCGCGCTGGATCTTCAGCTGGATCAGCCGACGCTCCAGCCGATCGAGTTCTTCGGGCTTGGAATCGATTTCCATGCGGATACGTGACGCGGCCTCGTCCATCAGGTCGATGGCCTTGTCCGGCAGCTGGCGGTCGGGAATGTAACGATTGGACAGCGTGGCCGCGGCAACGATGGCCGGATCGGTGATCTCCACGCCGTGGTGCACCGCGTAGCGCTCCTTGAGGCCGCGCAGGATCGCGATGGTGTCCTCCACGCTGGGTTCGCCGACATAGACCTTCTGGAAGCGACGTTCCAGCGCAGCATCCTTCTCGATGTACTTGCGGTACTCGTCGAGCGTGGTGGCGCCGATGCAATGCAGCTCGCCACGCGCCAGCGCGGGCTTGAGCATGTTGCCCGCATCCATGGCGCCATCCGCCTTGCCGGCGCCGACCATGGTGTGCAGTTCGTCGATGAACAGGATGATCTGGCCTTCGTTCTTGGCCAGGTCGTTGAGCACGGCCTTAAGGCGCTCCTCGAATTCGCCGCGGAACTTGGCGCCGGCGATCAGTGCGCCCATGTCCAGCGACAGCACGCGACGATCACGCAGGCCTTCGGGCACTTCGCCCTTGACGATGCGCTGGGCGAGGCCTTCGACGATGGCCGTCTTGCCCACGCCGGGCTCGCCGATCAGCACGGGATTGTTCTTGGTGCGACGCTGCAGCACCTGGATGGTGCGGCGGATTTCCTCGTCGCGTCCGATCACCGGGTCGAGCTTGCCGCTCTCGGCGCGCGCGGTGAGGTCGATGCAGTATTTCTCCAGTGCCTGGCGCTGTTCTTCCGCATTCTCGCTCTGCACCTTCTCGCCGCCACGCAGCTTGTCGATGGCGGCCTCCACGTTGGCCTTGCTGGCGCCGGCCGCTTTCAGCGAAGCGCCGAGCTCGCCCTTGTCTTCCAGCGCTGCCAGCACGAACAGTTCGCTGGCGATGAACTGGTCGCCACGTTGCTGCGCAAGCTTGTCGGTGAGATTGAGCAGGCGCGTCAGTTCGTTGCCGACGTGCACGTTGCCTTCCTGCCCGCTGACGCGCGGCAGGCGTTCGAGCTGTTCGTTCACGCGCTGGCGCAGCGCAGGCACGTTGACCTGCGCCTGCGTCAGCAACGGCGCGGTCGAGCCGCCCTGCTGCTCCAGCAAGGCTGCCATCACGTGCACCGGTTCGAGCATGTTGTTGTCGCGCCCGACGGCCAGTGACTGCGCATCGGCCAACGCCTGCTGGAAGCGCGAGGTGAGTTTGTCCATCCGCATGGGTTGTCCCCTCGATCAATAGGATTTGGCGGCCCCGCCGCTACTGCTTCGTGAGATGCGGCTCATCGCCGTGTGATTCAAGCGTTGACGCATGCAGCAACGGTGCGGCCTTTCAGCCGGCGTTGGCTGCCCATAGATCGCCTTCACATTTGCCTTGCTAGTCTCGCCTTCGTGTCATCTCCCCTGCCCCTTTCCATCATGTCCGACCCGTCGCGCCTTCCGGCTCCGCCCTTGCCTGGCGTGGACGACCGTTGGGCGTTGTTCCTCGACGTGGACGGCACGCTGGTCGATTTCGCGGACCAACCCGACCAGATATGCGTGGACAGTCGGCTGCGCGATCTCATCGACGACCTGCACGCTACGCTCGACGGCGCGCTTGCCGTGGTGAGTGGCCGCAGCCTTGATGACCTGGATGATCTGTTTGGCCATCCGCCGTGGGCGATGGCCGGCCTGCACGGACTGGAAATACGCGGTGCCGATGGACGGTATCGCGGCGTCCACATCGGGGCGGCGCGACGCATGCTGGTGCGCGAAATCGCTGCCGCCGTCGCCGACCGCTTGCCGGGCGTCACGCTGGAAGACAAGGGCATCGCCGTGGCGTTGCATAGCCGCACTGCGCCGCAACAGTTCGCCGCCTTGCGCGAAAATGTCGAGGCCGTGCTGCCCAACCTGGCAGGCTACGAAATGCAGCTGGGCAACATGGTCATCGAACTCAAGCCCGTAGGCATGGACAAGGGACAGGCAGTAGCCACCCTGCTGTCCGCACGACCTTTCCACGGTCGCCTTCCGGTGTACGTCGGCGACGATCTCACCGACGAGCACGGCTTTGCGACCGCCAATCTGCAGAGTGGCCTGAGCGTGCGCGTGGGTCACCGCGAGCCGAGCCTGGCCCGCTATTCCCTGCCCGAGCCCGCCGCCGCGCGGGCCTGGCTTTTCCGCGTCTTGCACGCGCTCAAGCACGGAGCCCTCTCGCATGCCCATTCCTCAGGAGGAAGCAGCTAAGGATCTGCTCACGAGCAGCCCCTCCACTCAGGCCAGCCTGGCATTGGGTGTCATCGGCAACGGCAGCGTTGCCGCCCTGATCGACGGGCAGGGGCGCATCGTCTGGTGCTGCCTGCCGCGCTTCGACAGCGACGCAAGCTTCTGCGCGTTGCTGTCGCCACGCAGTGAAGGTGGCGACTGGACGATCCAGCTCGAAGATTTCGAGCGTTCCGAACAGCACTACATGGTCAACACGGCGGTGCTGGTCACACGCCTGTACGACAAGCAGGGCGCCGGCGTGGAGATTGTCGATTACATGCCACGCTTTCGTACGCGCGGCCGCTTCTATCATCCGGTAATGATCGCGCGCCGCGTGCGCCCCATCGGTGGTGCGCCGCGCATCCGCGTGTTGCTTCGCCCCTTGTGCGACTACGGCGCCAACCAGCCTCAGACCACTTCCGGCAGCAACCACATCCGTTTCATGCTGAGTGGCGTGGTGCAACGGCTTACCAGCGACGTCGCCTCGCCGATGATCGAGCGCGCGCTGCCTTTCATCCTTGAACGCCCCGCGCATTTCGTGTTCGGTCCGGACGAGACCCTCACGCATAACCCGGGCGATTTCATCCATCACACGCTGGAACGCACCATTGCCTACTGGCGCGAATGGGTGCGCAATCTTTCCGTGCCGTACGAGTGGCAGGAAGCGGTGATCCGCTCGGCGATCACGCTCAAGCTGTGCCAATACGAAGCCACCGGCGCCATCGTCGCCGCGCTCACCACGTCCATTCCCGAATCGGCAGGCTCGGAGCGCAACTGGGATTACCGCTATTGCTGGCTGCGCGACGCCGCCTTCACCGTGCGCGCACTCAACCGTCTCGGCGCGACACGGAGCATGGAGGAGTACATCCGGTACGTGTTCAACCTCGTGGCAGCCGACGGCGACCACGAGATCGGGCCGGTATTCGGCATCACTTTCGAGCATGAATTGACGGAGATGCAGGTGGAGAGCCTCGCGGGTTATCGCGGCATGGGACCGGTGCGCGTGGGCAACGATGCCTGGCGCCAGCGGCAGAACGATGTCTACGGGTCGGTGGTGCTGGCCTCGGCCCAGATCTTTTTCGACCGCCGCCTGGAACACCCCGGCGATGAGCTGACTTTCCGTCGCCTCGAACGCATGGGCCGCTTGGCGCTGCGCATGGCCGAAGAACAGGACGCGGGCCTGTGGGAATTCCGCGGACGCGCAGCGGTGCACACCTATTCCGCCGCCATGTGCTGGGCGGCGTGCGATCGCCTGGCGCATATCGCCACCGAACTGGGCCTGGACGAGGCTGCGCGCGACTGGCACAACGAGGCCGTGGCCCTGCATGCGCGGATCGAGGCGCGCGCGTGGAACGAGAGGTTGGGCACGTTCGTGGATGCCTACGATGGCGAGCACCTCGACGCGAGCCTGTTGCTGCTCGCCGACATCGGCTTCATCGACGCGATGGACCCGCGCTTCATCGCCACCGTCGATGCCATCGGCGAAGCGCTGGGACGCGGCGACTACCTGTTCCGCTACATCGCCCCGGACGACTTTGGCGCCCCGGAGACCAGCTTCAACATCTGCACCTTCTGGTACATCGATGCGCTGGCCGCGACGGGACGCAGGGAGCGCGCACGCGCCATGTTCGAGCACATGCTCGCGCAGCGAAACCCGCTGGGGCTGCTGTCCGAGGACATCGCGCCAAGCAGCGGCGAGCACTGGGGCAATTTTCCGCAAACCTATTCGATGGTCGGCCTGATCCAGGCTGCCATGCGCCTGTCCAGGCGCTGGGAGGACGCACTGTGATGTCAGGACGTCATAGCCAGGGACGGCTGGTAGTGGTTTCCAATCGCGTGGCGCTGCCGGATCAGACGGCAACCGGCGGACTGGGATCGGCCATGCGCGCGGCGCTGCAGGATCGCGGTGGCTGCTGGTTTGGCTGGAGCGGCAAGATGGCTCGGCAGACCGGCGGTGAAGTGCATCGCGAGCGCGACGGCATGGTCGAGTACGCCACGATCGACTTGTCGCGTCAGGACCACGACGATTTCTACGACGGCTTCGCCAATCGCACGCTGTGGCCGCTGCTGCATTACCGGCCCGATCTGGTCGACTACAACCGCAAGCACCTGGCCGGCTACCTGCGCGTCAACAATCTGTTCGCCGAGCACCTGATGTCGCTGATCGGCCCCCACGACCTGGTGTGGATCAACGACTATCACCTGATTCCGCTCGCGGCAATGTTGCGCGAACGCGGCGTGCGCAATCGCATCGGCTTCTTCCTGCACACGCCATTGCCCGCGGCGGCGTTGCTGATTGCGCTTCCACGCCATCAGGAACTGCTGGAGACACTGGCGAGCTACGACCTGGTGGGCGTGCATACGCCACGCGACCGGCGCTCGCTGGAGGAATATTTCCTCCACGAGATCGGCGCCACCCGGCGCCGCGACGGACGCATCCAGACCTCCAGCGGCCGGCAGTTCCGCGTCGAGGCGTTTCCCATCGGCATCGATACGCGCGAGGTTGCGGAAACCGCGAGTCACGCCGACGAACACGAGGAAATCCACCAGCTGCGCCAGAGCCTGGAAGGCCGCGCGATGATCATCGGTGTGGATCGGCTGGACTATTCCAAGGGTCTGCCCGAGCGGTTCCACGCCTATGCGCGCCTGCTTGAACGCTCGCCGCAGCTGCATCGCAAGGTGACGTTCCTGCAGATCGCCCCGCCCTCGCGCGGCGGCGTACCCGAGTACCGCCAGATTCGCCGGGAGCTGGAGCGCAGCGCGGGCCATATCAACGGCATGTATGCCGCGCCCGACTGGGTGCCGATCCGTTACGTCAACAATTCCTTCCCGCACAGCCTGCTGAGCGGCTACTACCGCACCGCCCGCGTGGGCCTGGTAACGCCGCTGCGCGACGGCATGAACCTCGTCGCCAAGGAATATGTCGCCAGCCAGGACCCGCAGGACCCCGGCGTACTGGTGTTGTCGCGTTTCGCCGGGGCCGCTCAGGAGCTGGGCGATGCCCTGCTGGTCAACCCGGCCGACACGGAAGAAGTCGCCGAAGCCCTCGGCATCGCCCTCACCATGCCGCTGCACGAGCGCCGCACGCGCTGGCGCCGGATGATGGATGTGCTGGAGAAGCAGGATGTGACTGCGTGGCGCAATGCATTCCTGCGGCGATTGGCCGAATAGGCTGGAAACGCGGCCACAAAAAAGCCCGTCTTGGTTGACGGGCTTTTCTGCTACTGACCATCGGATTCAGGGGCCGTGCGTGGCTCCACGTGCAGGTGCTGCCGTGCTCGGCGAAGGTGCGGTGATAGCCGGAGCGTAGGAGCGATTGTCCTGATGCAGCCGTGGTTCCAGGAGCCGCTGGTGGCCGAGCGGCGGACGACCATCCGGCCCGGCCAGCGCCCAAAGGCGCCCTTCGATATCCACCCAGTGCCAATTTCCAGCCGGCACCGGCTGCGTCGAGACCGAGACGAAGTGCGCGTCGTAATTGCCGTCGGGACGCTTGGCCGCCTCCAGTTGCAGGTTGAGGATGAATTGACTGGCGATTGCACGGCCATGGACCTCGGCCGGCGTGGTAATCATTTCGTCCAGATTCTGCGAAAGCAGGCGGCTCATCCGTGGTTCGAGAGCGATGGCGGGCGACGCCGAGGTCACCTTGCCCTGCGCGTTGACTTGCACAAGCACCGGCAACACGCGTTGCGGAAATGGAGTGAGCGAACCGGGCGATACGGATGCCATGGCACTGCCGCTGACAACCAACAGCGCACCAACCAGCATGACGACAAGACTGCGTTTCATGCGACCTCCCTGGAATGCGATGAGCTGGACTAGGCGCATCGCCCTTCGAGTCCTGCCATGCGATGCCTTCGCAATGTGCTCCGATCGTAAGCTTCGCGTCAACTTTCTCCTCGCAAGCCCCGACCGGCCGTCACCCAACCCGCCAGATCAGGCTGGCGAAACGCCCACTTTGGGCGCCGTCACGCCGGTAGGAATAGAACCGGTCGTCGGTGCGCGTATCAAAGCCCCCGCCATGCACGCTGCCGATCCCAGCCTGGAGCAGCCGGCGGCGGGCCAGCCCCGCGAGATCGCACAGCCAGTGTCCTGGCCGCGTGGGCGCGAAGGCCGCATCCGCTCCCGGATCGGTAGCTACGAAGGCATCGCGCACTTCTTCGCCCACTTCATAGCTGTGCGCGCCAATGCAGGGGCCAAGCCACGCCATGATTTCGGCAGGAGGCGCGGGCAAGGCGGCCAAGGCAGCCTCGAGTACGCCGCCCGCCAACCCGCGCCAGCCGGCATGTGCCGCGGATACTGCGCTGCCGTCGCGGGTACAGAACAAGACGGGCAGGCAGTCGGCGGTCAGGATCGCGAGTGGTTCATCCACCCGGCGGGTAACGGCGGCATCGGCTCGCGGCTCGCCGTGCTGGAGCGGGCCGTCGATGTCCACCACGTCCACGCCATGCACCTGCTGTAGCCAGTGCGGCGAACGGGCCAGTCCCAGCGCCGCCACGACGGCGGCCCGGTTGGCTTCGACAGCCTCCGCGACGTCGCCCGACCGCAAACCCAGGTTCAGGCGCCCGTAGGTTCCCGTCGATACGCCGGGTCCCTGGCGAGTACTGACCGCGGCCCGAATGGTGTCCGGCGCAGGCCAGTCGGGAACGATCCAGTCATCAGCCAGGCTCATGTACTCACTGCCATTCGCCTGTTCCGACCTGGGCGGTGTCGGCGCGCAGCGCGTCGATCAGGCCTTGCTGGTCGGCCGGTCGCTCGGCGCTGAAGGACATGGGCTCGTGCGTCACCGGGTGTTCGAAAGCCAGCCGTTCGGCGTGCAGGGCCTGGCGTCGGAAGCCGCGCAGTGCGGCCGTCAGTTCCGGCGTGGCGCCCTTGGGCAGCCGGAGTCCACCGCCGTACAGGGGATCGCCGATCAGCGGGTGGCCGATATGCGCCAGATGCACGCGGATCTGGTGCGTGCGCCCGGTTTCCAGGCTGCACTGGAGCAGGCTGTGGGCGCGAAAGCGCTCACGCAGGCGGTAGTGGGTGACGGCGCGCTTGCCGTCTTCCTCGTCGCGCACGGCCTGGCGCAGGCGATCACCCATGTGCCGGCCGATCGGTGCGTCGACCGTGCCGCCGGCCACCAGCGTGCCCAGCACCACGGCCTCGTACTGTCGCTCCACGTCGTGGCGGGACAGCATGTCGACCAGGGCGGTGTGGGCAGGCAGGGTCTTGGCGACCACCATCAGTCCGGAAGTGTCCTTGTCCAGGCGGTGGACGATGCCCCCTCGCGGCAGTTCGGCCAGCACCGGATCGTGGTGCAGCAGGGCGTTCAGCACCGTGCCGCTGCTGTTGCCCGCGCCCGGATGCACGACCAGGCCCGCGGGCTTGTTCAGCACCAGCACGTGCTCATCCTCGTGGACGATGTCCAGCGCGATGGCCTCGGCAGTCAGCTCGACCTCGGCCTCCAGCTCCGCTTCCAGACTCACTTTTTCGCCACCACGCAGCAGCTGGCGCGGCGGCGCCACCACGCCATCCAGCGTCACCAAGCCGGCCTTGATCCAGCTGGTGAGGCGCGAGCGCGAGTAGTCCGGGAACATCTCGGCCAAAGCCTGGTCGAACCTCCGACCCGCCGCGGACAGGGGCACCGTGGCCTCATGACGGATCATCGTCATGGCCGGCTGCCCGGGTGCCCGTTGGTTTCGGCTATCATCCCTTTTCGATCAAACATCTGAACCCTTTCTCATGCGTGTAACCAAGCTGCCGGCTTTCAAAGTCTTTGTCGTGCTAGCCATCGCCCTGTCGATGAGCGCCTGCTCGATGTTCCACCACAAGAAGAACACCGACGACACGCTTCCCGTCGATCAGCTTTACACCAAGGCACATGACTCAATGCAGCACGCCGACTATTCGGCAGCAGCGAAATCCTACCAGCGCCTGATCGCGCGCTTCCCGTCCGGCGA
>NZ_DASRZX010000052.1:0-49401 GCF_035685885.1 Dyella sp. | reverse complement strand
ACTACTACGTGTGGGACAAGGCCGGCGCCATCGATTTCGTGGCGCCAGGCCGCGAGGACGTATACGCCCACTTCAAGCTGGACGCGGCTGTCGTGGAGGAGTTGCGTCAGGCGGCAGCCGGTGGCGACAAGGTATTGCGCTGGTTCGACGTGGATGTCGCCGCACGCAGCGGTGAAGTCGTCGCGCGCGTGCGCAAGCAGTTGTATGTGCGGCTCAAGCCCAAGGCACGTTGAGCGCGGCTGGCGCGCTCACTCGCGCTCGAAGCGGGCAATTTCATCGAGCATGCGTTCGGCGCGCGTCACGCAGGCTCCGGCGAACTGGTCCTCCATCCAGCGACGCTTCCCCAGGTAGCGCACGAGCCCATACGCCAGCGCTACGACAGCCAGAGAAACCGCCGCACAAAGCAGCATCCAAAGCAGCAGGCCGGGAGCCTGATCCCAGTAGTCGTGCCCCTGGCGATCGAAGTCGTACTGGATCAGGACCAGCATCACCGGAATCCAGATGACGCTGCCCAAGGCCGCGAACACGGGCGCCTCCACCCGCACGCGCCAACGCCGCAACTGTGCCAGGCGACGCTGGATGTCGAGCACTGGCGAGGCGTAGTCGATCCGGTTCAACAGCCCAAGTATGCGGCCCGCGAAAACCGCCGCCAGCGTGCCGAACACTTGCAGCGCGATGCCGCTCGCCAATGCCATGGGCGTATGCAGATGCGAACTCCACACGCACACGCCCCACAGCAACACCAGCACGCCCAGCGCCAGCTGTACCGCTTGCCACCATCGCAGTGGACGCAGGCCGAGGCGAAGCCGGTCCATATGCTGGCCACGAAACATCTGCCATTGCAGCGCCTGCTGGTCCGCGAGACGCCGGTCCAGCGTCTGCCATGCGGATTTCAGTTCGTCCAGTTCCATGCTCATGCCCTCTCGGTCGCTGCGCCGGTCATCTGGCTGCGCAGGGTTTGCTTGATGCGACCCAGCTTGGTCGCCACATTGGTTTCGCTGATGCCGAGGATGTCGGCAATCTCGGCGTAGCTGCGGTCTTCCAGGTACAGCAGGATCAACGCGCGATTGAGCGCTTCCAGTTGGCCGATAAAGCGGTAGAGCACCACCAGCCGCTCATCAGGCTCGGGCGGCGGTTCAGCACCGATGGTTTCCAGGTGATGCGGCTGCAGCGGCTCCAGACGGCCGCCATCGCCACCGCGGCGCATGCTGGAAATGGCGACGTTCAACGCAATGCGGTACAGCCAGGTGGAAAATTTCGCGCGTCCGGCGTCGTAGCTGGCGAACGAGCGCCACAGCTGCACGCAGATTTCCTGCGCCAGGTCGCTGCGATCCTCCGCGCCGTTGGCATAGAGGCTGGCCACCTTCAGCACGATGCCGCGGTGTTCCCGCAGTCGCGCCTCGAATTGCTGGTGCCGTTGATCTCCCGCCATGTCGTCGCCCCCGGATGTCCCTCCATGATTCGCCGACGCGAAGAAAAAATCACATGGCGCGACAAAGGCCGGCCAGGGACGCGTGCTCCCCTACAATGGGCGCATCTTTCCCGGGCCCCTCCCATGAAGCACCTGCGCATCAAACGCTATCTGTTCACCGGCCTGCTCACGTTCATTCCCCTGTGGGTGACCTGGGTGGTCTTCAAGTTCGTGCTGAGCATGCTTGCCGGCATCGGCACGCCACTGGCATCGGCCCTGCTGACCACGCTGTCCTCCGCCTCGCCGCTTGCGGGCATGGCGCTCAACAACGCCTGGATCAGTTTCATCGTGGCACTGCTGCTGACGCTGGGCGTGCTGTACGTGCTGGGCTGGCTGGCCAACCGCGTGATCGGCCAGCGGCTGATCGATGGCTTCGATGCGCTGCTGGCCCGCATTCCGCTGGTGCAGACCATCTATGGCGGCACCAAGAAGCTGATGGCCGTGCTGCAGCAAAAGCCTTCGGGCGTGCAGCGCGTGGTGCTGGTCGATTTCCCGCGCAAGGGCATGAAGGTGGTGGGCTTCGTCACGCGCGTGATGACGGAGGAAGGCACGGGCCGCGAAATGGCGGCCGTCTATATCCCCACGACGCCCAACCCGACGGGCGGCTATCTCGAAGTGGTCGCGGTGGAGGAGCTCACGCCCACCGACTGGACCATGGACCAGGCCATGGCGTTCATCATTTCCGGCGGCGCCGTGGCGCCCGATACCCTGCCGGCTTCGCCTCAAGACCGCATTAGGGCAGAGGCTGAAGGTTGATGCTGGCTTCGCCGTTAGCCTGATGGCGCGGCTGATGTTCTTGTCCGGGCGTTCGCTGTGGTACAGCGCGCAACACCGGTCGTGAAGCGGGATGCGGCGCGGCTGAGGCAGATTCAGCAGTAGGTTGAGACGTGTAATTGCGCACTGGGTGCACTCCTACATTTGCGCCGCGTTGCAGGAGCGCACCCAGTGCGCGATGGCCCTCGCCTCAAGCCACCACCTCGAACGGCCGCATCATTTCGTTGGAGGCATGCTCCAGCAGGTGGCAGTGCCAGACGTAGCGCCCGGTAAAACCCTCGAACTTGATGATGTAGCGCGTCACCATGCCCGGGTATACCTGCGCCGTGTCTTTCCAGCCGGCTTCGTGCGCCGGCGGCGGCTGCGCAGGGCCCGTGTAGCGCAGGGTTTTCGTATCCAGGTACGTATTCACGTCGAACGGACGCCGGTCGAGAATCTGGAAGCGCACCAGGTGCAGGTGAATCGGGTGCGTATCTTCCGTGAGATTCACCAGGCTCCAGATTTCCGTGCTGCCGAGCCTGGGCTTTTCGCTGACCGGATCGTGCCAGTGCTTGCCATCCAGCAGCATCAGCATGGGCTCGGACACGCAGTCTGAATACTCGTCGATGCTCAGCACGCGCGTGATGCTCGCCGTGCTCTCCACCATGCGCGGCACGTCGCGCAAGGCAGCAGGTACCGCACTGGCATCGCTCTCCTTGCTGGCCGCGATGTCGAAGCGCATCAGCGGCAGGCTGTCGTTCATCAGTTCGACCTGGCTTCCCGCCAAGTCCGCAAAATCGATCACCAGGTCGGCGCGTTCGCCCGGCGCAAGGAACAAACTGGTTTGCCTGACGGGCGCCGCCAGCAGGCCCTGGTCGCTGCCGATCTGCAGGAAAGGCCGCTGACCACGCAGGCTGAGGCGGAAGAAACGCCCGTTGGCCGCATTGAGCACGCGAAAGCGATAACGTCGCGCCCGCACTTCCAGTTTGGGAAGCACCGCGCCGTTCACCAGCATCACATTGCCGAACACTTCGGGAACCCATGGCGCATCGGCAACGCCAGACTCGGGGTAATACAGCTGGCCATCCTCGGTCAGCAGGCGATCGCTCAATACCAGCGGCCATTCGAACTCGCCCGAAGGCAGCCCCAACGACAGCTCGTGCTCGTCGCGCAGCAGGTACATGCCGAACATGCCCGCGTAGAGGTTCAGCCGTTCGATGCCCATGGTGTGGTCGTGGTACCACAGCGTCGCCGCGTCCTGGCCATTGGGATAGCTCTGCCGGCGCGACTGGCCGGGCACGAACCAGTCGGTGGGATAGCCGTCTTCCGAAGCGGGCACGCGTGCCCCGTGCACGTGCACCACGCTGCGCACGTCGGGCACGTCCGGCTCGGCGCCGCAGACGTGGTGATCCACCGGCAGGAAATGTTTCGTCGGCAATTGGTTGATCCACTCCACCCTTAGCGCGCTGCCGCTGCGCGCCTCGATGGTCGGCCCGGGAAAGGAACCTCCATAGGTCCACAACCGTGCCGGTGGCAGTTCGCGATGCAAGCGTTGCCTCGTCTCGCGCATGGCGATGCGCAGCACTTCGCCATGCACCGGGCGAAGCACGGGCGGCAACGGCAGATCATCGACATAAGGCGTGAGATGGGCGGGATCGAGCAGGCGCGGCACGGCCGTCTGGTCGGCGATGTCGTGCTGGCACAGGCCGCTGCTCTTTTTCGGCATGGCCATGTGCATCGGCGCGCCCCACGCGCGCAATACGCCCGCGCCGGTGAGAACGCCGATGCCCTGCAGAAAACGGCGGCGAGAAGCAGACACGATCAGGCGACTCCGGCAGAGGAAACGACGAAGCGCCCCGGCGCGATGGCCGGGGCGCTGATGACGAGCTCGCCAATCAACCGCGCGGCGTGTGCGGCAGGCTGGCCCACGGCCAGGGCTTTGGCTGCTTCACCGGCTGGCCGGTCTGTTCGTCCAGCACCAGCTTGCGGTGGTCCGTGAATGGCTGGAAGAAATCGAACATGTGTTCCAGCGAACCCGCCTCGGCGTCGAACGAACCGCCGCCGATGCGTTTGCCATGCAGCCAGTTGTCCTCGATGAAACGCGTGATGGACGACTGGTCCGTCAGCGTGTGGTCGACGTGGTTGCTGCGTGCCCACGGCGAGATCACCAGCAACGGCAGCCGCGGACCGTAACCGCAGCGGCCCTGTACCGGCTTGCCCTTGCTGTTGCTTCCCGCCAGCGTGCCATGCGCCTTGCACGCGCCCGTGCCATCGAGTGCGTCAGCCGCCGTGGCAGATGCGTTCACGCGGGGCGCTGCCTGGTGGTCGTACCAACCGTCGGAATCGTCATAGGCGATCACTACGGCGGTGTCGCGCCATTCCGGTTGCTGCTGCAGGAAATTGATCACGTGCACGATGAACTGCTGTTCGTCGAGCGGATCGGAGTAGCCGGCATGACCATCCTGGTAGCCCGGTGCCTTGAGGAAGCTCACCGCCGGGAAATTGCCGGCGCTCACCGCGGCGTAGAAGTCGCTGAGGTCGTATTGATGATTGCCCGCATCGCCCTGGTGGCCGATTTTCGCCACCGAGGTTGGACGCGCATGCGTCGGATTGGCGGTGGAGGCGTAGTACTGGAACGGCTGGTGGTGCGGAATGTAATCCGCCTTGGTGGTCTGCGTCACCGCGGACAGCGTCGATCGCTTGCAGCCGGTGGTGCCGTTCGCGTTGGCCTGCGAGAGATCGAAGCCACCCTCGAAGAAGCCCCAGGTGACGCCAGCGTCGTTCAGCAGGTCGCCTACGTTGCGGCCGCTCATCTGCACCTGGTTGCCGCTGGATGACGAGCAGACGTCGCCGATCGGATCGGCATCGCCGATCAGGGTGAGGCCACCCTGCCCGTCGTCGACCTCTTCGCCGGTACCGTTGAGCGTCTGCGCGATGCCGTTGGTCTGGCCGGAGACGAGGTTGAGCGCGCCGGGCGTGGAGGGGCCGAACGTGGTGTTGTAGCTGTTGTCGTTCAACGCGAACCACTGCGCGTAGTTCCACAGCGCCGTGACGGTGTTGCCATCGTAGTAACCCATCACCTGGCCAGTGCCGTTTTCATCCGCCGGCGCACCGGGCAGCGTTTCTCCCGACCCGGTGTATTTAGGAAACAGGTCCATGGCGCCGCCGTTGAATGCCTGTTGCTCCGGGCCGTAATCGTGATCCTGATCGGCGGTGGCCGACTGCGCACGCGAGAGGCGGAACGGATTGATCGCGCCCGCACCGTTCGCCGCGTTCTTCTGGTTAGGGTTGTGGTTGAGCAGGCTCGCGGTGAAGCCATTGGCTTTCGGGGTGAACGGGCGCGCGTAGAAGGTCGGCTCACCCGGCGCGTTGGCGGCGAAGGGATACGTGCCGAAGTAGTGATCGAAGGAGACGTTCTCCTGGAAGATCACCACGAGGTGCTTGATGGGCGTGGACGCATGATCGTCCTTGCCGTGCCAGCCGAAGGCATTGGACGCTTCTTCGGCATGCACGGGGATTTGCGCCAACGATACGGCGGACAGGCTGAGAACGCACGCGGCAAGACAGACTGCGAGGTGATTTCGCATGGAAGGCTCCTACGGTCGCGGTGGAGCGCCCCCCTGTGGAATGCCCGTCTGCAGGTCACCCCAAGCGCTGGATTCGGCGAACGTTAGGCCTCGAAGGTGACAGCCGGATAACAGGTAAACGACGCATTTTCCTGCGATTTTCCCGCCGGCTCGATCGACTCGGCGCCCTCGGGACCCGGCACCTGGCGCGTGGCTTCAACCACGGCCGGGCGAGCCGCCAGCGGCATCACCGGGCCTCGAAGCCGCCCCGGTTGCGAGACGCGCCCCTGACCTTTGACACTGTCTGAACCATGACCTCCGGCCTAGCCTGACAGGTCATGATTGCCAATTCGGTCGCTGCGCAACACGCGGCCGCCGGCACTACTTAGCGCCCATTGGGCGAATCACGAGAGGGAATCCCATGACCAAACCGTATCTGAAGCCCCTGGCGTTCGCCGTCAGCGTGGCCCTGTCGCTCACCGCCTGTGGCAAGCACGAGGAGGCCGAGCAGACCGCCCAGGCTCCTGCCCCCGCCACGACCGCCCCGGCCGCAGCTCCCGCGCCGAAGGTGTTCGACGTGACCGAGCTGGGCGACAACGGCCAGGCTTGCCAGGACTTCAACGGTTTCGTCAACGCAAAGTGGGTCGCCGCCAACCCGATCCCGAACGACCGCACCCGTTGGGGCGCGTTCGACAAGCTGGCCGAGGACAGCCTCAACACCCAGCACGACATCGTGGACGGCGCCGCCAAGGATGCCGCCAACGCCAAGGCCGGTTCGATCGAGCAGAAGATCGGCTACCTGTACGCCTCGGGCATGGACGAAGCCGCCATCGAGAAGGCCGGCTTCGATCCGATCAAGCCCAAGCTCGACGCCATCGCCGCGCTGAAGAACAGCAAGGACGTCGCCAACTACCTCACCCAGAGCTTCGCCGAGGGTGACATGCAGGTGTTCCAGTTCGGCTCGGGCGCCGACTTCAAGAACGCCAAGGTGCAGATCGCGTTCACCCAGGAAGCCGGCCTGGGCTTGCCGACCAAGGACTACTACCTCAGCGACAAGTACAAGGATGTTCGCGACGCCTACGTCGCCTATATCGCCAAGGCGCTGACGTTGACCGGCGTCGCCGATGCCGATGCGAAGAAGCAGGCCGACCAGGTGCTGGCCTTCGAAACCGAACTGGCCAAGGCCTCGCTGGCGCCGGTGGAAATGCGTGATCCAGCCAACGAATACCATTTCGTGAGCGTGAAGGAAGCGGACAAGATCACCCCGCACTTCAGCTGGGACGATTTCTTCAAGGCGCAGGGCGTGACGATCGACAAGGGCTTCTCGCTGTCGCAGCCGAAGTTCATGGCCGAGTTCGACAAGCTGCTGGCCGGCGCACCGGTGGACCAGTGGCAGGCCTACCTACGCTTCCATGTCATCGACGATGCCTCGCCGTTCCTCAGCAAGGGCTTCCAGGACAACAAGTTCGAGTTCTACGGCAAGACCCTCGCCGGCCAGCCGGAACAGAAGCCCCGCTGGAAGCGCGTGCTGGGCGGCGTCAACAGCTCGATGGGCGAAGCCCTGGGCCAGCTGTATGTGGCCAAGGTGTTCACGCCCGAAGCCAAGGTGCGCGCGAAGGAACTGGTCGACAACGTGCGCAACGCCCTCAAGGCACGCATCGAAAACCTCGACTGGATGAGCGACGAGACCAAGCAGAAGGCCATCGCCAAGTGGAACACCTTCCTGCCCAAGATCGGCTACCCGGACAAGTGGCGTGACTGGTCGGGTCTGGATGTGAAGCAGGGCGACTACTACGGCAACGTGATGGCCGCCGCCAAGTTCAACTACCAGTACGACCTGTCCAAGGTGGGCAAGCCGACCGATCGCCTCGAGTGGGGCATGACCCCGCAGACGGTCAATGCCTATTACAACCCGACCGACAACACCATCAACTTCCCGGCCGCCATCCTGCAGCCGCCGTTCTTCTATGCCAACGGCGACGACGCGATCAACTACGGTGGCATCGGCGCGGTAATCGGCCACGAAGCCAGTCACGGTTTCGACGACCAGGGCAGCCAGTTCGATGGCGAAGGCAACAACGCCAACTGGTGGACCAAGGCCGATCGCGAGAAGTTCGATGCGCGCACCGACAAGCTGGTGGAGCAGTTCAACGGCTACACGCCGGTTCCGGGCCAGCCGGACATCCACGTCAACGGCAAGCTGACGCTGGGCGAGAACATCGGCGACCTCGGCGGCCTCAACTCGGCTTACGACGCGCTGCAGATGGCGCTGAAGAAGAACCCGCAGGAAGCCGGCGAGAAGATCGACGGCTATACCCAGGACCAGCGCTTCTTCCTCAACTGGGCCCGCGTGTGGCGTGGCAACATCCGCGACAAGCAGCTGGTGCTGCAGATCAACACCAATGAACACGCGCCGGCCTCGCTGCGTGCCATCGGTGCGCCGTCCAACATGGACAGCTTCGCCAGCGCGTTCCAGTGCAAGCCGACCGATCCGATGGTGCGTTCGGGCGACAAGCAGGTGAAGATCTGGTAACTCCCGGCCGGTCTGCGTGACCGACCCGAAGGCGCCGCGTGAAAACGCGGCGCCTTTTTCGTTGCAAGACTCCCTCTCCCTTGTGGGAGCGCACGCTGTGCGCGAAAAGTCTGCGGAGCGATGACGCCGATGCTCCGTCGTCGACCACAGGGTGCTCTCCCACAACAAGCCGGCGGTCCACACAAAGGATGCACGCACCGCATGGCCCAATCGCGCCTGCATCCATGCCGGGGAAGTCCATGCATCGAGCCGCGCCACTGTTGCTTGCGTTGGGCGTGACGCTGCTCGCTGCCTGCAGCTCATCCACCCGCCGCCCTGCACCGCCCCGCCTGATCTCGGGCTCGGTGCCGGAAGGCTATACGGAGCGCGTGCGCCTGCTGGCCTCCGACGTCGAGCAGTTCGCCAAACGCTCGCCCGAATTCTTCCAGGGCATCCGCGATTCTGCATCCGACGGCAGTATCGACATCCTTGCGCTCTCCGGCGGCGGCGCCGGTGGCGCCTTCGGCGTGGGCGCAATCACCGGCCTGAGCCGCGCCCACACACGGCCGCAATACGAACTGGTGACCGGCGTCAGCGTAGGTGCCCTGCTCGCGCCGTTTGCCTACCTGGGCTCCGACTGGGACGAGGCTATGCAGCAAGCTTTCGGCGGCGACACCACCGCGCATCTGATCGGTTCACCACGTAGCACCTTGCTGGCCCGCCTGGTGTCGCCGATGGGTCACCATCACGGCACGCTGTACCAGTTGGTCGATCACTTCGTGACGCCGACCATGATCGAGGCCGTGGCTCGCGAGAATGCCAAGGGACGGCGACTGGTCGTCGCCACCACCGACCTCGACAAGAGCGAAACCGTGCTATGGGACATGGGTGCGATTGCCTCGCGAGGCGGTGAAACCGCCCGCGCCACCTTCCGCGATGTGCTGGTCGCCTCGGCCAGCGTGCCCGGCATGTTCCCGCCCATGCTTATTCACGTGCAGGATGGCGAACACCATTACGACGAACTGCACGTCGATGGCAGCGTAACGGCACCCGTGTTCACCACACCACTGATTGCCGAACTGCATCCGGAAACACTATCGGCATTGCACGGCGCGAACCTGTACATGATCGTCAACAGTCAGGTCCATCGCTTTCCGAAAACGACGCCGGTGAAGACGTTGCCGGTGCTGATCAGCAGTTTCGGTGCCGGCCTCACCTACAAGACACGCGAGGCCATCGCCGAAACCATCGGGATCACCCGGCAGCTTGGCATCCATTTCCTGATGACATCGATTCCGGTCGACTATCCGGAAACGAGCTTCATCGACTTCGACCCAGCCAACATGCGCGCCCTGTTCAACTACGCGACTGACTGCGCGGAACAGGGCAAGCTATGGGTGACGCCCGAACAGGGGTTGCGCCGCAACCTCATGGCACACAGCACGCCACCGAAAGGCCCGCCGTCCTGCCCGACCGAAGATCCGGCCATCGTGCCCACGGCACATTGAACGGCTCAGCGGCCGCCGTCTCGCCTCGCTTCGTACGCCTTGAGATGCGCATAGGCCGTGCGCAGCATGGTGAGCGATTCCGCATCCGCGCCCGCACGCGCCAGCATGTCGCCGATCACGTGATCGGCTTCGATCTGCCCGCCCTGCTCAAGGTCGCGCATCATCGACGCGCTGAGCTTCGAATCCTTTTCGGTAAGCACGCTGCACGCACGCGCAAGCACGGTGTCGGCAGGTGCATGCTGGTTGAGCGCCGCCACACGCCGGCAGTCTTCCAGCAACTGCAGGGTGGCCGCCTCGCCGCCTGTCGCCGCCATGATGTCGCCCACCGGCGCACGCATCAGGCAGGTGATGCCCGCCAGCGAAGCGAGAAACACCCATTTGTCCCACATGTCCTGCAGGATCGTGGTGCTGAGCCGCGCCTCGAAGCGGGCCTGCGACATCGACGCAAGCACGCTTTCTGCGCGTTCCGAACGCTCGCCACTGCGTTCGCCGAACGTGAGCGAGTGCGATTGGTTGAGGTGATGCACGACGCCCTGCTTGTCCAGCGTGGCGGCGATCACGCATTGGCCGCCAAGCACGCGCTCCTTCCCGAAGCGCTCATCCAGCACATCCAGGTGCCGCATGCCGTTGAGCAGCGGCACGATCATCGTGTGCGGGCCCACCGCCGGCGCCATGTCTTCGATGACCTGCGGCAAGTGATACGCCTTGCAGCTGAGCAGCACGAGATCGAAGGTGTCATGCAAAGCGCCGGCCTGCACCGTGGCGGGCGAAGGCAGCGTGGTGTTGCCATGACTGCTGCGGATGACCAACCCCTGCGCAGCCAGTTGCGCGGCGCGAGCGGCACGCACCAGGAAGGTCACGTCCTGGCCGCTTTCCAGCAGCCGACCACCAAAGTAACCGCCGGTCGCGCCGGCACCGATGACGAGTATGCGCATGTCCTGTCCTCCACGACGTCAGGCCCTTGAGGCTACCCACTCGGACCGTCGCCACTCAAATCGCCTTCTGTCATGCCCGGCCAGCGACAGAATGGGTATTGCAAATCATTCTCATTAAAAATAACATTCCCTAAATCTTTTGCACGGCTCGCCAGGGGATCGGTCCACGGGAAGGCCTTCGTCGCCCCCACCCGATCACGACCGCCGCAGAAAAACCGAAGGATCGGAGCCCGCCATCGCCAGCTCATCGTTCGTCACGCCCCGGCTGCTGACCCATCTCCCCACCCCATCGATGAGCTTTTCCATGGCCTACATCAAGAGTCGCAAGCACCCTGTTACCCGTACCGCCCTGAGTGCTGCCACCGCAACGCTGATGACGGGACTGGCGATCGCCACGCCGGCACTGGCCGCGGACAATGTCGTCGACACCACCACGCCATCGACGACCGATACCAAGAATCTGCCAGGCGTGCGCGTCGACGCGACGGCCGCGAGCGAATACAAGATCGACAAGGTCTCCTCGCCCAAATTCACCCAGCCCCTGCTGGACACCACGCAGACCATCAATGTGATCAGCAGCCAGCTGATCCAGGAACAGGGCGCCACCACGCTGACCGAGGCGTTGCGCAACAGCCCGGGCGTAGGCACTTTCTACGTGGGTGAGAACGGCACCACGACGACGGGCGACGGCATCTACATGCGCGGCTTCGACACGTCGAGCAGCATCTTTGTCGATGGCGTGCGCGACCTCGGTTCGATCTCGCGCGATGTGTTCAACATCGAGCAGATCGAGGTGACCAAGGGCCCGGCGGGCACCGACAACGGCCGCACCGCGCCGACCGGCTCCATCAACATGGTGAGCAAACAGCCGGAATTGAACGATGGCGTGACCGCCTCGTTGTCTTATGGCAGCGGCGACCATCGACGCGCCTCGGCCGACTGGAACCAGTCCATCAGCAGCACGGCGGCCTTCCGACTCAATGTGGTGGGCCAGGACAGCGGCGTGCCGGGCCGCGACAAGGTGGAAAACAACCGCTGGGGCATCGCGCCCACGCTCGCCTTCGGCCTGGGCACGCCCACGCGCGTGTACCTGGACTTCCTGCACGTGAAGCAGAACAACGTGCCCGACGGCGGCGTGCCTACCATCGGCCTGCCCGGCTACAGCAGCCCGGACCCGAAGCGCCCGCAGCTGACCAATGCCGACATGGTCGATTCGTCCAATTTCTACGGCACCACTGCAGACCACGACCATGTCACCGCCGACATGGCGACGGCACGCGTGGAGCACGAATTCAACGACAACCTGGCCCTGCACAGCACCACGCGCTGGGGCCGCACCACGCAGGATTACCTGCTGACCTCGTTCATGGGCAGCGCGGCCAACCTGCTTACGCCGAATATCAATGATCCGTCGACCTGGACGATTGCGCGCAGCAACCCCACCTTCAAGCACCAGGCCAACCGCATCATCACCAACCAGACCAGCCTCAACGCCAATTTCGATACCGGGGCGATCACGCACAACCTCAACACCGGCATCGAACTGACGCAGGAAAAGGCCACCACCGAAGGTCTCGGCGCGCTCAACGGCACGACGTGGCCTGCGGCCAACCTGTACGACCCCCATTGGGATGTCAGCGGACTCATCTACGGCCCGACGGGGGCCTACAGCAACGCCAAGACCAATACCGCATCCGGCTACGTCTTCGACACGCTGAAGTTCGGCGAACACTGGCAGGTGAATGCCGGCGTGCGCCTGGATTACTACGATACCGACTACAGCAGTTGGGTGCAGTGCGGCGCGCGCGGCGCGCCGGTCTGCGGCACGAGGCCCACGGGCACCCCGGTGCCTGGCGTCAATGCGGAGAAGAGCGATAACCTCCTCAACTGGAAGCTCGGCGTGCTTTACAAGCCGGCGCCCAACGGCAGCATCTACGCGAACTTCGCAGTGTCCGCCGAGCCGCCGGGCGGCACCACGCTGACGCTTAGCAGTGCGACCAACAGCGCGGACAACCCCAACCTCGATCCGCAGAAGGCCCGCACCGAGGAAGTCGGCACCAAGTGGGAACTGCTGGACAGCCGACTGTTGCTGACGGGTGCGCTCTATCGCACCACGGTCACCAACGACCTCGTGCAGGACCCGGTGAGCCTGCTGTACTACCAGATCGGCAAGAAACGCGTGCAGGGTGTTGAACTGAGCGCCGTGGGCAAGCTGACCGAGAACTGGGCCGTCACCGCCGGCTTCACCACCATGGACACCAGCGTGGTGAGCGGCACGGCCGTGGCCAACGATGGCTCCTCCGACCTGGCCTACACGCCCAAGTCCGCCTTCACCAGCTGGACGACCTATCACTTCCCGTTCGACCTCACCATTGGCGGCGGCGCGCGCTATGCGGGCGAGATGAAGCGCGGCGTCGATGGCGCCATCGGTACGCCCGCCTATACCGAGGCCTATTGGGTGTTCGATGCCATGGCGTCGTATCCGCTCAACAAGCACGTGGACCTGCAGTTGAACCTGTACAACCTGTTCGACAAGGACTACGTGGCAGCCATCAACAAGAGCGGCTACCGTTACACGCCGGGGTCGCCGCGCTCGGCCATGCTGACTGCCAACATCCGTTTCTGATCGCCAGCCTGGCTGGCAGGACCTGGCCGCGCAGGCCAGGTCCGCTTTCAGGGAAAACCTCATGCTGCTGCATATTCCCGACATCCTCAGCCGTGACGAAGTCGCGCGGTTCCGCAGGGCCCTCGACGGCGCGGACTGGACAGACGGACGCGAAACGGTGGGCTCGCAGGGTGCGAAGGTAAAGCGAAACCTGCAGCTACCCGATGCCTCCCCCTTGAGGGAAGAACTTGGCCGCGCGGTGCTCGCCGCGTTGGCTCGCAATCCGTTGTTTCACGCGGCCGCACTGCCGCAACGCACGCTGATGCCGCGCTTCAACCGATACGAAGGTGGCGGCCAGTACGGCTTTCACGTCGATGGCGCCGTGATGGCGCTGCCGGATGGTGAACAGCTGCGCAGCGATGTCTCTTGCACGCTGTTCCTCGCCGACCCCGAGGAGTACGACGGCGGCGAACTGATCGTCAACGACACGTATGGCGAGCACGAAGTGAAGTTGCCGGCCGGCGACATCATCGTCTACCCGTCCAGCAGCCTTCATCGCGTTGCGCCGGTGACGCGTGGCGCCCGCATCGCCGCCTTCTTCTGGGTGCAGAGCCTGGTGCGCGATGAGCAGCAACGCCGCCTGCTGCTGGAACTGGATGCTTCCATCCAGACGTTGACGCGCAGCGGCGCCGATGCGCAGGCACTGCTGCAGCTGACGGGCGTGTACCACAACCTGTTGCGGCAATGGGCCCAAACCTAGAGGCCCGCATTCAGGCCTTTCCATTCAGGTGGACCGGTTGGGCATCCATCGTGCATGACGGCCCTCGATATGGCCGTTTTCTCTAGGCATCGACAGGCACTGGGCGGATAATCGGCGGTCCCTGCAACTTGCGGTACCGCTGATGTTTGTTCCCGGTCAACGATGGATCTCCACCGCCGAGCCCGAGCTTGGCCTTGGCACCGTGCTTCGCGTCGAGGGACGCGGCGTACAGGTGCTCTTCGCGAAGGCAGGCGTGCTGCGCCCCTACGCCATCGATTCGGCGCCGCTGGTGCGCGCGGAGTTCCGTCCCGGGCAGCGTGTCGCCGGCAAGGGCATTGCCTTCCTGGTCGAGCGCGTCGAAGTGCGCGAAGACCTGCTGGTCTATCGCGGTGAAGGCCGCGAGCTGGAAGAAGGCCAGCTCGACGACGAACAGAGCGTGAGCCAGGCGGATGACCGCCTCATCGGCGGCCGCACCGATCCTGCCGCGCACTTTGAACTCCGCCTGGACGGACTGCGCCGTCGCGCCGATGCGCGCCGCTCACCGGTATGGGGCCTGGGCGCCTCGCGCATCGGACTGGTGCCGCACCAGCTGCGCGTGGCCGGCATTGCCTCGGCGCGCCGCCCGCCACGCGTCCTGCTTGCGGACGAAGTGGGCCTTGGCAAGACCATCGAGGCGGGCATGATCATCGCTCGCCAGTTGGCCACCGGCCGCGCCGAACGCGTGCTGCTGTTGCTGCCCGACACGCTGGTCTACCAGTGGTTCGTGGAACTGCTGCGACGCTTCAACCTCAGCTTCGCCATCTACGACGAAGAGCGCTGCGAGGCGCTGGAGCAGTCCGGCGACGGGCGCAACCCGTTCGAGGATGAGCAGCTGGTCATCGCCGATTTCAGCTTCCTGGAACAATCCCCCAAGCGAGCAAGCCAGTTGCTCGATGCGCGCTGGGACCTGCTGGTGGTCGACGAAGCCCATCATCTCGCCTGGACGCCCGAGGCGGCGAGCCCTCGCTACACGCTGGTGGAACAGCTTGCGGCCGCAACGCCGGGCGTGACCTTGCTTACCGCCACGCCCGAACAGCTGGGCCGCAGCGGCCATTTCGCGCGCCTGCGCCTGCTCGATCCGCAGCGCTATCACGATCTGGACGTCTATCTGTCCGAATCCGATGCGTTCCACAACCTGTCGAAGATTGCCGACCGGCTGCTCGAAGGCCAGTCGCTCGATGACACCCAGCGCGCTGCGCTGAAGGATGCGTTCGCGGGAGACAACGAGCTGCAGGCACGCCTGGCCGACACCACCAAGCCTGAGAACGCCCGCGAAATCCTCGCCGCTCTGATCGACCGCCATGGCACCGGCCGCGCGATGTTCCGCAATCGGCGCGCCAGCATCGGTGGTTTTCCCAAGCGCATACCACAGTGGCACGTACTCGACGCGGATGTGCTCAGCGATGCCCAGCGCCAGGCCCTGCTTGCCGAATTCCATGCGGACATCCAGCAGCCGGCGCCGGCCATCGAGATCGACTACGCCGCCGACCCGCGCCTGGACGCCCTGGTGTCCCTGTTGGAGGCACACCCGCAAGACAAATTCCTGCTCATCTGCCGCAGCCAGGCCAAGGTACTCGCACTCGAGGAAGCCTTGCGTACCCGAAGCGGTGTTGGCCTGGCGCGCTTCCACGAAGGCCTCGGCATCGTGCAGCGCGATCGCAACGCGGCCTACTTTGCGCAGCCCGATGGCGCGCGACTGCTGCTGTGCTCGGAAATCGGTTCGGAAGGCCGCAATTTCCAGTTCGCGCACCGGCTGGTGCTGTGGGACCTGCCGCTCGATCCCGACCTGCTTGAACAGCGCATCGGCCGCCTGGACCGCATCGGCCAGAAGCACGACATCAGCATCCACATCCTCGCCGTCGCCGACAGCGCCCAGCACGTGCTCGCGCGCTGGTACGACGAAGGCATCGACGCCTTCCGCTCCAGCCCCTCCGATGGCCGAGAACTGCTGCGCCGCTTCGGCGAGGCGCTGGCACGCCTGGCCGACGAGCACGCACGCGGCGACGACAACCGCGACCAGGAGCTGGACGTGCTGCTCGCGGAAACCCGCGGTGCCCACGAGGAAATGGCAGCGCTTATCCGCGACGGCCGCGACCATCTGCTGGAGCTCGCGGCCAGCCGCGACCTGCATGCGGACGAACTGCAGCAGGCCTTCGCGCGCGAAGACCACGACCCGGGCCGCGACGCCTTCGTGCAGGCCTTGCTGGAGCGCTTCGGCATCCATGCCGAGGAACTCGGCGGCCAGGTGATCCTGCTCGATCCGCAGTATCTCTCCACCGATGCCCTGCCCGGCTTCGCCGAAGGTCCGCAGGCCGCCACGTTCTCGCGCGAGGTCGCGCTGGCGCGCGAAGAGCTGCCGCTGCTGCGCCTTGACCATCCGCTCGTGCAGGGTGCGCTCGACCTGACGCTGTCGAACGAACAGGGCAATGCCGCCTTCCTCGTCGACGACGCACTGCCGCCGCGCAGTGCCTTGCTGCAGGCGGTGTTCCTGCTGGAATGCGTGGCCGATCGCAGGCTCGATGCCGAACGTTTCCTGCCTGCGCAACCGATCGTGGTGACGGTGGATACCCGTCTTGCCGAACGCGCGGACTTTCGTCCCAGCGACATCGCACTACGCAAGGCGGCCGACCGCAACATCGAGGTGGCGCGCTACCGCAAGTTCCTCGCCAAACTGGTTCCACCCATGCTGGAGAAGGCGGAGACGCTCGCCGCCGAACGCTCACAGGCCAACATGGCCGATGCCATCGCGCAGGCCACCGAGGCGCTCGACGCGGAACTGTCCCGGCTCATTGCCTTGCGCGCGGTGAATCCGGCGATCAGCGAAGCGGAAATCGCCACGCTGGCCGACGAGCGCACCGCCCTGCTCAAGGCGTTGCCGGAATCACGCCTGCGACTGGATGCCGTGCGCTTCGTGGTGAGTCCGGACTTCCTCGCGCTGCGCTGATCCGCGCGGCGCAATGGCGACCGCGGCATTCCAGTCGCGGGAAACCAGGGCCACTCCACGACATGGCCCTGGCATTGGCGTCATGCGCTGCGCAGCACTCGCTCAGTCAACCACGCCAAAGTCGATCACCACGGCATGCTCGTCGCGCTGCACATAGTTCACGGATAGCGCATCGCCGTAGCGCTGGCGCAACTGCTCGATCAGCGGCAGCGGATCGTGGTCGTTGATGAAGCGCATCGCTTCGCCCGGCTGCAATACGCCCAGCGCGCCGAAGATCGCGGAATGGCGGAACCGACGCGCCACGCCGCGTGCGTCGAAGATGTGGATGGATTCACGCTGGAAAGGCAGTGCCATGGAAGGTCCCCGTTGGATGGACCGCGCCAGCATGGGCCGCGCAAGCCATGGGTCTCCATGATTTGAGTCAGTGAAATCGCCTAGGCGGAGACGGCCTGCTCCGCATGCCGCACGGCACTCCAGCGGTAGGCCGACGCCAGCAGCGCGATCCATGCGGCACCGACATACAGCGCCACGCGTGTATCGGGATTGACCCCGAGCATCACCACCACGAAGGCGAAGAACAGCAGGCACACCACGCCGCTGAGTGGCCACCAGCGCAGTCGAAAACCCGAAGGCGCCTCGCCGCGCAGCCGCATGCGGCGACGAAAGCTGTAGTGCGCCAGCAGCACCATCGTCCAGGTCCACACCGTGTTGAACGACAGGATCGACATCATCATGCCGAACACCTTGGCAGGCAGCAGGTAATTCAACAGCACCGCCAGCAACAGCACCGCCAGCGTCACCAGGATCGCGCGTAACGGCACGCCATGCTCGTTGACCTTGCCCAAGACCCGGGGCGCGTGGCCCTTGGTCGCCAGGCTGTACAGCATGCGGCTGCCGCTGAAGGTGGTGCTGTTGAAACCCGAGAGCGCCGCCGTGATCACCACGAAATTGATCACGCCCGCTGCCTGCGCAATGCCCAGCTTGGAGAACGTGGTGACGAAGGGACTGCCGTGCTCGCCCAATCCCGTCCACGGATAGATCGACATGATCACGAACAGCGCGCCCACGTAGAAGATCAGGATGCGCCACAGCACCGAATTCACCGCACGGGGAATGGTGCGCTCCGGCTGTTCGGCCTCGGCCGCGGCAACGCCCACGGTTTCCACGCCGCCGAACGAGAACACCACCACCGGCAGCGCCAGCACCATGCCCATCAACCCATGGGGAAACCAGCCGCCGTGTGACCACAGGTTCGAGAGCCCGGTCGGATGGCCGCCATTGCCCCAGCCCAGGAAGATGATGGCCAGGCCACCGGCGATCATCGCGAGCACCGTTACCACCTTCACCAGGGTGAACCAGAACTCCATCTCGCCGTAGATCCGCACGCTGAGCAGGTTGAGGCCACCGATCATCAGCACGCTGCCCAGCACCCAGACCCAGCGCGGCCAGTCGGGAAACCACGCCTGCATGTACGCGCCCACCGCGGTGGCCTCGGCCAT
The DNA here is from genome assembly GCF_035685885.1 of Dyella sp. Lineage (GTDB taxonomy): Bacteria > Pseudomonadota > Gammaproteobacteria > Xanthomonadales > Rhodanobacteraceae > Dyella. The sequence continues at coordinate 30,809 of NZ_DASRZX010000052.1, read as the reverse complement.
GCCCACGCCCACCATCAGCAGCCAGTAGTTCCAGCCGGTGAGATAACCCGCGAAGCGGCCGAGATAGCGCTGCGCGTACACGCTGAACGACCCGGCGACCGGGTCGTGCACGGTCATCTCGCCCAGCGCGCGCATGATGATGAAGATCATCACGCCGCCGACCATGTAGGCAAACAGCACCGAAGGGCCCGCGAGCTTGATCGCATCGGCCGAGCCGAGGAACAGGCCCGCGCCGATGGCCATGCCGAGCGCCATGAACGTGATGTGGCGCGGCGTGAGGCGGCGCTGGAGATGCTGGGTCATGAAACAGCCGGAAGAATGCGTGGAACGATCAGCGCCACAGATGGCGCTTGGGCTTGATGGGCAGCTTGCCCCGCCAGTACTGGATAAGCAGGAAACCGCCGAGCATGCCGCCCAGGTGCGCGAAGTGCGCAATGCCGGCCTGCGTGCCGGTGACACCCAGCACAAGCTCATACAAGGCGTAGAGAGTCACGAACAACCAGGCGGAAATCGGGATGGGCAGGAAGATCAACATCATCTTCTCGTGCGGGAACAGCATGCCGAAGGCAAGCAGTACGCCGAAGATCGCACCCGAAGCGCCCAGGGTGGGATAGAACCCACCCGTGAACCACTGCACCACCGCCAGTTGGGCGAGCGCCGCCATCAGCAGACACAGGAAGTAATACAGGACGAAATTGCGTGGCCCGAACACGCGCTCGATCTGTCCACCGAACATGAACAGCGCAAGCATGTTGGACAACAGATGCAATGTGCTGCCGTGCATGAACGCGTAGGTCACCAGCTGCCAGGGGCGGAAACCGATCGAAACCAACCCGTCGGGCAATTCGGCCACGCGATCGGGCCCCCAGGGCCACAGGGCGAAATGCAGGATCAAGGTGTCACCCATCACCTGTTGCAGCAGGAAAACCACCACGTTGGCTATCAGCAGATTGCGGGTGACCGCGGGGAGGTTAAACGGCATGGAGAGACTTTTGGGGAGGAAGCAATGGCGCCAAGCGTAACTGCACTGCACTGCCGCTGCCACGTGAGCGCCCTGGATGCCGCCTCGGGGCGTGAGCCATCCGCTGCGACGCCGGTCGTCCCTGGCCGACGTTTCACTGGCGGCAACGGAGTCGCGGCGTCCATTTCTTCTCACCGGAAGGGTGTGGTGTGTGTGGCTTTTCAGGGACGTCTATCGCATTCGGAAAGCGCCGACGCGCATTCCGCTATCCAATCCATCGACGACGCCGCTGCCCCGGCAAGCGGGCTGCGCAGGTGGACTCGTCAACGCAACTCCTGACCCTTCGCCGCTCGCCCGGGTAGGCGCTTGCAAGTCTTACTCGCCTGGCAATTTCTTGCGAAAAAGCCATGAAACCCGCGTAATCTCCTGCGCGTTTTTCTCGCGCGAATCACGCGTTAAATTGATGACCTCCGCTTCACTCAGGTAAGGGGCATGCGTCACCGATGGTGGTTGCCGATGTTGTGCGTGGCGCTGTGCGCCTGCCAGCATCATTCGGGAAACAGTGGGAAAGCCAGCGCGCTGTCGTCCGATGCCGATTTCTCTCCCGGCATCGTGATCGATGACGTCGCGCAGCACATGAAGGCGCTGTCGTCCGACACGCTGCTGGGACGCACGGTGGGCGGCGAATCCGAAGACCGCACCACGCGCTACCTCATCCAGCAATTCACGCGCATCGGTTTGCAGCCGGGCAACAATGGCAGCTGGCTGGAAGCCGTGCCGTACGTGGCGACGACGGTGCAGGATAGCGACAACGTGAAACTGGACATCGCGGTGCGCGACGGCGCCACGCATTTTTCGTTCGGCAAGGACATGGTCGTGGGCACGCTCGACGAGCAACCGCACGCAACGCTCGACCAATCGCAGCTGGTCTTTGTCGGCTATGGCATCGATGCGCCGGGCGAGCAGTGGAACGACTACGCGGGCACCGACCTGAAGGGCAAGACGGTCATCATCCTCATCAATGATCCGGGTTGGGCCAAGCAGGATCCGAAGCTCTTCAAGGGTCGCGAATACACCTACTTCGGCCGCTGGAACTACAAGTTCGAGGAAGCCGCGCGCCAGGGCGCCGCCGCCGCTTTCATCGTGCACGATGCCGAGGGTGCCGGTTATCCGTGGCAGGCCGTGCGGGACAGCTGGAGCACTGCGCGACTGGACCTTCCCAAGGAGCAGGACAGCAGTCGCCGATTGCCCGTGGCCGGCTGGCTGACGACGGATGCGGCCCGCGCGCTGTTCGCACAGGCCGGCGCGGATTTCGATGCGCTACGCAAGCGTTCCGCCGAGCGCGGGTTCACCGCCGTGCCACTGCAGGCGACGCTCAGCGCCAGCTTCGACAGCAGCATCACGCACGGTGAATCACATAACGTCGTCGGTCGCGTCGACGGCAACCGTCACGCGGACGAAACCGTGGTCTATTCCGCCCATTGGGATCATGTCGCCGCGCCCGGCGAAAAGGCGCACGGCACGGTCGACAACGCCACCGGCCTCGCCGGTCTGCTGGAGATCGCCGAAGCCTTTGCACATCGCGCCCCCAAGCCTCACCGCTCCGTGCTGTTCATCGCCACCACGCTCGATGAGAGCGGGCTGCTGGGCGCGCGCTACTACGTCACGCACCCGCTGGTGCCGCTCTCGCGCACGGTCGCCGACATCAACCTCGACATGCTGCCCGCCGACGGCCCCGCCAGCGCGCTGGCCGTGATCGGCTTCGGCCAGTCGCAGCTGGACGATTACGTCGCCGCCGTGGCGCAGCAGCAGCGCCGCGCCGTCCTGCCGGATATCGAGCCGCAGAAGGGCCTGTTCTTCCGCTCCGACCAGCTGAGTTTCGCGCGCGCCGGCGTACCGGTGCTGTACGTCCGCTCGGCCGCTGCCCAGCCCGATTCGCCGGAAGACCCGGACCAGCCATCTGCCGCCGAGCGTTTCGATCCGCATTGGGATTTGAGGGGCACCGTCGAGGACGTCCGTGCCCTGTTCATGGTCGGCAGTCGCCTGTCGATGGAGGACAGCTATCCGCAATGGAAGCCGGGTGCCGATTTCCATCGGCCGGAGAGCATGCGGGGCCTCTAGCCGCACTGCGGCATGACCGCGATGCAGCACGCCGTAGAATGGCCCCATGAGCGACTCGCCACGCCGCGTACTGATAGCCGGTGCCACAGGCCTGACCGGGCAGGCTTTGCTCGCGCTGCTGCTCGGCGACCCCGCCGTCGGCCACGTGCTGGCTCCCTCGCGCCATGCGCTGCCGCCTCACTCCAAGCTTGAGAATCCGGTCGGCATGGTCAGTCACCTGGCCTGCCAGCTGCATGGCCATCTCGACACCGCGTTCTGCTGCCTGGGCACCACCATTCGGCAGGCGGGTTCGCGCGAAGCCTTCCGCACGGTGGACTATGAGCTGCCACTGACGCTTGGCAAGCATGCCCTTGCGCTCGGAGCGCGCCACTACGTAGTGATCAGCGCCCTGGGTGCCGATCCGTCGTCGCGGGTGTTCTACAACCGCACCAAGGGTGAGCTGGAAATCGCCCTGCAGAAGCAGGGCTGGCAGCGATTGACCCTGGTGCGTCCCTCGCTTCTGCTCGGGGCCCGTCACCAGCCTCGCCTGGGCGAGGCCCTCGCCGCACCCTTCTCGCGGCTCCTGCCCGGCCGCTGGCGTGGCATCGAGGCCGCTACCGTGGCGCGTGCCATGTGGCGTCTGGCCGGCGAGCCCGGCGAAGGGGTTCGTCTCGTGGAATCAGACGAGCTTCAGCTCGTCGGTCGCTGACCGGGCAAAAGCCGCGCATAAAAAAAGGCCGCCCTGAGGCGGCCTTTGACTGACGGAGACACCCAGCAATCAGCTGTTGCGAGCCAGCGCGTCCGGACGCTTGGCGCCGGCGAAACGCTTGGCCCAATACGACTCGTCCAGGCTGTCCACGCGCACGGTCTTGCCACGCGAGGGCGAATGGATGAACTGGCCGTTGGCGATGTAGATGCCCACGTGCGAAATGCGGCCCTGGCCACGCTTGCCGGCGGTGCGGAAGAACACCAGGTCACCCGGCTTCATGTCGCCGCGGTTGACCTTGAGGCCGGCGAGGAACTGCGAAGCGGAGTTGGTCGGCAGGTCCAGGCCGACGGCGTGGGCGAACACGTAGCGGACGAAGCCGCTGCAATCGAAACCGGTGGAAGGATCACGGCCGCCGCGCACGTAACGGATGTCACGCAGCTGCATGGCGAGGCCGATCAGGGTCCTGCGAAGATCGGAGGTATCGTTGTCCAGCGAAGCGACCGAACCGTCGGCAACGCCGTCGCCCGGCATGCCGTCATCGTTGTCTTCGTCATTGCCCCAACCCGACGGCACCGCAGCCTTGGCCTGGCTGGCGGCTGGCTGGGCCGGCATCGCCGCCTGGCTCAGGCTGGCCGCCGGTGCGAACACCGCAAGCTGGCCCATCAGGTTCGGCGTGACGGAGGCGACGGTGGGCTTGGCCGTGCCGTTGAGCGGCTCGGCGAAAAGCGGAAGGGACGTGAGCAGTGCACCAGCAAGCGCAGCGGCAGCAAACAATCGCTTCGTTGGCATGTGGGACAAATCCCTTTGCAGTTCGTGGAGTTATGTCATCGGCCTGTGAGATGCCGGTGACGTGATGGCCATGTGAACTTAGCAAAGGGATATAGATCGTATGTTCGATCGAGGTTAACTGAACTCTATCGTTTCAAAACTTGGCACGGCCCATGCTTGAAGGATAATCTATTGTTTTTAAAAGAAAATAGGTGCGAAAGTGGTTACTTATTGATCAATTAGTGAACTAATTATTCAATTCGGTTCCGTATGTTTCAGAACGCCGTCACACTCGCCGGCCGAAGATCGCTGTCCCGATGCGGACCTCCGTGGCCCCTTCGGCGATGGCCAGTGGGAAGTCGCCGCTCATGCCCATCGAAAGCCTTGGCAGATCATGACCTTGCCGTTGCGCCTCGTCCCGCAGCTGGCGTAGTTGGCCGAAGCAGGCGCGCACGCGTGCGTCGTCTTCGGATTGCACCGCCATCGTCATCAGTCCCTTCACTCGCAGTGTGTCGAAGGCACGCAAGGCATCAAGCATTGCCATGAGCTCTTCGGGCGGCAGGCCTTGCTTGCTGTCCTCCGGGGATGTCTTCACTTCGATCAGCACATCGATCGCACGGCCTTCGATCTGCAACCGCTTGTGCAACGCCTCGGCCAGTTCGATGCGGTCCAGCGACTGCACTTCGCTGGCCAGCCGTGCCACATCCTTCGCCTTGTTGGTCTGCAGATGACCGATGACCACCCACGCGATGTCTTCGCCGGCCAGTGCTGCCGCCTTGCTGCGGATCTCCTGCACCTTGTTCTCGCCAAAGCGGGTCAGGCCCAGCGCCATGGCGGCACGCATCGCCTCCGGGCCGAAGGTCTTGCTGACCGGCAGGATCGACACCTCGGAAGGATCACGCCCGGCGGCACGGCAAGCCTCGTCGATGCGCGCGCGCACAGCCGTCCAGTTGGCGGCAAGGTAAGCGTAGTCGTCGGATGATGGATTCATCAGTTTGGCAATCCAGGGCTGCGCCGCACGTCGTCACGCCAGCGCATGGATGACTCCGACACCTTGTGACGGGTACCCACACTGGCCCCGGCGCGTGCCCCTTTCAGGGATACACCCGGGCGACGGTCCGCGAGGCCTTAGCCCTTGGCGCCTTGTGCGTGATGGCGAGCTACCACGTCGGCCACCACCATCGACACCTTCTTGCCGGTGGGGATGTGCAGGAATTCGTTCGGGCCATGCGCGTTGGAATGCGGGCCGAGCACACCGGTGATGAGGAACTGCGCCTGCGGGAATTTCTCGCCCAGCATGCCCATGAACGGGATGCTGCCGCCCTCGCCCATGTAGGCCGAAGGTGCGCCGAAATAGGTCTGCGAGGCGTTGGCCACCGCCTCTTCCAGCCATGCCGACAACTGCGGTGCATTCCAGCCGCTGCCGTCCTTTTCCAGCTTGAAGGTCACCTTGGCGCCATACGGCGGGTCCTTCTCCAGCAACTGCTTGACGAACTGGCCGGCCTTGGCGCCCGACAACGTCGGCGGCACCCGCAGGCTGAGCTTCACCGAGGTCTTCGGACGCAGCACGTTGCCAGCGCTTTCCAGCGGCGGCATCCCATCCACGCCGGTCACCGCCAACTGCGGGCGCCAGGTGCGATTGAGCACGAGCTCAGTGAGGTCTTCGGTGACCGGATGCATGCCCTGCACGAACGGGAACTTGTCGTACACCGCCGTGCCCAGCACCTCGGCCGACTTCTTCGCCTGCTCGATGCGCTGCGCCGGAATGTCGACGTAGAGTTCCTTCGGCTTGATCGTGCCGGTCTGCGGATCTTCCAGGCGGCTAAGCAGCTCGCGCAGGATGCGGAAACTGGACGGCACCACGCCGGACGCATCGCCGGAATGCACGCCCTCTTCCAGCACCTGCACGGTGAGCTCGCCGCCGGTCATGCCGCGCAGCGAGGTGGTGAGCCACAGCTGGTCATAGTTGCCGCAGCCGGAATCCAGGCACACCACCAGCGAGGGATTGCCGATGCGGTCTGCCAGGTGATCCACGTAGTACGGCAGATCGTAGCTGCCCGATTCCTCGCAAGCCTCGATCAGCACCACGCAACGCGCGTGCTGCACGCCCTGTTCGTGCAGCGCCAGCAAGGCCGCCAGCGAACCGAAGATGGCGTAACCGTCATCGGCGCCGCCACGACCATAGAGCTTGTCGCCCTTGAGCACCGGCGTCCACGGGCCCAGGCCTTCCGCCCAGCCCGTCATCTCCGGCTGCTTGTCGAGATGGCCATACAGCACGACGGTGTCGTCGCCCGTGCCCGGCACTTCAATGTAGATCAGCGGCGTGCGGCCTTCCAGGCGAACCACTTCCAGCGTGGAACCAGGCAGCGACGACAGCTTGCTGCGCGCCCAGGTCTCCATCAGCTTGACCGCCGCATCCATGTAGCCGTGTTCCACCCATTTGGGATCGAACATGGGCGATTTGTTCGGGATGCGGATGTACTCCACCAGCTGCGGCACGATCTCCTCATCCCACAGTCCGCTGATGAAACGGTTGAGGCGAGCGGTATCCATGAGGTCGACTCCTGCAGCGTGGGGGAAGACCGTCATTGTATCAGCGCGTCCGACGGCGCCGCCGCGCCTCTTATCGCGCACACCCGCGTTGCCCCAACCCCCACCGCGCAGTGGCCGGTGGGCCGACAGTCACCCGACGCCATGCCGGGCACAGTCGCCGGGCGGCCCCATGGAAGGTCGCTTCATCATCTAGGAGAAACACTCATGCGCAACAAGTTGGTCGCCGTACTTCTGGGCCTGGCCATGTCCCTGCCAGCGTTCGCCTCCACCCCGGTCAACATCAACAAGGCCGACGCCTCCACCCTGGCCAAGTCGCTGGATGGCGTCGGGCTGACCAAGGCCGAAGCCATCGTCGCCTGGCGCGAGGAACACGGGCCGTTCAAGAGCGCGGACGATCTTGGCCAGGTCAAGGGCATCGGCCCGGCCACGCTGGAACGCAACCGCAGCGCCATCCTGCTCGACGACGGCGCCGCTGCCGGCAAGGCCGCCAAACCGGCAACGCCCGCCAAGTCCAAGCTGGCCAAGCCGGCCAGTGAATAACCGCACCCAATCAGCCACTTGCGTTTAGAAAATCCATCCCGCCGGGTATGGCAACCCCGGCGGGATGCGCCTACACTCGGCCGCCTTGCCATCGGTTAGGGCTGACATGATCGTTCCGCGTTACCGCATTTCTGCGTCGGAAATTGCTGGTGCGGGTCAGGGGTTGTTCCTGGAACAGGACGTGGTGGCGGGACAGATAGTCACCGCCCCGGATGCCATTGATCGCACGTATCGTTACGACGAGCTCACCGGCTCACCGGAGCTTTCCGCGCAGCTGTACGCCAGCGCCCGCTGGTTCGAGGACCGCTACACCGTGTCCCCGGACTGGCCGGACGAGTGCTACATCAACCACAGCTTCGAACCGACGGGCCTCTGGCACCTGGGTTTCGTGTTTGCCACGCGGGATCTTCCCGCCGGCACCGAAATCACCGTCGATTACCGCCACCTGTTGCCCCCGGGCGAGGAGGAGGCTTTCGTGGACACCGCGACCGGGCGCAGGATAGTCGGCCTGCCCTGGCTCGATAGCCTGGCCATCAGCACCCGCGCCCTCGCCGGCCTGCTGGATGGCACCCGACTTGCTTGCTGAAGAACATGATCGACATACCCGTCATTGAGACGGCGCGCCTGCGCCTGACCGCCCTCGCCGAGCGACACTTCGACGACTACGCCGCCATGCTGGCCGACCCGGCCAGCACCCGCTGGATCGGCGACGGCGAGCCGCTGGACCGCACCAACGCGTGGCGTTCACTGGCCATGCTGATCGGCCACTGGCAGCTGCGCGGCTACGGCATGTGGGCGCTGGAGCTGAAGGACACCGGTGAATTCATCGGCCGCGCCGGCCTCATGTGCCCGGAAGGCTGGCCCGACCTGGAACTGGGCTGGATGCTCAAGCCGGAATTCCGTCACCACGGCTACGCCACGGAAGCGGGCAACGCGATCCTGGAGTTTGCCTGGCGCAAGCTCAACGTGCCGCGCGTTATCAGCCTCGTGAAGATCGGCAACGAGGCTTCGGACCGCGTGGCCGAACGCCTGGGCGGCGAGCACATTGAGGACATGGACTTCTTTGGCGCGCACAACCACGTGTTCGCCTACTACCCGCCGTTCATCGAGAAGCGGCGCGCCTGGGCATGAGCCAGCTGCGCCCGCTCGCCACCGAGAAACTGAGCGCCAAGCCGTGCTCGGACGGCAGCGTGCTGATCACCGACATTGCCTGCAGTCCGGACAGCGACGACTGGCAGTGGCGCATGTCGATGATCGGCATTGGCGAGCATGACCTTGAATTTCCGGCACATGCCGACATCCATCGGCACTTTGTGCCGCTGGATGCCCCGGTGGACGTCGTGTTCCCCGATGGCCGCACCCAGCACCTGAACCGGTTCGATGTGGCGCACTTCGACAGCCACAACGACCCGGAATGCTGCCTGCCCGAATCGCCCACCCGCACCTTCAACCTGAAGCTGCGCGAGGGTATCCAGGGCGAACTGATGGCGCGCCCGCTGAACGGCACGATGGTGCTGCTGGCGCCCGCCGGCTGGCGCTGGTTCGTACTGCTGCTTTCCGGCGAAGCGAAGGTGATCGCCGATCACCGCTCGCACGTGATGACACACGACGACATGATGTGGATCGACCCGATCCCGGGCCATCCGGTACGCATCGAAGGCGGTGGCGAAATCGTCCTGGCACGCTTGCCCGCCGCCTGAAGCACTCCGCTCCGTCGTGGGCGCATCCTGTGCGCGACCGCAGCGTTGAACCGCTGCGACCACGCGCGCGCACCCCTTCAAGCGATACGCCGCTACGAAAGGCGGCGTCCACCAACTGAGCGTGCCACTTCCGAAAGCGCATACAGGCGCGCGGTGCGCATCCATCCCAGCGCGACCACTACGAGCAGGCTGAGCAGGAAACCCAGCAGCAGCCCGTGCATGTCGGCCGCCAGCGTGTGTGCACGCAGCAGGCCCAGGCCCAGCGCGATGGCGAAGCCGATAACCGTCACCAGCAGGTAGGCGAACAGCGTGGAGAACGGGCGGCGCAGCAGCTGCAGCAGCCCACGGATCATCGCCACCATCGCGGAACGCAGTCCTCCATCCGCGATGAAGGCCGCGCGCGCCGACTCCACCCACGACTGGGCGATCACCAATACCAGACCCGACAACCACCATGCGATGTGCTGTGCGGTATCCGCCTGTGATTCGAGCGTGGCGGCGTCGACGCGATCATCCGTGTGGTCCAGGCCGAACTGGACCAGGAAGACAGCGCCCGCATACGGCAGCAACGACCACAGCAGCAGGCGGAACATGCGACCGTATTCCGACAGGCCGCCCTGCAACAACGCACCGAAACCCAGCGAACGGCCCGAGCGCCCGCTGGCGACCACCATGCCGTTGAGCCACGGCAGCAACAGCACGGCACAGATGACGCTGGCCAGCAGCGCGCCATGGACCATCGCGTGCTGCGGACCCAGTGCCTGCATGACGTCGCCGAACATCATGACGTCGAAATGATGGGCCCACGCGCTGGCATGCACCGAGCGGTCCAGCAGCGCACTGAGCGCCGCCAGCAACGGCAGCGACGCCACCGCCACGGGCAGCAGCAACAGCAGCACCCACAGCAGCAGCAGGCGCCACTGCAGGGCGGCAAAGAGGGAGCCCAGCACGGCGCCCAGGTCGACACGTCGGGAATGCTTGTAGGCCATCACAGCGTCACCAGGAATGCGTAGAAGGCCTGCAGCACGGCGGCGACATCGGCCGTCCAGCGCCGCGAGGCGGAAGCGTCGGATTTCACCGTGCGGCTGTCGTTGAGCTTGTTCGCATCGAGCAGGATCTTCTGCTCCGGATCGAGCTCGGCCGACACCACCTTGGTGGGACGGGTGAAGACGAAACGCGCCCAGCGACGGTCATCGTCCCAGTGCACGTCTTCGTGGCTGCCATCGGCAAACGTCACGCGCAACACCTGCGGCACCTGCGCGCCGTCGCGTACGACGGTCACCGTGCCGCGCCACGAGAACGGACCCGGACCGTTGTCCTTCGCATCGGGATGCGATTTCTTCCATGCGTCGCGTTGCTTGTCGACCTGCTCATCGCGATCGTCGCTGGCCAGTTCGCTGCGCTGGCCCTGTTTCACCCAGCTGCCGGCCTGCGGCATCACTTCCTGGTTGTCGACGGCATCGACGCGATCATCGATGTGCGCCGTGCCGTAGACGAACTGGTCGAACACCTCGTTCACCGCGCGCGCATTGCCCGACACGTCGATCAGCGTCTTGCGCAGGTCGGCCACCGATGGATGGCGGAAATGCCAGCGCCGGTAGTACTCGCGGAAACCACGCTCCATCACGCTCTTGCCGAGGCGTTCCTCCAGGTCGTGCATGGCGGTGGCAGTGCGCGAATACACGGTGCCGTAGCTGGTGCTGGAATAGCGGTCCCAGCTGTTCTGGCCCAGCGGGTCATAAGGCTTGGCGAGACCCGCGAAGTTACGCTCCATGTCGAACACGCCCATCGACGGCGTGATGCCGGCGCGGCGCAACCAGGAGCTGGGTACCAGGATGCGCTGGTTGCGCTCGCGCAGCATGCGCTGGTCCCAGTATTCGTTCATGCCTTCGTCCAGCATCGGCTCCTCGAACTCGTTCGAGGCAAGCAGGCCGTAGAAGTAGCCGTGGCCGAACTCGTGGATGGTGACGAAGTCGATCTCCCACTGGTCCGACGTCTGGCTGTCGATGCGCTTGTAGCCTTCGGCGGTGAAGAACGTGGGGTACTCCATGCCGCCCGCTTCCTGCGCGTTGTACGGCGGCACCACCGCTGTCACCGTGCGATACGGATACGGCCCCAGCGTGTCGGAGAAATAGGTGAGCGAATCGGTCGTCGCCTTCAGTACCGGCTGGGCGCTGGCCTCGTATTCGGGCGGATAGATCACCCGCACCGCAACCCTGGGACTGCCCGGCCCCTGCCACGTCGTGTCGATGGTCTTGTAACCCTTGGCGGCGACCCAGGCAAAGTCGTGCACATCGCCCTGCACGAAGTGATAAGTGGTCTTGCCGCCCGCCTGTTCCGGCTGGCCCTGCAAGGCACCCACGGCGCCCACGGTGTAGTCGGAGGGCACGGTGAGGCGCACGTCGAAGTTGCCGAAGTCGGCATAGAACTCGCTGTTGAAGTGGAACTCATGCACGTTCCACTGCACCTGCGTGGCGCCGCGCTCGCCCGGCAATTCCAGCACGCCGATCTTGGGGAACCACTGGCCCACCAGGTTGAAGTCGCCCCACCAGCCGGTGCGCTCGACCACGCGCGGCAACTGGCTGATGAAGTCGATGTCCAGCGTGAGCGTGCCGCCGGCCGGCACCGGTTCGGCAAGATCGATGCTCACCACCGTCTGGTCCGTCGCCGGGCCATCGTCGGGATGCACGAAGCTCCACTTCAGCGAGGCGCCGCCCTGCTGCACGCTCTTGAGGTCGATCCAGCCCCACTCGTTCTTCTTCAGCGCCGCTGCGCCGCGCGAGTGGCCGTGCGCCGTCAGTACGCTGCGTTCGGTGAAGAACGTGCTGCCCTCGTTCTGGAATCCATTGAGGTACAGGTGCAGATAGATGCGGTTGACCGGCTGGTTGCTGCGATTGCGCCAGGTCAGCTGCTCGGAACCGGTGACGCTGTGCTTGGCCGCATCCAGTTCGGCATCGATGCGATAGCCCACCACGCGATCGGAAAGCGTCGGCTCGTTGCCGGTGCGAACCCCGCCCCATGCATCATCCGAACTGGCTTCGTGCGGCGCGGCGGCATGCGCCCTGGCCAAGGGAATCAACGGCGGAGGTTCTGCCGCGGCAGGCGGCTCCGGTTGTTGCGCGTACGCCATCCAGGGCAATACCAAACACCACGCCGTGGCCAGCCAGCGGCCCGGCCTGCTTCCCTTGAACTTCACCATGATGCCCTCCCCCGAAGGAACACGCAGGGTGAGGCATGGGCGCGCAAGGCTCCTATAGGCCAAAGGTCATGGTCATCGCGTTTCATTTCAGGGAATGGCGATCATTCCCCCGAGGGCGTGAATCAATACACGTCGCGGCGATAGCGACCCTGCTCGCGCAGGCTTTCCACCAGCACATCACCCAACGCTTCGCGCAGCACCGCATCCACTCCGGGCGCCATGCCGGCCAGGCTGCCGCAAACGTAGATGGCCGCTCCGTCATCCACCCACTGCCGCAACATGTCGCCGGCATCGCGCAACCTGTCTTGCACGTAGGCGCGCTGCGCGCCATCGCGCGACCACGCAAGATCAAGGCGTTCGAGCAGACCCAGCGTTTGCCAGCGCTCGATCTCTTCGCGGTGATAAAAATCGTGCGCGGCCTGCCGTTCGCCGAACAGCAACCAGTTGCGCCCGTGACCGCGTTCAACGCGCGACTTGAGCAGCGCCCGCAATCCTGCCAGCCCCGTGCCATTGCCGATCAGGATCAGTGGGCGATCGTCCTTCGGCGCGTGGAAGCCCGGGTTGGCGCGAATGCGCAGGGCAATGTCGCCACCGATGCCGGCGTGCACGGTGAGCCAGCCCGACCCGATGCCCAGCCGGCCGTCATCGCGATGCATCTGGCGCACCAGCAGATGCAGGCCATCGTCAGACGGCAGCGACGCGATGGAGTATTCGCGATGCGGCAGCGTCTGCAGGGTGGCGACGATCGCCGCGGGTGAACGCCCCACGGCATCGCCGGGCGCGGGAAAGTGGCTGGCCGCAAGCCATTCGCGCAAGCTGGCGCGCTGGCCCTCGTGCTCCACTAACGCATCGCCATCCTGCTGCTGCGCGAGCAGCCATTGCTCGACATCGACAGCGGCATGGCGAGGCCCGATCTCCACGAGATCGCCCGCCTGCCATTGGGCATGGCCATCCATCGGCTTCAGCGCCAGATGAAAGCAGGGATCACCGAGGCTGCCCGCGTTGAGCAGCTGGCGATCCATCAGTTTCCACCGCTCGTAGTCGGGACGCTGCCAGTCAGGCAATTCCGCGCTGCCCGAGAACACGGCCAGATGGTGCTGCCAGTGGCGCAAGGCAGCGGGATCGCCGTTGTCCACTTCCACCGCATCGAACAAGGCCTGCGCACCGCCACGCTGCAGCCATCGCTGCAACTCGCGGCCGAATCCGCAGAATTCATCGTAATCGCGATCACCCAGCGCCAGCAGGCCATAGCGAAGACCTGCCAGCGGAAGCGGAGCGCGCATCAGGCGAGTGACAAAGGCCGCCGCGCTGTCGGGCGCATCGCCCTCGCCGGTGGTACTCACCACGAACAAGGCGCGTTCGATCTGCATCAGGGCTTCGGCATCCAGCTCGCACAGCTCGCGCACGCCCACGTTCATGCCTGCCTGACGCAGGCTTTGCGCGGTCTGGCGCGCCAGCTGTTCGGCCGTGCCGGTCTGGCTCGCGAAGACGATCAGCACGCTGTCGCCTTGCGCGGCATCCAACTCGATATGCGCCATGTGCATGTTGCGCCGATGCCATCCCGTCCACGCCGTAAACGCCGTCCACGCCAGCAGCACCAAGGCGGCCCATGTCCTGCGCGATGCGTCCGCGGCGGGCCATGTGAAATCGTCGCCATGCCATGCAAGCAGTGCCATCGCGAGCAAGGCCAGCATGGCGCACAAGACCACGTTGCCCCAGGCCGAACGTGCCGTTGTCTTTGCCAGCGTCGTCATGCGGCAAGTGCCTCGGCAAACGCCGGTGAAAGACGCTCCTCCAGCCCGCGGGCGCCGTGCAGGATGAACATCACCGCCAGCCCGCGAGCGCACGCTAAGGCCATGCCCTCATCCGGCCCCAGCACGGTCATCAGCGTGCCCATGGGATCGGCTTCCACCGCATCGCGTGCGAGCACGCTCACCGACGCCACAGCGTGCGGCACTGGACGACCCGTGCGCGGATCGATGTGATGCGAGAACGCGCGCCCCTCGGCTTCGAACTGCCGCCGATAGTCGCCGGACGTGGCGATGGCGCGACCGCTCAAGCTCAATACCTGGCTCAACTGGTCCACGCGTTGCACCGCACCCGCGGCGGCGCCGGGACGTTCGATGCCAATGCGCCACGGCGAACCATCCGGCTTGGAGCCCTTCCCTTTCAGTTCGCCACCGACTTCGACCAGCCATGCATTGATGCCGAGGCTATCGAGATGACGGCCCACCAGGTCGACGCCGTAGCCCTTGGCAATCGAGGAAAGATCGAGATAGACGCCGCCGGGCTGATAGAGGCTGTGCGTCGCTTCATCCAGCTTGAGCCTCCACCAACCCACGCGCTCGCGCGCCACCGTCATCGCTTCTTCGGAAGGCGGTTTGCTGCGCGCGACATCGGGACCAAAGCCCCACAGGTTCACCAGCGGTCCCACGGTCGGGTCGTAGGCACCGCCACTGTCGCGCGCCACACGCAACGCGCGCCTCACCACGTCAAAGCACTCGGCCGGCAGCACATGCCACGTGCCGGCGGGTGCATCGTTGAAGCGCGACAAGGCCGACAGCGGCTTGTAGGTGCTCATCTGGCCATCGACCAGATCCAGCACGGCCTGTGCGCTTGCATGCCACGCCGGCGCCGTCGCATGCGCCGGCAGCACGGCACGCACCGACCAGGTGGTACCCATGGTCGATCCCTGCGCGGACTGCACGACGAATGCCATCACAACGGACCCGCGGCTCGATTACTGCGGCAGCACTTCCAGCGTGGCGGCATACGACAGGCGTCGCTGCTTGGCTTGCTTGATGCTGGTCTTGTCATCCTGCGTGCTGGCGTTGATCCAGTACATGCCGGCATGCGGCCAGTTCAGGCTGAACTTGCCGTCCTTGCCGGTGGTGACATCCACCTCTTCCTGGGCATTGCGATAGCGCGTCTCGCCGGCAATGGCGGTGACCTTGAGGCCGGCGGCCGGCTTGCCGTCGAGCAACAGCTGGAACGTCGCCGGTTCGCCCGCGGCCAGGTCGGTGAAGCGCGTCACCGGCATCAGCTCCAGGCCCTTGCCGCTGGGCTTGAGCGCGGTGTCGCTGGGCTTGCCGTTGGTGACGAAGGTCTCCACGCGATTGATCGACTCGGACACTTCCACATTCTTCGCGCCGGCCGGGATTTCCTTCGCGAGGTTGGCCGCATCGCCACGCCAGCGCTTCTTCTGGCCATCCATTTCGTAGCTGGCGAACAAGCCGCCATTCACCGCGGCAATCTTGTAAGTGCCCTGCTGGGTAAGGTGCACGTCGAACACGCTACGGTACTGGCCGGTGAGCGCGTTCTCCGGTTTGGACGTCTGGCCGTCCGGCGCGGTGATGCTCACGCGATCGAGCGCGACCGGCATATGGTCGGGATAGAACAGGTCGTTGGACACGGCGGCGTCCACCGTCACCCAGGGATCGGCACCGGACACGTTGGTGGCTGACGGCACCATCCACATCTTGTGCGCGTGGGCGGCCATCGGCAGCGCCAGGACCAGCGCCAGCGCGCTCCACTTCAACGAATGCTTCCTCATGAGGCTCTCCAGAATTCAAGGGGCGAGATCGAGTTTGACGTTGCCGAGCTCGCTGCTGCCCTTGGCAGCCAGCTCCTGCGGCGCACTGACCGGCCAGGTGAATGGCACGCGCACCACTTCGCGGCCGCCAACCTCACGGGCCGCTTCGACCACCAGCTCGTACTTGCCGGCCGGCAGCTGGCCCAGCGGCGCCTTGCCATCATGGAAGCTCAGCTTCTGGTCGCCCGCGGGACGCGTTGCGCCCGACACGCCGTCCACCGGCATCTGCAGTTCACGGCCTCCGCGACGCCACCACTGGCGCAGCTCGGGCAGCCACTTGGTGCCGGCGCCCTCCTTCGATTCCTTCTGCGCGTACCACACGGCCAGCTGCGCGGCGACCGTGTGGTCCTCGCGCTCCACCCAGACGGCGGTGTACGGGCGGTGGTATTCCGCCACGTCCAGTTGGGGAATCTGCACGGTGACATTGAGATCGGCCGCCACGGCCGGAGCCGCCAGCAGCATCACGGGAATAGTCAGGGAAAAACGGCGCATGGGTTTCTCTCTTGGGAGGAGTGAGTGAAGAGAAGTGAAAAAAACAGAGAAGAGCGTGGCGCCGTTTCTCGTTTCTCACTTAAATTCACTCGCTCCTCGCATCAATGGATAAAGATCAAAGCCAGCACCAACGGCAACACCAGCCCGAATGCGACCAATGGCCAAGTGGCGCCGCGCTGTGCGGCGTGCATTTTCAGCAGAAGCAAACCGGTGACTGAAAAGATCACGCAAGCCAAAGCGAATACATCGATGAACCAGCCCCAGGCCGGTCCGGCGTGGCGGCCCTTGTGCAGGTCGTTGAGATACGCAATGGCGCCGCGCGTGCTCAGTTCCGATTCCACCTTGCCGCTTTCCCGGTCGATACTGACCCAGGCGTCGCCGCCCGGACGTGGCATCGAAATGTAGATTTCGTCCGACGACCAGTCCGCCGCACGACCCGACACATTGATGTCCAGCGTGCCGCCGATCCAATGGGCGATGGCGGGCGGCACGGCCACGCCCTTGCGTTCGTCCTCGCCGGCCACGGCTCGCAACAGCGGCGCCGGCAACTGGGCGTTGCGATGCACGGTGTGCGCGCTCGCCTCGATTTGTCCGGCATGGTTGAGCGTGAAGCCGGTGATAGCGAACAGCAGCATGCCTACCAGGCACAAGGCCGAGCTGATCCAGTGCCACTGGTGCAGCTGCTTCAGCCAGAACGCCCGGCTGGACCCCGCCCTGTTGTTCGAACGCATCGCTGGTTCCATGCCCGCCTTCTTGCCTGTCTCTACTGCGCCACTTCTGCATGACGGGCCATGCAACCGAGTCGCGCGCCAGCTGTCTCAATGTGGCGTCGGGAGCTAAGCTCCGCACGGGCAGCCTCCCTTCCGACATCATTCGGGGATACTGCCACAAATGAGAATCACTCGCAATTCAAAAGACCCCGTGCACATCGCCGCATCCCCAGCGGCTGGTCTTACCTGGAAACCGATATGCGTATCTTGATTGCCGAGGATGATCCTTCCATTGCCGCCGGTGTAAGCGCCTCGCTGCGCCAGGGCGGCCATGCCGTGGATTGCGTCTCCGATGGCGCCAGGGCGGACGCGGCGCTGCGCGATACGCCGTATGACCTGCTCATCCTCGACCTCGGGCTGCCCCACCTCGACGGCGCGGACGTATTGCAGCGGCTGCGCAAGCGCGGCACCGGCCTGCCGGTGCTTGTGATCACCGCACGCGAAGGCCTGCGCGAGCGCGTGCGCGTGCTCGATCTCGGTGCTGACGATTACCTGGTCAAGCCATTCGCACTGGCGGAATTCGAAGCGCGCGTGCGAGCGCTGCTGCGCCGCTACACCGCGCAAGGTGCGCCGGAAATGATGCTCGGCAGGTTGCGTCTTGACCTTCCGGGACATCGCGCGTGGATCGGCGACACGCCGCTGGAACTCACCGCGCGCGAGTTTGGCCTGCTCGAAGCGCTTGCGGCGCGCCCTGATCGCGTCACCAGCCGAGCGCAATTGGTCGAAGCCTTGTGCAGCTGGGACGAAGAACTCACCGACAACGGCCTGGACATCGCCATCTATCGCCTCCGCCGCAAACTCGCCGACTCCGGCACGCAGGTACGCACCATCCGCGGACTGGGTTACCTGCTAGAAGAAGTGAAGGAAGGCAAGGAAACCAAGGCATGAGCGCCACGGCGGCGAAGACGGTCGAACGGAGCTGGCTGCAAAGGCTGGCCGAGTCCGACGAACGGCCCAGTCTCCGCCGCCGATTGTTGTCGTCGCTGCTGGTGCCGCTGATGATGTTGCTGGTGGTGGAAAGTCTGGTCACCTACAGCGGCGCACTGATCTATTCCAACAACGTGCACGACCGCGACCTTGCGGATGACGCGATGACGCTCGCGCAGATGCTCAGCCAGGAAGACCTCGGCGGGCAGGTGTCGCCACAGGCGCGCTTCCTGCTCGAATATGCGCCCGAAGGCCACAACTACTTCAACGTCAGCAGCCAGAAGCACGGCCTGCTGGCCGGTGCGCCGGAGCTGCGCCCCGCGCCGCTCAAGGCGGCTGCGCAGGACGGCGAACCGCAGCTGTTCACCACCATGGTCGGCCGCCGTGAGCTGCGCGCGGCCACCGTGCGCATTCCCAACCTGCACGATCCCGACGACCAGCTTACGGTCACCATGGCGGAAACCTTCCACGACCGTCACCAACGGGCGCGCGAGATCCTGCTGCTCAGCATTCCCGCTCAAGCCATCCTCATCGCCAGCGTGTTCGTGCTGGTGATGTATGGCGTGCGCGTGGGCCTTCGCCAACTCGATCCGCTCACCGCGCGACTCGCCGCGCGCGAGCACGATCTCGCCCCGATCGGCGACGCGGATGTGCCCGTGGAAATCCTCCCGCTCACCCGCACCATCGACGCCTTGTTTGCCCGCCAGCGCGGCATGCTTGCTTTGCAGGAACGCTTCATTGCCGACGCAGCGCATCAGCTGAAGACGCCGCTGGCCGGCTTGCGCGTGCACGTCGAGCGCGCACAGGCAGACCCGAGCAAGGAAACCGTCAAGGACGCCCTCCAGCACATCCTGCGACTCACCCAGCGCGCCAGCCGCGCATCCAGCCAACTGCTGGCGCTGACGCGTGTGCAATCCAATGAAAGCACCGACGTCGGCGTGCCGGTGCTGCTGGACCTCGCGCAACTGATTCCCGAAATGCTCAGCGTACGCGTGCACGACGCCATCGCCGCCGGCGTTGACCTCGGCTATGAAGGACCTGCCGGCCCCGTGTGGATCGACGGCGATCGCATTTCGCTGCAGGAAATGCTCGACAACCTGATCGACAACAGCCTGCGCTATGCGGGACGCCACAGCATCGTCACGGTCGGCGTGGCCGCCGTACCCGAAGGCGCATGCCTCAGCGTGGAAGACGACGGCCCGGGCGTGCCGCCCGCCTTCCTCGAGCGCCTGGGCGAACGCTTCTTCCGCGTACCCGGCGTGACCGAGGAAGGCACCGGACTGGGCCTGGCCATCGTGCAGCGCATCGTCGAACGACATCGCGCACTGGTGCGCTACGTCAACGGCGGTGGCGGTGGTTTGCGCGTGGAGGTGGTGTTTCCGCCGGCGCGTACGTCGAAGTTAGCGCAGATGTAATTACGGTCTACCGACCGGATCGCTCTCGCAGGAGCCCACCCAGTGGGCGACCGCAGCGCCTCGGCTTCAACGCTTCGCGACATCCCCTTGGGAGGACTGGCTTGTCGCGCACTGGGTGCGCTCCTACAGAGGCGGCGCCAGGTGTGTTGCGCGTCGTTGTAGGAGCCCACCCAGTGGGCGACCGCAGCGCCTCGGCTTCAACGCTTCGCGACGTCCCCTTGGGGGATTGGCTCATCGCGCACTGGGTGCGCTCCTACATGCCGCGCACAGAGTGCGCCGCCGCAGCCCGGTGCACAAAAAAATACGGCGACGCATGCGCGTCGCCGTCGTCACACATCCCCTGCATGGGAACCACTTGAGACAAACCATCAACAAAACGCCGCGGGAGTGACCCGCGGCGTTTGCATTACATTTCCTTCTTCGCCTTGGTCAGCAGCTGGTCGAGCAGCGCGATGGCCAGGTCGATCTCTTCGTGCGTGATTTCCAGCGACGGCGCGAAGGTGATCACGTTCTTGTACCAGCCGCCCACGTCCAGCACGAGGCCGATCTTCTTGCCGTTGTGCTCCAGGTCGCCGGCCAGGCCGATGTCGACCATCTTGTCCAGCAGTGCCTTGTTCGGCGTGAAGCCGTCATCGGTGCAGATCTCGGCGCGCAGCGCGAGGCCAAGGCCGTCGACGTCGCCGATTTGCTTGTGGCGCTTCTGCAGGTCACGCAGGCCTTCGAGGAAGTGTGCGCCCTTCTTCGGCACGGTGGTCTCGTAGTCCAGCTCGTAACCCATCTTGATCACTTCCAGACCCAGCGCAGTGCCGAGCGGGTTGGAGTTGAAAGTGCTGTGGGTGGAGCCCGGCGGGAAGATGGTCGGGTTGATCATCTCTTCGCGCGCCCACAGACCCGACAGCGGGTTGAGGCCGTTGGTCAGCGCCTTGCCGAACACGATGATGTCCGGGGTCACGCCGAAGTGCTCGATCGACCACAGCTTGCCGGTGCGCCAGAAACCCATCTGGATCTCGTCGGCCACCATCAGGATGCCGTACTGGTCCAGCACCTTCTTCAGGTCCTTGAAGAAGTTCATCGGCGGGATGACGTAGCCACCGGTGCCCTGGATCGGCTCGACATAGAAAGCCGCGTATTCGGCCTGGTTGACCTTGGGATCCCACACGCCGTTGTATTCGGTCTCGAACAGACGCGCGAACTGGCGTACGCATGCATCGGAATACTCTTCCGGCGTCATGCCTTTCGGACGGCGGAACGGATACGGGAACGGCACGAACATAGCGCGCTCGCCGAAGTGGCCGAAGCGACGACGGTAGCGGTAGCTGGAGGTGATGGACGAAGCGCCCAGCGTGCGGCCGTGGTAACCGCCTTCGAAGGCGAACATCAGGCTCTTGCCACCGGTGTAGTTGCGCACCAGCTTGAGCGAATCCTCGACGGCCTGCGCGCCACCGACGTTGAAATGCACACGGCCCTTCAGGCCGAACTTCTGCTGCGCGTCGACCGCGATGGTCTTGGCCAGCTCGATGCGGGTCTGGTGCAGGTACTGGCTGGCAACCTGCGGCAGCACGTCGATCTGATTCTTGAGCGTGTCGTTGAGGCGCTTGTTGCCGTAACCGAAGTTGACCGCCGAGTACCACATCTGCAGGTCGAGGAAACGCGTACCGGCCGTGTCGATCATCCAGCTGCCTTCGCCGTGGCGGAAGATCTTCGGCGGATCGACGTAGTGCACGGTGTCGCCAAACGAGCTCCACTCGGCCTCGTCAGCCAGCAGCTGCGCGTCGGGAATGACAGCGCCCGCGGCGCTCTTATCAAATACGTTCATGGGGTAAATCCGGAAGCGGTCATAAAGTGGAAGAACGGGCGAGCCCGTTCTTAGAGAGCGGTTGCCAGAGCAGGTTCGCCCGGCGAATGTTCGGCCAGCAGGCTGCCATCGAGCAGGCGCGGCAGCAGCTCCAGTGCATCCTCGAAACCGGTGATCGGCATGTAGGGAATGCCGGCGGCGCGGCAATGCTCGATCAGGCGGTGCTTGGCGAACACGAAGTCGACACGGTCGGCGGCGCAGAAATCGGAAGCGCCGTCACCGATCAGCAGCGTGCGCGTGCCCGTTTGCGCGGCTACGGCACACTTGCAGGTGCCGCTGCGGCAACCCTCGGCCTGGAACGGCGAGGTGAGCTGCCACTGGCGCGGCGGCGTTGCCGGCGCCAGGTGATTGGCAGCCAACGGCAGATCATCCAGGCCATAACGGCCCAGAATCTTGTGGATGGCGTAGTCGAGGCCATCGCTCACCACGCGGATCGGCGTGTGCCATTCGCGCGCCTTGGCCACGAAGCCAGGGAACGCGTGGTCGATCCACAGCGACGAGAGGTGCTTGTCCAGCGCCTCGCGCGTCATGTCTAGCAGCGCCACCTGACCCGTCATGCAGTCGCGCGAGCCAATGCGGCCGGCACGCCAGTCCTGTTCGAGCTCTTCCCAGCCCGGACGGCCGAAACGGTCGAGCAGCGAGTCGATGACGTCCTCGACGGAAATGGTGCCGTCGAAGTCGCAGAGAATGGTCCAGCCAGTCACCAGGTGAAACCTCGTATCCCAGAATGACGTACACGATAGGGAGCGGCCCCTTTCGGCGCCCTTTCTTGCGCCGGAATGCCGGCCTACCCGGGTGAAACGGCCATAAGCAAGCCATAAGCCAGCCGTAGGCGAGCTCCGGTATGCTTGGGCACTTCCTGGCGCTGCGCCGGTCACGCACCGAGTCGCCAGCCAGCTGAACATTCAGGAATTTCGTGTTTCAGTGCCGAAACAAAACGGGCCTTTTGAACATGGATGCCGCGCCCCGCCAACGTTCCCTGCTTGCCGGCCTGCTGATGGCTTGCGGGGTGATGTTGGCCGCGTGTTCGGTAGCGCCGCTGCCCGAACTCAAGCCGCCCGTACCTGATGCGTGGCGCAATGCGCCGGCGGGCGTGGCGCCGCCGAGTGCCGACCTGCGCGGATGGTGGCAGGCGCTGGGCGATCCGGAACTCGACGCGCTGATCGACCGGGCGCTGCAAGCCAACCTCGACGTTGCGCAAGCCGCCGAGCGCGTGCAGGCAGCCCGCACGCTCAATCGCCACGCGCACGATCCTTATCTGCCCTCACTGCATGGCCGCACAAACGATCAGATCGATCCGGACACCACGGCGTCGTACTTCGTGGCGGGCTTCGACGCGCTGTGGGAACTGCCGCTGTTCGGCGCCTGGCAGAGCAGCGCGCGCGAAGCACAGGGCCAGCTCAATGGCGCCAACGCCGCATTGCGTGGCGCACAGGTCACGCTGGTTGCCGAGGTCACACGCCGCTGGATCGAACTTCGCTCCGCACAACAGCAGGCCTTGCTGCTGACCAATATCAGCGATGCCTTGCAGGAAAAGCTGCGCCTGGTGCAGGTGCGCGAACGGCTCAAGCTCGCGCCGCCACTGGAAGTCGCCCGTGCGCAGGCGGAACTGGCACGTGCCGATGCCGCATTGGCGGAACCGCGGCAGGCGATCAACAGCAGCGCACAACAGCTGGCCGTGCTACTGGGGCAGAACGAGCCCGATCCGCAATGGCTGCAACCCGGCCCGCAACCGAAGCTCGGCAACTGGCAGCTCACCACCGCCCCCGCCGACATGCTGCGTGCGCGACCCGAAATCGCCAGCGCCGAGGCCGACGTGCTGCGTGCCGCCGGCGAGCTGGGCCTGAGCCGCGCGGACATCTATCCGCACATCGGGCTGGGCGCCTCGCTTCAGTGGTCCGCCAACATCGCAAGCAACTATCGCGTGCACACGGGCGAGGCCATTTTCTCGTATGGCCCGCTGATCGACATTCCGCTATTCGACTGGGGACAGCGCGTCGCGGCCGCGCACGCCAAGGCCCACGAATTGAAGGCTGCCGTGTTTGCCTATCGCCAAGCGGTACTGCAGGGCGTTGCCGAAGCAGAAATCGCCATGGGCGACCTTGAGCAACTACGCGGCCGCGAAGAGGCCTCGCTGCAGGCAGCACAGGCGCTGCAGGCCAGCAGCGAGGCGCTGAACAAGCGTGCCGAGCTCAGGCTGAGCAGCCATCTGGACGTCCAGGACGGCATGATCGAGAACCATCGCGCGCAGCTCGAAGTCGTCAGCGCCGTGGCCGCGCGCGACCTTGCCTATGTGTCGTTGTACAAGGCACTGGGCGGCGCCCCCATGCCGGCCGGCGCGGCGCCGCGGGTTGCCGAATAATGGTGGCACTGGCGCGCAAGACCTTGGTGTACGAATGGCGGCGCTTCCTCCCGGCCATTCTTGCCGTGGGCTTCGCCGGCCTGCTGCAATTGCTGCAGGCGGCACTCGTGCTGGGCATCTTCGGCAGCGCGAGTGTCTACATCACGGGTTCCTCGGCAGATCTTTGGGCAGGCTACCCGGGCACGCAGAGCGTGAACCTCGGCCGCTCGATCGACTCCGGCGTGGAGATGCGCCTTCGGATGGATCCGGCCGTGTCCGCGGTGGAACCGTTCCACTGGGTGGATGCGGATTGGCGTGGTCCCAGCGACACGGGCGGCGTGTCGGTCTTCGTTTCCGGCATCAACGCGCGTCCTGACGGCCTGCTGTTCGCGCACGCCTTGTCCCCTGCCCTGCGCGCGCGGCTCAACGAGCCCGACGCGGTCATCGTCGACCGTGCCGATCTGGACAGCCTGGGCGTAGGCATCGGTGATACCGCCGTGATCAACGGCCACCGGGTGCGCGTGGTGGGTGTAAGCAACGGCCTGCGCGCGCTGGGCGGCGTCAACGTGGTCGCCTCACTGGCCACCGCCGCGGAACTGGACACCGACCCCAGCAACGCAAACCGCATGACTTACTTCGTCGCCAAGTTGCGCGATCCGTCCGACGCCGATGACGTCGCTGCGCGCCTTCGCGGCAATCGCGCCTTCGGGCCCTACGATGTATGGACGGCTGAAAGTTTCGCGCGTCGCTCACAGATGTACTGGATGTTCGACACGGGCGCCGGCGCGGGCGTGTTGTTCCTTGCGGGCGTCGTCTTTCTCGTTGGCGCGGTGATCACCAGCCAGACGCTGGTCGCTGCGGTCATTGGTTCGGTGCGCGAGTACGCCACGCTCAACGCACTGGGGGTGGGGGTCGGCGCGCTGCGCAAGGTGGTCATGGAACAGGCCTTCTGGGTGGGCGCGATCGGATTGTTGGGAAGTACCGTGCTGGGAGGCCTGGCGCTGGCGCTCGCGCGCAGCCGCAGCGTGCCGGTGGCGCTCAGCCTGTGGACCACGCTGGCCTGCCTGGGCCTGTGCATGGGGCTGGCCATCGTGTCGGGCCTGGCGGCCATGCGCAGCCTGCGCCGCGCCGACCCTGCCACGCTGCTGCGGTGAGGGGACGCCCCATGTCTTCCATCTCGCTGCGGGCACGTCATGTCAGCAAATCGTTCACCTCCGGGCCGATCCACAACACCGTGCTGCACGACCTCACGCTGGACATCCGCGCCGGCGAGCTCACCCTGATCTCCGGGCCGTCGGGCTGTGGCAAGAGCACCCTGCTGGCCATCCTCAGCGGCCTGCAGCGGCCTGACAGCGGCCAGGTAACCGCGCTCGAACAGGACCTTGGCGAGCTCAACCTGCATGCGCTCGAACGCTTTCGCCTGTTGCACACCGGTTTCGTGTTCCAGGGCTTCAACCTGTTCCCCGCGCTCAATGCACTGGAACAGGTGGAATTGCCGC
This sequence comes from Dyella sp., assembly GCF_035685885.1. Lineage (GTDB taxonomy): Bacteria > Pseudomonadota > Gammaproteobacteria > Xanthomonadales > Rhodanobacteraceae > Dyella. The sequence goes on along the minus strand of NZ_DASRZX010000052.1, from coordinate 5,388 downwards.
TGAGCTACCTGGGCCTTGCTCCGGGTGAAGCGAGGCGCCGCGCGGTCGCCTCGCTGGAGGAGGTCGGCCTGGGCCCGCGCATGGGATTGCGTCCTTCCGAGCTGTCGGGCGGCGAAAAGCAGCGCGTGGCGATCGCACGCGCGCTGGCCAAGGAACCGGGCCTGCTGTTCGCCGACGAACCCACCAGCGCACTGGACGCAGCGAACGGCCAGATCATCATCGACATCCTGCACCGCATTGCGCGCACGCATGGCACCACGGTGCTGTGCGTCAGCCATGATCCGCGCCTGGTCGGCCATGCCGATCGCGTGCTCGCCATGGAGGATGGCCGTATCCTTAGCGACCGTGTGCCGTCCCCCGCATCGACGCCGACGTCAGGCCTCGAGGAACCTTCTGCATGACCCTGCGCCCGCATTCGCTGCTGCCCTTGGCCCTCGCCGCCTCGCTATTGGCGGCCTGCTCGCACAATGACGCAGCGGACAAGGACACGGCCGCGACGGCGCAGGCGTCCTACGCGGCGGTCGCCCGCGGGCGCGTGGATGTGGAAGGTGGCCTGCTCAAGCTCAGCATGCCGCGCGAAGGCGTGGTGGCCGAGATCAAGGTCCACGAGGGCGATCACGTTCACAAGGGGCAGGTGCTGGCCACGCTGGATACTAAGCCCGCGCAACTGGCCGTCAGCGCTGCCGAGGCTGAGCGGAACCAGGCGCAGACACAGGCGCGCCTGCTCGATGTTCGACTCAAGGCCGCACAACAGCGCGCCGGCCGTCTTGCCGAGGCCGCTGCGGCCGGTGCCGGCGATGGGCAGAGTGCCGACGATGCGCACGACGCCGCCCAGCAATTGCAGGGCGAACTCGACAACGCACGCGCCGCCGATGCGATGGCTGCGCAAAAGCTGGACGCGGCCCGCTACGAACTGGCGCAGCGCAGCCTGGTCGCGCCGGTCGATGCGCAGATCGTGGAGCGCGACATTCAACCGGGTGCGGCTGTCTCGCCGCAAGGCGGCGCTGCGTTCGTGCTGCTTCCCGAAGGAGCACGCATCGTGCGCGCGGAACTCAACGAGTCGTTCGTGGGCGCGGTCAAGGATGGCATGCATGCCACCATCATCGACGACAGCGGCAGTGGCGCACCGGCACTGAGCGCCCACGTGCAGCGCATCGGCACGGTGTTCGGCCCCAGCGCGCTGGAAGAGGATCCGTTGGTGCGCGCCAATACGCGCACCGTCGAATGCGTGCTGGCCTTCGACCAGCCGCCGCCGGCATCGCTCCGCATCGGCCAACGCGTGATCGTGCAGTTCGCGCCGCAGGCCGCTGCGAAGACGACTCCCTGATTCCGCGCATGGTTCGCCCTTCCCTTTCCGTGCGCGCGATGCGCGCCCTTGGATTGATCCTGCTGTGCGCGATGGCGTCCCACGCCATGGCCGATGACGTCAGCGAGGAGCGCAACGTGCTGCTGGGCGCTGGCGTGGAACGCATGCCGGCGTGGATTGGATCGAGCGAGCACCGTGACCAGGCCGTTCCCTACATCCAGGCCGAGCTGCCCTGGCATGTCACGCTGTCGACGCTCGACGGACTCACGGTCGATGTCATCCATGGATCCCAGTGGCACGGCGGCTTCTACGGCAACTACCAGTGGGGCCGCGATCATGACGAGCTGGGACCGCAGCTGTCGGGCATCGTCCCGTCGCTGTCGCCCCGGTTGAACGCTGGTGGCTATCTCGAATACCAGGCGACCGTGCAGCTCAACCTGGGCGCCACGCTGAGCCACGACACGCAGGGCGCCGGCGCCTACCTCAATATCTACGCCGACTATGACCTGCCCGTCATCGGCTATCTTGAACACAGCGTGCAGCTGCAATGGCAGGGCATGAATGGACCGGCGATGCGCCGCTACTTCGGCCTCACGCCGCAGCAGGCTACGCAACTGGGCGTGGCGCCGTGGGCGCCGGGCGCCGGCAGCCAGCAGATCTCGCTGGAATACGACGCCTACATGCCCACCAGCCTGCACACGGGTTTTGCGCTGGCCATCAACTATGCGCGCCTGCTGGGCGACGCCGCCGACAGTCCGTTGGTAAAGACCTTTGGCACGCCGAACCAGCTGACCACCACGCTGGCCTTCGTCTATCGGCTGTAAGCACGAGCGGGTTAATCAGGAGTGGGTGAAGAGACGTGAGAAACGAGAGAAAGCTCTCTCTCACTGCTCACTTCTCTTCACTCACTCCCGCTCCACTGCTCCATTGCTTCACTGCTTCACTCACCGGTCGTCGCGCGTCCATATCTGGCCGTCCACTTCGTGCACGGGGAAGCTGGCGATGGGTTCGTAGGCCGGTGGACAGGTCACCGCGCCGTTGCGCACGTCGAAGCGTGCACCATGGCGCGGGCATTCCACCTCGAAGCCGTGCACTTCACCGCCGGCCAGTTCGCCGCCATCGTGGCTGCAGACATCCTCGATGGCGTACAGGGCACCGTCGATGTTGTAGACGGCGATGGCCGTATCGCCATCCCAGACAACCTTGAATTCGCCCGGCAGCATGTCGCTGCGCGTACCCACGAAAATCCAGTCGGCGAGATTCATGCCGGCATCTCCAGACGCTTGCTCATGTAGACGAAGCGCAGGTCGTCGCGACGCGGAATGCCGAAGCGCGGCTGGCCATAAGGAAACATGCCCGTCTCGCCGGTGAGCTGGTAGCCGCGGCGCTCGTACCAGGCGATGAGCTCGGCGCGCTGTTCGATGACCGACATGCGCATGGCCGGGGTCATCCATTCCTCGCAGACCACGCGCTCGGCTTCGCCCAGCAAGGCGCGGCCCAGTCCGGCCATCTGCAAATCGGGGTTGACGGCGAACATGCCGAAGTAGCCGGCCTCCTCCTGGCGCTCGACATGACAGCAGGCGACCAGCGTGCCGTCGCGTTCGGCCAGCAGCACGCGGCTGTCGTCGCGGCCGATCAGGCCCGCCACGTCTTCCGCATCAGTACGCTGGCCATCGAGCAGGTGGCTTTCGGTGGTCCATCCGCGCTGGCCGGATTCGCCGCGGTAAGCGGATTGCACCAGCGCGACGATGGCGGGAATGTCGGCGGCGGTGGCCGCGCGGAAGGTCGGGGAGGCATGGGTTGGCATCCGTGCATGATACGTCCCCTGCCATCGCATCGCACTGCACAATGACCTTCGACACTGTGCGCCAGCGATCATCGCTGCCTAGCCTGTCCGGCGGGACCACGCCGGTCCCTGACACGCTGTACTGGCCGACCGGGTGCGCGAGGCGCATTCCACCAAGGGAGAATCCATGAAGAACCGCATTGTGAAACCGCTCGCGCTTGCCGTGGGCATGGCCGTCTGCACCGGCGTGTTCGCCGCGCCCGGCTCGTTCAACATCCAGGAGCTGGATGCCGGCAAGGACGTGTGCAACGACTTCAACGGATTCGTCAATGCAAAGTGGATCGCGGCCAATCCGATTCCGGCCGATCGCACGCGCTGGGGTTCGTTCGATGCGCTGCGCGAGGACAGCCTGAACGTGCAGCACGGCATCGTCGACAAGGCGGCCGCGAACGTGACCCACGCCAAGCCCGGTTCCATCGAGCAGAAGATTGGCTACTTCTATGCCTCGGGCATGGATGAAGCCGCCATCGAGAAGGCCGGCTACGATCCGATCAAGCCGGAGCTGGCGCGCATCGATGCCCTCAAGGGCACCGGCGACATCGTCGCCTACATCACCGACAGCTACGCGCACGGCAACCCGGTGGCGTTCCGCTTCGGCGGCAACCCCGACTTCAAGAATTCCAGCCTGCAGATTGCCTACGCCGGCCAAGGCGGCCTGGGCCTTCCCACGGCGGATTACTACAGCAAGCCCGACTTCGAGAAGATCCGCGGCGAATACGTCGCACACATTGCGCGCACGCTGCAGCTGGTGGGTGTGGGCGAGGCCGATGCGCAGAAGCAGGCCAAGGCCGTGATGTCCATCGAAACGCGCCTGGCCTCGGCCTCGCTGGTGCCGACGGAACTGCGCCAGCCGGAGAACCGCTATCACTATGTGAGCATCGCTGACGCCGACAAGGTGACGCCGCACTTCGCGTGGGCTTCGTTCTTCAAGGCACAAGGCGCCGACGTGAAGGAAGGCTTCTCGCTGTCGCAGCCGAAGTTCTTCGCCGAATTCGACAAGATGCTGGCCGACGTGCCGGTGGCTGACTGGCAGGCCTACCTGCGCTTCCACGCCATCGACGAAGCGGCGGCGTACCTGTCCACGCCGTTCCAGAAGGAAGACTTCGCCTTCAACGCGCAGACGCTCAACGGCCAGAAGGAAATGAAGTCGCGCTGGAAGCGCACGCTCGATGCCGTCGAAGGCGGCATGGGCATGGCGCTGGGTCAGCTTTACGTCGCCCAGACGTTCTCGCCCGAGTCGAAGGCGCGCGCGCAGGAGCTCGTGGGCAACCTGCGCGCTTCCTACAAGAACCGCATCGAGAACCTGCCGTGGATGAGCGAAGCCACCAAGAAGAAGGCGCTGGAAAAGTGGGCCAGCTTCACGCCGAAGATCGGCTATCCGGACAAGTGGCGTGACTGGACCGGCCTGCAAGTGATGCAGGGCAACTACTTCGCCAACGTCGAGTCCGCCGCCAAGTTCAACTACGACTACATGGTCGGCAAGATCGGCAAGCCGGTGGACCGCACCGAATGGGGCATGACACCGCAGACGGTGAACGCCTACTACAGCCCGCAGAAGAACGAGATCGTGTTCCCGGCCGCCATCCTGCAGCCACCGTTCTTCGATGCCAAGGCGGATGACGCGCTCAACTACGGCGGCATCGGCGCCGTGATCGGCCACGAGATGGGCCACGGCTACGACGACCAGGGCAGCAAGTTCGATGCGCAGGGCAACAACGCCAACTGGTGGACCGACGAAGACCGCAAGGCCTTCGAGGCGCGCACCGACAGGCTCGCCGACCAGTTCAACCACTACGAGGCGCTGCCGGGCAAGTACGTCAACGGCAAGCTGACCATGGGCGAGAACATCGGCGACCTCGGCGGCCTCAACGCTGCGTACGATGCGTTGCAGATGGCGTTGAAGAAAAATCCGAAGGAAGCCAACAGCAAGATCGACGGCTACACCCAGGACCAGCGCTTCTTCCTCAACTGGGGCCGCGTGTGGCGCGGCAATATCCGACCGGAAGCGCAGCTCACGCTGCTCAACACCGATCCGCACGCGCCGGCGCAGTTCCGCGCCATCGGCGCGCCGTCGAACATGCCGGCGTTTGCGCAGGCCTTCCAGTGCAAGGCGGGCGACAAGATGGTTCGCGACGGCGAACACCAGGTGAAGATCTGGTAAGTCGATCGAACCTTCGCTATACCGAAAACGCCGCGGTCCACCGCGGCGTTTTTCTATCTCGTAGGAGCGCACCCC
>NZ_DASRZX010000051.1:0-2103 GCF_035685885.1 Dyella sp. | reverse complement strand
GCCGGCTATCCCGCGGTGAGCCAGGAAGTGAATGCATAGGAGTCATATGTCCTGGATTGACCAGTACCGTAACAAACTGATGACCGCCAGCGAAGCTGTGAGCTGCGTCGAGTCGAACATGAGGGTGTACATCCACCCGGGATGCGCCGAGCCTGAGGCACTGGTGGAAGCGCTGATCGCGCGCGCCCCGCACGTGAAGAACGTGGAGGTGGTGCACCTGCTGACTTTGGGCAGCTCACCCTATTGCGCTGCCGAGATGGCGGAGAGTTTTCGTCACAACGCGCTGTTTGTCGGCGGCAACGTGCGCCAGGCGGTGAAGGAAGGCCGCGCCGACTATACGCCGATTTTCTTAAGCGAAGTCGAGGCGCTGTTTGAAACCGGCGAGATGACCATCGACGTCGCTTTCATACAGGTTTCGCCGCCCGATCCACACGGCTATTGCAGCTTCGGAGTCGGCGTGGACACCACGCTTACGGCAGCCAAATTCGCGCATCGCGTCGTCGCCCAGGTCAACGCGCAGATGCCGCGCACCTATGGCGACAGTTTCATCCACGTCAGCCAGCTCGATGCCATCGTCGAAGTTTCGCAGCCGCTATGCGAGCTGAAGAAGCATCCCAGCGATCCCATCACCGACGTGATTGGCGCGAACGTGGCGTCCCTGATTGAAGATGGCGCAGTCCTGCAGTGTGGCATCGGCGGCATTCCAGATGCGGTGCTGCCCAACCTGATCGACCGCCGCGATCTGGGCGTCCACACTGAGCTGCTCTCCGACAACGCGATTCCGCTGATCGAGGCGGGCGTCATCAATGGCGAGCGCAAAAACTTCAAGCCGCGCAAGGTCATCCTTGGCTTCGTGCTGGGCGGCAGGAACCTGTTCGATTTTGTGGACGAGAACCCGATCTTCGAGTTTCACCCTTCGGCCTATACCAACGATCCCTGGCGCATCGCGCAGAACCACCGCATGGTGGCCATCAACTCGGCCATCGAGGTGGATTTGACCGGGCAGGTGTGCGCCGAGTCGATCGGCCCCTGGTTCTATAGCGGGTTCGGCGGGCAACTTGACTTCATCCGCGGAGCGGCGCGCTCCAAGGGCGGCAAACCGATTATCGCCCTGCCCTCCACCGCCAAAGACGAGACGGTTTCCCGCATCGTGCCCTGCCTGGCGCACGGCGCCGGCGTGCTCACCGGACGCGCCGACGTGCACTACGTCGTTAGCGAGTACGGCATCGCCTATTTGCACGGCCGGACCATTCGCCAGCGGGCCGAAGCGCTGATTCAGATTGCCCATCCCAAGTTCCGCAACCAGCTTCATGAGTATTGCGAGAAGCAGCGCTGGTTCCAGCGCAACGCTCTGGAGGTTGTTCAGATACCTGTATGACAACGCAACCGCGCGGTAATGTCACCATCGACATCGACGAATGCAAAGGCTGCGGGCTGTGCGTGGAGTCGTGCCCGCCCAAGTGCCTGTTCCTCGCGCCCGAATTGAGCAAGTACGGCGTGCACCCTGCCACGTATACCGGCGAAGACTGCACCGGCTGCGGCGCGTGCTTCTACTGCTGTCCGGAACCGGGCGCCATCACCGTGTATCGCCTCATCCCGCCGCCCAAAGTTGCCGGCGCGGTGGTGAATGCCGGCCAGGGAGGTAGCCATGCGCCAGCTCTGTAAAGGCAACGTCGCCGTCGTCAAAGGCGCAGTGCTTGCGGGATGCCGGGCCTTCTACGGATACCCCATCACTCCCGCCAGCGAGATCGCAGAATACGCCGCCCTCCTCATACCTGAAGTGGGCGGTACTTTTTTACAGGCCGAGAGCGAAGTCTCCGCCATCAACATGGTGTATGGCGCGGCATCGGCAGGCCAGCGCGTGATGAGCGCTTCCTCCGGCCCCGGCCTGAGCCTGATGCAGGAAGGCATCTCCTACATTGCGGGATCGGAGCTGCCCTGCGTCATCGTCGATGTGGTGCGCGGCGGCCCGGGACTGGGCAACATCGCTCCCGAGCAGAGCGACTACTTCTGCTGCGTCAAAGGCGGAGGCCACGGCTGCTATCGCAACATCGTGCTGGCGCCCGGCTCGGTGCAGGAGATGTTCGACCTCACCGTGCTGGC
>NZ_DASRZX010000050.1:0-69495 GCF_035685885.1 Dyella sp. | reverse complement strand
CCGTGCACCGCTGCCGTGGGCGCGCGATCGGTGGCAATGAAGGTGCACTATGGGGTGCGGGCATTGGCCTCGTGCTGGGATTGCTGCTCGCTGGCGCATTCGTGGCGCTGGTACGCCGACGCCGCTGAAACCATCAGCCTTTCGCCAACCATTGCTCCGCGCGCTCCAGGTCGGCTTCCGTATCGATGCCCGGCGGAAACGGCTCGGGCGTCAGGCGCACGGCAATGGGATGGCCGTGTTCCATCACGCGCAGTTGTTCGAGTGATTCGGCCTGTTCCAGCGGCGTGCGCGAAAGCGTGGTGTAGCGTTTGAGAAATCCCGCCCGATACGCATAGATGCCGATATGGCGCAGGAAAGATACGTCTGCCGGCAGCACGTTGCGATGCACCGCAAACGCATCGCGTGCCCACGGCAGCGGCGCACGGCTGAAATAGAGCGCACGGCCTGCCTCGGTGCGCACGAGTTTCACGACGTTGGGATCGAACAGCTCGTGCGCCTCGGTGATCGGCGTAGCGAGCGTGGCCATGGGTGCGTCGTCTTCCGCCAGCGCACGGGCCACTTCGCGGATCCCTGCCGCAGGTGCAAATGGCTCGTCGCCCTGCAGGTTCACCACGATGGCGTCATCCGCCCAGCCATAGTGCACGGCGCATTCGGCCAGGCGATCACTGCCGGAAGCATGGTCGCTGCGCGTCATGCACACCTCCACGCCCTGCCCGGCCAGCGCATCGGCAATGCGCTGATCGTCCACGGCCACCACCACCTGCGTGGCGCCCGCCTGCAGCGCGCGCTGCGCCACGCGCACCACCATCGGCACGCCCGCGATCTCACGCAACGGCTTCGCCGGCAGGCGCGTGGAACCGTAGCGGGCGGGAATGGCGACAATGAAAGGTGGGGTGGTGGACATGGCGACCTCGACGTGAGGCGCCAAGCCTACCGGAAACCGCTTTTTTGCAGGAGCGCACCCAGTGCGCGACCGCGGCGTGATGCCGTTGCTGCTGCGTGGGTTATTCGCGCACTGGGTGCGCCCCTACAGGTGGTGCGGACGCTCAAGCCAACCGAAACCCGCAACCATTGGCCAACCCGAGGAACCCCGGGAACGAGGTGGCTACGTTGGCGCAATCGCCAATCTGGACAGGCCCGCTGGCAACCAGCCCCGCCACGGCGAAACTCATCGCGATGCGGTGATCACCATGGCTGTCGATGGTGCCACCACTGATGAGGCCACCGTCGATGGTCGCTCCGTCCGGCGCCTCGTCGACGGATATGCCCAGTGCGCGCAGTCCGTTGGCCATGGCCGCAAGGCGGTCCGATTCCTTGACGCGCAGCTCCGCGGCGCCGCGAACGACAGTCTTGCCCTTCGCCACCGCCGCCGCCACGAACAACGCGGGAAACTCGTCGATCATGTCGGGCACCAATGCTTCAGGCAGCTCGATGCCGTGCAGCGGCGCATGGCGCACCACCAGGTCACCCACCGGCTCGCCGCCGCTTTCACGCTCGTTCTCGATACGAATGTCCGCGCCCATCAGGCGCAATGCCTGCAACAGGCCGGTGCGGCGCGGATTGAGGCCCACGGCCGGCAAACGCAGCTCGGAACCCGGCACGATGCTTGCGGCGACGAGGAAGAACGCAGCGGAGGAAAAGTCGGCGGGCACGTCCACGCTGGTGGCACGCAACGCATGGCCGCCCGACAGCTTTGCGCGACCCGGCGAAAACTCGATGGGCCAGCCGAACGCCGCAAGCATGCGCTCGGTGTAGTCGCGCGTGGGATGCGGCTCGATCACTTCGGTTTCGCCCTGTGCGTACAGGCCCGCCAGCAACAGCGCCGATTTCACCTGCGCACTGGCGACCGGCAGCGTGTACGAGATGCCGCGCAGCGGCTGGCCGCCGCGTACGATCAGCGGAGGCAGGCCATCCTGCGTGTCGATTCGCGCGCCCATGAGTGCCAGCGGATCGGTGACGCGCTTCATCGGGCGCCTGGACAGCGACTCGTCACCGACCAGCGTGCTGTCGAACGCCTGCCCTGCCAGCAGGCCGGCCAGTAATCGCATGCCGGTGCCGGCGTTGCCGCAATCCAGCGCCTGCGTCGTGCCACGGAGGCCATGCAGGCCCACGCCATGTACCAGGCGCTCGCCCTCGGCGGGCGTCTCGATGCGCACGCCCAGCTGCTGCATCACGGCGGCGGTTGCTCGCGTGTCTTCGCCTTCCAGGAAGCCGCGGATATGCGAGGTGCCATCGGCCAGCGCACCCAGCATCATGGCGCGGTGCGATACGGATTTGTCGCCCGGCACACGCACGCTGCCGTGCAACGCGCCGCCAGGTTGGCTGGTCCAGTCAAGTCGGGTCACGGGAAATCTCCGGCGGTCACCAAGGCGACCGCGTGCATGTCAGGGCAACGCCACCGGGTACGAACCAAGCACGCGCACCTGCGCGGCGGCTTCGCCCATTTCCTTCATCGCGGCCTGCATCGGCTCGTCGTTGACGTGGCCGGACACGTCGATGAAGAACGCGTACTGCCATTTGCCCGAATGCGCCGGGCGCGATTCGATGCGATTGAGGCTGATGCCATGTTCGGCGAACGGCTTGAGCACGTGGTAAAGCGCGCCCGGCTTGTCGTTCACCGTGATCAGCAACGACGTGCGGTCGTTGCCCGACGGCGGAAACAGCGAGCGGCCGATCACCAGGAAGCGTGTGGTGTTGTCGGCACGGTCTTCGATGGCCTGCGCCACCGTCTTGAGCCCGTACACGCGACCCGCCGTTTCGCCCGCGATGGCGCCGGCGTCGTCCGCATGGCGCGCCAGGCGAGCAGCTTCGGCATTGCTGCCCACGGCGATGCATTCCACGTTGGGAAGATTGATCCGCAACCATGTCTTGCACTGCTGCAGCGACTGGGCATGGGCGTAGACGCGCTTGATGTCCTCAAGCCGGCCGTTGAGCGAATGCAGGCATTGGTGCACGCGCAACTCGACTTCGCCGCAGATGGTGGCGTCGGAGGTGAGGAACATGTCCAGCGTCACCTGGATCATGCCCTGCCCGGAGTTTTCCACCGGCACCACGCCGAAATCGGCATGACCGGCGGCGACCTCCTGGAATACTTCCTCGATGCTGCCCAGCGGCAGGCCATAAGCCGCGTGGCCGAAATGCTTGCGCACCGCCTGCTCGCTGAAGGTCCCCTCCGGGCCAAGGAAGCCAACCTTCAGGGGATCTTCCTGCGCGAGGCACGACGACATGATTTCGCGAAACAGGCGCACCATTTCGGTGTCGGTGAGCGGACCGTTGTTGCGATCGACCACCATGCGCAGCACGTGCGCCTCGCGCTCTGGCCGGTAATAGTCGATGGCCGAAAGCCCCTCGCCCTTCACGCGCGCCACTTCCTGCGCCCAGCCGGCGCGCTCGGAGATCAGCTGCTGGATCTGCTGATCGATGCTGTCGATGTGCTGGCGCACATCCGTGAGCGAGGTTTTTTTGTCGGTCATGTCATGTGTTCTGGAGGGAAAGCCGTCCAAACGGGGAACCGGGAATAGTCCGCGATGTGGCTCAAGCCACGCAACGGTTTCATCCGTGACGGTTGGCGAAGTCCTTCATGAAAGCCACCAGCGCCTGCACCGCTTCCAGCGGCACCGCGTTGTAGAGCGATGCGCGCATGCCGCCGACGGCCTTGTGCCCCTTGAGCGCCAGCAGGCCCGCGGCTTCGGACTCCTTGAGGAAGTCCGCATCCAGCGCGCTGTCGTGCAGTGTGAAAGGCACATTCATGCGCGAGCGCGCGGAAGGCTCGATGGGGCTGCGGTAGTAGCCGCTGGAATGCTCGATCGCGGCGTACAGCAGCGCCGCCTTGGCCGCGTTGTGTTCGCGCATCGCGCTGAGTCCACCCTGCTCCTTCAGCCACTGGAAGGTCAGGCCGGCGAGATACCAGCCCCACGTGTTGGGCGTGTTGAGCATGGAGTCGTTCGCCGCGTGGTCGGCGTAGCGGAAGATGCGTGCCATCGGACGCGTAGTGCGTTCAAGCAGGTCGCGTCGGATGATCAGCACGACCAGGCCGGACGGACCAATATTCTTCTGCGCGCCGGCATAGATCAGGCCGAATTTCGAGACGTCGATCGGGCCGGAAAGGATGTCCGATGACATGTCGGCAACCAGCGGCACGTCGCCCACGTCCGGAATGTCGTGGAATTCCACGCCGTGGATCGTTTCATTGGGCGTGTAGTGCACATAGGCAGCGCGCGGATCGAGCTGCCAGGTTTCACGCGGCGGTAGGCGAAAGTAGTGTTCGCTCTTGCTGCTCGCGGCCAGGTTCACCTTGACGTACGGTGCTGCCTCGCTGGCTGCCTTCTCGCCCCAGTGGCCGGTGACCACGTAGTCCGCGCTGGCGCCTTCAGCGGCGAGGTTCATGGGAATCTGCGCGAAATGCTGGGTGGCGCCGCCCTGCAGGAACAACACGGCGTAATCGCCCGGAATGTCCAGCAGCTCGCGCAGGTCCGCCTCGGCCTGCTGCGCCAGCCCGGTGAACAGCTTGCCGCGATGGGACAGCTCCATGACCGAGGCGCCGCAACCTTGCCAATCCAGCAGTTCGCGCTGGGCGCGCTCAAGGACGGGCTGTGGCAGCGCGGCGGGACCGGCGCTGAAATTCCAGAGTCTGCTCACGGATGACGCCTTCGCGGGGAGAATCACCGCATTATGCCGCGTCGCAGCAACCGGCCGTCAACGGCCGCAAGGCGATCAGCGAAACGCCCGGATCGGGCCTCAAAAGCGAACGAGCAACGCCACCGCGATGCCCAGGGCAAGCACGGCGGCCGTGGCGATCAACCACCACACTTCGCCTCGCGGACCTGCATCTTCCTCGGGAAGATGCTCAAGCACAGGCTCTGGCAGGACGATTTCCGGCTCGGGCTCCAGCCCGGGAGCGTCCACCACGAAACGGTGCATGCCCAGCCCGATCTGGTCCCCGGGGCGCAACGTGGCCCGCTGGACCGGTGCGCCATTCACGCGCAAGGGATAGCGATCGGATTGCTGGCCGGCCTCAAGCCAGAGCTGTCCGTCCCGCCAGGTCACGGCCAGCGAGGCGGCTTCGCCCTGCGGCAGCTCCAGTGGGACGCGACCCAGCGGCCCCAATTCCAGCTTTTCCTGCAGCGGCAGCACACGCCCCGACAGGGGACCCGCCACCGCGCGCAAAGCCACCGTGCAACGCCCTTCCGCCGGAACCGTCACGGGCAGGCTCAAGGCGGGCTCCTCGTCGGAACGAAGCAGCATGCGGCAGTCGCCCACGCTGAGGACGTCGCCTGCGCGCAACAGGGCCTTTTCGCGCACCGGCCGCGCGTTCACATAGACGCGGGTGCCTTCGGGCAGGACCTGGAGCACCCAGCCACGGCGATCGAGCAGGATCTTCAAATGGTGCGCGCCCGCCTGGCGCGCCGCCAGGATCAGGTCGTTGTCCGGTGCGCTGCCGATCCGCAAGGTGGGGGCGTCCCAGTGGAAATCCTCTCGGGCCGAATTGGGAAACTCGATGCGCATCGGTGAACCGCTGAATAGTCGCCGGGGACTCTAGCAGATGCCCAGGTCCGCTCCGAGCACATCTGGCATACGATGACGGTTTAGTTTTTCAGGAGCGCCTCATGCCCAAGATCGACATCCGCCGACCCCATCAGCTGTCCCTGGACGAGGCCCGTGCCGTGGTCGACAAGGTCGCCGCACGCATGCGCGAGAAGTTCGGCATGGACGGCCAATGGCAAGGCGATACCCTGCGTTTTTCCCGCCCGGGCGTGAACGGCAGCATCGCTGTGGAAAAGGATGCCATCCAGGTCACGGCCGAGCTCGGCATGATGCTGGCCCCCCTCAAGGGCATGGTGGAGCAGGAAATCCGTCGCAAGCTGGATGAGCACTTCGGCTGATATTTCTTTAACCATAGCAACTTCCGTGGCATACTCGACGGCTTACGCGGCCATGACGGCTGCCCTAGCCCAACCGGAACGCATGGCCAAAGACGACGTCATCGAAATGGAAGGCACGGTCCAGGAGACCCTGCCCAACACCATGTTCCGCGTGCAGCTGGAAAACGGCCACGTCATCACGGCCCATATTTCCGGCCGCATGCGCAAGCATTACATCCGCATCCTCACCGGCGACAAGGTGAAGGTAGAGATGACCCCGTACGACTTGACCAAGGGTCGTATCACCTACCGCATGAAGTAATAAAACGCTCTCCTTGCAGGAGCGCACCCTGTGCGCGAAAAGCCCATGGAGCGTTGAAGCCCGGCCTCCGCCGTCGCGCACAGAGTGCGCCCCAACGGAAGCAGGCAAAAGAAAGGCCGCGCACTGCGCGGCCTTTTTCGTTTCCCAACGAGCCTGGACTCAGACCACCGGTGCCGGCAACTTCTCTGCCGCCTCGGTGCTGACCAACAGCTCGCCATCCTTGACGCTCAGGATGACCTTGCCACCGTCGGCCAATTTGCCAAACAGCAGTTCGTCGGCCAGCGGACGCTTCACCTTCTCCTGGATGACACGAGCCATCGGGCGAGCACCCATCTGCGGGTCGAAGCCGTGTTCGGCCAGCCAGCGACGCGCATCGGCGCCTACGTCCAGCGATACGTGCTTTTCGGCCAGCTGGGCTTCCAGCTCGATCACGAACTTGTCCACCACGCGCAGGATGTGGTCGAAATCCAGCGGGGTGAACTGGATGACCGCGTCCAGTCGGTTGCGGAACTCCGGCGTGAAGGTGCGGCGGATCACTTCCATCGAATCCATCGAATGGTTCTGCTTGACGAAGCCGATGCCGCGGCGCGAGGCCTGCTGGGCGCCGGCGTTCGTGGTCATCACCACGATCACGTTCTTGAAGTTGGCCTCGCGACCGTTCGTATCCGTCAGCACGCCGCGATCCATCACCTGCAGCAGGATGTTGTACACGTCCGGATGCGCTTTCTCGATTTCGTCGAGCAGCAGTACCGCGTGCGGATGCTTGGTCACCGCCTCGGTGAGCAGGCCGCCCTGGTCGAAACCGACGTAGCCCGGAGGTGCACCGACCAGGCGCGAGACCGAATGCGCCTCCATGTACTCGGACATGTCGAAGCGGATCATCTCGATGCCCAGCTGCATCGCCAACTGCTTGGTCACCTCGGTCTTGCCCACACCGGTGGGACCGGCAAGCAGGAAGCAGCCGATCGGCTTGGACGGATCGGCCAGACCCGAACGCGCCATCTTGATCGAAGCGGCCAGCGCCTCGATGGCCGGGTCCTGGCCGAACACCACCATTTTGAGGTTGCGTTCCAGGTTCTTCAGCACATCGCGATCGGACGCCGACACCTGCTTGGCAGGGATGCGCGCCATCTTCGCCACGATGTACTCGACTTCCGGCACGTCGATCTTGCCAGTGCGCTGGTCGACCGGGAGCAGCCGTTGGCGTGCACCCGCCTCGTCGATGACGTCGATGGCCTTGTCAGGCAGCAGCCGGTCGGGAATGTGCTTCACCGACAGATCCACCGCCGCCTTCAGTGCCTCGTTGGTGTAGGCGACGTTGTGATGCTCTTCGAAGCGCGAGCGCAGGCCCTTGAGGATTTCCAGGCTATCGGCCACGGTCGGTTCGACCACATCGATCTTCTGGAAGCGACGGGCCAGTGCCCGGTCCTTCTCAAAGATGCCGCGGAATTCCTGGAACGTGGTGGAGCCGATGCAACGCAGCTCGCCCGATGCCAGCATCGGCTTGATCAGGTTGCTCGCGTCCATGGTGCCGCCGGAAGCGGAGCCGGCGCCGATGATGGTGTGGATCTCGTCGATGAAGAGGATCGCGCCGGGCTGCTTCTTCAACTGGCCGATCACCGCCTTCAGGCGCTTCTCGAAATCACCGCGGTACTTGGTGCCGGCGACCAGCGCGCCGAGATCCAGCGACCAGATGGTGGCGTTCTCGAGCACCTCGGGCACTTCGCCATCGACGATGCGCTTGGCCAGGCCCTCGGCGAGCGCGGTCTTGCCCACGCCAGCCTCACCCACGTAAAGCGGGTTGTTCTTGCGGCGGCGGCACAGCACCTGGATGGTGCGCTCGATTTCGTCCTGGCGGCCGATCAGCGGATCGATCTTGCCTTCCAGCGCCAGCTCGTTGAGGTTGCTGGCGTACTCGCTCAGCGGATTGCCCTTGGGCTCGCCGTCTTCGCTCTCGCGCTCACCACCCGGCATGCTGCTCGACGGCTCATCGCCGATCTTGGCGATGCCGTGCGAAATGTAGTTGACCACGTCCAGACGGGTGATCTCCTGCTGGTGCAGGAAATACACGGCGTGCGAATCCTTTTCGCCAAAGATGGCCACCAGCACGTTGGCGCCAGTGACTTCCTTGCGGCCGGAGGATTGCACGTGATAGACCGCGCGCTGCAATACGCGCTGGAAGCCCAGCGTGGGTTGCGTGTCGCGCTCGTCGCCGTGCGGCAGCACGGGAACGGTCTCGGCGATGATTTTTTCCAGCTCGCGCGTTAGGCGCGGCAGGTCGACGCCGCAGGCGCGCAGGGCGCCGAGGGCCGATTGGTTTTCGGTAAGGGCGAGCAACAGGTGTTCCACCGTCATGAATTCATGACGCTGCTCGCGGGCCTGTTTGTAGCACTGGCCGATGGTGACTTCGAGATCCTTGCTGAACATCCGGACCTTCTCCGCTATGTGGCAGGGCGGCTATGCCGCGATGGCTACAAAATGGGGCTTGTTAGAGCTTTTCCATAGTGCACAACAAAGGATGCTGATGAGCACGTGAATATTCGTTCACCTGGGTGACCTTGGTCTCGGCCACTTCCCGGGTAAATACCCCGCAAACGCCCTTCCCTCGCGTATGGACGTGCAACATCACCTGCACGGCACGTTCCTGGTCCAGGTTGAAGAAGCTGCGCAGCACCTCGACCACGAAATCCATCGGGGTGAAATCATCGTTCAGCAGCACTACCTGGAAGAGAGGGGGGCGAGCCACCTCGGGTCGCGAGGTTTCGAGCGCCAGGCCGTGACCGCTGCCTTGTTCGTGTTCGGGTTCGTGAGCCATGGGTTCTACGTGAGATTTCCTGGGAAAAAGTATAGCGCTGCCGCCTGCTCGCGGCCTGTGTCTTCGGTCGCGCGAGCCATCGAGGGCGGCTCGCCTTCAGGTAATGGCACAATGACGGCTTTTCCAGCCCTGTTGCAGCCGCCAAACGCCCCATGGCCGATTCTTCCTTCACATCCGCCGAAACCACCTGGTGCCCGCATGTCACGGTGGCGTGCGTCGTCGCCGATGGCGATCGCTTCCTCATCGTCGAAGAGGAGGTGAACGGGCGCCTCGCGTACAACCAGCCTGCGGGTCATCTGGATAACGGGGAAAGCCTCGCCACTGCTGCCGTGCGTGAGACGCTCGAGGAAACGGGCTGGACGGTGGAGCTGGAGCATCTGATTGGCGTGCACCAATGGCGCAGCACCGAGCATGGCGACGGTGTGGTCCGTTTCAGCTTCGCGGCGCGCGCGACCAGCCACGATCCGCAACGATCGCTCGACAAGGGCATCCGCCGCGCACTGTGGCTGACCCGCGACGAAATCGTTGCGCTGGGCGATCGCTTGCGCAGCCCACTGGTGCTGATGAGCATCGATGCCTGGCTGGCTGGCCAGCGTTTCCCGCTGGGCATGCTGCACAGCCTGTTGGCCGAGGATCGTTACCCGTGAAAGTGATGCTCGGGATCTCCGGCGGCGTCGATTCGTCCGTGGCAGCGCTCTTGCTGCAACAGGCCGGGCACGAGGTCGAAGGCCTGTTCATGCAGAACTGGGAAGAGGACGACCGCGACGGCCCCTGTACCACCGACGCCGATCGCAAGGACGCCGTGGCCGTGTGCGGCCGCCTTGGCATCCCGTTCCACGCCCGCAATTTCGCGGCGGCATACTGGGACGGCGTGTTCGAGCACTTCCTGGCGGAATATCGCGTGGGTCGCACGCCGAACCCCGATGTGTTGTGCAACCGGGAGATCAAGTTCAAGACCTTCCTGGACGAAGCACACACCCTCGGGGCGGAGAAGATCGCCACAGGGCATTACGCCCGGGTGGATTTCCACGAAGGCAAGTATCGGTTGCTGCGCGCCATCGACGCGTCCAAGGACCAGACGTACTTCCTGCACGCCCTGGGGCAGCAGCAGCTTGCGGCGACGTTGTTTCCCGTGGGCGAAATCGAGAAGTCCCTGGTACGGCAGATGGCGCTCGAAGCGGCCCTGCCGACCCACGCCAAAAAGGATTCCACCGGCATCTGCTTCATTGGCGAGCGCGACTTCCGCAGCTTCCTGGCGCAATACATCCCGGCGCAGCCCGGCCCGATGCGCACGCCCGAAGGCGAGACCGTGGGCGAACACCAGGGCGTGATGTATTACACCCTGGGGCAGCGCAATGGCTTGGGGATCGGTGGCCGCCACGGCGCCAGCGGCGACGCGTGGTACGTGGTGGGCAAGGATGTCGCCAACAACGTGCTGATCGTCGCCCAGGGCGGCGAAAATCACTGGCTATACTCGCACCGGCTGCATGCCGAGCCGCCCAGTTGGGTGGCCGGCGCCCCGCCCGCGCAGCGCTTTCGTTGCACGGCAAAGACGCGCTATCGCCAGCCCGACCAGGCGTGCGAGGTGATCGTGCTGACCGACGGCCTGGAGGTGATTTTCGACGAGCCGCAGCGCGCCGTCACGCCGGGCCAGTCCGTGGTGTTCTACGACGGCGAAGCCTGTCTCGGCGGCGCCGTGATCGACCGCACCGACGCGCCTTACGGCGGTTGGAATGATGCGTCGCCCTCCTCTGCCATCTTCGAGTCTCTTTCCGGTGTTTGAAGCTTTTGCCATGAACGAAGAACGCGTGATCGCCCTGGCCGGCCTGTTCCAGGCCACCAGCCTTGCCCAGCAATTGGCCAACGAAGGCCGCTGCGACGAGGTTGCGATGGCTGCCAGCATGGCCAGTGTGTTCCGCATCGACGCGCCATCGGTCGTGGGTGTCTATGGAGACGTGGCCGCGGTACGGTTGGGCCTGCGGCAGCTGATCGCCCTGCTGGACGAGAACAATCGTGATGTCGCCATTACCCGCATGTCCTTCACCGTGATGCGTCTTGAGCGCAGCCTGTCGCGCCGAAGCGACCTGCTCGATCGCCTGCAGCAAGGCGTCGTGGCCGCCCAGCGGCAGGTGGAGCATTTCGGCGCGGACTCCCCACAGGTGATGAAGCGCCTGGCCGAGCTCTACGCCGGTACGCTGTCCACGCTCAAGCCGCGGGTGATGGTCACCGGCAACCCGCAGCAACTGCAGCAGCCGGCCGTGGTGGAGAAGGTGCGAACCAACCTGCTCGCCGCCGTGCGCTCAGCTGTGCTGTGGCGACAGCTGGGTGGACGTCAGTGGCAGATGCTGCTGTATCGCAAACAGTGCAGCATGCTGGCGCGCGGGCTGTTGACGGGGTCGACGATCAACAACACTTGAGTTTCGTCATCCCGCCGCACCCCCAAAGAGGGCAAGGGCCGGGATGACGAGCCGAGGTGAAACGGCGAAGTCTCGCGCTTAAATGACTTCGCCCTGCGATCCCTTCTTCGCCGTCATCAGCCACAACGCCACCGCCACGCTGACCACCGCGGTGATCGCCAGATAGTGCGCGGGCGCCATGCGCCCGGCGCGTTCGGCCAGATAGGCGATCAGTGGCGCCGTGGCCGCGCCGAACACCGCGTAGGCCACGTTGTAGGCGAAGGACAGGCCGGAATAGCGGATGGCCGGCGGAAACGCCGCCACCATGATCGTCGGCACGACGCCGACGGCGCCCACCAGGAAACCGGTGAGCGCATACAGCGGCAGAAAGTGCGTGCCGCCGGTGGTCAGGTCAGCGAACAACGCATAGGTGCCGGCGACCAGCGCCAAGGAACCCACCAGCAGCGCGCGCGGACCACCGATGCGGTCCGCCAGCCAGCCATAGGCCACGCAGCCCACGCCCAGGCAGAACGCTGCCAGGCTGTTGCCAAGGAATGCCACGTCCGCCGCGATGCCGAAGCCCTTTTGCACCAGCGTCGGCAGCATCAGGATCAGCACCAGGATGGCCGCCGTCAGCATCCAGGTAACCGCCATCGACAGCAGCACGCTGCTGCCGTGACCGGCAAGCACGGTGCGCAGGGGAAGTTCATCGCTCAAAGCCTTGCGCTCGCGCAGCTCGGCGAATACCGGCGTTTCGCTGAGCCAGCGGCGCAACCACACGGCAACGAAGCCGAACACGCCGCCCAGCAGGAATGGCGCGCGCCATCCCCAACGCAGCACGTCCTCTGCCGGCAGGTGGTGATTGATCCACGCGGCCGTCAACGAACCGATGAGGATGCCGACCGTGAGGCCCGAGGTCAGGCAGCCGCAGGCAAAGCCGACCCGTCCCGGCGGTGCGTGCTCGGCCACGAAGACCCACGCGCCGGGGACTTCCCCACCGATGGCCACGCCCTGCACCACGCGCATCAGCAGCAATAGCAGCGGCGCGAGCAGGCCCACTTGCGCATACACGGGCAGGAGGCCGATGGCGAGCGTCGGCAGCGCCATCAGGAACACGCTGAGCGTGAACACCCGCTTGCGACCCTGGCGGTCGCCAAAGTGCGCCATCACGATGCCACCCAACGGTCGCGCCAGGTAGCCGGCCGCGAAGATGCCGTAGACCTGCAACTGGGCGAGCCAGGGCGCGGTGTCGGGCGGAAAGAACAGGTGGCTCAGCGGCAGCGCGAAGAATACGAACACCACGAAGTCGTAGAACTCCAGGGCACCGCCCAGCGAAGCGAGCAGCAGCGTCCGGATATCGCCACCGGCCAGGGTTCGCCGGCCGGAAGCGATGGAAGAAGCGGTCGAGAGAACCTGCGCCATCGGTGATTCTGCACTCGTTGAGTAAGCGACGCGGCAGCATACACAAAGGGGGCCGCGATCCACTGGGTCGGGCTTCATCTAATCGCAATGTGGGGATTTGCTAGCCTATGGCCGCCCGGGACGGTACCGGGGTCAGGAGCGGTGCGGACGTCACGCAGGGATGCGCGAGCAGCTTTTCCCTAAAACCAAGGGGTGTCCTGTTCCATTTGACGGGGTGGTCGATGGCCGGAGCGTGCGCGGAGGGAGAGACCTGGCACGAGGCAGCGCGACGCGCTACCCGGTCAACACGCGCGCGCCTGCCCTCCACCCATGGCCTTGAGATCGCTTCCGCCGGGCGCCAGCCACCCGGCGCGAGATCGCCTGCCCGCGCCTGCATCAAAGACGCGAAGGCCGGCCAACGATCGTCGCAGCGCGACCGTCACATGGAACAGGGCATCCCACAGCAAGGAGAGTCCCCATGTCTATGGGCAAGCGTTTGGGAGCTGAGTTCTTCGGTACGTTCTGGTTGGTCTTTGGCGGTTGCGGCAGTGCCATCTTCGCCGCGGCCTTTCCCGAGCTGGGCATCGGCTTTGCCGGCGTCGCCCTCGCCTTCGGCCTTACCGTGGTGACCATGGCGTATGCCGTGGGTCATGTGTCCGGCGGTCATTTCAATCCTGCCGTAACCCTGGGCCTGTGTGCGGGCGGACGCTTTCCCGCCAAGGATGTCGTGCCTTACTGGATCGCCCAGGTCGTGGGCGGCATTGCTGCTGGCGCCGTGCTCTACCTGATTGCCAGCGGCAAGCCTGGCTTTGACGCCGCGGCCAGCGGATTCGCTTCCAATGGTTACGGCGACCATTCGCCTGGCGGCTACTCATTGCAGGCATGCATCGTGGCCGAGTTCGTACTGACGGCGTTCTTCCTGATCGTGATCAACGGCACCACCCACAAGCTGGCGCCCACCGGTTTCGCGCCGCTGGCCATCGGCCTCGCCCTCACCCTGATCCACCTGATCAGTATCCCGATCACCAACACCTCGGTGAACCCCGCGCGCAGCACCGGCGTGGCGATTTTCCAGGGCGGCTGGGCCCTCCAGCAGCTGTGGATGTTCTGGCTGGTGCCGCTGATCGGCGGCGCGGTGGGCGGACTGATTCACCGCCACCTGTTGGAATGGCGCGAGTGAAGTGACAAACGGGGCGTGGCGCCCAGATGGGCGTCGCGCCGCCTTGTGTCAAGGTCGCGCTCTCGCAGCCCCGCGTCGAGCGGTCACTGCTCGTAGAGCTCGATCGGCAGGTCATCCGGATCAGCGAAGAAGGTGAAGCGTCGGTTCGTGTATTCATCGACACGAACCGATTCGCACGCCACGCCGCGTGCGTACAACGTGGCGATCGCCGCGTCGATATCAGGCACGGCAAACGCCAGGTGACGCAGGCCCTGCGCTTCAGGTCGTGACGGGCGCGGCGGCGGGGCGGGAAACGAAAACAGCTCCAGGCTCACGCCGGGGCTTACTTCCAGGTCGAGCTTCCACGAATCGCGCTCCGCGCGGTAAACCTCGCGGATGATGCGAAAGCCCAGCGTCTCGCTGTAGAACGTCTTCGAACGCGCATAGTCCGAACAGATCAGCGCGACGTGATGGATGGCGGGCAGCAAGGGCGTCGTCACTCACGCCTCCGCGAACGGAAAGGCCAGCACATCGGCGATGGCATCGGTGCCTGCCAGGCACATCAACAGCCGTTCGATGCCGAGCGCCACGCCGGCACAATCGGGCATGGCATCGAGCGCGCGCAGCAGATGTTCGTCCATCGGAATCTCCTGCTGGCCGCGCCCGCGTCGCACTTCGTTGTCGCGTTCGAAGCGACGGCGCTGCTCGGCGGCATCGTTGAGCTCGTGATAACCGTTGGCCAGTTCGTAGCGGCCGAGGTAAAGCTCGAACCGTTCGGCAAGCGGCGGGTCGCCGGGACGTATCCTCGCCAGCGCGCATTGCGATGCCGGGTAATCGTGGATGACCGTGATGCGATCGCTGGGAAACATCGGCTGCAGGCGATGCGTGATCAACAGGTCGAGCCAGTCGTCACGGGTCAGCCCCACCGGATCAATGTTGTATTCGGCAAGCGGGGCGCGCAGCACGTCGATGGATGCGTGAATCGGGTCGATGCCCAGTTCGTCGATGAAAAGCTGCCGGTACCCTTCCACCCATACTTCGACCCGACGTCCCACCAGCGCCAGCGCGGCCTCGACCAAGGCAATGGTCTCCTCCATCAGTCGATGATGGTCCCAGCCGATGCGATACCACTCCAGCATGGTGAATTCGGGATTGTGCCTGCCACCTGCTTCGCCGTTGCGGAACACGCGCCCCAGTTCATAGCAATCGCCTGCGCCGGCGGCGAGCAGCCGTTTCAACGGGTACTCCGGCGAGGTGCGCATCCAGCGTTCGCGCGACCCGGCATCGACATGTCCGCGGAAGGTGGTGCTGAAGCTCTCGATGTTGGGATCGGTATTGCCGGCCGCCGACAGGATCGGCGTCTCCACCTCCAGCACCTGCCGCTCGGCAAAGAACTGGCGGATCAGCGCGTAGACGCGTGCGCGCAACTGGAGCCGGGCGCCGAGGGTGGTTGTCATGCGCTTCCCTCGTGCTTCGCAAGCAACGCGAGCAGCTGGTTCTCGTCCCACACTTCCACGCCCAGCTCCTGCGCCTTGTCGAGCTTGGAGCCAGCCGCTTCGCCGACAACGACGAAGCTGGTCTTCTTCGACACGGAGCCGGCGACCTTGGCACCAAGCGCCTCCAGCCGGTCTTTCGCATCGTCGCGACTGAGGGAAGCCAGCGTGCCCGTGAGCACGACGGTCTGCCCTTCCAGCGGCGCTTCGCCGGTGTTGGTGGAACGGGGAATCGCATCGAGCAGCTCGTGCATGGCCACATCGGCCTCGCGCAACGGCTGCACGTTGTGCTTGTCGGCGAGAAATGCTTCCAGGTTGCCGGCAGCAGCCGACGGCAGGCCCGCCGTGATCCAGTGCGATGCGCCGGCCGACACCAGCTTGTCCAGTGAGGGAAAATGCTCGGCGAGCAGCTTGGTGCTCTTGGGGCCGAGCTTGTTGATGCCCGCCGTATCCAGCAGCACGGCCAGGTTGAGGCGCTGGCGAAGCTTGGCTGACGGATGCGATTCATCAGCGAACACGATGCCCGACGCCAGCAACGCATCGACCACGCGCTGGTTGCCCTCCTGCGCAAAGAACCCCGCGATGGACGCGGCAACCTCGTGGCCGATATCCGGCAACACGCGCAGCACGGAAGCCGGCATGCGCCGGACCAAAGACAAACTACCCAGCCAGGTGGCCAGCGTCTTGGCCGTGCTCTCGCCCAGGTGCATGATGCCCAGCGCGAACAGGAAACGCGGCAGCGTCGTGTGCTTGCTGGCCTCGATCGCCTCGATCAGGTTTTCGGCCCACTTGGTGGCGACCTTGCCCTGCTTCACCGTATCGGGCGTCGTGCCATCCGCGGCGTCCGCCTTGCGCTTCATCTCCAGGAAATCGTCCAGCGTCAGCTTGTACAGGTCTGCCGGCGTGTGCACGTAGCCGAAGTCCACCAGCGCATCGACGAACCGTTCGCCGATGCCTTCGATATCCATCGCACGACGTGCCGCGAAGTGGATCAACGCTTCCTTGCGCTGCGCGGGGCAGACAAGGCCACCGGAGCAGCGCCAGACCGCCTCGCCTTCTTCGCGCAACAACGCCGAGCCGCAGACCGGGCAATGCGACGGCATGTGCCATGGTTTGGTGTGAGGCGGGCGCAGCTCCGGCATGACGCGCACGACCTCGGGAATGACGTCGCCGGCGCGGCGCACGATCACGGTGTCGCCCACGCGTACGTCAAGGCGCGCGATCTGGTCGGCATTGTGCAAGGTAGCATTGCTGACAACGACGCCAGCCACCTGCACGGGTTTCAGGCGCGCCAGCGGCGTGGCGGCGCCAGTGCGGCCGATGTTGATTTCGATCGCCTCGACCGTGGTGGTCTGCTCCTGCGCGGGGAACTTGTGCGCGATGGCCCAACGCGGCGCACGCGACACGAAACCCATCACGCGCTGGCCTTCGTAATCGTCCAGCTTGTAGACCACGCCGTCGATGTCGTACGGCAACGCATCGCGCTTCGCGCCGATGCGGCGGTAGTAGGCGATGAGGCCGTCGAAACCCTTGGCGGTCGATACCTCCGGCGACACCGGAAAGCCCCAGTCTCGCAGCCGCGCCAGCGTCCGCGAATGCGTCGGTGGCAACTCGCCGCCCTCGACATCACCGACGGCGTAGGCGAAGAAGCTCAGCTTGCGCTTGGCGGTAATGGCGGGATTGAGCTGGCGCAGCGAACCGGCGGCGCCGTTGCGTGGATTGGCCAGCGGCTTTTCGCCGCGCTCGCGGGCGTAGTCGTTGAACGCCTCGAAATCCTTGCGCAGCATAATGACTTCGCCGCGTACTTCCAGCACGCGCGGCCAGTCGTCACCACGCAGGCGCAACGGAATGGCACGCACGGTGCGCAGGTTGGCGGTTACGTCCTCGCCGGCTTCGCCGTCACCGCGCGTGGCACCCTGCACGAAAACACCCTTTTCGTAGCGCAGGCTGATGGCAAGCCCATCGAGCTTGGGTTCCACCGAGAACACCGGCTGCCGTCGATCCAGCGTCTGCTCGATGCGTCGCTCGAATTCGGCCACCTCGCGGAAGCGCTCGCGATCGCTGTCACCTTCCTGCTCGAACGCATTGCTCAGGGAGAGCATCGGAATGACGTGGCGGACTTCGGCAAAACCGCCGACGGCCCGCGCGCCCACGCGCCGGGTGGGTGAATCGAGCGTGGCGATCTCGGGATGCGCCTCTTCCAGCCCTTCGAGCTCGCGCATGGCATGGTCGTACTCGGCATCGGTGATCTCGGGATCGTCGAGCACGTGGTACTGGTGATTGGCGCGTTCGATCTTTTCGCGCAACTCGGCGACGCGATGGCGCCAGTCGGGGGCGTGGCTCTTGCTCATGCGGATGTCCTCATGGCGGCCGAGTTTACCGTCATGCGCACGTTTTCGGATTTGCCAACCACAACGAAAGCTGCAAAGAGTAACGTCGCGCGCACATCAACGCCGGTTCTCCACGAGGGAGCGGGCCTATGGCGATGTTTGCACTTCGATGGGCTGCGTGCCTGTTTGCCCTGCTTGCCAGCGAACCGGCCTGGGCCGGCAGCGGCATCCTCGGGCTGGACCGTACCGTCACCTACGACGATAGCGGCATCTGGAAACGCAGCAACCAGCAGATCCTGATCTACGGCAGCATCCTCACCGTAGCGGGCGGCGCCATCTGGCTGGGCAGCCAGGACGAACTCAGCGACACCTTCTGGCGCTCCGTGGATGCGATGGCGAGCGCGGCCAGCGCCCAGGTGCTGAAATGGACCTTCCAGCGCGAGCGTCCGTCCGACACGAACGACCCCAATCAGTGGTTCAAGGGCCTGCACGCGCAGAGCTTTCCCAGCAGAGAGGTGGCCACCATCTCGGCGGCAGTCACGCCTTTCATCGTGAAGTATGGCAGTGATCATCCGGCGGTCTACCTGCTTGCGCTGTTGCCTGCCTACGATGCCGTAGCCCGCGTGAAGACGCAGGGACACTGGCAAAGCGACGTGCTGGTGGGCGCTGCCATCGGCGTTGGCGTGGGTTACTGGGCCACTCGCCGCGATTCTCCCTGGATCGTCTCCTTGCTGCCCGGCGGTTTCCAGATCGGCTATCGGCACAACTTCGACTGAGATCTGCGCCGCGCCACCTAAGGCGGAGGAAAGCCCCTGCAGTCATAATGGCGGTTTACCGCGCCATGGCAGGTGCGGACAGGGGAAATCGGCAAGTGCGCATGAAGTTGGCTTTTCTGGCGCTGACGGTCGCAAGCGGTGCAGCCCATGCCGGCGGTGGTCCGCTGGGTATCGACCATACGGTTCACTACGACAACAGCGGCATCTGGAAACGAAGCAACCAGAACATCCTGTTCTACGGCACGGTGCTCACCATCGGTGGTGGCGCCCTGTGGCTGGGAGACCAGAATCGCCTGGGCGACACGTTCTGGCGTTCGACCGATGCCATGGTGATGACCGCCATCACCACGCAGAGCATGAAGTGGATCTTCCAGCGCGAACGTCCCTCGCAGACCAACGATCCGGACAAGTGCTTCCAGGGTTGGGGCGCGCACAGCTTTCCCAGCAATGAAGTCGCGGCCGTGTCGGCCGCGGTGACGCCGTTCATCGCCACCTACGGCGCAGAACATCCTTCCGTTTACCTGCTTGCGCTGCTGCCGGCCTACGACGCCGTGGCCCGCGTCAAGACGCATGGCCACTGGCAAAGTGATGTATTGGTGGGCGCGGCAATCGGCACCGGCATGGGCCTGTGGGCCACGCACCGCAAATCGCCGTGGACAATCAGCCTGCTGCCGGATGGTTTCCGCCTAGGCTACGCGCGTCATTTCGACTGACGGCGGTAACGACTGACGGCGGCCTGCCCTCAGCGATGCAGGTCGCCGGACGCTTCCGGCTGGTATGCAATATCCAGCACGCGCAGGCTGCGCTTGTAGCCATCGGGCATCGGCCACTCGATGTGCTGGCCCACGGCCAGGCCCAGCAAGGCGCTGCCCACGGGTGCAAGAATCGATACGGTACCTGGCGCGCCGGCTCCCGATGGATACACCAGACTCACGGTGAGTTCGTCATGGCTGTCTTCGTCTTCGAAAGTCACGACGGAATTCATGGTCACCACGTCGACCGGCATCGCCGACGGTTCCAGCACGTCAGCGCGATCCAGCTCGGCACGCAGCCCTGCATGCTGCACGGCCTGCACGGGCGGCATGCGTTCCAGCAGGGCCTCGATGCGCTCGAGGTCCAGGCGGGAAATGACGATGGGTGGCTTGGTGCTCATGCTTGACTCCTGTCCGGGGACACGCTTGCGTGCGCGTGCCGTTTACGCAAAAAAAGCAGCGCGCCGGAGCCACTGCCCCGGCGCGCCTGGTGGTTCGATCGATTTTGGCGTTGCGTGCATCGCGTTTGACGCCATGCGCACGCGCAAACCCTAAAGATGAAACGCCACTGACTTTGGACGCGACGCTTGCCGAAAGCAAGCTGTCACAGCAGGTATCATAGTAGGGCCATGCCCGAGAACATCCCCGCCACGGAGGCCGACCTCCCTGTTCCGCCTCCGGGCGAAGAGGCGCCTGCACCGGTGCCACTGGCGTCGCCGATCTCATCGCGCGAACGCTATCGCGGGCTGATCTGGCTGGTGGCCGCGGCGTTCTTCATGCAGGCGCTCGATTCCACCATCGTCAACACCGCGGTGCCGGCCATGGCCGAGGCACTCAACGTGACGCCGCTCGGCATGCGCACCGCGCTGACCAGTTACGTGCTGACGCTGGCGGTGTTCATTCCTGCAAGCCCCTGGCTGTGCGATCGCTTCGGCACGCGCCGCATCTTCGCTGCCGCCATCGCCACGTTCACGCTGGGATCGCTGCTCTGTGGCATCGCGCAGACGCTGCCGCAACTGGTGGCGGCGCGCGTGCTGCAGGGTCTCGGCGGCGCCGCGTTGATGCCGGTGGGGCGCTATGTACTCGTGCGCAGCATTGAAAAACGCGATTTCGTCCGCTCCATGAGCACGGTCGCCACGGTGGGCCTGATGGGTTCCGTGCTCGGGCCGCTGCTCGGTGGTGCGCTGGCTCAATACACATCGTGGCGCCTGATCTTCCTGATCAACGTACCGGTTGGCATTGTCGGTATGTGGATGAATCGGCGCGACATGCCCGATTACCGACTGGATGATCCCCACGCGTTCGATTTCATCGGATTCCTGCTGTTCGCGGCAGCCTCGGCGATGCTGCTGACTGCCTCGGAAGTGGCAAGCGGCGGCGGCGTGCAATGGCCGCGCATTGCCGCCTACGGTGTGCTCGCCATCGTGTTCGGCTGCATCTATGTGTGGCACAGCCGCCGCACGGCGCACCCGGTTGCCGACTTGAGTCTGTTGCGCGTTCGCAGTGTATGGGTGTCGCTGGCAGGCAACCTGTTCACGCGACTTGGTGTGTCGGGCATGTTCCTCCTGCTGGTGTTGTTCCTGCAGGTCGGCTGCGGCTGGTCACCGCTGATGGCGGGCCTGATGATGGTGCCGCAGGCCCTGGGTTCGATCACCGCCAAGTGGGTCATCAACCGCTTGCTCAACCGCTTCGGCTATCGCCGGCTGCTGTTCACCAACACACTGGTGGTGGCCGTGCTGCTCGCTTCGTTCGCGCTGCTCGGCAAGGGTTCGCCGATGTGGCTCATCGCGATCATGGTGTATGTCTACGGTGGCTTCATGGGCATGCAGTACACCGCCATGAACACCCTGATCTACAACGATCTCGATGTGAAATATGCCTCGCAGGCATCGTCCATGGCCTCCACGGCGCAGTACCTCTCGATGAGCTTCGGCATCGCGCTGGCCTCGCTGTTGATGGAAGCCTTGCTGCAGGGCGCCGCGCATGACGACTACATTCCCGCGTTCCGCTGGACGGTTTTGCTGCTTGGCGTGGTGACGGCAACGGCCAGCTGGGTCTTCAGTCGCCTGCAGTCGGATACATCGCCGCGCCCGGCGCGCGCAACCACATAGGCAGCGCGGCCGGGCGTCAGCATGTAGCATGCACGTCACTGCCTGGCTTATTCGTCCATCCGCATGCATCACGCAAGTGACATCCTGCTCACGCTCTTCATCGTCTTCGTCGCCGCCCAGATCGGCAGCGAGATCGCCCAACGCCTGAAGCTTCCCGGCGTGGTCGGCGAGATCGCGGCAGGCTGCGTGGTGGGGCCATCGCTGCTTGGGTGGATCACGCCCGAGCAGATCGTTTCCGGTTCCCCGCTCGACGTGATGGCCGAGATCGGCGTTGTCCTGCTGCTGTTTTCCGTCGGCCTGGAAACGCGGCTGGAGGATCTGAAGAAAGTCGGCAAGGTGGCGTTCCTCGTCGGGGTACTCGGCGTGCTGGTGCCGTTCGCCATGGGCGGCGTATGGGCACACGGCAATGGTTTCGACTGGAGCCGCTCGCTGTTCATCGCCGCGGCTTTCGTGGCCACGTCCGCCGGCATCACGGCGCGGGTGCTGCAGGAACTGGGAGCGCTGCAACGTACCGAAAGCAAGGTGATCCTCGGCGCCGCCGTGATCGACGACATCCTCGCCATGCTGTTGCTTGGCGTGGTGGTATCGCTGCAGGGCGGCAAAGGCGTCGACGTGGTGCATCTGCTGGCCGTGCTGGCCGGTGCCGCGGGTTTCATCGCGGTGATCGGTGTGGGCGGCGCACGCGTGATGCGCTGGAATTCCGCGTGGCTGGACAAACCACGCAGCCCGCACTCGGCCTTCGCCATAGTGCTCGCGCTGTGCCTGGGCCTGGCCTACGTGTCCACGCTGTTTGGCCTCGCGGCCATCATCGGCGCGTTCCTGGCCGGCATGATCGCTTCGGAGACACGCCAGCAGCACACGCTGGAAAAGCAGACGCAGCCGCTGCTGGCGCTGCTGACACCGTTCTTCTTCGTTGTTACCGGCAGCAAGATCGATCTGTCGCAGCTGGCCAGCGTGGAAGCGAACGTCATGCTGCTGGTGGTCACCATCATTGCCGTTGCATCCAAGTTGATTGGCGGTTTTCTCGGTGCGCTGCCGCTAGGCACGCGCAGTGCGACCCTGGTCGGTTTCGGCATGGTGCCGCGTGGCGAAGTGGGCGTGGTGATCGCCAGCCTCGGCTTGTCGGCGGGCGTGTTCACGCCCCAGATCTACGCCATCATCGTGGCGATGTCGCTGCTGACGGCGATGGTGACGCCACCGGTGCTGGCCTGGTTGTTGAAGCGTGCGGATGCTTCAGCGGGTCGCGCGAAAGCGCCGCATTAGCGAGCTGGCCCTATCGTGGGAGCGCGCACTGTGCGCGACGGCGGCGCAGCAGGCGTTGGGCAATTCTGAGACGGTGATCGCGCACTGGGTGCGCTCCTACAGGAGGGGCGCGCCTCGGTCAGGCGTGGCGCATGGCTTGGTAGGCAGCGAGTGCGTCTTCGCGTGTTTCACGCAGATTGACCATGGGCGCCGGGTAACCCGAGCGACGCAGCAACTCGGCATCTTTCCAGGGCTCGTGCAGCTGGGGCAGTGGCGCGTCGGCCAGCTCGGGTAGCCAGCGCCGGAGATAGTCGCCACGGGGATCGAATTTCTGCGCCTGCATCACCGGGTTGAATACGCGGAAATACGGGGCCGCATCCGCGCCGGTACCGGCCACCCATTGCCAGCCCAGCGTGTTGTTGGCGAGGTCGGCATCCACCAGCGTGTCCCAGAACCAGCGCGCGCCGTGTCGCCAGTGCTGGCGAAGGTTCTTGGTGAGAAAGCTGGCGACGACCATGCGCACGCGGTTGTGCATCCAGCCGCTGTGCCATAGCTCGCGCATGCCGGCGTCGACCAGCGGAATGCCGGTGCGGCCTTGTTGCCAGCGTTCGATCGCCGAGGCGGCGGCGTCGCTCCATCGCAGACGGTCGAATTGCGCGTTGAAGTTTTCGGTCGGTGTGCGGGGAAAGTGGTACAGCAGGTGATGCGCGAACTCTCGCCATCCCAGTTCGCGCAGATACGGTTCGATGTCCGGGCGTCGACGCGCGGAAGTGGCGGCTGCACGATCGAGCAGTTGTCGGTGGATCTGACGTGGCGAGATCTCGCCAAAGTGCAGATGCGGTGACAGCCGTGAGGTGCCATGCCGCCCTGGCAGGTCGCGCGCCTGCGCGTAATCGCCGATGGCGTCATCCATGAAGACGTCGAGCCACTCCTGCGCGCCCTGTTCGCCCGGCTGCCAGGCTTCGTGCAAACCCTGATCCCAGCGTATCGCCGGCAACAGCCCCAACGCGTCGAGGGGAAGACTTCCGTCGATCGGTACGCCACGCAGCGCCGTGGGCGCCGGCAACGGATGTGGCGCGTCCAATTGCGTACGAAGAGTGCGCCAGAACGGCGTGAAGACGCGATAGGGCTCGTGCAGCCTGGTTTGGACCTGCCAGGGTTCACGCAACAACGAAGCATTGAAGCTGCGTACCTCGATGCCCTGCTCGCGTAATGCAGCCTTCACTTCGCCATCCCGGGCGATCGCGGCCGGTTCGTAGAGGCGGTTCCAGTAGACGGCGGTGGCGCCGGTACGCTCGATCAGCGAGCGCAGCACGGCAAGGCTGTCGCCGCGTGCGATATGCAACGCGTTGCCAAGGTGACGCAGGCGACCGTCGAGCCGCGCCAGCGAGTGATGCAGCCACCAACGACTCGCCGCACCGGGTGCCCAGTCGCCCTCTTCGTGCGGTGCATGGATATGGAGCGGAAGAACGCGCCCGTGCCGGGCACAGGCCGCATCCAGCGCAGGATGATCGGCGAGGCGCAGGTCGCGGCGAAACCAGACGATGGCGGTGCTCATCGGCGCAGCTTAGTCAGCGCGCGGCGGCATGTATGCACCGCCTTTGGGCCGTAGCGGATGCCGCCATGCAGCGGCATCCGCCAGGTTGGATCAGAGCTCGACCACGTCGAAGCGACGATCGGAGTCGACGTCTTCCTCGTAGTTCACGTCTTCGCGACCAAAGCCGAACAGACGCAGGAAGTCATGCTTGTAACCGACGTAATCGGTCAACTGGTTGAGGTTCTCGGTGGTGATCGTGGACCACAACGCCTTGCACTCGCTCTGCACGTCTTCGCGCAGCTCCCAGTCGTCCAGGCGCACGCGTCCTTCGTCGTCGAGTTCCACCGGCTGGTGGTCCTTGCGATACAGGCGATCGCGGTACAGGCGGTTGATCTGCTCGATGGTGCCTTCGTGGATGCCCTTTTCCTTCATCACGCGGAAGGAAATGGCGATGTAGAGCGGCAGCACCGGAATGGCCGCGCTGGCCTGCGTCACCACCGACTTCATCACGCCCACGTAAGCATCGAGATGCTCGGCCTTGTGCTCGGCGACCAGTTGCTTGGCCGTATTGTCCAGATGCTGCTTGGCCTGGCCCAGCGTGCCGTGCCAGTACATCGGCCAGGTGATTTCCGTGCCGATGTAGCTATAGGCGATGGTCTTGGCATGGTCGGCCAGCACGCCGGCCTTGCTCAGCGCGTCGATCCAGAGCTTCCAGTCCTCGCCGCCCATGACGGTGACTGTGTCCTTGATTTCCTGCTCGTTCGCCGGCTCCACCGACGCCTGCACCACGGTGTCGCGGTTAGTATCGATCGAGTTGGCGGTAAAGGTTTCGCCGATGGTCTTGAGCGAGGAGCGCACCACTTCGCCGGTATCGGGCAGTTTGCGCACCGGGGAGGCCAGCGAGTAGACGACGAGGTCGATCTTGCCGCCCATCTCGTTCTTGATGATCTCGATGGCGCGCTCGCGCGTCTCGTTGGCAAACGCATCGCCGTTGATGGATCGGCTGAACAGCCCCGCCTGCTTGGCGAACTTGTCGAATGCGGCAGAGTTGTACCAGCCAGCGGTACCGGTCTTGGTCTCACTGCTGGGCTTCTCGAAGAACACGCCGAGCGTGGCCGCGCCGTAACCGAAGGCGGCGGTGATGCGCGACGCCAGGCCGTAGCCGGTGGAGGCGCCGATCACCAGTACGCGCTTGGGACCTTCGCCGAGGTTGCCCAGCGCCTTGGTGATCTCGATCTGCTCGAGCACGTTGCGCTCGCAGCCGACCGGATGGGCCGTCACACAGATAAAACCACGCACCTTGGGGTTGATGATCACTCGCGGGCTCCTGGCAAGACAGTGCAAACCATTATGTTAACCCGCGCATCAGCCCATGCGCTGCCGTAGGGTTTCCAGCGGCCAGCTACGGCAGGTTTGCGCGCTGTGACGGAAGCTTCACGAGCACCGCACTAGCACTATGGCGTTTGCCGGTGGGGTCGGGCTCGCGTCGCCCGATGCCGGGAGGAAGGCCGCCTGCGCGCAATGATCGGGGAATGATCGCGGACCATGGGTGAGTTCGGCCATATAACCACGCAGCGTTTGCCCACGCTGCTTGCGACCGCCCTCGCTTGCGCGATCACCGCCGGTTGCGTGGGCACGCCGTCAAAACCTGCGCCAGCCCAAGCGAAACCCGATACCGATGCCCAGGCAACGAACGCAGGCCACGACGGGATGGCGGTGGATGCCTTGCGGCGCCTGTCGCTGATGCGCCCGCTGGAAGGCGGCATCGATACGCCGCTGGTGCACTACCAGATCCATGGCTACCTGATGGTCGACGCGGCCGTCTATTCGACCCGTGGCATCGGGCAAACGAACTTCAGCGTGCGCCGCGCCGACATCAACTTCCAGCACCTCCTGTGGCGCGACTGGCTGTTCTACGCCGATGCCGAGCTGGTGAACTGGCACCTGGAGTTCAAGGACGTCTACATACGCAAGAACACCAAATGGCTCGGCGTACTGACCATCGGCAACCAGCAGGAACCGTTCGGTCTGGAGCAATACGGCAGCTTCCGCAACACCACCTTCCTGGAACGTTCCACCAGCAGCGCCATCGCGCCTAGTCGAAGCGTGGGCATTTCATCCAGCGATTTCCACGGACCGTGGATCTGGAGCTATGGCTTCTTCACGGCCGGCACCCACGACGAGGGCCGCCAGCAACGCGGCGTCGCGCTGACCGGACGGCTTGCCTATGTCCTGCAGTCGGAAAACGGCCCTTATCACCTGGCCGTGGACTACTCCACGCGCCATCTCAACGCCAGCGGGCAACGCTTCGAATCGGCGCCCGAAGTGGCACTCAGCAACAGCGATTATTTCCTGGACACCCACGGCATCGCCGACACTAAGCGCGTGCAACGCTATGGCCTGGAGTCGGCGCACGTCAGCGGCCCGTTCTCGTGGCAGGCCGAATGGATGCAAGCCCACGTGGGTCGCCAGGACGGCTTGCCCACCCTGGAATTTCGCGGCTGGTACGCCTATGCCAGTTTCATGCTCACTGGCGAAAGCCGGGATTACCGCGAGAGCAATGGCATCTTCGGCCCGGTGGTTCCACACGTGTCCTGGAACGGCCGTGGCGGCGGCGCGCTGGAGGTCGCCGTGCGCCTGAGCCAGACCGACCTCAACGACCGCGATGTCTTTGGCGGCAAGGAACGTAACCTCACCCTGGGCGTCAATTGGTACCTGGACAAATCGGTGCGGCTATCGGCCAACCTCGTCCACGCGCTTTACCTCGACAAGCCAGGGA
This sequence comes from Dyella sp., assembly GCF_035685885.1. Lineage (GTDB taxonomy): Bacteria > Pseudomonadota > Gammaproteobacteria > Xanthomonadales > Rhodanobacteraceae > Dyella. The sequence goes on along the minus strand of NZ_DASRZX010000050.1, from coordinate 42,521 downwards.
ACAGCTTCGACGGGAAACACCCTTCGGCCCTGGTCGGGCGCCTGCAGTACCAGTTCTGACGGTTGACAGAAAGGCGCCACGAAATAAGAATTGTTCTCAATAAAGCGGACCGGACGGTCCGTCACGGAAGGTTTTCGCGTGATCCTCTCATGTGCGCTGCTGCTGACGCTGGCGGGCGCGACGCTGATCTACCTCGCAAGCGCGCAGCAGCGCCTGCGGGCGGTGCCGCTCCACGTCGCGGCTCGATGGGCGGGATGGACGCTGGTCCTCGCCGGCACGGCCGGCTGGTGGTCGACGGAAGGCATGGGCGCGGGTATTGCGGCCGCTCTGACCACGCTCATGCTCGCCTGGGTCGCGCTTCCTTATGCGGCATGGTGGCGCACCAGCGACGAGGCCAGGCCGTGATCGCGCGCTGCCTCGCCGGCACCCTGCTCGGCTTCACACTGTCCGCCTTGCTGATCGCACTGGTGCTTCACCTGTTGCCGAACCACGGCGAGGCTTTCCTGATCCCGGGACTTATCCTGTTCTTCCCGCTATGGACGGCCATCATGGCGGGCGCCTATCTGTTCCGCAGCGGTATGCGCGCGTGGCTGGTGCTCGGCGGCGCCAATGCCCTTGCGTTCCTGGCCTTGTGGGCCGGACGCGCGCTCGGTGTCTGAGCATAGGGCTCTCAGGACGACATCATGAAATCCGCCACTCTCCGAACCTTCCAGACCGTGCATACGTGGACCGGCCTGCTTGCCGGCTTCGCGCTGTTCGTCGCCTTCTACGCAGGCGCGCTCACCGTTTTCCACGATGACATCGCGGCCTGGCAAAGCCCGCCGTGGCGCAGTGCCACCGATGCCCATGTCAGTGCCGATGCACTGATCGAGCGCCTGCTGGCCACGCACCCGGCGGCCAAGGACGATTTCGGCATCGTGCTTCCCAAGGACACGTCGCACGCGGCGTACGCCTATTGGATGGAGGGCGGCGAGGAACGCTTCGCTACCGCCAGCCAGATGGAGGCACCGACAGCGGAAGGATCGGAGAACGAGCTGGCCGATTTCGTCTACGCGCTGCACGACTCGCTTGGGCTGCCAGTGATTGGCCTGTACCTGATGGGCATCGTCAGCGTGATCTATGGCCTGGCCTTGCTCACGGGTATCCTCATCCACCTTCCGCAGCTGTTTGGTGACTTCTTCGCCATGCGCGTGGGCCGCAACCTCAAGCGGCTGTGGCAGGACGCGCATAACGCCATCGGCGTGCTCAGCCTGCCCTTCCATGTGATCTTCGCTGTCACTGGCGCGTTGTTCTGCCTGTTCACCATCACGCTGGCCGCACTGAACACGGTTGCCTTCGACGGCAAGTTGTTCGATGCGTTCGCCAAGGCCACGGCCACCACACCCACCGTGGTGGCAAGCGGCACGCCGGCGCGCATGCTTTCCGCCGACGAGTTGATCACGCGCGCACGCGCGCAGGCGCTTACCGCGGGCGTGACCAGCTTCGACCCGGATTACATGCACTTTGCGCACTACGGCGACCACAACGCGGTGGCCGAAGTACGCGGGCTGTCGCGCCACACGCTGGGCACGTATGGCACGGTGGCGATGTCCGCGCGCGATGGCAGCGTGCTGGCTACCTACGTGGGCGATCGCTACAGCTTTAACGGCATCAGCTACGCCGCCCTCTTCGGGCTGCATTTCGGCAGCTTCGGTGGACGTGCCGTGCAATGGCTGTACTTCATCCTCGGCCTGGCCGGCGCCTTCCTCTTTTATTCGGGCAACCTCCTCTACATCGAATCGCGACGCAGACGCCGCCACGCCGACCAGCCCATGCGCACGCAGGTGATGGCGCGCGCCACCATCGGCGTATGCATCGGCAGCTGCCTTGCCATATCGGGCGCGTTTGCGGCGACGTGGATCGCCGTGAGGGTCGGCGTCGAAGCGGGCACGCCGCAACGCGTCGCCTGCTATGGCCTGTTCCTTGCCGCCTGCGCCTATGCCTGCGCCAGGCCAGTGGCGCGCGCCACGGTGGAACTGCTGTGGGCCACGGCGCTGCTGACGATCCTCGTAGCCGTGGTCGACCTTATCGGTAACGCGGCGGACATCACGCGTGCCGCATCGCCGCTGGGCTGGAGCGTGGTGGGCGTCGACCTTACCGGCATCGCGCTCGGCCTGGTCTTCATCGCCTTTGCACGCGCGACCAAACGGCGGGCGCGCCGCGGCGACGCCAACAGCGTCTGGGCATGGCAGCCGGCGCGCGGCTGAGCGCGCCGGGAATCAGTAGGCCATGCGCGCGGAACTCATCCGCGCCGGCACCGGCGCATCGCCCATCAGCGATATCTCATCCCATACCGCGTCTTCTTCGCCATCCGAAAGAAGCTCGTAGGCGGTGCGGCCGCTGAAGGCATTCTGGTGGCGGCACATCCAGCGCACCGCGCGCTGTCGATCGCCAAGGCTCTGCACCAGCATCGCGGCGAGCGTGGCGTGACGCTGCTCGAGCGCGATGAAGGCGCGCTCCATCACGTCATCCCGCAAGGTGTTGATGTGTTCAAGCTCGGTGGCGACGTCCTGAAACCTGATGGTCATCTTGCGCATACGTTCGCTCCCTTGTCCCCCACGCCGTCAGCACACGCAGTCTCTGGTGGTGTCCATCCGAGGACTCCTGTCGCCCTTCCCGGGCCAGGCCGCCTGAGCGGGCGATTCCATGCGGCATGACGCCGATGGCCCGCGCAACCCGATCATGCGAAAGCAAATGCTGAAACTGCGTGAATTCGCTTGCGCACGGCGCTACGACTTTTGGCTGCCTCCTAAAGGCCATAAGCGCAGCAGCGCTAACCCCTCGACGCCTCGAGCAGGGTTTTCAGCCGATCCATGGACGCATCAATATCGCCCACCGGCATGTCCCCATAGCCGAACAGCAAACCTTGCCGTACCCGGCGGCCCGCGTGAAAGCCCGCGATGCCGTAAAGGCCGATGCCCGCCGGCCTGGCTCGCGCGATCACCGACGATTCGCCCAGCCCCTTGCGCAGGAAGGCCACCAGATGGATGCCGGCGACCGGGGCAATGGGTTCCAGCCACGGCGAAAGCGGCCCGCGCAGGTGCGCCAACAGCGCCTCCCGGCGCTCGGCGTAATGTTTTTGCACACGACGCACGTGGCGGCCGAACTCGCCATCCAGCATGAAACGCCCCAGCGCCGTCTGCGTCAGGCTGCAACCGTGCCAGTCGTTGATCTGCCTGGCCTTGAGGAAATCGGCGGCCAGCGCCGCCGGTGGCACCACGTAGCCGGTGCGCAGCTCGGGAAACAAGGTCTTGGAAAAGGTGCCCACGTAGGCAACCACGCCGCCACGATCCAGGCTCTTGAGCGACTCCACCGGCCGCCCTTCGAAGCGGAATTCGCCGTCATAGTCGTCCTCCACCACCAGCGCACCACGCCGGGACGCCCATTCCAGCAACGCCAGCCGGCGCTCCATGCTCATCGGCATGCCCAGCGGAAACTGGTGCGAGGGCGTCACATAGACCAGCCGTGCCTGCTCGGGCAGACGGTCGACCTGCAGGCCTTCGTTGTCGACGCGAACCGGCACGACACGCGCGCCCAGCGCGAGCAAGGCCGCGCGCACCGGCGGATAACCGGGCTCTTCCACGGCCACGGTGTCACCGGGATTGACCATCACGCGGGCCGCCAGGTCGATGGCCTGCTGTGCTCCCTGCGTCACGATCACGTCCTGCCAGTTGCAGGCGACGCCACGGTTGAAACCGATATAGCGGGCGATGGCCAGGCGCAGCTCCTGTTCGCCGGCAGGATCGCGGTAGATGCCACGCCCGCGCAACTGCGTACGCAGCGCGTGCCCCATGCATTTGCGCCAGGCCTCGGCGTGCAGCAATGACTTGTCGGTGACGCCGCCCAGGTAGTCGTAGCGAAGCCGCTCGCCCGGCTTGGGCATCGATAGTGCCTCGGGAACGCGCCGCCAGACCTTGGCCGCACGCAGCAGCGCGGCACTGCGCGATCGCGGCGACGGCATCGAAGACAGGCCCTGCGCCACGAAGGTGCCATCGCCGGTACGGCTGGCCAGGAAGCCCTCGGCGATAAGGCGCTCATAGACGTCCAGCGTGGTCTTGCGCGACACGCCCAGTTGCTGCGCCAGGTCGCGGGTCGAGGGAAGTCGTTCCCCGGCGGGCAGTCGCCCGTCGACGATGGCGCCGCGCAATTGCTGGTAGATCTGGCTGGCGAGGTCGCGCCGGCCGGCGACGGTGATTTGGATGTCCATCCAGTGGCTACCTCAAATCTCTCAAAAATGGACATTTAAGCAGGCCAGTGGGAAGTCTAACCTGTTCCCACGTTCCCGAGTGCCACCCTGGAGACTTCCCTCATGAACCAGCGTCTCGACTTCTACAAGTCCAGCCCCGATGCCATCAAGGCCATGATCGGCCTGGAACAGCGCATCGGCAAAAGCGGCCTGGAAAAATCCCTCATCGAACTCGTGCGCCTGCGCACCTCGCAGATCAACGGTTGTGCCTACTGCGTGGACCAGCACTCGACCGACGCGCGCAAGGCCGGCGAGAACGAGCGTCGCCTGGCGACCTTGAGCGTCTGGCGCGAAACGCCGTTCTTCACCGATCGCGAGCGCGCCGCGCTGGAATGGACCGAATCGCTCACCCTGATCGCCGGCAACCATGTGCCCGACGACGTGTGGGAGTCCGTGCAGCCGCATTTCACACCCGAAGAGCTGACCGACCTCACCCTGCTCATCGTGGCCATCAACGGCTGGAACCGCTTTGCGATTGCCTTCCGCAAACTGCCGGCCTGAGGACGCATGCCATGAATGCCACACTTGCTCGCCTTTCGGTCCTGCTGCTGGCCGGCGCAACAGTGCTGGCCGTTACGCCGCCGCTGCGAGCCCACGACAGCAGATCGGAATCCGTGCAGCCGTTGATGAAGCAGGCCATAAGCGATGCGCCAGGGAAGAACGTGCTGATCGCCACGGTCACACTGGCGCCAGGACAAAGCGCGGCGCCCCATCTGCATCCCGGATCGATCTTCGCCTACGTGCTCGAAGGCAGCGTGACCTCGCAGCTGGAAGGCCAGTCGCCGCATACCTACACGCAGGGCCAAACCTGGTACGAGGCGCCGCGCGTGCACCACCTGGTCACGCGCAATGCCAGCGCCACGCAGCCGGCAAAGTTGCTGGTGTGGGCCGTCGTGGGAGATGGCGACCCCATCAAGCTGCCGCTGCCGCAAGGGGACAAGGCCGGCGGGTCGAAGACGCCGTCGCCATGAACGACGGCAGGCAGCTCAGGGCACCGGATGGGCAATGCGTCGTGACTGGATCGCCAGCGTAAGCGCGCGCTCCAGGTCGTCGTAACCCACCGGCTTGACGATGTGATGATCAAAGCCGGCCTTGGCCGTCTTGTTCTTGTCCTGCTCCTGGCCCCAACCCGACTGCGCGATCACTGGCAGGTCGCGCAGCGCCGGATCCTCCCGAAACGCGCGGCATACCGCATAGCCGTCCATCTGCGGCATGCCGATATCAAGCAGCACCGCATCGGGCTTGAACTCGCGAGCCGCGTCGCATGCTTCGCGGCCATCGTGCACGAGACGAAACTCGTGCCCCATTTCGCTCAGCAGCCAACCGATGGTTTCTGCCACGTCTTCGTTGTCATCAACCACGAGGATGCGACGCGGCGGATGTTCGGGCCGCACGGGCTGCCCGGCATTCGCGCTCGCCCCTTCAGGGATCTCGGCCAGCAATGGCAGCCGGACCGTGAAGCGGCTGCCGGTATTTTCACCGTCGCTTTGCACGGCAATGGAGCCGTCGTGCATGGCCACGAACTGCTTGACCAGTGCGAGCCCGATGCCAAGGCCGCCCTGCGCCCGCGCGGTGTGCTCCCCCACCTGCGTGAACAGCTCGAAGATCTTCGACTGCATGGCCAGCGGAATGCCAAGGCCGTTGTCGATGACGACGATGCGCACATCCTGCCCTTCCCGATGGACTTCCAGCGACAGCTTGCCTCCGGGTGGCGTGTACTTGGCGGCATTGCTCAGCAGATTGCCCACTACCTGGGCCAGGCGAGTCCGGTCACCATTCACCCACATCGGCCGCACCGGCATGTCCACGCGCAGCGCATGCCTGCCGCTGTCCACCAGCGGTCGCGCCGCTTCCACGGCGGACTGGATGATGTCCGAAAGCGGGATGCGCTCCTTCTTCAGCACGATCTTTCCCTGGCTGACGCGGGAGACGTCGAGAAGATCGTCCACCAGTCGCACCAGGTGCACCAGCTGCCGGTCCATCACGGCGTGGATCTGCTGCGCGCGTTCGGGTGACGGCTGGCTGTTCAAGATGTCCAGACCCATGCGCAACGGCGTAAGCGGGTTGCGTAGTTCGTGCGCGAGGATGGCCAGGAACTGGTCCTTGTAGCGGTCCGAACGCGTGACCATGTCCGCGTACGCTTCCAGCCGGTCACGCTGCGCCGCGATCTGCTGCCGCTGGCGATGCAATTCGAAGAACACATTGGCCTTGCTGCGCAGGATGTCCCATTCGATCGGCTTCTGGATGAAGTCGACGGCGCCCGCGCCATAGCCGCGGAACGCACGTTGGTTGTCCGATGCGCTGGCGGTAAGAAAGATGATCGGTACATGTCGCGTGCGGTCATTGCCGCGCATGATTTCGGCCAGCTCGAAGCCGTCCATGCCAGGCATCTGCACGTCGAGCAGGCACAGCGCGATGTCGTGCGCCAGCATCAGTTCAAGCGCTTCCTCGCCCGAGTGTGCCTTGAGCAACACCAGGTCGTCGCGGCGCAGAAGCGCCTCCAGGGCCAGGAGGTTTTCCTCGAGATCGTCGACGAGAAGAAAGTAGACCGGATCCATGACTGTGTGGCGCCCTTACAGTTGCTTCAAGAATGATGCGAGTTGTCCGGGCGTGCCCACCTGGGCTTCCGGACAGGCATTCCATGCCGCCAGCGGCATGGTGGACGCGTAGGCGGCCGAAGGGTCCTCGATCATGACGATACCCCCTGCGGCCCGGATGGCCGACAGTCCGTGCGCGCCATCGCGATTGGCGCCGGAAAGCACGACGCCCACCAGTGCCGCGCCATAAGCGTCTGCCGCGCTTTCAAACAATACATCGATGGATGGCCGCGAAAAATGCACCGGCTCGTCCGTCGACAATGCCAACGCTCCCGTGTTCTCCACGAGAAGATGGTAATTGGGCGGCGCGATATAGGCCGTACCTTGCCGAATGGGCATCTTGTCCTCCGCTTCGCACACTTCGATCTGGCACTGCGCGCGCAGCACGTCCACCAGGACGCTCTTGCTGTCGGCGCGCAGGTGCACCGTGACGAACACCGTGGGCCGGTAATCCACCGGCAACTCTTTCAGGATCAAGGATAGCGACGCCACCGCGCCCGCCGAGCCCCCGATGGCCACCGCCATGATGCGCGCATTGCTGCTCATGGATCGCGCCTCTGGTAGATTCTTTCGCCCAGCATGAAATCCTGGAAGGCATCGGACTGGCTGGAGAAGCGCAGGCTTTCCTTCGAACCCAGGCCCAGGAAACCCTTGCGGATCAGCGAGTCGCTGAAGAGCTTGAGCGTGCGGTCCTGCAGGTCATTGTTGAAATAGATGAGCACGTTGCGGCACGAGATGAGGTGCATCTCGCCGAATACGGCATCGGTGACCAAGCTGTGATCGGAAAACACCACGCGTTCGCGCAGCGTGCGATCGAACGACGCGCGCCCATAGGCCGCCGTGTAGTAATCGGAAAGCGACGAGCGGCCGCCTGATTGCTGGTGGTTTTCCGTAAAGCCCTTGATGCGGTCCAGCTCGTAGACGCCCGCCGCGGCGATCTCCAGTGCGCGAGGATTGATGTCGGTGGCGTAGAACATGGTGCGCTTCTCCAGGCCCTCCTCGCGGAACAGGATGGCGAGCGAATAAAGCTCCTCGCCGCCACTGCAGCCGGCCACCCATACCTTCAGCGACGGGTACGTGCGCAGGTGCGGCACGACCTTCTCGCGCAGGGCGCGGAAATACGAGGGATCGCGGAACATCTCGCTGACCTGCACTGTCAGGTAGCCCACCATCTGCGGAAAAACGGCCGGATCGTGCAACAGGCCTTCCAGCATGGCTGAATAATTGCGATATCCCAAACGCTCCTTGAGCTGGCGCAGCCTGCGCGTGATGGATGCCTTGGAATAGTCGCGGAAGTCGTAATGGAACCGCTGGTAAAGCGCTTCCAGCAGCAGGTTGATCTCGAGCTCTTCGATGCGGTCGGTCATCCGTGCTTCCTGCTTACCTGGCCAGCCACACGCGCACCAGCGATACCAGTTTGTCTACGTCCAGCGGTTTGGCCATGTAGTCGTTGGCGCCCGCCTGCAGGCAGATTTCCTGATCGTCGGGCATGGCCTTGGCGGTCAGCGCGATGATGGGCAGCCGGCTCCAGCGCTCGTCGTCGCGAATCACCCGCGTGGCGGTCAGGCCGTCCATCACCGGCATCATCACGTCCATCAGCACCAGGTCGATGCCTTGTCCCTGGTCGCCCGAGGCCTTTTCCAGTGCGTCGATCGCTTCCTGGCCGTTGCGCGCGATCACCATGGTGCAGCCGCGCGGCTCGAGGATGTTGATCAACGCATAGACGTTGCGCACATCATCTTCCACCACCAGGATGCGGCGCCCCTCGAGCACGGCGTCGCGGTGCTGGGCCTCCTGGATCATCTTCTGCTGCTCGGCGGGCAGTTCGGTAACCACCTGGTGCAGGAACAGCGTCACTTCATCGAGCAGTCGCTCGGGCGACTTGGCGCCCTTGATGATGATCGACTTGGAGTAGTGGCGAAGCCGCTCTTCCTCGGCCGCCGAAATATCGTGGCCGGTATATACGATGACTGGCGGGAACGCATACACGCCTTCCTCACTGAGGGTTTCCAGCAGCGAGAAGCCGGACGCATCGGGCAAGGACAGGTCCAGCACCATGCAATCGAAGGTTTCATCCTTGAGATAGTCCAGGCATTCCGCGGCGGTGCCGGCGCCCACGGTCTGTACGCCCGCCGACGCCAGCAGCTTGCGCACGGCGTCACGCTGCACGTCGTCGTCTTCCACGACCAGCACGCGGCGCACGTCCTGCGAGAGCTTGGCCTCCAGCTTGTTCAACGCGTCGGTCAGCTGCTGTCGCTTCACCGGCTTGAGCAGGTAGCCCACGGCACCCATCGTCAACGCCGCATGCGAGTGGTCCGAGGCGGATACCACGTGGATGGGAATGTGGCGCGTGCGGATGTCGCGCTTGAGGATGTCGAGTACGGAAAGGCCCGACTGGTCTGGCAGCGCAATGTCCAGGACGATCGCCTGCGGCCGCTGCTCGCGCGCCAGCCGCAGTGCTTCCTGCGCGCTGGTGGCCACCAGGCAGCGGAAATGCATTTCGCGCGCGAGATCGCGCAGGATCTGCGCGAAGTTCTCATCGTCTTCGATCACCAGGATGGTGCGCCGCTGGTCAGCCTGTTCGCTGCGATCGTCGGCCACGCGAGGCTGCGGTGCGGGCACGTCCGCGGGCTTTTCGACCTTCTTCGGCGTCACCGTCAACGCCTCGGCGGCCACGGCGAGCGAAGGCGAGGACAGCGACAGCGCGCCCGCATGTACGGGGATGCTGAGCGTAAAGATGCTGCCCTGGCCTTCCTTGCTGTCCACCGCCACCGTGCCGCCCAGCAGTCGCGCCAGTTCCACCGAGATGGAAAGGCCCAGGCCGGTGCCGCCGAACTTGCGGCTGATGGTGCCATCGGCCTGCTGGAAGGCCTCGAAGATGCGCTGCTGCTGGTCGTCTGCAATGCCGATGCCGGTGTCCGTCACGGCAAACGCCACGCGGCCATGCGCATCCGGGTGCACCTGCAAGGTCACGCTGCCCTGCTCGGTGAACTTCAGCGCGTTCGACAGCAGGTTCTTGATGATCTGTTCCAGGCGCTGGCGATCGGTGTCGATGATCTCCGGGCATCCTGGCGCCACGCTCGCCTCGAACACCAGGCCCTTTTGCTCGGCGACCGGGTGGAACAGGCGCACGAGGTCCTTGACGAGCCGCTCGACCGACAGCGGCTCGGGACGGATATCGATGTGGCCGGCCTCGATCTTGGAAAGGTCGAGGATATCGTTGATCAGCGTCAGCAGATCGTTGCCGGAAGAATGGATGGTGCTGGCGAACTTCACCTGTTCCTCGGTGAGATTGCCATGCGGGTTGTCGGCCAGCAGCTTGGACAGGATCAGCGCTGAATTTAGCGGCGTGCGCAACTCGTGCGACATGTTGGCGAGGAAGTCGGACTTGTAGCGGCTGGCGCGCAGCACTTCGTGTGCCTTGGCCTCGATGGCCTGGTTGGCGCGGGCGAGGTCGTCGCGCTGCGATTCCAACTGCTGGGCCTGTTCCTCCAGGTGCGCGTTGGTCTGCTCCAGTTCCACCTGCTGCTGCTCGAGCTGGTACTGCGACTGCTTGAGCGCGCGGCTTTGCTCTTCCAGCTCCTCGTTGGAGACGCGCAACTCCTCTCCCTGCACCTGCAGCGAGTCGGACTGGCGGCGGGTTTCCTCAAGCAGGCGAGTGAGTTCGGCGCGGTAGGTGGCCGAACGCAATGCCACGCCGATCAATGGCGAAGCGCGTTCGAGCAAGGCCACCACGTCGTCGTCCACCGGGCGAAAGAAGCCCAGTTCGATGGCGCCATTGACGTCGCCGTCCACCGTGCTCGGGGCGATCACCAGGTGGCGCGGCTTCTCCTGGCCCAGCGCCGAGCCCACGATCAGGTAGGTGTCGGGAATGTCGTTCACCACCAACGTCCTGCCCTCCACCGCCGCCTGCCCCAGCAGGCCTTCGCCTGGCGCGAAGCGCGTAGCGATGTCGCGGTCAGGCGGCAAGCCATAGCCGCCGATGCGCTCATAGGCACCAGCGCTGCTGACGAACAGCGCACCCGCCTGTGCGTCGACGAAGCGCGCCAGGAAACCCAGGATATTGGCGCCGAGCTGTTCGGCGTGCTGCTCGCCGGCCATCACCGTGGCCAGCTCCAGCTGGCCTTTCTGCAGCCAGGCATCGCGCTGACGCGCACGCGTGGCGTTGCGGATCATCACGGCCACGAAGATGGTGAGCGCCACGCCGAGCAGGCCGCTCAGCAGGCCGCTGGTCAACGCGCCGTTATAGGCGGTGGCCATTTCGTCCATGCGCCGCTTGCGCAGGTCCGCTTCGTCATCCTGCATGGCCGCCAGCTGCGCGCGGATGGCATCCATGTCCGACTTGCCACGATCCGAACCCACTACCGAAAGCGCCGCATCAAGCCCCTGCCGGCGGCGCAGCTCGATGGTTTCCTTCAGTTCGGCGAGCTTGTCGTCGAGCCGGCCGGAGAGCACCTTGAGGCGTTCCTGCTGATTGCGGTTGTCGCGCGTCAGCACCCTGATCGTATCCAGCCGGGCCGGGATATCCGCCAGCGCCGCGCGGTAAGGCTCCAGGTAACGGTCATTGCCGGTGAGCAGGAAACCACGCTGCCCGGTTTCCGCATCCTGGACGCTGGAAAGAATGGCGTTGAGCGCCGCCACGGTTTCCTGTGACTGCAGGACTTTGCGGTTGTCGTCGCGAATGGTCTGGATGTTGAAGTAGGCGACCGCGCCGCTGACCACGAAAAAGACGATGACCGCGATGAGGGCAAACGAGGTTCGCCGTTCGGTGCCGTGGACGTACAGCGAGCTGGGACGCGAGGCTTTGGAGTTCATGGAATCCGGGACGATGGGATGTGGCAAAGGTTCGAAAAGATCGAGGGACTATGGCATGCCCGGGGCCGGCCATGGGGCGACTGCCTGACAGGCAGCGCTTGCCTGCGGAACGCGGAGCGAGCCCGTCGCAACCCGCGCCGGGCACGGCAAGTGGCACCCCTCGTGGGATGTGGAGCGCCGATGGGCGTGGCCAGTGACATGCTTTCCCCTGTGATGCTGCCGTTCGCGCGCCCGCCAGCCTCGACATGGTTCGCGGGGCCGCGAGCCTGTCGGTTGAAATGTCACGGCCGCGTCAAAATTTCGAAGGCCCTTTCACGTGAAGGGTTTACGTCGCGCGAACAGGGCGCGAGGCGGAAAAAAGGCCCCGGCTTGCGCCGGGGCCTCCCGTGGCCAATGACCACGGTCCCTCTCCCCGTTAGAACTCCTGCGAGAACCGGATACCGATGGTGCGCGGCGGCGTCATGACGGTATAGACCTGACCGTTCGGATACGCCGGCACCACGTCGTGCGCGGCGCAGACCGCTTCCGCGCATTCGGTGAAGCGGTTGAGCTGGCCTCGCGTGTCGAACACGTTGTTGATGTAGACGTCCAGCGACGTGCCGTGCTTCTTGATGCCGGCGGAAAGATCAAACGTGGTGTATGCCGGCATGTTGCCCAGCAGGCCACGTTCCACCGTTCGCAGGTCAGAAGTACGCTCGCCCACATGCACCACGGCACCTTGCACGAAGGCCTGGCGATCACCGATGTCCCACGTGTAACGCGCCGTGAGGTTGCCCTTGAAGCGCGGCGTGACCGGCAACTGGGTACCCTTGGGCGCCTGCGGTCCGTCGACGACATCGCCGGTCAACGGATTGATGGTGCCTGCGGGACAGTGGGTGATCGGGTTGCCATTGGGGTCGGTGAAGCCGCAGTAGTTCTCCGTGAGCTTCGCGTTGTACAACGCGATGCCCGCGCCGATCTGCAGGTTATAGGTTGCCGCCCAGTTGAGGTCGGATTCCAGGCCGTCGATCTGTGCCTGTCCTGCGTTCTTGATTTCCGTGAGGCCGTTGGCGCCGAGAATGCTGAACTGGAAGTCCTTCCACCTCTCGCGGAACACCGCACCGTTGAACGACAGGCGATTGTCGAACCAGGTGGTTTTCCAGCCCAGCTCGTAGTTGGTGAGGTAGTCGGACTTGTACGGCGGGAGGCTGCCACGACGGTTGATGCCGCCGGGACGGAACCCCTCGGACCACGTGCCGTAGATCATCTGCTCCGGCGTGATCTGCCATGACAGATTGGCCTTGCCGAGCGAACCGTTTTCCTTGGTGTCCTTGGCAAAGTCCTGACACGGCGCACCGCGATAAGGATCGGGCGTGATACATCCCGCTTCGCCGTACGAGGACGTGGGCGAGTAGCCCTTGCTGAAGCCGTAGAAGCCACCCAGGCTGTTGTCGGTGCGGAAGTAACGCCCACCGATGGTACCGGTGAGGGTTTCGGGGATGAAGTCATACGACAGTTCCCCGAACACCGCCTCGTCCTGGTCGATGCGCCGCTGCTCGGTGAGCCATAGCGTATTGGGCCAGCCGGTAATCGACAGGCTGTCGGCGAACCCGTTGATCATGTAGCGCTGTTCGATGTCGTGCAGCTGCTTTTCCCAGAACAGGCCGGCCACCACGCGCAGGCGATCGTCCGCCGGCGAGGCAATGCGCAGCTCGTGGCTGTCCTTCTTGTAGTGATCGCGCCCCTGGATGTACTGCGACGGGTTGATCAGGTTACCGCTGTTGTCGTAGATGTACGCGCCATAGCCCGCCAGCGTGTCGTACCAGAACGAATAGTCGCTGTAGTCGCTGTCTTCTTCCGTCACGCGCTTGAGGTGCGCATAGGCATAGGTGAGATCGAAGTTGCCGATCTTGCCCTGTACCGTCAGCGCGGCCTGGAACCAGCGATCGTTGGTGTATTCCTTGTAGAAATGCGTCAGCTCGAGGCTGCCCACCTGCGGATCGGAGAACGGGGTACCGTTGGCAATGGTCTGCTGCCCCATCACGGTCGGGCTGATCGTCCATTCGTCGTTGAGGTTGAGCTTCAGCGCGGCACGTCCGCCGGTGGTGTCGGCGTCGTTGTAATCCTTCTTTGCGGCGCCGGTGCACACAAAGTCGGCCGTCGACGAACACTTGGCATTGCTCACCGTGATGCCCGACGTCGGGAACGTGCGCTGCCCGACCACGTTGTCGATGTAACCGGCATCGTGCTCGTGCCAGCCAACGAGTCGGATCGCCGCGCTGCTCGACATCGGAATGTTCACCATGCCTTCGGCGGTGTAGCCAACGCCACCGTTGGTCAAGGCGTCCAGGCCGACGCTGTAACTCGCCGCAAACGCGCTTGGATCGGGCTTGTTGGTGATGATGCGCAAGGCACCGGCTTCCGCGCTGGCGCCATACAGCGTGCCTTGTGGGCCGGACAGCGATTCCACGCGTGCGATGTCGTACATGTGGATATCGAGCGGGCCCTGGATCGTGGTGACCGGCTCTTCATCCAGATAGACGCCGACGCTGGGCAGCGAGCCGGAATGGTTGCCGTCGCCACCGCTGGCCACGCCACGCATGTACACCAGCGCGAAGCCCGGACCAAGCGTCGTGTAGGACACGCTGGGCAGGTACTTCACGTAATCGTCGAACGTCTTGACGTGGAGTTCGTCCAGCCTGTCCTGCCCCAGTACATTGATGTTGATCGGTACCTTCTGCAGGTTTTCCTCACGCTTCTGCGCGGTAACGGTCACCGCCGCCAGCGTGGCGGCCTTCTTGGTCGACGGCTGATCCGCCGGCGGCTGGCTCGTTGCCGTCGGCAGTTGCTGTCCGCTGTCCTGCGCAAACACGGACGGCGCCATGGCCAGGCAGATCGCCGCGGCCAGCGGCACTCTGGCAAGCCCTTTTCGTTCTCTACCTGTTGGCCCTTTTGGCCTGCCCCTCTGCATCGACTACCCTCCCCGGTGACGACGAAAACGGCGACTGCACTAGCCCGCCTCCCCTGGCGGCACTGCGGGATAACTCCCGAGCACCGCCCCCAAAGCCTCCTGCAACGGCGCCAGCCACGGCGCGTAATGCCGCCAGTGATCCACCCCCTCCCGGTAGATCGGCTGGCGCACCTGTTCTGAACTGGCCGTGCGCACGGGCCGCGCGTTCTCGAAGAAGCGCAGGCATGACGATTCGAACGGCAGGCCGCAATAGTCGAGCAGCCGGCGCACTTCGCCTTCGGTGTCGTCGACCATGTTTTCGTAGATGACGCGATGGATGCGCCCCGGCAGCACTTCGTCGAAATGCGCCATCAGCGAGACGTAATCGCGGTAATAGCGCCCGAGATCGTCAAGGCTGTAACTGAAGCTCTGGCCGCGCGCGAAGTGCTGCTTGAAGCCGGAAAAGCAGCACGCCAGCGGATGGCGGCGCGCGTCGATGATCTTGGCGTTCGGCAGCATCAGATGGATAAGGCCGACATGCATGAAGTTGTTCGGCATCTTGTCGATGAACAACGGTGCCGACGTCTTGCGATGGATGCGCGTGTGGGCGAGATAACGTTCGCCCAGCTCGCGCAACGCAGGCCCATCGAGCGTGGCCAGCACGTCGTGATACGGCATGACGCTGTCTTCGTCGCCCTGCTCGCGCAACAGCCGCGTGATCGAGGTGATCTCGGGCAGCTCCATCGTGCCCTCCACCTGGCTGTGGCTGGAGAGGATCTGCTCGATGAGGGTGGAACCGGCGCGGGGCAATCCGACGATGAAGATGGGATCGCGCGCCTCGCAGCCGACGCCCTCGCGCGCTGCGAAAAACTCACGCGAATAGCGCCGCTGGACATGGCGCACGCGCGCGCTGGTTTCCTCGGCCCTGTAGTGCAATTGGCCGTGGCGGATGGCGTTGCCCTGCGCGTAATGCCGGAACGAGGCCTCGTAGGCTTCGATATCCTCCAGTGCCTTGCCCACCGCGAACTCCAGGTGCAGGCGGTCCTCGTCGCCGAGACCCGTGCGGGCCAGCTGCGCGCGCATGGTGGCGAGGTCGTCCTCGCTGAAACGGAAGGTCTTGAGATTGGCCAGGCTCCACCAGACTTCGCCGAACGACGGTTCCAGCGAGAGGCTCTGCCGGTAGGCCGCGATCGCCCGCTCCATGTGCCCGGCAGTCTTCAGCGCATGGCCGTAGCTCATCCATACCTTGGGATTGTCCGGATACTGGCGCAGCAGGTCGGCGTAGAGATGGATGGCCGGTTCGTAGTCGCCGATGCGGCACAGCACGACGGCCTTGAGGTTGCGATAGCCGGGGTGATCGGGCGATACGGCAAGCAGTTGCTCGATCTCGGCCAACGCCTGCTCGGGCTGGTTGCCACGATGCAGTGCCAGCGCGTAGTTCTGACGGGCTGCGTGAAAGCCGGGCGCCAGTTCGAGACAGCGGGCAAGCAGGTTCAGCGCATCGTCGTTGCGTCCCAGGCGCATGGCGACCTCGGCCAGCATGCGGATGGCGGCCACATCCGTGGGCGCCTCTCGCAGGTGCTGGCGCAACAACGCCTCCGCCTGCGGCACCTGGTTTTCCGCCAGCGCCGTGGCGGCAGCAAGCAGGCGCGGATCGCGAATGGAGTGGCGCACGTGCTGCGCATAAGCGACGTCGGCTGCTTCGGGCTCGCCCGCTGCCAGCAGGTGATCACCCAGCGCGCGCCAGGCCTGCGGCAGGTCGGGCTTCAACACGACGGCGCGACGCAAGGCGGTGATGGCGTCCTGGCCTCGGCCCGCACGGCCCAGCACGAGACCGAGATCAAGGTGCAACTGCGCCCAGTTCGGCTGCGCGTGCGCCAAGGGTTCAAGGATGGCCAGTGCCGCGTGCGGGTTGCCCTGCAAAGCCTTGGCCACGCCGAGCACGCGAAGCGCCGCAGGATGGCCGTCGACCACCTTGAGGATCTCGGTTGCCTGCTCGGCCGCCAGGCGCGGATCACGTTCGAGCAGGTGCGCACAATGCATCAGCGCCTGCTCCAGCGTGCCAGTGACTGCGTTGTCGGCCGGGCTTACGGTCATGGCTGCTCCATTGCCAGGGCAAGCCCCTGGCCAACGCCCACGCAAAGACTTACCAGCGCGCGTCGCTGGCGATGGCGGCGCATCGCGAACGCCGCCGTCATCGCCAGCCGCGCGCCGCTCGCACCCAGCGGATGGCCAAGCGCAAGGGCGCCGCCATTCGCATTGAGATGCTCCGCGTCGTCGGCAAGACCCAAGGCGCGCGAGCACGCCAGTACCTGCGCGGCGAACGCTTCGTTGATTTCCAGGCGATCGAAGTCCGAAAGCGACAACCCCCTGGCTGCAAGCAGCTTGCGGATGGCATGGACGGGACCGATGCCCATCACGCGCGGTGCCACGCCGGCCGCGGCCATGCCGGTGATGCGCGCCAAGGGCTGCAGGCCGTGTTTGGCGAGCGCATCTTTCGAAGCGAGCAACAACACGGCAGCGCCATCATTGAGACCCGATGCATTGCCGGCGGTGATGCTGCTGCCCTCGCCTAGCAGCGGCTTGAGCACGGCAAGCTGCTCGGCCGTGGTCTGCGGGCGCGGATGTTCGTCCGCATCGACGACGATGGCCTGCTTGCCGCACGGCGCATCGATGCTGCTGATCTCTTCGGCCAGCCAGCCGTTCTGGCGGGCCGAGGCGACACGCTGCTGGCTGCGCAGCGCATAGGCGTCCTGATCGCTTCTGGCGATGCCGTGTTCGCGCGCGAGGTTCTCCGCGGTCTGCGTCATCGAGTCGACGCCGTAGCGTTCGCGCATGCGTGGATTGATCATCCGCCAGCCGAGCGTGGTGTCTTCCAGTTGCTGCT
The DNA here is from genome assembly GCF_035685885.1 of Dyella sp. Lineage (GTDB taxonomy): Bacteria > Pseudomonadota > Gammaproteobacteria > Xanthomonadales > Rhodanobacteraceae > Dyella. The sequence goes on along the minus strand of NZ_DASRZX010000050.1, from coordinate 25,008 downwards.
CGCGGCCAAGTGCGCTCTCCGCCTTGGCCATCACATAGGGCGCGCGCGACATGCTTTCCACGCCGCCAGCAAGCACGAGGTGGGCTTCGCCGCAAACGATGGCGCGTGCCGCCTGACCCACCGCCTCCAGACCCGACGCGCACAGGCGATTGACCGTCACCGCGGGCACGGTTTCCGGCAGGCCCGACAGCAGCGCGGCCATGCGTGCAACGTTGCGGTTGTCTTCGCCCGCCTGGTTGGCGCAGCCAAGGATGACTTCGTCCAGCGCCGCCCAGTCCAGTGACGGATAGCGCTGCATCAAGGCGGTAATGGGCCATGCCGCGAGGTCGTCGGTGCGGACGCGGGCCAGCGCACCGCCATGGCGGCCGAAAGGCGTGCGCGTCGCGTCGACGATATAGGCGTCAGCCATAAAGGCTCGACAGCGCCAGGTGCGGTTGCCAGCCGCCGTGTTGAACGGCGTGTTCGACGGAACGCTGTGCATCGCGCAACGCCGGGAGAATCACCTTGATGGCGCGCGCGGCAGCATCTTCGCTATAGGGCATGCCGACATTGAGCGCGGCGACGGTGCGGCCCTCGGCGGTACGTATCGGCACGGCGATGGAAAGCAGGCCCACATCCAGTTCGCGGGACACCATGGCGTAGCCGAGGTCCCGCGCCTGGCGCACCTGCGCCTTGAACGCCGTGGCCGTGCGCACCGTGTAGGGCGTGAGTGCGCGCAGCTTCTGCCCACGCAGCCATGCGGTGAGTTCGGCATCGGAATGGCCGGCAAGCACGGCGCGCCCCATCGACGTGGCGTATGCCGGCAAGCGGGCACCCACGCCGAGCGCAACGCTCATCACGCGACGCACCGGCACGCGCAACACGTACACGATGTCCTGTCCGTCCAGTACCGCCATGGAGCACGACTCGCCCACGCGCTCGGCCAGCAGCGCCAGGCTCTGTTGCGCCAGGTCGGTGAGGTCCAGCGACGTGAGATAGCTGTAGCCCAGCTCCAACACGCGCGGGGTGAGATAGAAGCTTCTCCCCTGGCTGCCGACATAGCCCAGATGCTGCAGCGTCAGCAGCAATCGACGCGCCACCGCACGCGACAAACCCGTGCGTTCGGCCACCTGCGACAGGCTTGGACTGGCCATCTCCCGGTCGAACGCACGCAACACCTGCAAGCCGCGCGCAAGCGACTGCACGTAATCCGCACTGTCCTCAAACAATGTCGATTCCATAAAGCCGAAAAAGCCGATTGACAGACCGAGCGTAGAAGGATTCCAATGAGTTCGCAATACGAATTTCTGTTCGGTAATCGAACAAGCTCATCCGGGGGGAGAGGCTTGGCAAACGAAGGCGACAGCGTCCTGCACAGCTGGTGCGTGCAGGCTGATTGGCGGGCTCCGACGGTCGTGGGCGGTCGTGGCGCGCACCTGCAACTGGCCGATGGACGCCTCATCCTGGACATGAGCAGCCTGGCCGAATGCAGCAACCTCGGCCACCAGCATCCCGCCGTGGTGGAAGCCATCCGGCGACAGGCCGAACAGCTGTGCTTCGTGACATCCGCATGGGGCGCCGAGCCGCGCGCCCTGCTCGCCGAGGCATTGCTGGAGAAGGCTGGTTTCGAGGGCGGGCGCGTGTTCTTCACGCTCGCCGGCGCGGACGCCAACGAAAACGCGGTGAAATTCGCCCGCCAGGCGACGGGCAAGCCACGCGGCCTGGTCATCACGCGCGATCGCTCCTATCACGGCGCCAGCTACGCCTGCATGGCGCTTTCCGGCGATGCGCGCACGCGCGCCCAGGTCGACGATGACGCGTTCGGTGCGTTGCACGTGGCGCCGCCCTACGCGTATCGCCAGGCCTATGGCAGCGGTGACGAAACCCTCTGCGGCGAACGCGCCGTGGCGGCCGTCGCCGATGCCATCGACCAGCGCACCGGTGCGGTCACTGCAGTGATGATGGAACCCAACGCCGGCACTAACGGCATCGTGGCGCCAGACAACTATTGGCCCGGCCTGCGCGAAGCCACGCGAGCCCGGGGCGTATGCCTGATCGCCGATGAAGTGATGAGCGGCTTCGGCCGATGCGGCGAATGGTTTGCCTGGCAGCGCCATGGCGAGGCCGGCAAGCCCGACCTGATGACACTGGCCAAGGGCCTGACTGGTGCGCACATACCGCTGGGCGCCGTGGTGTTGTCGAACAGCATCGCCAGCCGCCTGCAGCACGAGATGCTCTACACCGGCCTGACGTATTGCGGCCATCCCTTGGCGTGCGCGGCCGGACTCGCGGCGTTGCGCGCGTATGAAGACGGCGGCCTGATCGAACGATCGCGCGCGCTGGGCGCCACGATGTTTCGCGCGCTGCAAATCATGCAGCAGCGCCATGCCGTGATCGGCGACGTGCGGGGCGGACATGGCCTGTTCGCGGTGATCGAACTTGTCACCGATCGCCAGACACGCGAGCCGCTGGCGCCGTGGCCGCAAATGCCACCGCAACTCTCCGCCCTGCTCGACGCCGCCATGGCCGAAGGCGTGTCGTTCGCCACGCGCGGCAACCTGATCCTGCTGGCACCGCCGCTGGTCATCGACGAGGACGCGCTGGCCGACGCGCTGGCCCTGCTCGATCGCCTGCTTGCCCGCTTTTTCCCCGCCCACGCTTGAGGAGCATCGATGAGCTTCCGCCTCACCTACGCCACCATGTACAACCCGCCCGAGGCCATGCACGAGCGCTTCGAGGAGGCCATGGCGCGGGTGGAGTCCACGCTGGGAGCACGCCATCCGCTGTTCATCGCCGGCAAGGATCGCGATGCCGCCGCGCACGCCGATCGTCGCGCACCCTTCGACCTCGACCTCAAGCTCGGCGATTTCGCACTGGCCTCGACGGACGACGCGAACGATGCCATGGAGGCCGCGCAGGCGGCGTTTCCCGCATGGCGCGCGCTGCCGGTCGCCGAACGCGCGCGACTGGTACGCCGCGCCGGCAAGTTGATGGAAGAGCGCGTATATGACATCGCCGCCGCACTCACGCTGGAGGTCGGCAAGAACCGCATGGAGGCGCTTGGCGAGGCGCAGGAAACCGTCGATTTCTTTCATCATTACGCGGGCGATTACGAAAGCCACGCCGGCTACGCGCGCAAGCTTCCCGACGATCCCATCGACGGGGTTGCCTCCCACAATGCGAGCGTGATGCGCCCGTACGGCGTGTGGGTGGTGATCGCACCGTTCAACTTTCCGCTGGCGCTCGCAGGTGGTCCGGCCGCAGCCGCGCTGGTCACCGGCAATACGGTAGTGCTCAAGGGCGCCAGCGACACGCCGTGGTCGGGACGCCTGCTCGCCGATTGCATCCGCGATGCGGGCTTTCCGCCGGGTGTCTTCAACTATGTGTCCGGCTCGGGCGCGGATATCGGCGAGGCGCTCGTCAAGCATCGCCACACGGCTGGCGTCACCTTCACCGGTTCCGTGCCGGTAGGCCGCGAGCTGATGCGACACATGGCCGGTGGCGCATATCCGCGTCCGTGCATCGCGGAGATGGGCGGCAAGAATCCGTGCATCGTCACCGCTCGCGCAGACATCGAACGCGCCGCCGCGGGCATCGTGCGCTCCGCCTATGGCATGGGCGGACAGAAATGTTCGGCGCTGTCGCGTTTGTATGTGCACGAGCGCGTGGCGGACGCCTTGATCGATGGCATCAAGGCCCAGATCGACGCCATCCGCATCGGCGATCCGCGTCGCCGCGAACATTGGCTGGGGCCGGCGGTGAATGCCAGCGCGTACGCCAGCTATGAACGCTATGCGGAGGCGTTGCGCGCCGGCGGTGCCAACGTGCTACGGGGTGGTCGGCGACTGGGCCTTGAACATGGCACGGCGCCAGCGCTGTCGCGTGGCTATTACGTGGAGCCCATGCTGGCCGAAGCGGCGCTGGACCATCCGCTGTGGCAGCAGGAGATGTTCCTGCCGATCCTGATGCTGCATCGCTACCGCGATCGCGAGGAAGCCATGCGGCTGGCCAACGATACGTCGATGGGACTTACGGCCGGTTTCTTCGGCGGCGAAGAGGAAGTCGCCTGGTTCCACGATCACATCGAAGCCGGCGTCACCTACGCCAACCGGCCGCAGGGCGCCACCACCGGCGCATGGCCGGGCTACCAGCCCTTCGGCGGATGGAAGGGCTCGGGTTCCACCGGCAAGGCCATCGCCTCTTTCTACTACCTGGCGCAATACCTTCGCGAGCAATCGCGCACGGTCGTGGAGTGAACGCATGCAGCTCACTCTTGCCGATGCCATAGAGAACTATGTCGCCCATGGCGCCAGCGTGGCGCTGGAAGGATTCACGCACCTGATTCCCTTCGCGGCGGCGCACGAGATCATCCGGCAGCGCAAGCGCGACCTGCACCTGATCCGCATGACGCCGGACCTTGTCTACGACCAGATGATCGGCATGGGCTGCGCGCGCAAACTCACCTTTTCCTGGGGCGGAAACCCGGGCGTGGGTTCGCTGCATCGCTTGCGTGATGCCGTGGAACACCACTGGCCGCTGCCGCTGGAGCTGGACGAGCACAGCCACGCCGGCATGGCGGCCGCGTTCTGCGCGGGTGCGGCGCGATTGCCGTTCGGCACGCTGCGCGGTTATGCCGGCACCGATCTGCCCGCACGCAACGCCAACATCCGCAGCGTCACGTGCCCTTTCACCGGCGAAACATTGGCCGCCGTTCCGGCCATCAATCCCGACATCACCATCCTGCATGCGCAGCGCGCGGATCGTGAAGGCAACGTGGCCATCGACGGCATCGTGGGCGCGGCGCGCGAGGCGGCGCTGGCGGCGCGGGTGCTGATCGTTACCGTGGAGGACATCGTCGACGAATTGCCGCCGGCGATGAACGCCATCGTGCTGCCGCACTGGATCGTCAGTGCCATCGTGCATTGCCCCGGCGGCGCTTATCCGTCCTACGCGCAGGGCCACTACACGCGTGACAACGCGTTCTACCGACAGTGGGATTCGGTGGCACGCGAACGCGACAGCTTCATGGCGTGGATGCACGAGCACGTGCTGCAGCAGCGCGACCATCGCGCCTTCATTGAAAGCCTGCCGGTGGCGCGCGCATGAGCGCTTGCACCCGCGACGAATGGATGACCGTGGCCGCCGCGCGCCTGCTGCAGGATGGCTGCGTATGCTTCGTGGGCATCGGCCTGCCGAGCGCCGCATGCAATCTCGCCCGGCTCACGCATGCGCCGCGCATCGTGCTCATCTACGAATCGGGCACCATCGGCACGCGCCCCGACGTGCTGCCGCTTTCCATCGGCGATGGCGAACTCGCCGAAACAGCGGCGTACGTGGTGCCGCTGCCCGACATCTTCAGTTATTACCTGCAGGCCGGCCGTGTGGACATCGGCTTTCTCGGCGCGGCGCAGATCGATCGCCACGGCAACCTCAACAGTACCGTCATCGGCCCCTACGATGCGCCCTCCACGCGCCTGCCCGGCGCCGGTGGTGCGCCCGAAATCGCCATGCATGCCAAGCAGGTGTTCGTGATGGCCAAGGCATCGCGGCGAAGCTTCGTGGAGCAGCTCGATTTCCGCACCAGCGCGGGATACCTCGATGGGCATGGCGCGCGCAGTCGATCCGGCGTACCCGGCGGAGGGCCGCGCGCGGTCATCACCGATTTCGGACGGCTTTCGCCGCACCCGGAAAGCGAAGAGCTGCAACTGGTCGCGCTGTTCGATGGCGTGAGCGTGGAAGAAGCGCGGGCGGCCGTCGGCTGGCCGCTCAGCGTCGCCGACCGCATCGAAACGATAGCGCCGCCCACGCCGCATGAACTGGAAATTCTCCGCGCACTGGACGCCCGCACGCGCGAAGCCCACGCCCGCCCTGTCCATCTTCCGTTGTGACCGCCGTCCGGAATCCCACCATGAACGCTTCCGTCCATATCAAGACGTCCCTGCCCGGTCCGAAGGCGCAGGCCATGATCGCCCGCGACGCGGAAGTCATCTCGCCGTCGTACCCGCGCGACTATCCCTTCGTGATGTCGCACGGCCGCGGCACCGAAGTGTGGGACGTCGACGGCAACCGCTTCCTCGATTTCGCAGCGGGCATCGCGGTATGCGCGACCGGACACGCGCATCCGGAGGTCGTCGACGCGGTCAAGGCGGCGGCCGACCGGTTCCTGCATATCTCCAGCGACTACTGGCACGAACAGATGACCGGCCTGGGCGAACGCATCGCACGCGTGGCGCCCATGGGCGAACCGGCCATGAGCTTCCTGTGCCAGTCCGGCACGGAGGCCGTGGAGGGCGCGCTGAAACTCGCTCGTTACGTCACGCGTCGGCCGCGCTATCTCGGTTTCCTCGGCGGCTTCCACGGCCGCACCATGGGTTCGCTGTCGTTTACGTCGAGCAAGTACACGCAACAGCTCGGCTTCGCGCCGACCATGCCGGGCGTGACGCATGTGCCGTTTCCCAACCCGTTCCGTCCGCTGTTCGCAGGCAGCGACCAGGGCCAGGCGGTGCTCAACTACATCCGCATGCTGTTCGAACGCAGCGTGCCGGCCTCCGAAGTGGCCGCGATCATGGTGGAACCCATCCAGGGCGAGGGTGGCTACCTGGTGCCACCGGAGGGTTTCCTCGCCGGCCTGCGCGCGCTGTGCGACGAGCACGGCATCCTGCTGATCTTCGATGAAGTGCAGTCGGGCGTGGGCCGCACCGGCAAGCTGTTCGCCAGCGAACACTGGGGCGTCAAGCCCGACATCATGACGCTTGCCAAGGGGCTCGGCTCCGGCCTGCCCATTGGTGCGGTGGTCGCCAAGCGCTCGCTGATGTCGCAATGGAAGCGTGGTGCGCACGGCAACACCTATGGCGGCAATCCGCTGGCCTGCGCCGCGGCCAACGCCACGCTGGACCTGGTGGTCGGCGGCCTCGCTGAAAACGCCTCGCGCACCGGCGCGCATTTCATGAAGCGGCTGCACGAACTGGCGAAGGACTATCCGTGCATCGGGGAGGTGCGCGGCAAGGGCCTGATGATCGGCATGGAGTTGATCGAGAACGACGAGCAACGCACGCCGGCCCGCGCGCTCTGCGACGCCGTGGTCACCCGCGCGTTCCACCACGGGCTGCTGCTGCTTTCCTGCGGCACCAGCACCGTGCGCTTCATGCCACCGCTCAACGTCAGCACGCAGGAGATCGACGAGGCCATGGTTCTGCTGCGCGCCGCGCTCGACGACGCGCTGGCGGCACACTGACCATGCGCCGCCGGCTCGTCTGCGCACTGGCGCTCCTCACTTGCATGGGCGACGCCCATGCCGCGCGTGAACCCGTGCTCAAGCAGGTCGATCTTCCGCACAGCTACTACTGGCGCGAGTTGTACCTGCCGCAACTTACGGCAGGACCGGATGCGGTGAGTTTTCTGCCGGACGGCCAGACACTGGTCTACAGCATGGATGGCTCGCTCTGGCGCCAGCGCATCGACGGCGACGCCGCCACCGAACTCACCCATGCCAGCCGCGCCTACGACAACCAGCCTGACGTATCGCGCGACGGCCGCAGCGTGGTGTTCACGCGCTACGACGGCAACGCGATCGAACTGTGGCGGCTCGATCTGGCCACCGGCCGCGAACAGCAACTGACCTCGGGCGGCGCCGTGAATGTGGAACCGCGCCTCTCACCCGATGGCACAAGGATCGCCTGGGTGTCCACGCAAGGCACCGGGCACTTCAACCTGTTCCTTGCCAACATGGATGCGTCGGGTCTGCATCATGCCCATCCGCTGCTTGGCGAACGACGCAGCACACTGGATCGCTACTACTACGCCGCGGTGGACCACGCGATCAATCCGTCGTGGTCGCCAGACGGCAGGACGATCTACTACATCGGCAACCCCGAGATCGCGTGGGGCACCGGCGATCTGTGGTCGGTGTCCGTCGACGATCCTTCGAAACGCACGAAGGTACTCGTTGAAGAAACCAGCTGGTCCGCGCATCCCGAACTGGCGCCGGATGGAAAGCGCCTGCTGTACGCGAGCTACCACGGCCGCCAATGGCAGCAGCTGTGGCTCACCACGCCCGCGGGCGCGCCACCGCTGCCGCTCACCTTCGGGGAGTTCGATCGTCGCAATGCACGCTGGTCGCCGGATGGGCAGCACCTTGCCTACGTCGACAACGAAGCCGGCACCACGACGCTGCGCATCATGGACATTCCCGGCGGCGCCACCCATGCGCTCGCCGCCGCGCAACGGCAGTACAAGCTGCCGATGGCACGACTCACGCTGGACATCGTGGATGAAACAGGCGCGCGCACTCCCGCGCGTGTCGCGATCATCGGCAACGATGGACGCGCCCACGCGCCACGCGATGCCTGGGTGCATGCGGACGACGGCTTCGACCGCGCAAGACAGACGTCCGAAACGCATTACTTCCATTGCGCCCCGCCCTGCACTCTCGACGTGCCTGCGGGTAGCACGCAGGTATGGATACAGCACGGCTTTGCCTATGCGCCCTGGCGCCAGCAGGTCAACCTGTCCAAGGGCAGTGAAAAGCAGCTGCGTGCCACCTTGCAGCCACAGCGCCTGCCCGCGACCTTCGGCCAGTGGATCAGCGCGGACCTGCACATCCACATGAACTACGGCGGGCACTACCGCAACACGCCGGCGCATCTCGCACAACAGGCACGCGCGGAAGACCTCGACCTGGCCTACGACCTGGTGGTGAACAAGGAGGAACGCGTGCCCGACATCGCCGCATTCCGCACCGATCCCGATCCTGCCAGCACGGCGCGGACGCTGGTGCTGCACGGACAGGAGTACCACACGAGTTTCTGGGGCCACCTGGGCCTGCTCGGCCTCAACGACCACTACCTCACGCCCGGCTACACGGCCTATCGGCACACCGCGATGGCGAGCCCCTATCCCACCAACGCCGCAGTCGCCGACCTCGCGCACGCGCAGGGCGCCCTTGTCGGTTACGTGCATCCGTTCGACACCCTGCCCGATCCCGCGCACGACGCCGTGCTCAGCAACGAGCTTCCCGCGGACGTCATCGAAGGCAAGGTCGACTACATCGAAGTGCTGGGCTTTTCCGACCACAAGGCGACGGCACAGGTGTGGTACCGGCTGCTCAACCTTGGTTTCCACCTGCCCACCGGCGCGGGAACCGATGCCATGGCCAACTACGCGGCGCTGCGCGGCCCGGTGGGACTCAACCGCGTGTTCCTCGACACGGGCGGCAAGCGTACCGCCGCGGACGCCATGGCCGCACTGAAGGCAGGCCATGGCTTTGCCAGCAATGGTCCGCTGCTGGGCCTGTTGCTGGACGACGCGCGGCCCGGCGACACACTTGCACCGGGCAAGCATCACTACCGCGTGGCGTTGCGCTCGCCGGTGTCCGTCGATCACCTCGAACTCGTGCACAACGGCGTCGTGGTGAAGAGCTTTACTCTGCAGGGCGACCATCGACAGCTCGATGCGTCGGGCGACATCACCCTCGACGGTGGCTGGCTGCTGCTGCGCGCATGGAACGAGGGCGCCGATCCCCTGGTGCTGGATCTTTACCCATACGCCACCACCAATCCCGTCTGGCTGGGCGACCACGTGCGCGCTGCCAGCGCGGCCGCCGATGCCGCCTGGTTTGCCGACTGGGTGGGACGCAACATCGAAGCGGCTTCCGCCCGCGACGACTACAACACCGAGCAGGAAAAACGCATGACGCTGGATTACCTCAAGCACGCACACGATGCCTACCGCGCGTTGGCGGGCGGTGCGCAGGCGCATCCATGAGGCGCTTGCTGCTGTTGCTCGCCCTGCTGGCCGGCCCGGCCTTTGCCGAAGATGGCACGCGTTTCGTGCCCGCCGACATCAACCGGCTGGCGGACGTGAGCGAGCCGGCAATCTCGCGCGATGGCCAGTTCGTCGTCTACACGGTGGCCACCGCCAACCTGGAACGCGACCAGCCCCAGTCCGACCTGTGGCGCGTACGCTTCGATGGCAGCGGACGCACCCAGCTTACGCACACGCCGGACAGCAGTGAGTGGCACGCGCAATGGACGAGCGACGGCAAGGCGATCGCCTTTCTCTCCGACCGCAAGCTCGACGGTGAAGCGGACGATGACGATACGCACACGCAGGTCTGGATGATGCCCGCCGATGGCGGCGAGGCGCATCGCGTCACCAATCTTCCCGATGGCGTGGACGACTTCGTGCTGTCGCCCGATGGCAAACGGCTGGCCGTCATTGCGTACGATCCGGATCGCGCGCCAGGCGCCAAGAAACCGAAGAACCCGCCGCCCGTCGTCACCGACCGCTTCCAGTTCAAGGACGACGACAAGGGCTGGCTCGATGGACGCCACAAGCACCTGTACATCGTGGACGTGGCCACAGGTCGCGCCGGGCAGCTGACGTCGGGTCGGCACGACGAACAGCTGCCGGCGTGGTCGCCCGACGGCAGCACGATCGCCTACGTCACCAAGCGCGGCGCTGATCCCGACCGTCACCTCAACTACGACATCTACCTCATCGCGCCCAAGGCGGGAGCGCCGGAACGCCAGCTCACCACCTTCCCCGGCAGCGACCTGGATCCCTACTGGGAAACACGCCCCGCATGGAGCCCCGACAGCCAACGCATCGCCTACCTGCAGAGCGGCGAAGACAAGTGGATCTACTACGCGCCGTGGCAGCTGGCTGTCATCGACGTGGCCACCGGCAAGGCCACGCTGCCGGCGCCCATCGACCGCTGCTTCACCAAGCCGCATTGGTCGCCCGATGGTCGCAGCGTCTATGCGTTGGTGGAACAGGCCGAGGTCACTCATCTGTCGCGCATCGACATCGCCAGCGGCAGGATCACCGCGCTGACCACGGGCAAGCGCTTTGACGCCGACCTCGACGTCTCCGCCAACGATCGCGTGGTGGTGCTGGGCGGCGACGACACCCACCCGTACGACGTATCGGCTGTAGAAAAGAGCACGCTGCGCGCGCTCAGCGAACACAACGCGTGGCTGACCGGCAAGCAGCTCGCGACCACCGAGGAACTGCAGTTCAACGACGCCGATGGCGTGAGTATCCACGCCCTGCTGGTGAAGCCGGTGGGCTACGTGGCCGGACGCCGCTACCCCACCATCGTGCGCGTGCATGGCGGCCCGGTATATCAGTTCAGCCACGAATTCATGGCGGACTGGCAGACCTATGCCGCGCACGGCTACGCGGTGCTTGCGGTGAATCCGCGCGGAAGCTCGGGCCGTGGTTTCGACTTCGCGCGTGCCATCTATGCCGACTGGGGCGCCAAGGACAGCCAGGACGTACTGGCCGGTGTTGATCAACTCGTGCAACGCGGCATAGCCGATCCCGATCGCCTGGGCGTGGGTGGCTGGAGCTACGGCGCCATCCTCACCGACGAGATCATCGCGCGTGACACCCGCTTCAAGGCGGCCATCAGCGGTGCGGGCACCGGCAACGCCTATGGCATGTATGGCGATGACGAATATGCGCGCGAGTACGAGCTCGAACTCGGCACGCCGTGGGCCAACCGCGCTGCGTGGGACCGCGCGAGCTATCCGTTCCTGCACGCCGACCGCATCCGTACGCCGACGCTGTTCCAGTGTGGCGAGCGCGATTTCAACGTGCCCTGCATCGGCGCGGAGCAGATGTACCAGGCCTTGCGCTCACTGGGCATCACCACCGGGCTGGTGATGTATCCGGGCCAGCACCACGGGCTCACCGTACCCAGCTATCTGCGCGATCGCCTGGAACGCAATCTCGCCTGGTACGACCGCTTCCTGCAGCGAGAGCCCACGCCGTGAAGCGCCCGCCATCAGTGCGGCGGCTGGTAGCGTCCGAAACGCTTGAGCAGGTCAATCAGTTGGCCGTGCGGAATGGCCATGGCGTAGTGGCCGCCCTCGCCCCGCATGTCGCGCGCGGCGACCATCGCGTTGACGATGGATTCCTCCGCCGCCTGCGCGGTCGCTTCGAACAGCGGATCGATGTGGTCGTTGCCGATGAAGCTGGCCTGTTGCAGTGGCTGGTCACGCAGCGCGGCCGGGTTGGCGGTGGAGAACGCGATGAAGATGTCGCCCGAGCCGTTGCCGGCAAAGCTGCCCATTCGCGCCAATCCCATGCCGGCGCGCTTGGCCAGCCGCTTGAGCTGGTGCGGCAGCAGGGGCGCGTCGGTAGCCACGACGATGATGATCGAACCCGTGTCGGTAGCGTGCGCGTTGTTGCCGCTGCGGATGCGATCGTCGATGAGGTACTGGCCCACCGGCACGCCAGCGATGCGCAGCGATTCGCGCAATCCATAATTGGCCTGCACCAGCACGCCCACGGTGTACGTTTGGCCGTCCATTGTCACGCGGCGCGAGGATGTACCAATGCCGCACTTGAACTCATGGCAGATCATCCCGGTGCCGCCGCCGACGTTGCCTTCGGCCACCGGGCCGCCCCTGGCATCATGCAAGGCCTTGGCGGCATGCTCGGCACGGACGTGGAAGCCGTTGATGTCGTTGAGGTCACCGTCCCAGGTCTCCGCCACCACCGGCAGCGACCACCAGTAACCCGAGGCATCCGCGCCACCCGCATGCACGCGTTCGGCGATCACCGCATCGCGCACCACACCCACGCTGTGCGTATTGGTGAGCATGATGGGGCCTTCCAGCTGGCCCGATTCGTCCAGCCATGCGGTGCCGGTCATCTCGCCGTTGCCATTGAGCGCGAACCAGCCGCCAAAAGCCGGCGTGTCGTAGCTGCCACGGCCCCGAGGGAGGATGGCGGTGACGCCCGTACGCACCTTGTGGCCGTCCTGCAGATCCTCGATCAGGGTGACCTGGCCCACGGTGACGCCGGCCACGTCGGTGATCGCGTTCAACGGGCCGGGGCTGCCGTCGAACGGAATGCCCAGACCCCTTGCGCGAGGCTCGGCTGCCAAGGCCATACTGCACAGCAGGTACAACGCAAGCGCGTAGCGAAAGCGGGGCATGGCATCTCCGTCGTGCAACCCTTCGTCGCGCCAGTCTATCCCGAGATCGGAGTTTCACATGCAAGCTGACACGGCCATCCTGGAACTCGACCACGCGCGCGCGCTGTCGCCGCGTTACTACTTTGGCGAAGAGATGCTGGCGATGGAGCAACGTGCGGTATTCGCACGCAGCTGGCAGCTGGTCGCCCACCAGGGGCAGCTCGCCGAACCCGGCGACCACGTGGTGGAACACATCGGCGGCGTGCCCGTGCTGCTGGTGCGCGGACACGATGGCGTGCTTCGCGCCTTTCCCAATGTCTGCCGCCACCGCGCCGGCCCCCTCGCGCTTTGCAATGGCAAGGGCATCCGCTCGCTGCACTGCAAGTACCACGGCTGGACCTACACTTTGGAAGGCCAACTGCGCAGCGCGCCGGAGATGACCAGCGCCGCGGGCTTCCGCGTGGATGACATTCGCCTGCCGCCGTTGCGCGTGCACGAATGGCGGGGACTGGTATTCGTCGCGCTGGACGAGCACACGGCGCCGTTCGAGGACGTCTATGGTGGCATCGTCGACCGCATCGCGCCCATCGACCTTGCGTCCATGCGTTACCTGCGTCGCGACAGCTACGACATCGACTGCAACTGGAAGGTGTACATCGACAACTTCCTGGAGGGCTACCACCTGCCGCACGTGCATCCGGGCCTTTCGAAGGTGCTCGACTACCGCGCGTACGACACGGAACTGTTTCCCTGGTATTCGCTGCAATCCTCACCGCTGCGCAACAGCGCGGACATCTACGGCGACGGCGAGGCCTTCTATTACTTCATCTATCCCAACGTGATGCTCAACATCATGCCGGGACGCATGCAGACCAACCGCATCCTGCCACTGGGGCCAGGGCGCTGCCGCGTGGAGTTCGACTACTACTACGCACAGGACGAAGCCGCGCAGGCACGCATCGCGGCGGACCAGAGCTTCAGCGACGAAGTGCAGCACGAAGACATCGACATCTGCGTGGCCGTACAGAAGGGCCTCGCCTCCGGCTATTACGAGCCGGGCCGACTTTGCCCCAGGCGCGAAAGCGGCGTCTGGCATTTCCACAATCTGTTGCGCACCGCTTATGCCGGTGACGCGGGAGCATCTGCATGAGGGTGAGGCTTTCGGGGCTGTTCTGTGCCATGGCGGTCATGGCGTCCGCATCCGCTGCGGGTGCCGAAACACCGCGGACCGTGGTGCACGCGGGTCATCTGCTCGACGTCGACAGCGGCAAGATGCTGGCGGACCAGGCGGTGACCATCGAGCAGGGTCGCGTGGTGAGCGTGAACCCCTGGTCGGCATCCGCCGCTTCGGGGGCCACGGTGCTTGACTGGACAGGCTTCACCGTCGTGCCCGGCCTGATGGACATGCACACCCATATCGCTGATGAAACGGAAACCGCCGATGCTGGCGCCCCATTGAAGAGCTCACCAGCGCGCGACGCCTTCATCGGCGCCAAGAACGCGCGCGATACGTTGCGCGCCGGCTTCACCACGGTGCGCGACGTGGGCGTCTATCGCGGCTTCGCCGACGTCGCGCTGCGCGACGCCATCAACGAAGGCTATGTACCCGGACCGCGCATGTTCGTGGCGGGCGCGTACATCACCGTGCCGGGCGGCGGCGGCGAAATCACCGGGCTTGCGCCGGGCACCGTGGTGCCGGAGGAATTCCGCCGCGGCGTGTCCAAGGGTGTCGACGACGTGCGCAAGCACGTGGATTTCATCCTCGACCACGGCGCCGACCTCATCAAGGTCATCGCCACCGGTGCCGTGCTCGCCGACGGCACCGAACCGGGCCAGTCCGAATACACCGAAGAGGAGATCCACGCCGCCGTGACCGAGGCCGCCAAGCGCGGCAAGTTCGTCGCGGCGCATGCGCATGGCGCCGAGGGCATCAAGCGCGCCGTGCGTGCCGGCGTGCGCTCGATCGAGCATGGTTCGCTGATCGACGACGAAGGCATCGCGCTGATGGTCAAGCACGGCACCTGGCTGGTCGCGGACATCTACAACGGCGACTACATCGACACGGTCGGCCGCGCCGAAGGCTGGTCCGCGGAAAAGATCCGCAAGAACGTGGAAACCACCCAGACGCAGCGTGACGGTTTCCGCAAGGCGGTGAAGGCTGGCGTGCATATCGCCTTCGGCACCGATGCGGGCGTCTATCCGCACGGCGACAACGCCCGCCAGTTCGCCTACATGGTGAAGTACGGCATGACGCCGTTGCAGGCCATCCGCGCCGCCACCATCGACGCCGCGCGCCTGCTGGGCAAGGAGAAGGAGCTGGGCTCGATCGCTCCCAGCAAGTCCGCCGACATGGTGGCCGTCGCCTGCGATCCGCTGAAGGACGTCGAGTGCCTGCGCCAGGTGCGCGGGGTGATGAAGGCAGGCGCAGCGGTTTCACTGGACTGACGGGGCGCCACGCATGAGCCAAGGCAACAAGATCGGTTTCTGGACATGTACCGCGCTGGTCGTGGGCAACGTGATCGGGCTGGGCATCTTCATCCTGCCCGCCTCGCTCGCGCCCTACGGCTTCAACACGATGATCGGTTGGGTGGTGACCCTCATCGGCTGCCTCGCGCTTGCACGGGTGTTTGCGCACCTCTCGCACGCGATGCCGGAATCCGACGGTCCCTACGGCTATATCCGCAACACGTTGGGTGACCTGCCGGCCTACATGGCGCTGTGGGCGTACTGGGTGTCGGTATGGCTCACCAACGCGGCACTCGCAACGGGTGCGGTCGGCTACCTCACCGTGGTGCTGCCACAGCTAAACCAAGTGCCGCCGGTGCTGTTCGCGCTTGGTCTGTTGTGGACTTTCGTCGCGGTGAATCTGCTGGGTGTGCGCACAGGCGGCGGCGTGCAGATCGTCACCACCGCGCTGAAGCTGTTGCCCATGCTTGCCATTGGCGTGCTGGGCGCATGGATCCTGCTCACTTCGCCCGCCACCTTCACCGCGCACGCCCCCACCACCCCGCTGGCCATGCCCGACGTGATGGCCGCTTCCACCATTGCCTTGTTCGCCATGCTGGGCATCGAGTCGGCCAGCGTGCCGGCGTGCCGCGTGAACAACCCCGGGCGCACCATTCCGCGCGCCACCATGGCGGGCACCATCCTTGCCGCGGCGGTCTACATCATCGTCTCGGCGGTGCCCATGCTGCTGATTCCGCAGAACGAACTGGCCAACGCCAATGCACCGTTCGCCCTGCTGATGGATCGCTACGTGGGCGCAGGCGTGGGTCGTTGGCTGTCGCTGTTCGTGGTGATCAGCGGGCTCGGCGCACTGAATGGCTGGACGCTGCTGATCGGCGAACTCACCCGCACCATGGCCAACAATGGCGTGCTGCCACCCGTGCTCGCGCGCAACAATCGACAAGGCGCGCCTGCGGTCGCGCTCATCGTGACCGGCCTGCTCGGTTCGCTGATGATCTGGATGAGCTACAGCAAGTCGCTGGTGGCGGCATTCACCTTCCTCACCCGCGTGGTCACGGCGGCCAACCTGCCGCTGTATCTGTGCTGCTCGCTCGCCCTCGGCGTGCTGTGGCGGCGTCGCGCCGCGCCGGATGCAGGTCGCCGCGCACTCGTCTTCGCGGTGCTCGGTACGTGCTACGTGATCTTTGCCTTCATCGGCAGCGGCCACGAACCGTTTCTGCTTGCGCTGGGACTCATGGCGGTCGGCCTGCCCCTGTATGCCTTCATGCGCCTGCGCCGTCCCGCCGTCGCGCCGGCCAAGGTCTGAACCCGATGCGCGATCCCCGCTACGACATCCTCTTCACCCCCGTCCGGATCGGCCCGGTCACCACGCGCAACCGCTTCTTCCAGGTACCGCATTGCAACGGCATGGGCCACTCCCAGCCGTTGGCGCACGCCGCGATGCGCGAAGTGAAGGCCGAAGGCGGCTGGGGCGTGGTGTCAACCGAGGAATGCGAGATCCACCCCAGCAGCGATCTTTCGCCATACATCGAAGCGCGCCTGTGGGACGACCGCGACATACCTGCGCTGGCGCTGATGTGCGACAAGGTGCACGCGCATGGCGCCTTGGCGGCGGTGGAGCTTTCCCACAACGGCCCGACGGCGTCCAACCTGTATTCGCGCGAAGTGCTGATCGCCCCGTCGCATCAGCCGTCCAAATACGGATACCCCTCGCAGGCGCGCGCCATGACGCGCGAAGACATCCGCCAATACCGGCGCTGGCACCGCGATGCCGCGTTGCGCGCCAAACGCGCGGGCATGGACATCATCTACGTCTATGCCGCGCACGATCTCTCGCTGGCCATGCACTTCCTGCAGCGCCGCCGCAACCAGCGCAGCGACGAGTACGGCGGATCGCTCGAGAACCGCGTGCGCCTGCTGCGCGAGGTGCTGGAAGACACGCGCGACGCGGTCGGCGATACCTGCGCGGTCGCGCTGCGCTTTGCGACCGAGGAATTGCTGGGCCCGGGTGGCGTGGAGCTGGCCGAAGCGCAGGACATCGTGGGCATGCTGGCCGAACTGCCCGACCTGTGGGACGTGAATGTCGCCGCCTGGTACAACGACTCCGTGCCTTCGCGCTTCGCACCCGAGGGCGCGCAGGAACCGTTCATCAGCTTCGTGAAGAAGACCACCACCAAGCCCGTGGTCGGCGTCGGGCGATTCACGTCGCCCGACAGCATGGTTTCCCAGATCCGCCGCGGCGTGCTCGACCTCATCGGCGCCGCACGCCCCTCCATCGCCGATCCGTATCTGCCGCGCAAGATCGATGAAGGCCGCGTCGAGGACATCCGCGAATGCATCGGCTGCAACATCTGCGTTTCCGGCGACATGACCATCACGCCGATCCGTTGCACGCAGAACCCCACCATGGGCGAGGAATGGCGCAAGGGCTGGCATCCGGAACGCATGCCAGCCAAGCGCAGCTCTGCGCGCGTGCTGGTGGTGGGTGGCGGCCCCGCCGGGCTCGAAGCGGCACGTGCCCTGGGCCAGCGTGGCTATGAAGTGAGCCTGGCCGAAGCACGCCGCGAACTGGGCGGCCGCGTCACGCGCGAAGCGCGCCTGCCCGGCCTTGCCGAATGGGGCCGCGTGCGTGACTGGCGACTGGGCCAGTTGAACAAGCTCACCGATGTCTCGCTTTACCTTGATTCCGAACTCACCGCGCAGGACGTGCTGGACTTCGGCGCCGAGCACGTCGTGCTCGCCACCGGCTGCCACTGGCGGCGCGACGGCTTTGGCCGCAGCAACGGCCTGGGCATCGACGGACTCAAGGACAGCCCGCACGTCTACACGCTCGACGACCTGATGGATGGGCGCATGCCCAGCGGGCGCGTGGCCGTGTTCGATGACGATGGCTTCTACTACGCCAGCATCGCCACCGACCTGCTGCGCCTGAACAACTGCGAGGTGTCCTACGTCACCACCGAAGACAGCGTCGCGCCGTGGAGCGTCAACACGCTCGACTACCGGCATATCCGCAAACGGATGGCCAAACAGGGCGTGTGGGTGATGGTGTCGCACAACATCGTGTCTTTCGACGGCGCCACCCTCGTGCTGGAAAACACCTGGGACGGGCAACTGACCGAACAGCGCTGCGATGCACTGGTCACCGTTACTTCGCGCCTGCCCCACGATGCGCTCTACCAGCAACTGCGCGAACGCGAAACGGCATGGGCCGACTCCGGCATCCGCTCGCTACGCTGCATTGGCGATGCCGAAGCGCCCGGCCTCATTGCACACGCGATCTACGCCGGGCATCGCTACGCCCGCGAGCTGGAAGAACCCGTCACCGACGAGGTGCCTTTCAAGCGCCACTTCCACACCGCGCGCGAAAACGATCTACGGCGCGAGTAGCCGTCATGCGCTCGCAGGATCCAACAGCCATTGCCGGAACGCCTGCGCCGGAGCGGTATCGGTCCGGCGCGAAGAAGCGATCAGGTAATAGGCGTGCTGAGACATCGTCTCGCCTTTGCCGACACGAACCAGGCACCCTGACGCGAGCGCGCCTTCGGCCAGGGTGCTTCGGCCCAGCGCGACGCCGTGCCCCTCCTCAGCGGCTTGCAGCAATAGCGCTGAATCGCTGAATGTTGCCCCGTGTATCGAACCGTCCAAGGACTGGCCGGTGGCCGCGGACCACGGCTCCCATCCGTGGAAATCGTCGCGCAGCAAGGTAAGTCCCCGCAGGCCGCTGCGCTTGGCTACACGGGACAGATAGCGCGGCGACGCCACGGGAAACAGCCGTTCCTCCAGGATTTTTTCGCTGCGCGTATCCGGCCACGCGCCCGCGCCATAACGAATGGCGAAATCCGCCTGCCCGGCATCGAGGTCCAGCAACTGCGTCGTGGCGTGCAATCGAAAATCGATGTCCGGATGACGACCAAGGAAGCCGCCCAGCCTTGGCATCAGCCAACGACTGACCAGCGACGGCGGCGCCGTGATGGATAGGCGTCGCGTATCGCGCCGGCGTAGCGATTCACCCACTTCAGAAAGTCGCTGGAGGAGTTCCTGCACGACACCCAGCAGCTGTTCCCCTGCCGGCGTCATCGTCACGTCATGGTGATTGCGCTGAAGCAGCTTGCTGCCATAGAACGATTCGAGAGCACGAATCTGGTGACTCACCGCGCTGGCGGTGAGGTGCAGTTCATCGGCCGCCGAAGCGAAGCTGCGCCATCGGCTCACCGCCTCCAGAGCCCGCAAGGTGTGCATGGGTGGCAGCACGTATCGCATGGTTCCGTCCCGACTGAAGGAAATTCATCCTGGCGTGAGAAATCATCACTTCACGCGCCCGCGCCTCCCGCGAATACTCCGGCACCAGGACCGGCAGAGCGCTTGCTGGATCATCTTGCATTCGGCTGCATCGAGAAAGGGGACGACGTACCGCTTTCGCTCGCCGCACTGGGCCACGGAGACATCATGAAACAATTTTCGGCAATGCTCGCCTCGTGCGTGCTGGCTTTCGCCTCCCTCGCCACTCACGCGGATGGCTTGCGCGAGGGATGGCAAGAAGTGGATGGACTGCATCTGTTCTACCGGGAAGGCGGCTCTGCCACGGACCCGACGGTGGTGTTCCTGCACGGCAATCCACTGTCATCGTTGATGTATGCCGACGTAATGGCTGATCTGGTTGCGCATCGCCACCTCCACGTGATCGCCATGGACTATCCCTCCTTCGGCTATTCGGACGCGCCATCGCGGGAAAGCTATCGCTACACCTTCGATCACGTGGCCCAGACGGTGGCAGCCTTTCTCCAGGCGCGGGGCATTACACGCTACGGGCTCTACATGCAGGACTACGGCGTTCCCGTGGGATTCCGGCTGATGAGTGCGGACCCCGAAGCCATCACCTCGATCATCGTGCAGAACGGCGTCATCCATCTGGACGGCTTTCCCTCCGCGCAGGATCCGCACGGCGAACTGCGCCGCCACTGGTCCTCCCGCAATGCTGCCGTCGATGCGCGCCGTGCCGGTTACGCCCGTTCACTAGCCTACCCGCGCGCCGAAGGCTGGGAAGACGAGGATCACATGGGCGCGGATGCCATGCTGCAGATGATAACCGCCGAGCAAAGGCCTGGCGTGATCGATGCGCGCAACGACCTGTGGTTCGACTACGGCACCAACGTGCAGCGCTATCCCGAGTGGCAAGCACTGCTCCGCCGCATGCACGTGCCGGTGCTCGTGCTATGGGGCAAGCAGGACCTTTTCTTCACCGTGCGGGGAGCCGAAGCGTATCGGCGCGACGCGCCCCAGGCCCAAGTGCACATCCTCGATTCCACGCATTTCGCCACCCTCGACCGTCCCGATGAAGTCGCGCGCCTGGTTGGCGATTTCCTGGACCGGCAGCAGATGGCAGCTCACTGAGTAATGAGTTCGCAAACCGCCGGCAGTGGACGACCGCCGGCGGGGCTACAGCAACCCTTCGATCGGCAGCAGGCTGCCCATGTTCACCTTGAAGCGCCGCCACCAGCTGGTTTCCGGCGCGTGGTCATAGCGGACGGTTTCGCCACCGGGCTGCTTGCCGGACCAATACACGGCGCCGCGATCGTCCAGCATCACCTGGTAGCTGTGGATGGGCTTGGTAGCGTCGGCGAAGATCAGCAGCAGCGCCTTGGCAAGCGCAGGCGAGTCGATGATCACGCCATCTTCGGTATTGATGGCGATCGAGCGCGGATCGAGGTTCATCGATCCCACGAAGGCATGCTGGTCATCCACCACGAAGGCCTTGGCATGCAGGCTGTTGCTGCCGCTGGACGAACCGAAGAAATGGCTGCCGCCTCGCCCGCGACCGCCGCTCGGGTCTGGCTTCAGCTCGAACAGTTGCACGCCGGCTTTCAGCAACGGCACGCGATAGGGCGCGTAAGCCGCATACACATCGCCCGCATCGGTGGAAGCCAGCGAGTTGGTGAGTATCTCCACGGCCACGCCACGTTCGCGCATGCCTTGCAGGTACGCGACGCCTTTCTTGCCCGGCACGAAATACGGAGAGATGAGCGTGATCCGGTGCTGCGCGGTATCCATCCATCCGCGGATGGCGGGGGCCATGTGCAGATCGCGGTTGTTCGCCTCCGGATCGCCCTTCTCGGGATCATCCGCCAGATAGGTCGCCTGCCCCCATCCCCAATCCGACTCCGGTGCCTCATGGGCCAGGTCGCCGACGCGGGCGACGAGGTTCTGCGCGTAGGCACTCTTGCTGAAGGTGCGCGCATGCTCGGACATCGACTTGCGCAATGCGTCCAGTTCCCCGGGGCCAGGCACGCGATGATGGAAGGCACCGATGGGGAACGATTGCTGGCTGTTCCAGTAACGGTCGAACACCTGCCCTACTTCCGCCACTACCGGGCCGAGCGCCAACACGTCCAGGTCACGGAAATTGACGTCCTCTTTCGCGTCGAAATATTCGTCGCCGATATTGCGTCCACCCACGATGGCCATGGCGCCATCGGCAATGAACGCCTTGTTGTGCATGCGCCGATTGAGCCGCGAGAAATCCCCCACGAACTGCTTGCCCATGCCCCACAGCGACGAATTGCGCTCCAGGAACGGATTGAACAGGCGGATCTCGATGTTGCGATGGCCGTCGAGCACGCGCAGCACCTTGTCGTTGCCGGCCACGTGCAGGTCATCCAGCAGCAAGCGCACGCGCACGCCCCGATCGGCGGCGGCCAGCAGGCGCTGGGCCAGCAGTTCGCCCGTCGCGTCGCTGTGGAACATGTAGTACTGCAGGTCAAGCGAATGCTTGGCGCGATCGGCCAGCGCAATGCGAGCCAGCAAGGCATCGCCGGAGTCACTGATCAGGCGCAAGCCCGAATGGCCGTCATGCGATGCAGTGACACGCGAAGCGTACGCCACCAGTGGTGCGTCGGCCTGCACCGGCAACACGGTGCTGGGCGTTCGCGGATAGTCGGGTCGAAGGTCCGAATGGGTGCAGGCGGCGAGCGCAAGAAAGCCAAGCCACACCAGGTGACGCAGCGATGTCCGGGCCATGGTCCCCTCCTTGGCGGCCACTCTACCCTGTAGGACCGCGCCTTGGACGCACCCCGCACGCAGGGCCAGCAAGCTCCCGCTCCAGAACGTGAGGAAATCGTGTTGGCGCACGGGCGGTGTCGTCGCGCGCCGGCATGGCTATCGAAAGCCTGCAGCTCAACGGCCGAAGGTGATTTCCTTGCCTTCGTGGTCACGGTCCCAGCCGCGCAGTTCATCGCGGATATGGGCGATGCGCTGGCGACCGAGGGCGTTGCGCTCTTCGTCCAGCACCTGTCCGTCCAGCAGCTCGGCCAGTCGCTGCGCGGTGGGCAGCATGGCGTCCCAGGCATCCAGCGCCGGGATCGGTGCCGGCAGGGTCATGAAGAAACTCAGGCCCGGCGTGCGCAGGGCTTCGAGGCGCGACAGGTCGAAGTTGCCGGGCTTGAGCATGTTGGCGACGCTGAAGATCGGCCCGAGTTCGCGCTTGCCGTCCACCAGACGGTGGTAAATGCCCATGTCGCCAAATTCGAGGCCAGCCTTTTCGGTGGCGATGACAAGCTCGGCGCCCTGGAACACATTGCCTTCGCGCGCCACCACGAACAGCGTGACGATGCGCTCGACAGGCATGCGCTCGGGGCGGCGGCCCAGGTCCGAACGCGGCGGAATGCGCGGTGAAACCGGTGGCTGTGCCGGTGCTGCCGCCACCGGCGCAACGGCCGATTCGGCCATCGGGGCATGCGGAAGCGGGGCCGGTTCCGTGGCCTGCGCCAGACTCTGTTCGAATTGCTCGGGCGGTGCACGCAGCGCGTCCACGATGGACGCGGCAATACCCTGGGGCTTGCCCAGCGGCGCCGGTTCCACCTTGTCCTTGCCATGCGAAAGCGTGGCGCCGAGGCGCTCAAGCTCCTCGCGCAGCTCTACATCCAGTTCGCCCTGGCGTGGTGCCCGGTCATGCAGCGAGTCGAAATCGAAATCATCGCGCGCGCTGAAATGCGGTTCGTCGCCCGCAGCGCCTTCGCCGCCAAACGTCGGTTCGCGACGGCTGCCGACAGGCGTGGAAACGCGTCGTGCGCCCGGTTCCTTCTTGGGCCGGTCGAACAGCCACAGGACCACCAGCCCGATCACGCCGACGATTGCCAGTGGAATGCCCACGGCAGGATTCCAGGCAAAAGCGAGTACGGGTTCTACGGTCATGTCGAATTCCTCAGGCTGCGCCCGCAAGTTTAGCGGCTTCTGCCAGATCCACCTGCACCAGTCGCGATACGCCAGCCTCGCGCATGGTCACGCCACACAGCTGCGTGGCAGCTTCCATGGTGGCCTTGTTGTGGCTCACGAAGATGAACTGCACCTTCTCGCTCATCTCCCTCACCATGTTGGAGAAGCGGCCCACGTTGGCTTCGTCGAGCGGCGCGTCCACCTCGTCCAGCAGGCAGAACGGAGCGGGATTGAGGCCGAAGATGGCGAACACCAGCGACACGGCGGTAAGTGCCTTTTCACCACCGGACAGCAAGGTGATGTTGGACACGCGCTTGCCCGGCGGCCGCGCCATGATCGCCACGCCGGTGTCGAGCAGGTCGTCGCCGGTAAGTTCCAGATACGCGTGACCACCGCCGAACAGGCGCGGGAACAGCTCCTGCACGCCGGCATTCACGCGGTCGAAGGTTTCCTTGAAGCGTTGACGCGTCTCGCGGTCGATCTTCTTGATCGCCGCTTCCAGCGTTTCCATCGCACTGACCAGATCGGCGAGCTGGTTGTCGAGATAAGTCTTGCGCTCGCTCTGCTCGGCATGCTCCTGGATCGCAGCGAGGTTCACCGGTTCCAGGCGGATGATCTTCTGGCCAAGGTCGGTGAGCTGGCTTCGCCACTGGCTGGCATCGGCGTCTTCGGCCAGCTCGGCCAGCAGCGGTTCAAGTTCGAGACCCGACGCGACGATCGCCTCAGCCAGCTGTTCGGCCCGCAATTGCAGTGCCTGGGCGGCGAGTCGCTTCTGCGAAAGGCTTTCGCGCAGGCCGTTGAGCACCTGCTCGATGCGCTGACGCTCCTGCTCCAGGCGGCGGAACTCCGCATCGCAATCTTCCAGCGCGCGTCGTGCTTCCACCAGTTGCTTGTCCACGAGCAGGCGCTGGTCGAGATAGGTCTGGCGCTCGGCTTCCAGTTCGGCGATGGGATCGGAGCCGGCGGCGAGTTGCTCGGCGATCTCGCTGCGGCGCGCTTCGATCTGGCGAAGCTGCGCTTCCATGCGCGCCAGCGACTGCTCCAGCGAGCTGAGCGAGGAACGCTTGGACTCCATCGACAGCGCCAGTGCGTGCGCCTGGTCCGCGGCCTCGCGTGCATTCATGCGCGCTTCTTCGCGCGCTTCCAGCAGGGCGCGGCGTTCGTTTTCCAATTCGCGGCGCTGGTCTTCCAGGTCGCCCATGTGGCCGACCGACTCGTCCAGGCGCGCGCGCGCCTCGCGCGTCTGCGTCTGCAACTCGTCCAGCTGGCTGATCAGGTCGTTGAGTTCGCCGGCGACCTTCTCGGCACGGGCGCGGGCCGTTTCCATCTTGCCGCGATGGCTCTGCAGCTGGCCGGCCAGTTCGGACTGGCGGCGATGCGCGTTGTACAGCTCGCGCTGCGCGTCGTCGCGCGCACGCTCGGCCTCG
>NZ_DASRZX010000049.1:0-17435 GCF_035685885.1 Dyella sp. | reverse complement strand
ATCACGCTCGCCAGCGGGCGCGACAGCAGAATGCCGAGCATCACACCGCTCATCACATTGCCCACGGTGCTACCGCGGCGCTCGGGATGCGCCATGGCAGCCGCCAGTGGCACCAGGATCTGGATCGCGCATGACGTGGCGCCCGCCACGCACACCGCGAGCAGCAGCCACCAAGCCTGCGAAGCCGCCGCGGCAAAAGCGAGCGCCACGGCACACGCGGCCAGCGTCAGCAAGGTAAGTCTGCGGTTTTCGAACAGGTCTGCCAGCGGCACCAGGAACCACATGCCGATCGTGTAGCCAAGTTGGGGCAGCATGGCCACCAGCCCGGTCCAGGCAGGCGGCAGATGCAGCGCGTGGGCGACCGGACCCGCCAGCGGCTGTGCCGCGGTGAGATTGATGGTGAGATTGATGATGATGACCCCCACCGCAAAGGCGAACAGCACCGTCAATGGCGCGGTGAGTTCGGCAGACACCTCGCTGGGGGCGGCATCGATGCGGCGGCGAGAGAGGTATTGCATGGGCGTGCCTTGCCAATGGGGAGGCAATGGATGCTAAATACCCAGGCACAATGATAAAAGTGAATATTATTCATAATAAACATGCGGACTCAGCATGTTATGAGCGACCATGAATACACGTGACATCAAGGCCTTCATCGCGGTGGTGGATACGGGTTCCATCGTGCAGGCGGCTGCACGACTCCACCTCACCCAGCCCGGCGTGACGCGTCGCGTGCAAAGCCTCGAAGCACTCCTGGGCGTGGAACTGTTGGACCGCCAGTCCAAGCCGCTGCGCCCCACGGCCACCGGCCGCGAGATCTATCAGAAGGGGCGCCAGCTTCTGCACGCGGAAGCTGACCTGCTGGCGCTGTCGCGCAACGATACGGAACCGACCGGCGAACTGCGTCTGGGCATGCCGCCATTCCTGGCCGAGCGCGCCCTGACCGCCCCGTTGGACCAGCTGCGTTCACGCTTCCCGGGACTGGGGCTGCGTATTTTGGCGGGATGGTCGCCCGGGCTGATCGAACAGGTCGAGCAAGGTGCCATCGATGTCGCGGCCGTTGTGCTGTCCGAACACACGCCGCCCCCTGCAGCCATGGAGACGCATGCCTTCGATCGCCAGCCGATTCGCGTCGTGGCGTCGCCCTCGCTGGGGTTACGCGGGCGGGTGAGCCTGGAGCAGCTTTCCGCGTTTCCGTGGGTGCTCAGCCAGAACGGCTGCGGCATGCGCTCCACCCTTCGCCGTTCGCTGGAAGAACGAGGACTTCCGTGCGACGTCGGCGTCGAAGCGTTCGGTGCGGACCTGCAGCTGTCGCTGGTGGCGCGTGGCGCCGGCGTCGGACTCATCACGCCCGACCTGCTGGCGGCAAGCCCATATCGCAAGCAGCTCAAGATCATGACCGTGAGCGATTTCCACATGGATGTCGTGGCCTGGCTGGTGCACAAGGCACTGCCGCCCCGCCTGGAAGTACCGGTTAACGTACTGCTTGAACAGCTACGCCTCGTGATGGCGCAACGCGCCCGATGAGACCGCGCCTGGACATCGGCGGGACAGTGCTTCGCGCAGCATGGGCACAGGCAAACCTGGGCAGATCAGACGTCTAGCCGTCCTGACGCCCTTTGTATCGCGATTGTTCTAACCTCCAGTACCACCCACCAAGGGAACTGCCATGTCCAAGCCGAGCCTGCCCCGCGTAGCCCTGCTGATGATTCCGCTGATGGCCTGTACCGCCGCGCTTGCCGGCGCGCCGGAAGCCATCCCCACCGGAGACGCTCTGGTGAAGATGGTGAACGACCTCGACACCAAGGTGTTCGATGCCTACAACACCTGCGACATGGATACCTTCGGCAAGTACTTTGCCGCCGACGTGGAGTTCTATCACGACAAAGGCGGCCTGATGACCACGCGCGAGGCCGTGGTCGATGCGACGCGCAGGAACATCTGCCACAAGGTGCGGCGCGAGTTGGTGGGCAAGCTTGACGTGTATCCGATCAAGGACTTCGGCGCCATCGAGGCCGGGACGCATCGCTTCTGCGAAATCGGCAGCAACACCTGCCAGGGACAGGGCAGGTTCCTCCACATCTGGCGCTACAAGGATGGCCAGTGGCAGATGACTCGCGTAGTCAGCTACGACCACCGCAGCATCGACAATCCCGGCAAGTAGATCCCCGCCCCGCCTCCTTGCAGTGGCGCACCCAGTGCGCGACGGCCGTGCCCCGATGCCACGGTCGCGCACCGGGGCATTGCGACGGGAGCAGGCATGCCGCCATATCGAGCAGGATCGCGCTTCAACCCATGCGGCTCTCTGGATGGCGAACCTGGCCCTCGCCTCGCACCACGAAACGTTCGATGGTGAGCGATTCGGCGCCCATCGGACCATAGGCATGCAGACGTGTGGTGGAGATGCCAATCTCCGCGCCGAGGCCGAGCTGACTGCCATCGGAGAAGCGTGAGGACGCATTGACCATCACTACGGCCGACCGCAGTGCCTTCACGAAGTGCCGGGCCGCTGATTCGTCACGTGTGGCGATGACTTCGGTATGGTCGGAACCGTATCGCCGTATGTGAGCAATCGCATCATCGATGGTGTCGACCACCCGAATCGCCAGAATCAAATCGAGAAACTCGGCGGCATAATCGTCATCGCTGGCCTCATGCACATTCGGCACGAGTGTGCGCGTGGCATCGTCACCACGCAGCTCGACACCGCGCTCGCGCAATAAGGCAGCTGCCCTTGGCAGGAATTCACCGGCCACATCGCGATGGACCAGTAAAGTCTCGAGCGCATTGCACACGCCAGGCCGAGACGTCTTGCCGTCCATCAGCAGGTTGAGCGCCAACCCAGGATCGGCCGCGCGATCCACGTACAGGTGGCACACGCCCTTGTAGTGCTTGATGACAGGCACGCGGGCATGCTCCGTCACGAAGCGGATCAATCCTTCGCCACCGCGGGGAATGGCCAGATCGACGATATCGCTGAGTTGCAATAGCTCGACCATGCTGTCCCGGCGCAGGTCTTCGACCACGGTGACCACCGCCTCCGGCAGCCCATGCGCGCGCAACGCCTGGTGCAACGCGGCTGCAATCGCCAGATTCGACCGAATCGCTTCCGAACCACCACGCAGGATCACGGCATTGCCAGCCATCACGCATAGCGCCGCCGCGTCCGCCGTCACGTTGGGGCGAGCTTCGTAGATCATCACGATGACACCCAGCGGTATGCGCACGCGTTGCACCTCAACGCCGCTGGGCAGTACCTCGCGACGTGTCACCTGCCCCACCGGATCCGGCAACGCCGACACTTCCCGCAACGCATGCACCATGCTTTCCATGCGGTCCGCATCGAGCCTCAGCCGATCCAGCGTGGCTCCCTGCACGCCCCGCTCGGATGCGTGCTGCATATCCTGTGCATTCGCGGAAAGTATCGTGGCCTGATGACGCTCCAGCGCCAAAGCCATGTCGAGCACCAATGCGCGCTTCGCCGAGGCATCAAGCATGGCCACAACGGGTGCCGCGTCGCGACAAGCCAAAGCCAGCTCACGAATGTCCGTCATGCGTCGATGCCTCCGGTGGACTCGATGTCGGCCAACGTGGCGAGGTCGTCGCGGTGGACGATCTCCGCGCCGTAGCTGTAACCCAGCAAGGATTCGATGTCTCTGCTGTGTCGTCCGGCCAGCCTCTTGGCCTCGGCCTGGCTGTACTGGCTGAGACCACGGGCGATTGGCCGGCCCGCCTCATCAAAGATCTCAACGAGGTCGCCACGGTGGAACACGCCGCTGACCTCCAGCACTCCGCCGGGCAAGAGCGAAGCACGGCCGCTGGTGAGCGCGCGCGCGGCACCTGCATCCACATGGACGCGTCCGGGCGCCGCCGGGGCATGCCGCAGCCAATACTTGCGCGCCTGCATGCGGCTGCGACCCGCCGCGAACCACGTACCACGCAGACGGTCCAGCGCCAACCGCTCGACCGTATCCTTGTTGCGCCCGCTGAACAGGGCTGTCGGAATGCCGGCAGCCGCTGCTTTTGCGGCCGCCTCCAGCTTGGTGTGCATGCCGCCTGTGCCCACTGCGCTGCCACTGCCACCGGCCATCGCTAGGACATCCGGTGTAAGCGCATCAACACGGAGGATAGGCATGGCGCTGGAATCCTGCCGCGGGTCCGCGCTGTACAGCGCATCGATATCCGAAGCGATCAGCAGCAGGTCGGCGTCCACCAGGGCGGCAACGATCGCTGCAAGATTGTCGTTGTCTCCCAGCTTCAATTCATCCACCGCCACGGTGTCGTTCTCGTTTACCACCGCCAGCACGTCGAGGGCGAGCAATTCACGCAGCGTGGCGCGCGCATTGAGGTAACGGCGGCGATTGCGCACGTCGTCATGGGTCAGCAGGACCTGCGCCACCGGGCGCGGGCTGAGCGATTGCCAGAGCGCGATCATGGGCGCCTGACCCAAGGCCGCCAGCGCCTGCCGCGCGGCCAGATCGCTGCCCGAAGGTGCATGTGCGCGCAATTGCGAACGACCGGCGGCTACGGCCCCGGAGGAAACCAGCACGATCTGCCGCCCTGCCGCACGACTTGCGGTGATGAATGCCGCGAGCGCCTCCGCGTATCGCGTCGTGAGGCCACCACCATCGGCGGCCAGCAGGTTGCTGCCCACCTTGAGCACCGCGCGGCGCCATGTTGGCAGCGCCTGCCCGGCGATGGCTGCGACGCTCATGCGGCAGGCTCCAAGGGCGCCTCGGTCCGGTCGCCATGACTGCGTGGTGAGGAGACCACCAGCATGCGCACATCGGCGACCCTGTCGTTGCGAACCTGATGGGGAGCTCCGGGAGGAACATGCAATCCGTGGCCGGCTTGCATGCGGAGCGTCACGCCGTCCAGCTCCAGCGTGAGCTCACCTTCCAGCACGTAGAAGAACTGCCTGGCACGGGCATGCCAATGACGGACCTCAGCCGTACCGCCCGGCATGCGTTCCTCGATCACGCTCAGGTCAGCGCCGGCGAGCAGATGCCAGCCGTCGCAGCCCTGTCCCCACGTGTAGTGTTCGGCATTCCCTGCACTGACAGCCCCCATGCCGATTCTCCGTTTAGCCGCCCAGACGGCCAAGTCTATCGCGCAGTTCATCCAGGCGCAGGTCGTTGCCCGCACCGGGCGAGACACGCGCCGCAAGGCTACCCTCAGGCGTGCGACCTTCGCCGGCCGAGGCCGCCGCGTCGGCCGCCGCGCGATAGGCATCGCGGAACGGCACGCCTGCCGCGGCCTGCTCAATGGCCACGTCGGTGGCATACATGGCCGGCTCGATCGCCGCCAGCATGGCCGGCTCGTTCCAGCTCAAGCGCGCCAGCAGATCAGGCACCAGCTCAAGCGCGGCAAGCCCGTGACGGCAACCGTGGAACAGCGAACCCTTGGAGAACTGCAGGTCGCGCTGGTAGCCCGAGGGCAGCGACAACAATTGCTCGATCTCCGTGCGTGCCGCCGCCACGCTGGCGTAGCTGGCGCGCAGCAGTTCCACCACGTCCGGGTTGCGCTTGTTCGGCATGATCGAGCTTCCGGTGGTGTACTCGGAAGGCAGCTTCACGAAATCGAATTCAGCCGTGGTGAACAACGACAGATCCCAGGCCAGTCGACGCAGATCCAGCAGCGCGCCCGCCATCGCCTCCAGCACGGCCATCTCGAACTTGCCGCGTGAAAGCTGGGCGTAGATCGGTGATACCTGCATGCGCGCGAAACCGAGCGCCTGCGTGGTGTGTTCGCGATCGAGCTTCAGGTTGACGCCGTAACCGGCTGCGGTCCCCAGTGGATTGGCGTCGATCAGCGCGACGGTCTGTTGCGCGCGCATGGCGTTGTCGATGAAGCCCTCGGCAAAACCGGCAAACCACATGGATGTGGACGAGACCACGGCGCGCTGCAGGTGCGTGTAGCCAGGCAGCGGAATCGCCGGCTGCGCCGCCCTATCCAGGCACACCTGGGCGATGGCCTTGCAGTGCAGCTCAAGCGCCGCCAACTGCTCCTTCAACCACAAGCGCGTAGCGACCAGGATCTGGTCGTTGCGGCTGCGCCCGGTGTGTACGCGGCGCCCGGCATCACCCAGGCGTTCGGTAAGGCGCGCCTCGATGGCCGAGTGGCCGTCTTCATGGCGTTCGTCCAGCACGAAGTCCCCCGCGCGGAAGTCCTCGGCCAGCACGTCGAGTTCGCGCTTGAGCGCGGCGGCCTCGTCCGCACTCACTACGCCGATGTTGGCGAGACCTTCGACATGCGCCTTGCTCGCGGTGATGTCATGCAGGAAGAACTCGCGGTCCAGCAGCACGTCGTCGCCCGCGAGGAACTTCATGATGCGGGCGTCGATCTTGATGTTGGACTTCTGCCAAAGGGGCTGGGACATAAAAAATCCTTGAGGAAATGGAAACCAGAAGTGAGAAACGAGAGAAGGCAAGAGCCAAAGGCTCAACTCTCACTACTCACTCCTCTTGACTCACTCCTGGCTCTCACACCGGAATCGCCGTGTACTCGTCCACGCCAATGGCGCGATTGATGTTCTGCATGGCCTGGGTCGCGGCGCCCTTGAGCAGGTTGTCCAGCGTCGCCACCACCACCACGCGCTTGCCATCGTTGGATACGGCGAAACCGCCGATGTCGACATGGTGCTTGTGCGCGATCTGGCTGACCCACGGCGCTTCATCGACGACATGCACCAGCCTCTCACCGTCATAGGCGCCGTGGAAGCGATTAACGATGTCCTCGCGCTTTACCTGGCGGGCGAGATACAGGTTGGTGGTGACGGTAAGCCCGCGGAAGTGCGGCGCCACGTGCGGCATGAATTCCACCGGCACGCCGAGATGGCGGCTCGCTTCCTTTTCGTGCATGTGCCCGGTAAGCGAATACGGCATCAGGTTGTCGCGCAGCTTCTCCGGATTGTTGCGGTCCGACGGCGTCGTACCGGCACCTGAATAACCCGACACACCAAAGCTCACCGGCGGCGCGGCCAGCAGATCCTTCAGTGGTGCGATGGAAAGCTGTACGGCCGTCGCATAGCAACCTGGATTGCTGATGCGCTTTTCCCCACGCCAACGCTCCCGGGTCAACTCAGGCAGACCGTAATACCACTTCTCGTTGAACCGATAGTCCGCCGAGAGATCAACGATCAGCGTTTCCGGCTTTGTCTTGTCGATCGCCTCCACGTACGGTGCCGCCTTGCCGTTGGGCAAAGCCAGCACCACTACGTCGGCGCCCTGCACCGCCACGGCTTCAGGATCGAGGCTGGCGTAGCGCAACTGGCCACTGAAGCCTTCCACATGATCGGCTACGCGCTGGCCATCGAGCTCGCGCGAGGAAACGAAAGCCAACTCCAGCGCCGGATGCGCCGCCACCAGACGAATCAGTTCGGCGCCGGTATGGCCGCGCGCGCCAACGATGCCAATGCGATGCTTGGTTCCACTCATGATTCAGTCCACCAGGGTCGGCTGACGTTGGGCGCAATGCGCCACGCAGCGTGCGATCGTGTCGAAGTCTTCGATGCCGTACCAGAACACCTTCCAGCGCGGCTGCTTGAGGCAGCCATCTGATTCGGCATAGTAGAAGTGGTTGACGTTGTTGCCATGGCGTGAGCGCCAGAACAACTGCGGATTCTCCTCGCGCATCACCTGCCACACGGCGCGCCCCAGGCCTTCGCCCTGCGCGTCGTCCAGCACAGCGAACTTGTCGAGATAAGGCAGACCGTTCTCCAGCGTGAGGATCATCGCTGTGCGGTAGTTCTCGCTGACGTACACGCGGAATGGCTTGGTGCGCTCGAAATAATCCGGCACCAGCGTGCGGCCGAAGCTCGACTCGATCAGCTCGCGCATGCGCGCCAGGTCGATGCCATCCCACGACTCAAAGCGCCTCACCTTCTCGCCACGGCGCACCAGAGTGCCCGAGCCCTTGTGGGTGAACAGCTCCTTGGCCAGCTCCGACGGCTGGGTGATCGACACCGACGAGGTGAGCGGCAGGTCGTTCAGCAGGTCGGCGATCTGTTCGATCTTCACGCGCATGCCGCCGTTGATCCACGGCTGCGCCATGAGATGCTCGAACTCGGTGCTGAGGTTGATCGAGTCGATGATGCGGCCCTGGTCGTCCAGCAGGCCACCCGTGCCGGTGAGGAACACGATCTTGTACGGCTGCAGCACGCGCACCAGTTCGTTGGCGGCGAAGTCGGCGTTGACGTTGAGGATCTGGCCCTCTTCCGTCTCGCCCATGCTGGCGATCACCGGGATCGAGCCCGCGCGCAGGCTGGCCTCGATCGGCGCAAGGTTGATGCTGCTGACCTTGCCCACCAGGCCGTAGGTGTCGCGATCAAGATAGGTCGACGTGAACACGCCCGACAGCACGGAGGTCGCGCGCGTGTCCATGGACTGCAGCGCCTCGACCAGGCGCAGGTTCTGCTCCTGGAACACCTTGCGCACGATCGCCAGCGCCTTCGGCGTGGTCACGCGCAGGCCGTTCACCGTGTGCTTCTCGATGCCGGCGGCAGAAAGCTCCTCGTCCAGCTGCGGACCCGCGCCATGCAGCACGATCGGCGTCAGGCCCACCTGCTGCAGGAAGGTCAGCGACGAGGTCAGCGCCGGCAGGTCGTCGCGCAGCACGGCGCCGCCGACTTTCACCACGGCAAAGCGCTTGGCATCCAGCTGCGAGAAGCGCTTGAGGTATTGCTGGATCTCCTTCGCGCTACCCATGCTCGAAAGCAGGCGGACGATGGTTTTCCTGGTGTGCTTGTGGGCTTCCATAATCATCCTTTGCGCTCATCCATGAGCACGAGAATCAAAAAGTGGCCGTCCCTGGCCACACTTATCAATGATGCGGTAAATGGTTTCTGCGTAATGCTTCAGTTGTTCGAGCGAGACCCACTCGTCGGCGGTGTGCGCCTGCGCGATGTCGCCGGGTCCGTAGACGAAGCAGATATAGCCCGCGGCCGAGAACAGCGCCGCCTCGGTCCAGAAATCGACGGCGTTGCCGATCGGGATATTCAGCTCGTCGGCAAGATCGCGTGCCGCAAGGCGACGTACCTCGGCAGTGGCGGTATCACCAGCTGGCAGCGAATCGCCACGGAAGGTCTCGGCAAACTCCACAGGCTGTGGCTCGACCAGCGTACGGAAGGTTTCCAGCAGCCGGTCCGGATTCATGGTGGGCAGCGGCCGGAAACCGAAACGGACATCGGCCGTCGGCGCGATCATGTTGGCTTTGATGCCACCCTCGACCTTGCCGATGTTGAAACGCAATCCGGTAAGGCCGCCGAAGCGTTCGTGGGATTGCTTGTCAACGAAATCCAGCGCAGCGCCACCCCAGCGCATCGCCTGATGCAAAGCGCTGTCGCTCGGCCTCTGTTCGCCAGATGCATGTCCCGCACTACCCTTGAAGCGCATCTGCACAGACAAGATGCCGCGATGCGCCAGCACCGCTTCGCCCTTGGTAGGCTCGGCGACGATCACGGCGTCGTAGGCGGGCTTGTCCTTGAGAAAGCCGGCGATGCAGCGTGGATCATTCGCCTCTTCGTCCGTGGACAGCAGCAGCGCCATATCGCCATCGGTGACGTTGGCCACGGCCACCAGGGCGGCGGCGGCACCTTTGATGTCGCAGGCGCCGAGGCCAATGGCACGATCCTCAGTCACGCGCAGCTCGTGCGGGCTGGCCGTCCAGTGCGGCGAGTCGGGCACGGTGTCCAGGTGCACGTTGAACAGCACCTTGGGGTTGCCGCGCACGGCATACAGCGTCACGGCGCCGGCGCCGTAGTCGGTCACAGTGACATCGAAACCCGGCAGGTTATCCCGCAGGTAATCGAAAATGCCGCCCGTGCCGATCTCGCGCGGCGGATTGCGCGTGTCATGGCTGACCAGCGCGCGAAGATGTCGGAGGGTGTCGTCCAGTAGTGCGCTCATGCGATCCGTCTGGTGGGGTTCACAGGTTTGCGAAAAGTCACAACGTGCCGTCATTCCTGCAAACGCAGGAGACGCTTTGCAACAGCGAAGCTGGTCATCCAGTGCCTTTGAACCCATGGGCAAAGGTCACTGGATCCCCGCGTTCGCGAGGATGACAAATCAGCGATTGATCTCAGCCCACAACGTGCTGCTCATGCCGAACAGCTTGATGAAGCCCTCGGCCTCCTCTACGCCCCAATCGGCCGACTGCGCATAGGTCGCACCCTTGGCGTTGAGAATGTGCGGCGAACGCACCTCCACGGCGGTGACCAGGGCGCCGCTGGTCTCCAGCACCACTTCACCGTTCACGCAGGCCTGGCTGGAGGCAAGGAACGCTTCGAGGTCGGTCTTGATCGGGTCGTGGTAGAAACCTTCGTAGACCACCTCGACCCACTTGCGCGCCACTTCCGGCTTGAAGCGGTTTTGCTGCTTGGTCAGCACCGCTTCTTCCAGCGCACGGTGCGCGGCGAGCAGCGAGATCAAGCCAGGCGCCTCATACACGATGCGACCCTTGAGGCCGATGGTGGTGTCGCCGGTGTACATGCCGCGACCCACACCGTACGGCGCGAACAGCTCGTTGAGCTTGGCCAGCAGCTTGGCACCCGGCAGTTTCTCGCCGTTGAGCGACACGGCTTCGCCCTTCTCGAAGCCGATCGTCACCGACAGCTTTTCAGACGGCCATTCGGCGCGCGGCTTGCACCAGCCGCGGGCGCCTTCGCCCGGCGTCTTCCAGTGGTCGATCTCGCCGCCCGAGAGCGTCACGCCCAGCAGGTTTTCGTTGATGGTGTAGCTCTTCTGCTTGGCGCGCACGTCGAAGCCACGCTCTTCCAGATAAGCCTGCTCATAGGCGCGCGTCTGCGTGTGCTCCTTCTGGATCTCGCGGATCGGCGCGACGATCTCGTAGTCGCCCAGCGCCTTCACGGCAAGGTCGAAACGCACCTGGTCGTTGCCCATGCCGGTGCAACCGTGCGCGATGGCCTTGGTGCCCAGCTCCTTGGCGCGCGCAATGGCGGCGTCCACGATCAGGTACCGGTCGGACACCAGCAGCGGGTACTGGCTCTGGTAGGCCTCGCCGGCCTGCACGAACGGCTTCACGAAGCCCTCCCAGATCGCCGGACCACCGTCCACGGTGACGTGGCTGGCAACGCCCAGTTCCCTGGCGCGCTGCTCGATATAGGCGCGCTCCTCGGCGTCCACGCCACCGGTGTCCGCGAATACGGTGTGCACGGCCCAGCCGCGCTCCTTGAGATAGGGCACGCAGAAGCTGGTGTCGAGGCCGCCGGAAAAGGCGAGGACGATGTCTTTGCTCATGGCTTGCAGATCCTGATTTGGATGGCTAAACGGTAGACGGTCAAACCGATTCGACGATGATGCGCGGTTCGCAGCGCACGGGGAAGTTGACGGAGTTGGCGATGAAGCAGCCATGGTGGGCGGCCTCGTGCGCTGCCTCGGCCTTCAGCGCATCGCTGTCGGCGGTGATGGTGACAACGGGGCGAAGCACCACTTCGGTAAAGTGACCGCCATGCACGTCGGTCTCCATGGTGCCTTCGGCGCTATCCGTATAGGCGGTGACGACCACGCCTGCGAGCACCGCCTGGTGCAGGTACGACAGCATGTGGCAGGTGGACAACGCCGTGACCAGCATGTCCTCGGGGTTGTACTTGCTGGCATCGCCGCGAAACATCGGGTCGGACGAACCTTCGACCGTCGGCTTGCCCGCAATGCGGATCTCATGCTCGCGGCCGTACCCCTGGTAGGTCTTGGTGCCGGTGCCCTGATTGCCGGTCCAGGTGACATCGACCCTGTACTGATGCTGATGCGTATGGCTCACGACCTGCCCCCTTCCAGTAGAGAGTTGTCCTGTTGCGACATGAAATCGGCCAGCTCTACGTCGCCACGAGCGGCACGCTGTTGCAGGCCCCCTACGACGCCGGCGCGATTGGCGACCGGATGGTTCTGGCTCAGCTTGAACTTGCCCTCGATGCGCTCGATGTCGATCTCGAGCCCTGTGATCGCGCGCAGCATCTTCTCGACATGGTCTTCGGGTGCGTCGGACACATGCCAGGGTTCAGGCTGCCCAGCCTCGTGGCGGTCGGTCAGCCGTTCCAGCAGGCGCCGCAGCCAAGCCGCGTCCTCGGTCACGCGTAGGCGTCCGTGCACGTGCACCACCGCGTAGTTCCACGTCGGCACTTCGCGATGGGTTTCCCGCTTGCTCGGGTACCAGTTCGGACTGATATAGCCATCCGGGCCACGGAAGATCACCAGCACTTCGGCACCATCGAGCTTCGCCAGCTCGTTGCCGCGCGCCACATGCCCGTGCAGGTGCGAGTCGCCGACCCGTTCCAGCGGCAGGTGATTGGCGCACACGCCGCCCTCGCCCTGCGCGATCACGGTGGCGAACGGATACTCACGCATCAGCGCGTGCAACGCCTCGCTGCGCGTTTCCTTGAAGTGCGGGGGCAGGTACATGGCTCAGCGCTGGCCGATCAGCGACGCCATCACCGCCTTCTGCACATGCAGGCGGTTTTCGGCTTCGTCGATGGCGATGCAGGCCGGCGAATCCATCACCGCGTCCGTAGCCTTCACATTGCGGCGCAACGGCAGGCAATGGCTGAAGACGCCATTGTTGGTCAGCGCCATCTTGGCCTCGTCCACGATGAAATGCTTGTGCGCATCGCGGATCGGCTTTTCCTGATCCCAGCGGCCGAAGAACGGTAGCGCACCCCAACTCTTCGCATAGACCACATCGGCGCCGCTATAGGCTTCCTCGATATTGTGGCTGACCTTCAGCGAACCACCGTTCTCCTTCGCGTTCTGATAGCCGAACTGCATGTAACGCTCGTCGAGCACGTAGTCCGGCGTGGGACACAGCAGCGTGACGTCCATGCCCATCTTGGTGGCGATCAACAGCGCGGAATTGGCCACCGCAGTGTTGAGAGGCTTGGGGTGATAGGTCCAGGTCAGCACGTATTTCTTGTTCTGGAGGTTGCCCAGGTGCTCCTTCAGCGCCAGCGCATGCGCCAGCTCCTGACAAGGATGGGTGATGGTCTCCATGTTGATCACCGGCACCGTGGCGTACTTGGCGAACGCCTTGATCACGTTGTCCTCGCGATCCACTGACCAGTCCTGGAACTTCGGGAAGGCGCGCACGGCAATCAGATCCACGTAGCGCGAGAGCACCCGCGCGACTTCTGCGATGTGCTCCTCGGTATCGCCGTCCATGACCGTACCGGCTTCGAACTCGATCGGCCACGCATCCTTGCCAGGCGCCAGCACGATGGCATGGCCGCCCATATGGAAGGCGCCCAGCTCGAAGCTGGTGCGGGTACGCATCGACGGATTGAAGAACATCAAGGCCACCGACTTGCCCGCCAGCTGCTGGCCGCGGGGCGAGCGCTTGAAGGCGGCGGCCTCGTCGAGCAGCGCGTCGATCTCGGCGCGGCTGTAATCCTGGGTGGTAAGAAAGTGGCGGAGAGTCATGTTGGTGAGTGTCCTGGTCGAATCTCTGGATTCCGGAAACAAAAAAACCCGGCTATAGGCCGGGTTTTGTCGTCGATACACATGAAACGCGTGCGACAGCCTACCCGGCCGAATGTCGGACCAGCGGTCGGCGAGCACGCGACGTCATCCCAGCAGCCATGCGGGCGCTGGTAAGGACAGTGGCGGTATAGACGGCTGCGGACATGGGTGTTCCGGGTGGTAGAACGTTCATCATGACGGGATTTTCGCTGCCATGCAACAAGATGTGGGGCGCAGATGCAAAAACGCCGCCCGGAGGCGGCGTTTTGTGATCTCAGTCGGCGGGAGAGACGCTCACCCGCACGCGCAGGCGTTCACCCGGGTCGTAGTTGAGGCGGGAAACATAGACCTCGCCGCGATAGCGATACTCCACGTCATACCCCATGATGCGCCGCTGCTCGCTGACCGCCGCCACCTGGCGGCAATGGGTTTCCGTGGTGGCGTATTCACCTCCGCCGGATTGGGAAACGTTGTTGCCCACGGCGCCGCCCGCCACCGCGCCAGCGACTGTCGCCGCCGTACGGCCATTGCCCTTGCCCACCGTGCTGCCAAGCACACCGCCCACGACGGCGCCCAGGATGGTGCCCGCTGCGCTTCCCTGGGGCGGGGCGCTGCGCACGACCTGCTGGTCATAGCATTCCTGCCGAGGAACCTCGGTGCGGGCCACGCCATAGACCGGATCGACGCGCAGCACATCGGCCCACCCGTAGTGGGTGTTGTCGTCGTTCTGGTTCTGATTCTGGTACCGCGCATCCTGCGCAAACACGCCGGTGGTCATCACAGACAGCACCAGCGCGGGGAACAACCATCGGGTCACTGCGACCTCCGCTTGGGGCAATGGGGCGCATCTTTGCGCTTCTTACCACCCATTGCAGCAAATTCACACTGAATCGACCCTTAGAAGTCGCCCTAAAGTCCGGCACCTGCCTGCCGTTGTTCATCCCACTGACCCGTTCCCGAGGGACTCGGTCCGCCTGCGCGCCGCCGTGCGGCTTGTTAAGATGCGCGACCGGCTTGCGCCCGCCTGGCGCCTGCTCCTACCGCCCGGATCGCCTGCCCGATGCCCATTTCGCTCCACAACAGCCTGACGCGCCGCGTCGAACCGTTTACCCCGCTCGATCCGGCAACGGTGACGATGTACCTGTGTGGACCGACCGTCTACAACTATGTGCACATCGGCAACGCGCGCGGCCCTGTGGTGTTCGACGTGCTGGCCAAGCTGCTACGGCGCCATTACCCCCGGGTGGTCTACGCGCGCAACATCACCGACGTGGACGACAAGATCAACGCTGCCGCCCAGCAGTTGGGCGTGGGCATCGAGAGCATCACGAAGCAGTACACGCAGGCCTATCGGGAAGACATGGCAACGCTGGGCATCGCCCCGCCGGACGTCGAGCCGCACGCCACCGAACATCTGCCGCAAATCATCGCGATGATCGAGCGCCTGATTGCCAGCGGACACGCCTACGCCGCGGAAGGCCACGTGTTGTTCGAGGTGGGCTCGTTCCCCGCGTATGGGGCGCTGTCCGGCCGCGACCCCGAGGAACTGCTGGCAGGCGCGCGCGTGGAAGTGGCGCCCTACAAGAAGCATCCCGGCGATTTCGTGCTGTGGAAACCCTCCACGCCGGAATTGCCCGGCTGGGATAGCCCGTGGGGCCGAGGACGCCCTGGCTGGCACATCGAGTGCTCTGCAATGAGCGAAGCACACCTGGGCGAAACCATCGATATCCATGCCGGCGGCGTGGATCTGCAGTTCCCGCATCACGAGAACGAAATCGCCCAGTCGACCTGCGCCCATGGCGGCAAGGTGTTCGCGCGCTACTGGCTGCACAACGGCATGCTGACCTTCAGCGGCCGCAAGATGTCCAAGTCGCTGGGCAACGTGATGCTGGTGCACGAACTGCTCAAGGAACATCCGCCGGAGGCGCTGCGCCTGCTGCTGCTTCGCGGCCATTACCGCCAGCCGCTGGACTGGTCCGAAGCGGCCATCGCCCAGGCCATCAGCACGCTGGATGGTTGGTATAGGGTGCTGCGCGATCTCATCGACATCGACGTCGACACCTTTGACCTGCCTGTGCCAGCCGCCGTGGAGGCCGCCCTGTGCGACGACCTCAACACGCCGCAAGCCCTGGCCGAGCTTTCGCAACTTGCCGACACCGCCCGCCAGGCGGGTGACGTGGAGGCGCAGCGTCGCGCCAAATCCGAACTGCTCGGGGGCGGCGCCCTGCTTGGGCTGCTTCAGCAAGATCCGGAAGCCTGGTTCAAGCAGGCCTCCGGCGCCGCGGACATCGACGAGGCACGTATCGACGCGCTGCTGGAAGAACGCCGCGCCGCGCGCGCTGCGCGGGACTTCAAGCGCGCCGACGCCATTCGCGACGAACTGACGGCCATGGGCATCGTGATCGAAGATGGCGCGCAAGGCACGCGCTGGAGCGTGATGAAGGGCTAGCTTGCCTTCGCTCTTTGTCCAGCCGTTATCCCGGCAGGCGGGTACCTTGCAAAACGCGCGATAATGACGCCATGAACGCCATTGCCACATCCAGCGCCGAACAGGCGCAGCAGGACATCGTCGACGAGTTCGCCTTCTTCGGCGACTGGACCGAGCGCTACCAATACCTGATCGACCTCGGCAAGCAGTTGCCGGCCTTTCCGGAAGACCTGAAGACGGAAGAATTCCGTGTGCACGGCTGCCAGTCGATGGTCTGGCTGGTGCCCGGCGGCAGCACGGACAAGCTGCATTTCCAGGCCGCCAGCGACTCGGCCATCGTGTCCGGCCTGATCGCGCTGGTGTTGCGCGTGTATTCCGATCGTCCAGCCAGCGAGATCGTCGCCACCGAACCACGCTTCATCGAGGCGATTGGTCTGGCGAAGCACCTGTCGCCAACACGATCGAACGGCCTGGCGGCGATGCTGGCGAAGCTGAAGGCCTACGCCGCGGCGATGTTGAGGGCCTGAGGCCCAACGGCTTTCTCCACCGTCATTCCGGCGGAGGCCGGAATTCAGTGACTTTGACCTTGACGCGAAAAGGTGCTGGATGACCGGATTCGCTGTTGTGAAGTACCTCCGGCCTTCGCAGGAATGACGGCGCTGGAGAATCCATCGGCAACGCGCGAATCCAGGGCACCATGCAAACAAAGCCCCGCACTTGGCGGGGCTTTGCACATCCATTCAGCGCGGATCGCTGCGACCGATCAGTCGCCCATCTGCTTCTGCAGATGCTCGCGACGCTCCTGCGCATCAAGCGAAAGCGTGGCGATCGGGCGGGCGTCCAGACGCTCGACGCCGATTTCCTCGTCGGTCTCTTCGCAGTAGCCGTAGCGGCCTTCTTCGATGCGACGCAGGGCCTTGTCGATCTTGGAGATCAGCTTGCGATAGCGATCACGCGTGCGCAGTTCCAGCGAGTTTTCGGTCTCGCGGGTGGCACGTTCGGCTTCGTCGCCCACGTCACGCACTTCGTCACGCAGGTTTTCCATGGTCTGGCGGGACTCTTCCACCAGCTGTTCGCGCCATTCGCGCAGCTTGTTGCGGAAGTAGGCCAGGTGCTTGGGGTTCATGTACTCCTCGTCGTTCGAGGGGCGGTAACCCTTGGGCAGGTCGATCAGCGTGGTGGACGGCAGCGCGTAGCGACCGTCTTCGCGGGTGATGCCATTGTCGAGAGTTGCAGATTTGTTCATCGAGGACTGCTGGGCTTTCTGAGTTTTGATAGGGGTATGGCGAGCCGTCGCGCTGGCCACCTTGCCCGCGAGGGGCGAAGCGGCCGGCTTGACCGGCGCCGGCGGGGAAACCGGGGCTGCCTTGGCCGGGGCCGGCGTCGCCTGCCGGGCAGCTGCGGGCTGCTTGGCGGGGACGGCACTGGCCGCTGGCTTGGCGGGTGCTGCCTTGACCGTCTTCGCCAGTGCCGGAGCCGGCTTCACCGGCTTGGCCACCGACTTGGGCGGCTGCTTCTTGGCGGGCGCCGCAACTTTCTTGGCG
>NZ_DASRZX010000048.1:0-31623 GCF_035685885.1 Dyella sp. | reverse complement strand
TTGCGTCGTGGGGATGCCACTTCCAAAGGGGATTATGGCGGTAGAGGAGATGCATCCAGCTAAGGCCCCGGCGAGTTGCGAAATCACGAAGCCAGCGACGTCCTGAGGGCGTATGCCCGAGAAGGTTTGAGTTAGGGCGCGCGCCAGGGTGACTGCGGGGTTCGCGAATGAAGTGCTGGCGGTGAACCAGTACGCGGCAAAAATGTAGCTGGCGACAAGTCCGGGGATCGCAGTGGGTCGATACCTGCGGCCTAGCAGGATGGTGAGTAATAGCCCGTAAGTGGCGACTGCCTCACTCAGCCACATGGCGCCGCCAGTGCGAACATGCGTGCCTGGTTGAATAAGCGCTAAGCCAAACATGGCGTGTGCAAGAATCACTCCGGCGAACGCGCCGACGATCTGGACTGCTATATAAGCCGTCGTATCTCGATTGCTCATCTCCCCGTGGAGTCGCATGGCGAGCGTCACGGCCGGATTGAAGTGTGCGCCTGAAATCGGCCCTAGAGTGCTGATGAGCACGTAGAGAATCCCTGCGGTCGCAAACGCGTTGGCGAGAAGTGCCAGAGCATTGTTCCCATTCGCCAAAGCCGACCCCATAACGCCGGAACCGACTACGGTGGCCAAGAGTAGGGCGGTGCCGAGAAGCTCTGCGACCAGCTTGCGATGGAGATTCACTTAAAGGGCCTTCAACAGCGCTTGGACGCGCGAGGCAATTTCGTCGCGGACGATCCGATAGCCGTCATCATCGAAGTGCTTGGGATCGGGGAGCGCCCAGTCCTCACGGACCTTGGCTGGCACCCAGGGGCATTGGTCGCCGCATCCCATCGTGATTACTGCGTCGAAGTCGCCGGTTACCTCATCGAGTGACTTGGAGGCGTGAGCCGTGAGGTCATAGCCAAGCTCGCCCATAAAGCGGATGGCCTTTGG
Source organism: Dyella sp. (assembly GCF_035685885.1). Classification (GTDB taxonomy): domain Bacteria; phylum Pseudomonadota; class Gammaproteobacteria; order Xanthomonadales; family Rhodanobacteraceae; genus Dyella. The sequence goes on along the minus strand of NZ_DASRZX010000048.1, from coordinate 30,696 downwards.
GTTGATTACGCCGGAGGGGCGGGAGCCGGCGCTCAGCGCTTCCACGGAGTCACCGCCATAGATATGCGCGAATGCCTCTGCCATCTGGCTTCGGTTGGAGTTCTCAACGCAAACGAATAGAACGCGCTTCATGCTTTCGGCTCAGCAACAGGGTTGTGCGGAACGGGCGTTAGGTCCGCAACAGGGCGCCGCCTTGGATTCGCTGGCGCCTTCTGCTGTGGTGTAGGTGGTTGCCTCGCCATGCGAGAAGAAGCTCTCCCAGCGGACACCTTGAGGGTCTTCGGCCCAGAACTTGTCGGATCGCGCGTAGCAGCACGTTGTTGCCTTCTCCGCTAAGGCGACAGCGTCGGCGGCAATCAGGCGCTCCCCGATGGACGCTAGCTCAGCATCGTCCTCGGCTTGCAGGCCAAGGTGATCCACTCCTGCCTTTCGCCCGCGCTGAGAGATAGCGAAGTTGACGCGCGGATCATCCAGCATCCACTTGGCGTAGTCAGGTTTGACTACAGAGGGGCCTGCGCCGAACAGCGTCGTATAGAACTTGATGCTGGTATCCAACTGCTCGACGTTTACATGGACATGAAACCGCTTCATGGCTTTCTCCCGGTCGGATTGCAAGCGGTCGCGGGTTCGCAGCAGGACGTGCTGGCAGAACCTTCGCAGCAGTTCTCCGTGAGGAAGCCGAGCAGAGCATTCATCTGGCCGTAGTTGGCACGGCAGCGAATCACTCGGCCCTGGCGCTCGTCGCTGACAAGCCCGGCTCGCCTCAGGATGTTCAGATGGTTGGTCAGAGTGGCGCCGGCCAAACCTGTGGTGGCAGCAAGCTCGCCGACCACCATGCCGTCGTCCCCAGCCTGCACCAGTAAGCGATAGAGGGTTAGTCGGTGCTCTTGAGCGAGCGCGCCAAGGCAGGCGAGGGCGTCATTTAATTCCATATTTCCAGAATTATGGAAATAATCGGTTGAGTCAAGTGCTCCATTGAGCTGAACCTTGGGCTGGCGGCCGGCCTACTTGGCCGCCCGGTACTTGGACAGAGCGACGACATCGGCGCTGCCGGCAGCCCTGGCTGCCTCCTCGTTCTTGAGTCGCTCCCGGGCGCGGCGTGGTTCGGCATCCACGTTTGCGCCCATCTGCCTGAGGGGTTGTGCTCTGCGTGGGCGTAACGGTGGGGAGTGGCCGCCTGTGTGTGCCCAACGCCTTGCCGACCAAGTGCAGGTTCGCACCAGCACTAACAGCTTGCGTGGCAATGCTGTGGCGGAGCGTATGCAGCGAAACTCCGTCAGCAAGCCCTGTGGCTTTGACGATGGCGGCGACGGCTCGCTTTGAGTCGGCGATGTGGTTGCTGAGGTCGTGACTCGGGAAGAGCTAAGGCGATTGTCCTTGTGACTGTTAGTCAGGGGTCGCTGGTTCGAGTTCAGCTTCGGCGCCACATATCGACAAGGCCTCGCAGTGATGTGGGGCCTTGTTTTTTTGCGCGGGAAACGTCTCATGTGGCGTTCGCGCAACCCAGAGCCTGCTCGGGTGAGGCTTTTTTGCCATAGATGCGGCCTGCCCTGGACACCACGACCAGCAGCGCATCCCGGGGGTCTCCCGAGCGACAGAGCGCGAAACTGGTGTTGCTGCCTTCTGCCGTGCCATTGGCCTGAAACCGGATGCGCCGACGCCCTGCCGTGCTGATGATCGTCATCCGCTCGTGATCGTTCATGGTCGAACGGGGACTGCCGTCCAATTGATCGGCCTGCTTCACGCGATAGTGGCCGATGAGCCAGCCGCGCTCCCAATGCACCTCGTCAGAGCATTGCTTTCCGTCGCGCGATGGGCACAGCATGGAACGCTGCTGCGTATGAATGGCCAGCTCGCGCGCCTGTTGAAGCGCGGCGATGACATCGCTCTGCGCGACCTGGAGCCGATTGCGTACCACCAGATGACCCAGGGCCGGCGCAGCGACGCATGCGAGGATGGCCACGATGAGTGTGGTCAGGACCTGCTCGATCAGCGTCAGGCCACGTTGCCGCTGTCTCAGGTGTTCTCCCTGTCGATGCATACGCCACTCCCTGGGCACGTGTAGAGCGCAGGCTACCGGCTGGAGGGTGTTGAGGCTGCCATCGCGCCTGCGCGCGCCCCGTCGTTGACTGCTGACAGGTCCTGTCAGCAGGGCGATTTAAAATGCCCGAATGCGACCGCATGTGGATTCCCATGACTGACCGCTTCGAACTCGTTTCCCCCTACAAACCCTCGGGCGACCAGCCCAACGCCATCCGTGCGTTGAGCGATGGCTTCGAGGCGGGCCTCGCGACACAAACCCTGCTGGGCGTCACCGGCTCGGGCAAGACCTTCACCATCGCCAACGTGATCGAGAAGATCCAGCGGCCCACCATTGTGCTGGCGCCCAACAAGACGCTGGCAGCGCAGCTGTACGGCGAGTTCAAGGAATTCTTCCCGCATAACGCGGTGGAGTACTTCGTCAGTTATTACGACTACTACCAACCCGAGGCCTATGTGGTGGCCTCCGATACCTTCATCGAGAAGGACGCCTCGATCAACGACCATATCGAGCAGATGCGATTGGCGGCGACCAAGGCACTGCTGTCGCGCAAGGACTCGTTGATCGTGGCGACCGTTTCCGCGATCTATGGCCTGGGCGATCCGGAAGACTACCTGTCGCTGCGCCTGATCCTGGCCAAGGGCGAGCGCATCGACCAGCGCGCGCTGATTCGCCAGCTCACCGAACTGCAGTACACGCGCAACGAAATGGAGCTGCGTCGCGGTACGTACCGCGTGCGCGGCGAAGTGATCGACGTCTTTCCGGCCGAATCGGAGACCGAAGCGCTGCGCATCGAGCTATTCGACGGCGAGGTCGAGAACATGGCGCTGTTCGATCCGCTCACCGGTGAAACGATCCGCAAGGTGCCGCGCTACACCGTTTATCCGCGTACGCATTACGCCAGCACGCGCGAAAGCGTGCTCAATGCCATCGAGACCATCAAGGTCGAGTTGAAAGAACGACTGGAACAACTCTACAAGGATAACAAGCTGGTCGAGGCGCAGCGCCTTGACCAGCGTACCCGCTTCGACATCGAGATGATGGCCGAGGTGGGCTACTGTCAGGGCATCGAGAATTATTCGCGCCATCTCACGCGACGTGGTGCCGGCGAACCGCCGCCGACGCTGTTTGACTATCTGCCGCCGGATGCATTACTGGTGGTCGACGAATCGCACGTAACCATTCCGCAGCTGGGCGCAATGTACAAGGGCGATCGCTCGCGCAAGGAAACACTGGTGGAGTTCGGTTTCCGCCTGCCGTCGGCGATGGACAACCGGCCACTGCGCTTCGAGGAGTGGGAGGCGCGAGCTCCTCGCTCCATCTACGTATCGGCGACGCCCCGCGACTATGAGCTGCAGAAATCGGGCGATGCCATCGTCGAGCTGGTGGTGCGTCCCACTGGCCTGGTCGATCCGGAAGTGGAAGTACGCCCGGTACGCACCCAGGTCGATGATCTGCTGGGCGAGGTGCACAAGCGCGTGGCGATGGGCGACCGCGTGCTGGTCACCACGTTGACCAAACGCATGGCCGAGAACCTTACCGAGTACCTGGGCGAGCACGATGTGAAGGTGCGCTACCTGCATTCGGACATCGAAACGGTGGAACGCGTGGAGATCATCCGTGATCTGCGTCTGGGCGAATTCGACGTGCTGGTCGGCATCAACCTGCTGCGCGAGGGCCTGGACATGCCCGAGGTATCGCTGGTGGCGATTCTCGACGCGGACAAGGAAGGTTTCCTGCGTTCCACCGGCTCATTGATTCAGACCATCGGCCGCGCCGCGCGAAACCTGCGCGGCAAGGCGATCCTCTACGCGGACAATGTGACTCGCTCGATGCGGGCTGCGATGGACGAGACCGCGCGTCGCCGGGAAAAGCAGCAGGCCTACAACGAAGCCCATGGCATCACGCCGCAATCGGTGGTGCGTCGCATCGTCGACATCATGGAAGGCGCGCGCAGCGAGGTGCCGGGACGTGGCCGCGGCAGCCGTGGCGAACGCAAGGCGGCCGTGGCCGAAAAGGGCGCCGATTACGCCGCACTCAGCGCCGACCAGGCCTCCGCGATGATCAAGAAACTCGAGGCGCAGATGTACAAGCACGCCGAGAACCTGGAATTCGAGGAGGCCGCCCGGATACGCGACCAGATCCACCAACTCCGGGAAAAGGCCCTGCGTTGACGGCCCTCTTTCCGGGGCGGTTGTCGCCAGCTATCGGAGCACGTATACTGCGCGGCTCGCACGGCATGCCGGGCGAGCTCCGGGCGGTTAGCTCAGCGGTAGAGCACTACCTTGACATGGTAGGGGTCACAAGTTCGATCCTTGTACCGCCCACCAATACCGACGAAACGGCGCGGCCTCAGGGTCCGCGCCGTTTCTTTTTGCGCTGAAGGAGCCCGTCGATGACCTATCTGTGGATCAAGTCGTTCCATCTGCTGTTCGTCATCGCCTGGATGGCCACGGTGTTCTATCTGCCGCGCATCCTGGTGAATGTGGCCGAGGCGGATGCCGAGCCGGCAGTCAAGGCGAGGTTGCTGCTGATGGGGCGGCGGCTGTATCGATTCGGCCACAACATGTTTGGCCTGGCCTTCCTGCTGGGATTGACGCTGTGGCAGGGCTGGCGCGTGTTCCCCGGTGTGCTGCCGAACTTCGGCGATGCGCACTGGTTGCACGCCAAGCTGGGCCTGGTCGCGCTGCTGTTGGCCTATTTCATCTGGACCGGGCGTTTGCTCAAGCGCAGCGAGACGGGTGGGGCGCTGCCATCATCGAAGATGTTGCGCATCATGAACGAGTTGCCGGTGTTCGTGCTGCTGGGCGTGATCTTCCTGGTGATTGCCAAGCCGTTCTGAACAGCTCTTTGTAGGAGCGCACCCAGTGCGCGATCGCGGAGTGGTGGCATGACCGCTTCGCGACGTCCCCTTGGGGATGGGCTTTTCGCGCACTGGGTGCGCTCCTACAGTTCGACCGCCGGGCGCGGCTTATTCCCCGCGCTGGAAGTACTCGCGATACCACGCCACGAAACGTGCCACGCCCTCCTCGATGGAGGTGCCCGGTGCATAGCCCACGTCGCGCCGCAGCGCCGATACGTCGGCCCAGGTATCGGGCACGTCGCCCGGCTGCATCGGAAGCAATCGCTTTTCCACCTCGCGGCCCAGCTGCTGTTCCATCAGTTCAATGAAGCGCAGCAACTGCACCGGCTGGTCGTTGCCAATGTTGTAGACGCGGTAGGGCGCGCTGGATGTGCCGGGGCTGGGGTGCAGCGCGTCGTAGGCTGGATCGGGCAAGGCGACATGGTCCAGGGTGCGGATCACGCCTTCGACGATGTCGTCGATATAGGTGAAATCACGACTGTGATTGCCATAGTTGAAGACGTCGATCGGCTCGCCACGGCTGATGCGGTCGGCGAATAACATCGGCGACATGTCGGGCCGTCCCCACGGGCCGTAGACCGTGAAGAAACGCAGGCCCGTGGTGGGCAGGCCGTAAAGATGGCTGTATGTATGCGCCATCAGTTCATTGGCCTTCTTGCTTGCCGCATACAGGCTGACGGGATGGTCGACGGCATCCTCGATCGCGAACGGCATCTTGCGGTTGGCGCCGTATACCGAGCTGGAGGACGCGTACACGAGATGCTCGATCTTGCCATGACGGCAGGCTTCCAGAATGTTTACGAAGCCGACGAGATTGCTCTGCACATAGGCTTGCGGGTCCTTCAGCGAATAGCGCACGCCGGCCTGGGCGGCCAGGTTCACTACGCGCTGCGGTTCGAAGCTGGCGAACACGCGGTTCACCGCCTCGGCGTCAGCCAGGTCGGCACGCAGGTGGGTGTAATTCGGGTGTGCCGCGAAGCGCGCAAGGCGAGCTTCCTTCAGCGCCGGATCGTAGTAGTCGTTGTGGTTGTCGATGCCCTGGACCTCGTCCCCGCGGGCCAGCAGGCGCTCGGCCAGGGCGGAGCCGATGAATCCGGCTGTGCCGGTGACAAGGATGCGCATGGGGAAGTCTCCAGAAGCAGCCGCCTATTCTATCGCCGGCGTGGTGAGACTGGCCGCCGCGGAATGCTGAATTGACAGCCCAAGGTCGGCTAAACTAGCGTTCTTGACGAATTCATCAGAGGAAAGGTGGCCCGCGCCCAAAGCGCCAGCCGAGCGTGTGACATGGCAACTACGAGCTTCCAACGCTGAACCACGCCACGCCATAGCTTTCGGGAAGGGCGCTTGGCGCCCTTTATTTTTGAGTTTTATTTGCGCTCGTCGTCCTGGCGAGCAAGAGCAAAACCGGCCATCCATGGCCGGAGACTTGATTGAGTGCCCGCCGTCCGGGCGGGCAAAGCCAAACCGGCCTTCGATGGCCGGACTCTTCAAATAAGCGCGCTTTGATATGGCGAGCGAACAGGTACGGATATGATCGAAATTACGTTACCCGACGGCAGCAAACGCCCCTTCGAGCATCCGGTGACGGTGCAGGATGTCGCTGCCTCCATTGGCGCGGGCCTGGCCAAGGCTACCCTGGCCGGCAAGGTGGACGGCAAGCTGGTGGATGCCAGTTTTCCGATTGACCACAACGCCAGCCTTGAGATCGTCACCGAGAAGAGCCCGGAGGCGCTGGAGATCCTGCGTCATTCCACGGCGCATCTGCTGGCGCAGGCCGTGCAGCGCCTGTATCCCGGCGCGCAGGTCACCATTGGTCCGGTGATCGACAACGGGTTTTTCTACGACTTTGCGTACGAGCGTCCGTTCACGCCCGACGATCTGCTGAAGATCGAGGCGGAGATGGAAAAGATCGTCAGGGAAGGCCTGCCGGTGACGCGTAGCGTGAAGACGCGCGACGACGCCGTGTCCTTCTTCCGCGGTCTCGGCGAGGAGTACAAGGCCGAAATCATCGAGAGCATTCCCGCCAATGAGGAACTCTCGCTGTATTCGCAGGGCGAATTCACCGACCTGTGCCGCGGCCCGCACGTACCCAACACGGGCAAGCTGCGCGCATTCAAGCTGATGAAGGTAGCCGGCGCCTATTGGCGTGGCGATTCGAACAACGCGATGCTCACGCGCATCTACGGCACGGCGTGGCTCAACGACAAGGACCTCAAGGCCTACCTGCTCCAGTTGGAAGAAGCGGAGAAGCGCGACCATCGCAAGATCGGCAAGGCGCTCGACCTGTTCCACCAGCAGGAGGAAGGCCCGGGCATGGTGTTCTGGCATCCCAAGGGCTGGGCCATCTGGCAGCAGGTGGAGCAGTACATGCGTCGCGTGTATCGCAACAGCGGCTACCAGGAAGTGCGTTGCCCGCAGGTGCTGGATGTTTCGCTGTGGAAGAAGTCCGGCCACTGGGACAACTACCAGGAGAACATGTTCTTCACCGAGTCGGAGAAGCACACGTTTGCGCTGAAGCCGATGAATTGCCCGGGTCACGTGCAGATCTTCAACACCAGTCTGCACAGCTACCGCGAGCTGCCGATCCGTTATGGCGAATTCGGCGCCTGCCATCGCAATGAGCCCTCGGGCGCGCTGCACGGCATCATGCGCGTGCGCGCCTTCACCCAGGACGACGGCCACATTTTCTGCACGGAAGAGCAGATCGAGCCCGAGGTGACGGCGTTCCACCAGCAGGCGATGAAGGTCTATGGCGACTTCGGTTTTGAGGACATCGCGCTCAAGATCGCGTTGCGCCCGGACAAGCGCATCGGTAGCGACGAAGTATGGGATCGCGCCGAGGACGCGCTGCGTGCTGCCCTGCGCGCCGCTGGCGTGAAGTGGGAGGAACTGCCCGGCGAGGGTGCTTTCTACGGCCCCAAGATCGAGTACCACATGAAGGACTCCATCGGCCGGGCCTGGCAGGTGGGCACCATGCAGGTGGATTTCATGATGCCCGAGCGCCTGGATGCCGAGTATGTGGACGAGGGTTCACAGCGTCGTCACCCGGTGATGTTGCATCGTGCCATCGTGGGTTCAATGGAGCGTTTTATCGGCATTCTGATCGAGCATCACGCCGGTCTGTTGCCGACCTGGCTGGCTCCAGTGCAGGCCGCGGTGTTCAGTATCACGGATGCGCAGGCCGACTATGTTCGCGAAGTGACGCAAACCCTTGTCGATAAAGGCTTCCGCGTACAGGCCGATTTGCGCAATGAGAAGGTCGGCTATAAAATCCGTGAGCATACGTTGCAGAAAGTCCCTTACCTGCTGGTGGTCGGAGATCGCGAGAAGGAATCAGGGGCCGTTTCCGTGCGTACCCGTTCGGGCGAGGATCTGGGCAGCTTGACGCTGGCCGCTTTCGTCGAACGCCTGGAAGCCGAAACCCGCCGCTGAGCGCGCGGGCCGGCATAAACAAGAACTCTTCTGGAGGATAGTGGTATCGCTACCACCGACAACAAGGGCAATCGCCGTAACCTCGAAATCCGCGTTCCGCGCGTGCGCGTGATCGGCGCTGATGCGGAACAGCTCGGCATCCTTACCCGCGACGAGGCGCTGGCACTGGCGCAAGAGGCGGGCATGGATCTGGTCGAGATCCAGCCTAACGGCGACCCACCGGTCTGCCGGATCATGGATTACGGCAAGTTCAAGTTCGAAGCACAGAAGAAGGCCCAGGCGGCCAAGAAGAAGCAAAAGCAGGTTGAAATCAAGGAAGTGAAGTTCCGTCCGGTCACGGACGTGGGCGACTACCAGATCAAGCTGCGCAACATGCTTCGCTTCCTCGAGGAAGGCGACAAGGTCAAGGTCACCATCCGCTTCCGCGGCCGTGAAATGTCTCATCAGGATCTGGGCCAGAACCTGGCCAAGAAGATCCAGGAAGACGTCGGCGAGAACGGCGTGGTGGAGTCCTTCCCCCGCCTGGAAGGTCGCCAGATGGTCATGATGATCGGGCCGAAGAAAAAGCAGTAATTGAAAAAAAGCGGCCTGAGGGCCGCTTTTTTCTTGGTGGATCATGAGGTTGTATTTTCGCAGCTGGTCTTGAAGCTGAGCGGGGAAGGATAAAGGGCCGCCGTGCGGCCAGCAGTTGCGGGGGCCTTCAAGAGCGAACCCTTCTCCCCTAGAGAAGGTGGCAGCAGCCGGATGAGGGTATGGGTGGTGCGAGGCTTCGGAGGCTCGCGCAAGCCCCACACCCTTTCCCTGACCCCTCTCCCAAAGGGAGCGGGGCTCCAAACAGTCCCGCCGCTGGCAAAACCCTGATTTCCTCCGTATAATCGCCGGTTCGACCCACCAGGACGGGTCGTGCACCGATGCTGGCAGGACGGAAAGCGTGGTCGCCAAGCCACCGCCAGATCAGTCAGAAACCCGGGGTTCAGCCCCATCAGGGAGCATTTACATGCCCAAGATCAAGACCAACCGGGCGGCTGCGAAGCGTTTTCGCAAGACCGCATCCGGCAAGTTCAAGGCCGGTCACGCCTTCAAGTCGCACATCCTGACCAAGAAGTCGACCAAGCGTAAGCGCGGTCTCCGTGCCACCAACCACGTCAAGGCTTGCGACACCAAGGGTGTAGCACGCATGTTGCCGTACTTGTAAGGCGAGGAGATAAACCATGGCTCGTGTAAAGCGTGGCGTTACCGCCCGTCGTCGTCACAAGAAGATCATTGGCCGCGCGAAGGGTTACTACAACGCCCGTCGCAAGGTCTTCCGCGTTGCTAACCAGGCCGTCATCAAGGCTGGTCAGTACGCCTATATCGGCCGCAAGCAGCGCAAGCGTCAGTTCCGCGCGCTGTGGATCGTGCGTATCAATGCCGCCGCCCGTCAGTTCGGCCTGTCGTACAGCCGCCTGATCAATGGCCTGGCCAAGGCCGGTATCACCGTCGACCGCAAGGTCCTGGCTGATATCGCCGTGCACGACATCAAGGCGTTTGGTGCGATCGCAGAGAAGGCGAAGGCCAGTCTGGCGGCGTAATTCGTGCGCTCATCCTTGATCGCGAAGATCAAGAAGCGGCCATCCATGGCCGCACTCTTCAAAGGATGCGTGTAACGCCCGCGGGGAGGAGGCCTAAAGCCTCCTCCCCGTTTTTATTTGGACAATGCTTGCGGTGTTCGCTTCCTCTCCCCTTAGAGGAGAGGATTGAGGTGAGGGACACGTCTGGCCCCGGTCTTCAATCGAAGCACGCTTCGATGCGCGATACAGCAAGAGTCGCCCTTCACCACCTTTAGGTGGCTTACCCTAGCCCTCTCCCCAGTGGCGAGAGGGGACAAGAGAGTCGCATCGATGGACGATCTGGATAGCCGCGCGACACAAGCGCTGGCCGATATCGACAAGGCCGACACGCTCGAAGCGCTTGATGCGCTGCGCGTGGGTCTTCTGGGCAAAAGCGGCATCGTCACCGCCGCGCTGAAAGCGCTGGGCGCGTTGTCGCCCGATGAGCGCAAGGCGCGCGGTGCCGAGGTCAATCGTGTCAAGGATCGCCTTGCCGACGCGCTGGCTGCACGCAAGCAGGTGCTGGAGCAGGCCGAGCTCGATCACCGCCTTGCTTCTGAAACCATCGACATCACGCTGCCTGGACGCGACGGCGAGCGCGGTGGCATCCATCCGATCACGCGTGCGCTCGAGCGCATCGCCGCGATCTTCGCGCGCTTGGGTTACCAGCGTGCCGACGGTCCGGAGATCGAGGATGACTGGCACAACTTCGAGGCGCTGAATTTCCCGCCGCATCATCCGGCGCGCGCCATGCACGACACGTTCTACTTCGGCGACGGTCGCCTGCTGCGCACGCATACCTCGCCGGTACAGGTGCGTTCCATGCAGGGGCGTCAGCCGCCGATTCGCATCATCGCGCCGGGCAAGGTCTATCGCAGCGACTCGGACCAAACCCACTCGCCGATGTTCCACCAGATCGAAGGCCTGCTGGTCGATGAAACCTCCAGCTTCGCCGATCTCAAGGGTACGCTGGCGGAATTCATCCGCGCGTTCTTCGAGCGCGATTTCGAAATGCGTTTCCGCCCCAGCTACTTCCCCTTCACCGAACCCTCGGCCGAAGTGGACATCCGCTGGGATGCGGAAGACGGCAGCACGCGCTGGCTGGAAGTGCTCGGCTGCGGCATGGTGCATCCCAACGTGCTGAAGAACTGCGGCATCGACCCGGAGCGCTACACCGGCTTCGCGTTCGGCCTGGGCGTGGAGCGCTTCGCGATGCTTCGCTATGGCGTCTCCGATCTGCGCGCGTTCTTCGAGAACGATCTGCGCTTCCTCAAGCAGTTCGCGTAAATGCAGCAGGAACCGTGACATGAAATTCTCCGAGAACTGGCTGCGCGAACTGGTCGAGATCCAGGCTGACCGCGCGGCATTGGCCCATGCGCTGACCATGGCGGGCCTGGAAGTAGAAGAACTCACCCCGCTAGGCGAAGGCCTGGACGGTGTGGTGGTAGCCGAGATCGTCGGCGCCGAGAAGCATCCGGAAGCCGATCGCCTGCAGGTGTGCAAGGTGAGCGTGGGGCAGGGCGAGCCATTGCAGATCGTCTGCGGTGCGCCGAATGCGCGCGTGGGCATCAAGGTGCCGCTGGCGACTGTTGGAGCAACCCTGCCGGGTGGCATCAACATCAAGGCCGCCAAGCTGCGTGGCGTCGAGTCGTTCGGCATGCTGTGCTCGGCCAAGGAGCTGGGCATCGACAACGACGCATCGGGCCTGCTGGAACTACCGGCCGATGCGCGGGTGGGCCAACCACTAGCCGCTTACCTCGGCCTGCCCGATGCCAGCTTCGAGCTGAAGCTCACGCCGAATCGCCCGGACTGCCTGGGCCTCTACGGCTTGGCGCATGACGTGGCTGCCTTGTTTGGCAGCCGCGTGAAGACTGGCGAGCAGGCGGCAGCCATGGTGAGCAGCGACGCACGCCGCGGCATCCGTCTCGAAGCCGGCGCCGATGCGCCGCGTTACCTCGGCCGCATCATCGAAGGTATCGACGCAAAGGCGCGCACGCCGCTGTGGTTGGCCGAGCGCCTGCGCCGCGCCGGCCTGCGCCCGATCAGCGCGGTAGTCGATGTCACCAATTACGTGATGCTGGAACTGGGCCAGCCGCTGCATGCGTTCGACAACGACAAGCTGCAGGGCGACGTCATCGTGCGCCACGCGGGCAAGGGCGAAACGCTGAAGCTGCTCGATGGTTCGGAAGCGAAGCTCGACGACACGTTCGTACTGATCGCCGATGAAAAGCACGGCCTTGCCGTCGCCGGCGTGATGGGCGGCTTCGATTCGCGCGTCACCGACGACACCCGCAACGTGTTCCTGGAATCGGCGCACTTCGCACCCGCCGCCATCATGGGGCGTGCGCGCAAGCTGGGCATGCATACTGATGCTTCGCATCGCTTCGAGCGCGGTGTCGATCCGGAGCTGCCGCGGCGGGCGTTGGAACGCGCGACGGAATTACTGCTGGCGATCGCCGGTGGCAAGGCCGGTCCCGTGCTGGTGGCCGAGAACCTCGCTGACCTGCCGAAGCCGGCGACGGTCGTGCTGCGCCGTGCGCGGCTGAAGCGCGTACTGGGCATTGAAGTGGCGGATACCGAAGTGGCGCGCATCTTCACCGCGCTGGGTATGCAGGTGGTGGCACAAGCCGATGGCTGGCAGGTCACCGCGCCGAGCAGCCGTTTCGATATCGAGCGCGAGGAAGACCTGGTCGAAGAGGTCGCGCGTATCCACGGTTACGACAACATCCCGACGCATACGCCGGCGGGCGCACTGACCCTGGCCGCCGAGCCGGAGGCACGCCTCAACGAACTGGCTGTGCGCGAGCAACTGGCGGCACGTGGCTATTACGAAGCGGTCAACCTGGCCTTCGTGGGCAACGATCTGCTGCAGCGCTGGGGAATGACTGGGCATCTGGTGCCGCTGGCCAATCCGCTGTCGGCCGACCTGGCGGTGATGCGTCCGTCGTTGCTGCCCGGCCTCATCGAAGCGCTGTCGCACAATCGTGCTCGCCAGCAGGAGCGCGTACGCCTGTTCGAACTCGGCCGCAGCTTCCGCATCAGTACGGAGGCGGCCGCCCGCAAGGACGCGCCAACCGAAACGCCGAGCCTGGCCATCGTGGCGTGTGGTACGGCAAAGGCTGAGCAGTGGGGCGAAGCCGCCCGCACGCTCGACTTCCATGACCTCAAGGGCGACCTGGACGCCTTGATTGCCTGGGGCGGCGAGCCCCAGCGTTGGGCGGTCCATGCCGATGGCTTGCCGGCCTGGTTGCACCCGGGCCGTGGCGCTCGCGTCACCCGCGACGGTGTCACTGCCGGCTACCTGGGTGCCCTGCACCCGCAGCTGGCCAAGGCACTGGACCTCGGTGCCGACGTACATGTGCTCGAACTGGAGCTGGAGCCCGTGCTGGCCCGTCGCCTGCCCAAGGCGCAGTCGGTGCCCCGCTTCCCCTCCGTCCGCCGCGATATCGCCGTGGACGTGCCGGAAGAGGTCACCTGGTCACAGATTGAGCAGGTGGTCCGCAGCACCCTTGGCGGCCAGCTGAAAGAGCTTCGCCTGTTCGACCGGTACAGCGGCAAGGGGGTCGAAGTGGGCCGAAAGAGTCTCGCTATGGGCTTGATTTTACAGGACGCTTCACGCACGCTTACTGACGACGACGCCGACCGTAACATTCGTGAAGCAGTCGTAGCGTTGGAGCAGGCATGCAAGGCAAAGTTGCGAGGATAAGATGGCGCTGACCAAAGCGGAGATGGCTGAGCGCCTATTTCTCGAGGTGGGCCTCAACAAGCGTGAGGCAAAGGAATTCGTGGACGCCTACTTTGAGGTCGTCCGCGAAGCGTTGGAAAAGGGTGAGCAGGTGAAGCTGTCGGGCTTCGGCAATTTCGACCTGCGTCAGAAAAACCAGCGGCCGGGCCGCAACCCGAAGACAGGCGAGGAGATTCCCATTTCCGCCCGTCGCGTGGTGACGTTCCGTCCGGGTCAGAAACTCAAGGTGCGAGTCGAGGGCTATGCTGGACCAAGGGAATAACACCGAACTCCCCGCCATTCCGGCGAAGCGCTACTTCACCATTGGTGAGGTCAGTGAACTGTGTGGCGTCAAGCCGCACGTGCTGCGCTATTGGGAGCAGGAGTTCCCGGCCCTCAACCCCGTCAAGCGTCGCGGCAACCGCCGCTACTACCAGCGTCACGATGTGCTGATGATCCGGCAGATCCGTGGCCTGCTGTACGACGAAGGCTTCACCATCACCGGCGCACGCGCCCGGCTGGAAGGCCCGCAGGCGCGCATGGAGTCGAGCATCTCTCACCAGATCGTGCGCCAGGTGCGCATGGAGCTGGAAGAAGTGCTGACCTTGCTGCGTCGCTGAGCACGCTCAAAAGGCTTCCGGTGCTACCGGCTCGCTGGTAGACTTGTCGACTTGCCGTATCGTCGGGGCGTAGCGCAGCCTGGTAGCGCATCTGCCTGGGGGGCAGAGGGTCGTGGGTTCGAATCCCGCCGTCCCGACCAATTCGGCAACTAGCATCAAGGGGTTAGGAATCACTAACCCCGCACTTCTTCGAAGTGCTGCACCGAACTGCTGCGTCAGGGTGCTAGACCACCTGATCGACGCCCACAGGATCTCCATCCAGGAGATCGATCTGTGCCTAACGAACCCATGTTTTTCTACGCGGTCGCGTCTTCTACACCGTATCGTTAACTGCGGGCCAAAACGGCCGTCGCGGCAGCCTGTGCGTACCGGCTCTGGAAATTGACATCAGTCAAAAAGTAACCATTCGCGTTTGAGATGCTGGTCCCATCTTAGGGAGGCCTCATGTCCGCGCATCCAGTCATAGCTTCGAGTCGAAGCCGAACGCCCTCGCGGACAAGACGCTTGGGAGCTGGACTCATTACCGGTGCCGCAGACGATGATCCCAGCGGGATTGCGACCTACTCCCAGGCCGGGGCTCTGTGGGGCTACACGACGCTTTGGACAGTCGTTTTGACGCTCCCCTTCATGATCGGCATCCAAATGATTTGTGCCCGGGTTGGGCGCGTCACCGGGCGGGGCCTGGCGGCCAATATGCGAGGGCATCTGCCACCCACCTTCGTCTTCGGGCTGGTTGTGCTATTGCTGATCGCCAATGTGATCAACCTTGCTGCAGACATTGGTGCCATGGGCGCCGCCGTCAGCCTCTTGGTGGGCGGCCAGGCATGGGTATACGCGTCGGTCTTGGTGGCACTTTCATTGGGACTCGAGGTGTTCCTGCCATTCGGTAGGTACGCGCCGATCCTGAAGTGGCTCACGGTCAGCCTGTTGGCGTACGTCGCCACGGCTGCCATTGTTGACGTGCCGTGGAAGATGGCATTGACCGAACCTTGGCCGGCGTGGCCGTGGAGCGCCAGCTATTTCGTGGTCGTCGTGGGTATCTTCGGCACAACCATCAGCCCCTACCTGTTTTTCTGGCAGGCCTCAGAAGAAGTAGAGGAAGAGGAGCAGTCTCTTACTGAGAGCCCGCTGATAGATGCGCCGGAACAAGCTGCCGCTTCCTTCGAGCGCATCCGCTTTGACACGGTGTTCGGAATGACCTATTCGAACTTCGTCGCGTTCTTCATCATAGTGACTGCTTCTGCCGTGCTGCACTCACACGGCATCACTGACATCCGCGCGCCGGCCGATGCGGCACGTGCGCTGGAACCCTTGGCTGGCAGAGCCGCATCGCTGATATTTGCGTTGGGCATTGTTGGAACAGGACTGCTCGCCATTCCCGTCTTGGCTGGATCAGCTGCCTATGCCGTCAGCGAGGCCGTGAACGTCCGGTCCAGCCTGTCTGAGAAGCCTGGAGGCGCCAAGGTCTTCTATCGGATCATCGTCGGGGCCATGGTGTTGGGTGTTGTGGTGAGCTGCTTACCCTTGGACCCGCTCCGGCTCCTGTTCTGGGCAGCCGTCATTAACGGGGTCATCGCCGTCCCCCTGATGATCGCGATTATGTGGACCGCCAGCCACCCGGGCGTCATGGGCTCCTTCACGGTCAAGGGATGGTTGCGTTGGCTTGGATGGGGAGCGACTGCCGTCATGGGCCTCGCCGTGCTGGGCATGTGCGTGGCCTGAGGAAAGCCTATGGACGTCATGCGATTGATGAAGCCGGGGCACCCGCTAGTGCTGATGCAGGAACCCACGCCTGTGCCGGGTCCGGGTCAAGTGCGTATCAAGGTTCTGGCCTGTGGTGTCTGTCGGACTGACTTGCATGTCTACGATGGAGAGCTTCCCCAGGCGCAGTATCCGGTCGTGCCAGGCCATGAAATTGTGGGTGTCGTGGATGACGTGGGTGATGGCGTGCTATCGCCCATGGTCGGCGACCAAGTGGGTGTGCCCTGGCTGGGTCGAGCCTGTGGCTACTGCTTCTACTGCACCAGCGGCAGCGAGAACCTTTGTGACTCGCCCATCTTCACCGGCTGCACCCGTGATGGTGGCTACGCGACCCAAGTGATCGCGGATGCTCGCTATTGCTTACCCTTGCCAGTAAGCGATTACCCAGACCCGGCTGAAGCGGCTCCGCTCCTGTGCGCAGGCTTGATTGGTGGGCGGACACTGAAGCTCGCCGGTGAATGTACCCGAGTGGGCATGTATGGCTTCGGGGCAGCAGCTCACCTCCTTATCCAGGTAGCGACATCGCAGGGCAAGGAAGTCTATGCGTTCACGCGAGAGGGAGATGTCGCGGCACAGCAGTTTGCGCAGTCGTTGGGTGCGACCTGGGCGGGATCTTCAGCCCTGCCACCGCCGTGCCTTCTCGACGCCGCTTTGATCTTCGCCCCCGCTGGTGAGCTGATCCCCATGGCGTTGCGCGCCGTTCGTAAGGGAGGCTCGGTGGTGTGCGGCGGCATCCACATGTCGGATATTCCGAGTTTCCCCTATGACTTGCTCTGGGGAGAGCGCCGTCTTCTGTCGGTTGCCAATCTGACCCGGGAAGATGGCCGGGTATTCCTCGCCGCTGCGGCCGAGGCCAAGGTCAAAGTGCACGTCGAGCGGTATCGCCTTGAGCAAGCCAACGAGGCACTGGACGACCTGCGCCTTGGCATTCTGCAAGGCGCAGCCGTTCTCATCCCCTGATTCAGTTAGTGACAGACCAATACAGGCACGTCTGTGCTGAGCAAAAGTTTGTTCGTTTCACTGCCGAGTAGAAGGCGGTCGAGTCCGGAGCGACCGTGCGATCCCATGACAATGACATCGCATTTTTGGTCCCTGGCGACGCGAAGGATGGCTTCATGCGGCCTGTGTGCATATTCACGCGTCCCTTCCCACGGCACACCTGCGGCCTGTGCTCGCTGCCTGGTTTCCTCCAGGTAGTAATCCCCCCGCTCGCTGACCTCCTTTTCATAAACATCCTCGGGAAAGATCATCATCTCGGTGAAGTAGGGCACTGATCCAAATGGCTCCATCGCGTGGAAGGCAAAGACGCTGGCTCCCAGGCTGCGGGCAAGCTCGATGCCAAGTTCCACCGCACGATTGGACAGCTCTGACCCGTCGGTCGGAAGAAGAATGCGTTTAAACATGGGACTCTCCCGGATCGGTTTAAGTGAGGCGCGCTTGGCGCCGTAACCACGGGCGCACTCTGCGCCAGCTCTCCAGAGGCCTTTTTGACGCCAATCAATTGCTGCCACGAATGGCAAGGCTGTCTTCAAACCGTCATTTCGGGTCGCTGGCCGTCGCCCGTGAGGCGGCCGTGCTAGCATCGGATTGCGCCTTTCACCCTCGAGGGACGGGCCACATGCCGCCTGTCGCCGACGTGCTCGATATCACCCAGTTGCGCCGAAGCTGCGCCAGTTGCGGCCTACGGGAGCTATGCCTGCCTGCGGGGATCAACGGAGACGATCTCGCCCGTCTTGATGCCACCGTCAGGGATAAACGAACGCTGGAACGCGGCAAGGCGCTTTACCGTGTTGGCGATGCCTTCCACTCCCTGTTTGTCGTGCGGTCTGGCGCGCTGAAGACTTTTGTCCTTAACGAAGAGGCCTGCCAGCAGGTTATTGGATTCCACCTGCCTGGGGAGATCGTCGGCGTTGATGCGCTCGCTTCAGGGCGTCATGCCAGCCAAGCCGAGGCGCTGGAACGCACCAGCATCTGCGAGCTGCCTTTCTCGGAGCTTGAGCGAGTCACCAGTCAGATTCCGACGTTGCATCGGCAACTTCTCCGCGTCATCAGTCGCGAGGTTGTTCAGGAGCACCAGCATCTGGTGACCATGGGGCAACAGCAGGCACAGGTCCGGCTTGCCATCTTCCTCAAGAGTCTGGCGGATCGATACGAGACCCTGCATCGGGACGGCAGTCATCTCATGCTGCCCATGTCCCGGCAGGACATCGCCAGCTATCTGGGACTGGTTGTAGAGACAGTAAGCCGGCTGTTCACCCGGTTCGAGACCATGGGGATCTTGGCAGTGCAGAGAAAGTCGGTGACGGTGCTTCGTCCTGATCTTCTCGCACAGCTTTGCCGTCCCGTTGATGGTGATGTAGCAACGGGAAAAGCGTCGCAGCCTGCGAGTAATTGACGCCAGTCAATTAGGCCTGAGCGCTCGCGGCGTACAAGAACATGGCGCGGGAAGCCGAAGACGCCAGGGCCGTTACGGTCAACAGGACATGGCCAGACGGTTTGCCATATCGGGGTGAATACCATGTCTGCATCTACCCATCCTTTCGCGGAGATCGCGAAGCCGTTCCTGCCTTTTCTTGACGCGTTGGAAGGCGATCACTGGATCGAACCATTGCGAGACGGCACTCCCGTGCTGATCCGCCCACTCGCTGCAGAGGACAGGGAGCGGGAAGTCGCCTTCATCAACGGTCTCTCACACACGGCCCGACGGATGCGGTTCCTTGGGGACTTCCAGCAGGTCGGCGCGGCAACGGTCGACCGCTTGATGGACGTCGATTGCCAGAACCATATGGCCTTCGTGGCGCTGGTCCATGAGGATGGCAAGCTCCGAGAGATCGGCGTGAGCCGATACAGTGCAACAGGCGACGGGAAACATTGTGAGTGTGCTGTCACTGTCGCGGACGAGTGGCAGGGAAAAGGCTTGGGCGTCCTGTTGATGCGCCACCTGATGGATGTGGCGCGCAGGAAAGGGTTCCGTCACATGTTCTCGGTGGACGGCGCCAACAACCAGGCCATGCGCGATCTTGCCTCCTATCTCGGGTTCGTGCGGCGCCCCGATCCGCACGACAGCACCCTAGTCATTCATTCCATCGATCTGGTGTGAGCGGGAGGTATCTCACATGAAAATGCCTCTGAGTTACGACGAGCGCTTCGAACCAAACCCTGTTGTCGCCACCCATAAAGGCTATGCAGATGTTTTGGCGTTGGTGACATCGTCGGGTCCGTGGAGCCCGGCGGCGTTTGCCGGCGTCGATATTGCGGCGATGTTCAACGCTCATGTGACGGGCTGCTATATCGATCCCTCACTTCGGTCCCTCGCAGGCATCGATGACGAGCCCACCGTAATGGCCCTGTTGATGGATGCAGGGCGGGTTGAGCGCGATGACTATGATTCATTTGCCGCGTTCGCCCGATCCCGCGGCGTCCGGCATGTGTCTTGGGAAAACACGCAGGTGGCGCCAGCAAAGACGATGCGCGCGCTGGGGGCCTGGCATGACCTGATCGTGCTGGAGCGAGACCTCGCAGAAGCTTCCCGAATGATCGACGTGCTTGGCGAAGCCTTGCTGACTTGCCGTGCTCCGTGTCTGGTGCTGCCGCCCCGTTGGGACAAACCCATCGAGTTCAAGCGGATGGTGATCGGCTGGAACGGCAGCATCGAATCCATCCGAGCCATTCATGCCGCTCTTCCGCTCGCCGCTTTAGCTGAGCAGGTAGTGATTCTGAAAGATGGGGCGTTGGCGCTGGAGAACGAAGGACGGCAGCTGCCGTTCGATCCAGTAGCCTATCTGCGGTCGCATGGCGTTCGCGTCGGCGAGAAGCCGCTCTACGCTAGTCCCATCAACTCAGGCCGGGCGCTCTTGCGCGCAGCCATGAGGCAGTCGGCTGACTGTTTAGTCATGGGCGCATATGGTCATGCTCGGGTGCGAGAGCGCATCTTGGGCGGCGCGACTCGACACATCCTGCAGAACGCCGAAATACCGATCCTGTTGCAGCACTGAGGATGGTCTGGGGGGCTCGATGGCGCTCCCGGCCACTGGCCGTCATGAGTTGAGCTACTCAAGGTGGGGCGTGTCCTAGATTTTGTGTAAACGGGTCCATGGCAGGAAACCGCGGCCAGACCCGGAGGCACCATGACTCCACGCAAGCATGCTCGCGTGCCGAAACAGTAACGGTGCCGGCTTGGTTGATTCCTGATCATCGAAGGTCAGCACGTGGCGAACCGTGTGCCCCTTTTTGACTCGCTTGGCGACCGGCAAGAGCGGAACGCGATAGCGCACGATCTCGCCCCCGAGGCAGCTTCGAACGTATCGCGGGGCACCTTTCGCTGCGACGACTTGGAACGCTCACTTCGACTGGAAAGTGTGTTTCCCACACATCATGCGGAGCCAGCACCAAGACCCAGCCAGCGGCGTAGCGAAGAGCGACGAGGAAGCACGAGGCGCTCGAGCAGAAGGATTAGCAGCAGCGATGCCCCGAACAGTGGCAGCAACACCGTTAGTACGAGTAGGGCACAACCAAGAGCCAAGAGCGCGGAGGTGCGTGGGCTTGCACCGGGTCTGGGAGCGCCCAGCAGATGTGCTGGGCGGCGCCGCCACCACATCACGGCTGAGCTAATTGCCACCAGCAACACGCCAATCGCATTCAACAGAAGAATGGCCTGATTCGGTCGACCGAACAAATGGCCTTCGTGGGCGGAAATGGCCACATTGATTGTCCTGTTCACCGCATCGTCGTCCCCGAACACCTTGCGGCCCGACACCGCGCCATTCGGATCGATGGCGTACGAAACACGCTGCGTCCGGTCCTGATTGCGGGATGAGACGATCCAGTCACGTTCGCCGGGAGATGGCGGAAGGATCCAGAGCGGGCGCGGTACACCAAGTCCTGCGGCCACCGGCACCACCGTGCTGAGCGCATCAAGGTCAAGCGGCGGCTGCATCGCATCCTTTCCGGTTGCTGGCGGCCGCATCGCTGCCATTTCTGCGGCACTGATAGCTGACTTCGCATTGGGCGACGCCATGTGCGACATGTGCATGTCATGCGCCATGGTCGGGATAGGCTCCTCTTTGCCACCCAGCGACCAGTCGGGCTTGCCCGCCGTCGCCGTCCAGTGATTACGGACCCATGTGAAATAGCTACCCCAACTCGCCGCCCAAGGCAGCCCACTCAGCAACAAAAACAACGTTACCGCGCAGATCCACACGCCGGTGACAGAGTGCAGGTCACGCCAGAATAAACGCCCATGCCCACGCAGTCGCGGATACAGCAGGCCGCCAAGGCGCTTGGTCCCTCGGGGAAACCACAGGCACACCCCGGTGAGGATCATGATCACGCCCCACGACCCAACCATCTCCACGATCATCGATCCTGGCGTCCCCAGGAGGAGATTGCCGTGCAGGTGGCTCATCAACTCCATGATGCGGTGGTCGTCACGGCCGACGTGCATGGCCTGCAAGCTGCCAGGGTGCACATAAACGCGATACAAGTATCCCTCGCGAGCGACAACGACCTGCGCGGCACCTGTCGCGGTTGCGGGTGGTTCGTAGTGGCTGAACACCGAGCCCGGCACAGCGGCCACTGCGGCTCGCGCTTCGCTGGCCGGAGTGGCTCGCGGTCCTTCCAAATGAAGCGACTCGTAGGGCCGGTCTAGCCACGCCTCGATGTCGGGACGGAACAAATACAGGGATCCTGTAATCGCAAGCCAGCAGAAAAACGGCAGGCAGAACAGGCCGGCATAGAAATGCCAGCGCCACAGTGCGGCGTAGTCCGGCCAACGCCGACGGGCGGGTATCTTGAGGGAGTCGTTCACAATCGGTTCCTCGGATGCCCCTCAAAGAAAGGGCCATCGTTGAGTGAAGCAGTCAGCGACCCGCAGCATCCGAGCCGCTGACATTCAGTGTATGCGGCTTGTCAGAAGTCCCTTCTGACAGACACTGAGACGCTGCGCGGTTCACCTGGATACAAACCCGCCGACAGCGACTGGAAGATGGGCGTGCTAACGACGTAATGCTTATCGAATAGGTTCTTTAGGTTCAGCTGCAGCAGCCACTTGTCGATGGCGTAGCTGACGCCAGCGTCCGCCACCAGATAGGAACGCAGCGACGGTGTTGGTGTGGCCGATGAGCTGTCATAGGTCTTGACCGAGCCTACGTAACGCATGCCGCCGGACACAGAAACGCCACTAGCAAAGTCGTAGCTGGTGAATAGATTGGCCGTCGTGCGAGGCAACCATGGCTGCCGCTCGCCGTTATTGGCGGGATTCTCCGGGTCTTTCGTTACCACGGAGTCGAGGACGGCCACGCCCCCCTTGACCTGCCAGTGGTCGGCAAGCCGGCCTGTCGCTTCCAGCTCGGCTCCGCGGTGCCGAACGTCCGACGCGCGATAGAGCGCCTCGCCGTTGACCATGGAGTCGTAGATCGCCACGTTGTTCTCGCGGATTTCAAACAACGCAGCGGTGAGCAGCAGGCGCTCGCTGGACAGGTACTTGGCACCCACTTCATATTGCTTGCCGCTGACTGGCGGAAGCACGTCGTATTGCACATCGAGACGAAGGTTGGGTTGATACGACTCGCTGTAAGACGCATAGAGATTCAGGTTATCGCTCGCCTGAAAAATCGCTGCGCCGCGATAGTTCACCTGACTGCCCGGGTCGAGGTTTTTCCAGGCGCCGTGATCGACTTGAAGATCAATGGATGGTTTGGAAAACGCTACGCCACCGACCAGGGTCAGTGGCGCGGCCACCTTAATGACCGCCTGTGAGGATACCGTCAGGTAGTCCATCTTCTGATCCTGCTGGTAGCTTCCGCTGCCAACTATCATGTTGTTGAACACATCGTTGACCGCGGCCTCGCCTTGGCTGATATCAGCCGGGCCGCCGGTCAGGAAGCTCTCATCGATGTAGTAGCGGTATTGCTGATAGCGCACATTGGCTGATACCGAGCTGTCACTGAGACCAAGGTCGTCCAACTTACGCATGGCAGAGGCCGCGACCGTGAAGTCATTGACGTGCCAGTTGTTGAACTGCTCGCCGCCGATGGGAAACGTTCCGTCATAAGCAATGAAGTCGTAAGGATAGGCATTACTGCCACCGTGCGTGGTGTATTGGTAAATGCCCTTGAGATCGAAGGACCACAGGTCGGAGGGTGTCCATGTCACGCCGGAGTCGATGCGGGACGCGTGCGCCACGGCGCTCAAGTCTGAGCCTCCCAGAAAGAACGAACGCGATACCGGCACCAGCGAGCCATCGGGATAGGTAGGAATGCCGTTGTAGGGAGTGTCTTCCGTGCGCTGGTAACTCGCCCTGACGTAGCCTTTCACGTGCTCATCAAAATCGATATCAAGGCCGCCGTAGAGCACCGACTTTTCCAGGCCGACGTGATGAACGAAGCTTCCTCCATCCTCTTGCGCGGCGACGGCGATCCCTCGGACCGAACCTGACTCGTTGAGCGATCCTGCGACCTGGCCCTCAAGCCGCCACCGTCCCCATGAACCGCCGAGGACCTGCACGTAATTTGGCGTGTCAGGAGAGGCGCTCTTGGACACCAGGTTGATGATGCCGCCGGGGCTCTGCGCGCCATAGACGACGGACGCCGGCCCCTTTACGACTTCGTATCGCTCCAGTGTGGCTGGATCGGGTTCGGTGATTTGATCACCGACGGTTAGGCCATCGATGGCGTACCCGGCGGAGAAGCCTCTCAGCCATACTTGATTGCCATAGCTCGGGCTGTAACTGGCCCATAGTGCGCCATTGGTGTATTGGGCGATCTCCCCCATGTTCTTGAGATCCGCAGCCTTGATGAAGTCGTTGTTCACCAGGCTGATTGATTGCGGCACCTTTTCGATGGGAAGGGGGAGATTGGTAATGCCGCTGGTGTCTTCGTCCAGGAATTTTCGACCCGTCACAGTGATGGTGTTCAACTGCGTGACGGAGTTGCCGGGCACTGCAGAGGTTGTCCCGCTTGTTTGCGCGGACGGGTCCGCATCACCAGTGGCGGTTGTGTTGCTGTTGGCCTGAGCGAACGCGCCCATGATGGGCGTGCACGTAAGAAAGGCTGCGATAGAAAGGGTATGCCGATTCATGAAAATTCTTGTCTGCCGGGCAGGAAAGTTTATGGCCTGACGTCACCCGTCGCGGGCGCGCCGATCAGGACCAAGGCATACACGCGAGTCAGCGCATGTCGCACTGCAGGCAGTGCGATCGGAGCAAGGAGCATTAATTTGAAGCTCTTGTTCCGAGTCCGGACGAACCGGACCGCGCCACCTATGCGTGGCGAGCCATCTGGAAATTAGGCAAGAGCAAGAAGGGCAGGGGGGCCACGCGACCTGAAGGCCAGTGAAGCGGGTTGCTCGCTGAGCGTGGCGTCTGTTGCCGGAAGAGTAGGTGCCGGTAACGGAGGAAGGGTCGCCAGTGTCGCTGCAACCACCACCACAAGTGGCGAGTGAGCGAGTAGGGAGCAGTAACCGCAGGCATCACCCGCCGACTCCCCGTCCGGATGCTGTCCGGCGTGGTCCAGGTGCAGGGACGACGTTTGTGGCATCGTCATGCCATCAGGCATGACCATCGCCCCCCCATCCATGACCACGGCGGGGCAGTCTCCAGTCATCCCGTCGAGCATCAGCCAGCGGGACACCATGGGCGCACACATGGACAGCAGCAACGCGAAGTGCGCTGCCAGTGCAATCCATCGACGCTGCGCCCTAGAGAAGACCATCACAAAGAATTCGCTGCTGAAGCAGCAAGTTTGCGTGGCCTTGACCATGGGTGCAAGCGACAAGAGGGCGGAACGGTTCGCCGGGCGGCTGCAGTGCCCGAATCAGCCAAATGGCAGTCTGGTTCGAGTAAACGCGAGCTCGAATCCTGCCGTCCCGACCAATTCGGCAACAGTTAGCAGAACGGCGCCCTTGGGCGCCGTTTTTGTTTGCGGATATCTTGAACCTTGTCAGCTTTCGCTCGGGGGCACGGCGCGCAGGCGGTCAAAGTAGCTGGCCAGGGTCGCCGCAACGATGCCCATGACCGCCAGCGGATCCAGCGCTGGATCATCGAACAGCATTTCCAGGGCTGCATAGGCCATGCCGTCGGCGACACGACTGATCAGCTCCAATTGAGCGACGTCGATCCGCGGAAACACGCGGGCCAGCCGCAGGGCGACCTGGGACGTGACTTCCCGCGCCGAGGCGAGCCGTACATCCTGCAGCGCGGGTACTGCCCGCAACGCCCGCAGAATCCACATCCCGCCTTGCGTCTGCTGGGTAACGCGATACGTTTCGAGCAACAGACCGGTGAGCGCCTGTTCGAGCGTCCGGATATCGCCGTGGAACACGGCGGGTGTGAGCCAGTGTGTGATCAGGGCATTCTGTTGTTCCATCAGGCGACGGCCCAGCTCGTGGAGCAGGGCGTATTTGTTCGGGAAATAGCGATAGAGCGCCGGCGGCGAGAGCCCGGCCCGCTCGCACACCATGTTGGTGGAGAGGCGCTCGAAGCCGACCTCGGTGAGGATCTGCGCGGTGACACCCAGCAGGTGCTCATAGGTCTCGGCGGCGCGCGATTGCGCCGGACGCAGCTTGGGCGCCAACTCGAGCGAGATTGCCTTCGTGCGGCGGGTGCGGGGCGGAGTCGAGGACACCAGCGACATCCTGGGATGGGGATTGTCGAAATTATAGTCGTAACTATACGATAGCTATAACTACCATTCTGGGTCGCTTCACATGCCAGTTGCCGTGCAGGCCGCTTCCTCCGTTTCGGTCGACCCGTTGGTGCTGGCCGTCGACCTGGGGACCTCGGGCTGCAAATGCGCGCTGGTGGGGCTGGACGGACAGGTTCACGGCTGGGCCTTCCGCCCCGTGCCGCTGCATCTGGTCGGCGACGCTGGCGTGGAGCAGGACCCGCAGGATTGGTGGCAGGCTTTCCTCGATGCCGCGCGGGAACTGTTGGCGCCCGATGCCGCCGTGCGCCGACGCGTGATCGCGGTCTGCTGCTCCTCCTTCGGCGAATGCACCATTCCGGTGGACAGCGAGGGCCGCGTGTTGTCGCGAGCCATCCTCTGGCTCGACATGCGCGGGGCACAGGCGATTCGTCGCCGTGCGCGCAGCGGTCTGCTCAACATCCAGGGCTATGGTCCGCTCAAGCTTGCGCGCTGGTTGCGCCTGACCGGTGGCGCCCCTTCGCTGTCGGGCAAGGATTCGGCCGGTCACATGGCCTGGTTGCACGATCATCATCCGTCACTGGTCGAACGCACGCACAAATTTCTCAACGCGCTCGACTTCATGAATCTGCGTCTGACCGGACGCTTCTGTTCCACCCACGACTCGGCGCTCACCACCTGGGCCACCGATAATCGCGATCTGGGCCGCGTGCGTTACGACACCGGTCTGCTCAACATTCTTGGGCTGGATCGCGACAAGCTGCCGGACATCGTGCATTCCACCGAGGTGATCGGCACGCTGACGCCGGTCGTGGCCGACGTATTGGGGCTTTCGCACACTACTCGCGTCGTTGCCGGTTCGGTGGACAACTCGGCAGCTGCGGTAGGTGCGGGAACCGTGCGTGACGGTGACATGCACCTGTATCTGGGCACATCCTCATGGCTGGGCGCGCATGTACCGGCCAAGCGTACCGATATCGGTACGTTCGTCGCTTCGGTGCCATGTGCGCTGAAGGGACGTTACCTGGCGATGGCGATGCAGTCGGCCGCCTGCAGCAACCTTGCCTTCCTGCGCGACCGCATCCTGTTCCATCCCGACGAACTGCTCAGCGATGACATGCGTCCGGACGTCTATCAGGTGCTTGATCGCATCGCCGATCGCGTGCCGGCCGGTGCGCGCGGCCTGATCTATACGCCCTGGCTGTTCGGCGAGCGCACGCCCGTGGATGACAAAACCCTACGTGCCGGGCTCTTCAATCTCTCCGCCGACCACACGCGCGAGGACGTGATACGCGCATTCCTCGAAGGCGTGGCATTGAACACGCGATGGATGCTGGAGCCGATGCTGCGTTTCGTACGCGGGCGCCGTGGCGACACGCTGACCGTGGTGGGTGGTGGTGGGCAGTCGGATGTGTGGTGCCAGATACTTGCGGACGCCACCGGCATGGCCGTGCGCCAGCCGCAGGCACCCATCCAGGCGAATGCGTTGGGTGCCGCTTTTGTCGCTGGCGTAGGCTTGGGTGAGCTCGACTTTGCGGACGTACCCGAGCGTTGCAGGCAGCGGCAGCTGTTCGAGCCGCGTCAGGCGATGCGCGGGTTGTACGACGAGCGTTTCGATACTTTCAAGGAGCTGCATCGGCGGCTCGCGCCGATGTATCGCCGCATCAATCGACAGCAGGAGGCGACGGCATGAAGTTTCCAGCCGAACGACAGCGTGTGGTCGACGTCAGTCGCGCACTGGCCGATCGAGGCTACTTCGCCGCCACGGGTGGCAACCTGGCCCTGCGTATCGATGGCGAACATATCGCGGTGACGCCGTCCGCGACCGATTACCAGACGATGGAGGCAGCTGATGTGTGCGTGCTGCGCCTCGCTGATCTCGTCAAGGTCGACGGCGAGCGCAAGCCGTCGGTGGAGTCGGGCATGCACGCGCAGGTTCTGCGTGCGCGTCGTGACTGCCACGCGAGCGTGCATACGCATCAACCGGCAGCCAGCGCTTGCACGCTGCTGGGCCGTCCGTTGCTGGTTGATGATCCGGAACATCGACGCCTGCTGGGGCCCGAGGTGCCACTCGTCGGTTATGCGCCGTCAGGCACGGGCTGGCTGTCGGGCAAGCTGGGGCGCGCGTTGCGGCCCGACGTCAATGCCTACCTGCTGCGCACGCATGGCGCGATCTGCTGCGGTACTTCACTTGATGCCACGTTGCTTGCGCTGGTGGCACTGGAGTCGCTGGCGCTGGATCAGTTGCGCACCCGCATCGCCATACGCCTTGCCGGCGAGCGCGCGCCCGACACAGCACTGCAGCGCCTGCTCGACACCATCGACGCCCATCCTGTCCAGGATGTTATTGCATGAATCTTCCCAGAGCCTCCATTGAGCCGCCCGCCGGTAGTGCCATCTCGCAATGGCCCGATACCGATGCGCTGTATCGCCGTTTCGATGCGTTGGTAAATCAACCGATGCGACCCATCCGGCGCGATGCGATGGATCGCGTCATGGATTACTTCGAGCAGCGCTGCCAGGGTTCCAAGCGCATGGCCGAAGAGGCTCGTCGGGTCATTCCCGGCGGCGTGCAGCACAACCTGGCTTTCAATCTGCCATTCCCGCTCGCGATCGCCGAAGCCAACGGCGCGCACATGACCGATGTGGACGGTAATCGCTACATCGATTTCCTGCAGGCCGGCGGGCCGACCCTGCTTGGGTCCAATGACCCGACTGTACGTAGCAAGATCTTCGAATTGCTGGAGCATTGCGGTCCCACCACCGGTCTGTTGCACGAGTACGAAGTGAAGCTGGCGGAACTCGTCTGCGAACTGATGCCGGGCGTGGAGATGCTGCGCATGGCCGGTTCGGGCACCGAGGCGGTGATGGGTGCGATCCGCCTCGCGCGTGCCTATACCGGACGCCGTCGCGTGATCAAGATCGGCGGCGGCTACCACGGGTGGAGCGACTCGATGGTGTATGGCATGCGCCTGCCCAAGACCGGGCGCATGGAGGCGGTGGGCATTCCGCGCGGCGCCACGGCGAACACACAGGAAAGCCTGCCCAACGATCTCGAGGCGATCCGTCGCCGCTTGCGCTGGAATCGCCTGCGCGGCGGCACGGCCGCCGTGATCGTGGAGCCGTTCGGGCCGGAGAGCGGCACGCGTCCGGTGGCGCACGATTTCAATGCGCAACTGCGCAAGCTGTGCGACGAATTCGGCGCCTTGCTGATCTTCGACGAAGTGGTCACGGGTTTTCGCGCGGGGCTCGGCGGCGCGCAGGCGTATTTCGGCGTGACGCCCGATCTCACCGTGCTCGGCAAGTGCCTCACCGGTGGATACCCGATGGCCGGCGGCATTGGTGGTCGTCGCGACATCATGATGATGCTGGTCGGTGGCATCGGCACCACGGCGAAGCGCGCTTTCGTCGGCGGCACGTTGACGGCGAACCCGTTGTCCTGCGCCGCCGGTTACTACGCATTGAAGGAAATCCAGCGGACCGATGCCGCGGTCAAGGCGGGGCGCGCGGGTGATCGCCTGCGACAAGGACTGGATCAGATCATCGACCGCCTGGGCCTGCCGTTCGTGGCCTACAACATGGGTTCGATCGTGCACCTGCAGACATCGGGCGTGATGCTGCTGGACACCAGCAACCTGCTGAAGCTGGCGCGATTGAAGAACGAGGCCAAGCAGCGCAAGCACATGATGGAAGAAATGGGCGCGGCTTATACCGCGCACGGCATCATCACGTTGGCAGGCAGTCGCATCTACACCAGCCTGGCCGACACCGACGACATCGTCGACGAGGCCCTGAATCGTTTTGAAGACGTGCTGAAACTGGTGTGACGGCCATGGATATCTTCCATCTGCTCGATGATGTGCGTGTTCGCCTTCACGACCGGGATTTGCTGGGAAGCGATGGCAGCGTGTCGCTGCGAGTGGCCGGTGAAGCGTCCATGATCTGGTGCTCCGCTGGCGACGGTGCTCCGCAGAAAATGGCGTTGCACGCCGCGCAAGGCGAGGCCGCGCTGCATGCTGCGGTCTATCTCGGGCGCAATGACGTGGGGGCCGTGGCCGTGGGGGGCGGCGCCTTCATGCGTGTGCTGGACGCGCTCGGCGGTGAACTTCCGCAGGTATTCGACGAGCAGGCGCGGCATCTCGGGCGCACGGCCACGCCGCTACCCGCGTTGAATGGCAGCATCGTGGCCGATGCACGCCGTTGTCTCGCCACCGGTGGCAACCTGTGGATATGCGCACAGCGCGCACTGGTATTGGGTACGACTGCGCAACGGCTCGTACTCAACGCTGAGCTTGCGGAGAAGTGCGCCAAGGCCTATGCGCTGGCTGCGGGCACGGGAGCACGCGTGGATACCTTGCCATGGTGGGTATGTCGCATTGCAAACGGTCGGCTGCGAAAAGATCAGCGGCACGCGGTTGAACATTTCTTGCGCGGTCAATTGCCAGACGAATCGAACGGCTACTGAGGGGAAGCCATGAACGACGCTGCCGTCAACGTACCTGCGGGTTTCAGTCGAACGGAGATTGGCGCAGCACTGCTGCTCGGCTGCGTGGCACTGATGATGCTGGGTTTGCAGCCGGTGCTGTTGGGCGAGCTGGTCAACCGCCACCGCATCTCGCTCGAGGGCGTGGGCGTCGTGGCAATGGGCGAGATCTTTGCGTTGGGGCTTGGGGTGATCCTGGCGGAAAAGGTCCTGCCGTTGGGGCGATTGCGCGAGACGACCGCGTGCGCCAGCGTGCTGCTGGCGGGCGTGAACCTGTTGACGCTCACGGCCGAGGGCGACCTCGCTTGCACCATCGTGCGGCTGCTGGCGGGACTGTTGGCGGCGGCATTGTTCTGGATCACCACCATGGTGATCGTGCGCGCCGCCAAGCCCGATCGGCTCGCCGGCATTTTTCTCACGCTGCAAACCGCCGTGCAGGCGGTGGTGGCCTTCGGGCTGGCGCGCTGGCTGATGCCCGCGCTGGGCTGGCAGGCGGGATTCGTGGCGATGGCGGGGTTGTCGCTGCTGCCACTGACCGTGCTGCA
>NZ_DASRZX010000047.1:0-29889 GCF_035685885.1 Dyella sp. | reverse complement strand
TCGATGTTGTGGCCGTCGGGATCCAGCACGAAAGCGGCATAGTAGTGGTCGTGATAGTGCGGACGCAGGCCGGGCGCGCCGTTATCCCTGGCGCCCGCGTCGAGCGCGGCGCGATGGAACGCGTCTACCGCGGCGCGGTTTGGCGCCGTGAGGGCCACGTGCACCGGGCCTGCGGGGTGACCGTTGTATGACGTGCCGACCCAGAAGCCCGGCTTGCCGTCCAGGCCGAAGCCCGCGTGATCGCCATCACCCGTTTGCTCCGCCGACACTTCCATCACCAGCGTGACGCCAAGCGGGGCGAGCGCCTGGCGATAGAACTCGCGGCTGCGTTCAAAGCCGGAAACGTGCAGGCCGATATGGTCTAGCATGGCATCCCTCCTTGCAGGCGATCGAAACGGGTCGAGCTGATGGTGTCAGCACCAGCGAGGGCTGCGTTTGCCGAGAAAGGCACCGAGGCCTTCCTGCCCCTCGTCGGATACACGCAGGCGAGCAATCAGCGCCGCGTTGTCATGGTCAAGCTTTTCAGCCTCTGCTTCCGTGGCACCGGCCATGCGAAGCGCGAGTTGCTTGGCCTGGGTCTGGGCGATCGGTCCGGCTTTGGCGAGCAGGGCGAGCGAACCATCGACGGCTTCATCCAACTGGTCCGCCGCCACGCAATGATGCAGCAGACCGATCTGCCGGGCGGTGGCGGCATCGAAAAGCTCGCCCGTGAGGAACAGTCGTCGCGCATGGCGCAGGCCGATCGCGTGGATCACGTAAGGCGAGATGACGGCCGGCACCAGCCCGAGTTTCACCTCGGTGAGCCCGAAGCGCGCACTGTCCACGCCGATGGCGATATCGCAGCAGGCGATGAGTCCCACCCCGCCGCCATAAGCGGCGCCATTGACCCGCGCAATGGTCGGCTTGGGCAGGTATTGCAGCGTGCGCATGAGGCGCGCGAGTCGCAGCGAATCTTCGCGGTTGTCCGCTTCGCTGGCCGCCGCCATGCCGCGCATCCAGTTGAGGTCCGCGCCGGCCGAGAAGCTGGCACCTTCGCCAGTGAGCACCACGGCACGCACGGCATCGTCTTTGCCCGCCTCGATCAGCGCGGCGGTGAGTTCCGCAATCAGCGCATCGTCGAAAGCGTTGTGCACCTGCGGGCGGTTCATGGTGATGCGGCGCACGCCGGCATGGTCGGCGATGTGGATGGGGTCGGTCATGAGGCGCTCCATGGGAGGAGGACATCTTAGAACCGAACAGGGTGGCGCGCTCCGTTGCGAGAGCGCAGCGGCCGTCAGGCGTTCTTCATTCCGACGCAGCTACCGCCGATGGAAGCGCCATAAGTTGTGCGCTCGAATTGGATTTCCGGAGCTGTTCCCCGGACGTTGACGCTGATGCGCGTGCCACTGTCTGTGTCGTGACGTTCCCTGCGCCAGGCGCGCGAAAGTGGCCTCAGTCCTTCGCCGGCAGCACCAGGAATTCGGCCGCTTCCAGCGCGGAACCCTGCCAGTGGGCGGGCGCCACTTCGCGCCACCACGGTTCGACGCATTCAACGCGCGACGGTTCCACGGCCTCGCCCAGCCTGGGCATCACCAGGCCTTCGGGCACCTTGGCAAGCAGCACGTCCGCCGGCTCCGCCCAAGGATGCATGGCGAGGTTGAACGTCCCCCAGTGCACGGGCAACAGGCGTCCGCTGCCCAGCTGCCGCCACGCGGCGAGCGCATTGTCGGGGCCCAGGTGCACGTTGCCCCAGGACGGATGGAACGCTCCCACTTCGATCATCACCAGATCGAAGGGGCCGAGCCGTTCGCCGATCTCGGTGAAGTGCGGGGAAAGCCCCGTGTCGCCGCTGAAGAACACGGCATGCCGTTCGCCGCGCAGCGCGAACGACGACCACAGCGTGGCATTGCGGTCACGCAGGCTGCGGCCGGAAAAATGATGCGAAGGCGCCGCGGTAATAGTGAGGCCGCGCGGCAGCGTGGCGTGTTCCCACCAGTCGAGTTCGGTGATGCGCTCGGGCGGCACGCCCCAGGCTTCCAGGTGCACGCCCACGCCCAGTGAGGTGATGAACGGTACGCGCAGCTTCGCGAGTTCGCGAATGCTCGGATAGTCGAGATGATCGTAGTGATCGTGCGAGATCAGCACGGCATCCAGCGGCGGCAGCGCGCTGATGTCCACCGGCACCGGCTGGAAGCGCTTGGGCCCGAGGAACGGGAACGGCGACGCACGTTCGCCCCAGACCGGATCGGTGAGCACGCGCACGCCATCGATTTCGAGCAATACGGTCGAATGCCCCAGCCAGGTCGCGCGCAATCCGGTTTCCGCGGCTTGCGTCCAGGTACCGCGTGGATCGAGCGAGGGCAGCGGCTGGGCTGGCGTGCGTCCTTCACCGCGGAATACGAAATCGACCAGCGACGGCTGCTCGCCACTCACGCGGGGCGTGCTGGCGGGATAGGTGTTGACGAAACCGCCGTCGGCGTACTGCGTCGAGGCCTGCATGCGTTCGAGCCGAAGGCCCGTGGTGTGGCGTGAGAACAAGGCCATGTGCGATCTCGCTGGGAAGGGGGAGGCAGTGCATTGGGCATCGCCTGCGTACTTTGATCGGGGCCGGCCGATCGGATTCCAAGCGGCCCTGCGGAAAGTCATGCCGACGCCAAGGCGGGGCGGCCCTGCCGGCAAGCCGTGCAAGTTCCTGCGCCAGCGCCATGGCGGGCGGCAACGCGTCACGCTGCAGTCCCGGGATGACTCGGGTACAATGCGAACTATTCTTATTTGAGTTGGTGACCAGTGCGCCTGTCCGACCTGCCGAAAGGGGCAACTGCCGTGGTGGACCGAGTGGACGATGCTCATGCTTCCGACCCGATTGCGCAGCGCCTGCGCGATCTGGGCTTCGTGGCGGGCGAGCCGGTCCGCGTCGCGGCGATGGGGCCGATGGGCGCCGACCCGCTGCTGATCCAGATTGGTTCGACCCGCTTCGCATTGCGGCGCAAGGAAGCGGATCGCGTGCTGGTGCGCGTGGAGGCGGTGGCATGACTGCTTCCACCTTGCGCATCGCCCTCGTGGGTAATCCCAACTGCGGCAAGACGGCACTCTTCAACCAGCTCACTGGCGGTCGCCAGAAAGTAGCCAACTACGCTGGTGTCACCGTCGAACGCAAGGAAGGGCGCTTCACCGCGCCCTCCGGTCGCGTGTTGCAGGTGCTGGACCTGCCGGGCACCTACAGCTTCGACGTCACCAGCCCTGACGAACAGATCACCCGCGACGTGCTCGAAGGCAATTATCCGGGCGAGTCCGCGCCGGACCTCATCGTGTGCGTGGCCGACGCCACCAACCTGCGCCTGCACCTGCGTTTCGTGCTTGAGGTGAAGCGGCTCGGGCGACCGATGGTGCTTGCCCTGAACATGATGGATGCCGCGGCCCGTCGCGGCATCCGTATCGACGTGCCCGAACTGTCGCGCCGGCTGGGCATGCCCGTGGTCGAAACCGTCGCGGTGAAGCGCGAAGGCGTGAAGGCACTGATGGCCCGCGTCGATGGCGAGATGCCCGAAGCGGCGCAAGCCCAGGCGGACGATGCAGCCAGTCGCTCGGGCCTGCACGCCCAGGTGCGCGAATTGATGGCAGCCACGGTAACCATGCCGCGCGCGACGGCAGAGCTCGATGACGCGCTGGATCGCTGGGCGCTTCATCCCGTGTTCGGGCTGGCCATCCTGTCGCTGGTGATGTTCCTGGTCTTCCAGGCCGTGTACGCGGCCGGCAAGCCGATGACCGACCTGATCGGCGACGGCTTTGGCTGGCTAGGCGATCACGCGACCGCGTGGATGCCTGCGGGCCCGTTGCAGAGCCTCATCGTCGACGGCCTGTTCGGCGGCCTGGGCACGGTGATCGGCTTCCTGCCCGAAATCCTCGTGCTGTTCTTCTTCATCCTCGTGCTGGAGGAGTCGGGCTATCTGCCACGCGCGGCCTTCCTGCTCGATCGCTGGATGGTGTCGGTTGGCCTGACAGGCCGCTCGTTCATCCCGCTGCTTTCGAGCTTTGCGTGCGCCATCCCCGGCATCATGGGCACGCGCAGCATTACCGACCCGCGCGACCGGCTGGCGACCATCCTGGTGGCGCCGCTGATGACCTGCTCGGCGCGCCTGCCGGTGTATGCGCTGCTGATCGGCGCGTTCATTCCCACCCGGCGCGTGTGGGGCGTGTTCAACATGCAGGGCCT
The DNA here is from genome assembly GCF_035685885.1 of Dyella sp. Classification (GTDB taxonomy): domain Bacteria; phylum Pseudomonadota; class Gammaproteobacteria; order Xanthomonadales; family Rhodanobacteraceae; genus Dyella. Next base: position 25,697 of record NZ_DASRZX010000047.1, on the reverse strand, counting down.
GGTGCTGTTTGCGCTATACGCCGCGGGTGTGATCGGTGCGATGGCGGTGGCGTGGGTGATGAAGAAGATGCGCCGCGATCGCAGCGAGCACGCGCTGTTGATGGAGCTGCCGTCCTATCGCCTGCCCAAGCTGCGCGACGTGGCGATCGGGCTGTACGAGCGCGGCATGATCTTCCTGAAGCGTCTTACCGGCATCATCCTCGGGCTCACCATCCTGATGTGGTTCCTGTCCAGTTTCCCGGCGCCGCCGGCCGGTGCCACGGGTCCCGCCATCGACTACAGCGCGGCCGGTTACATCGGCCGTGGCCTGCAAGTCATCTTTGCGCCGCTGGGCTTCAACTGGCAGATCTGCGTGTCGCTCATCCCGGCCTTTGCCGCGCGTGAAACCGCCGTGGCTGCGCTGGCAACGGTGTATGCCGTGGGCGGCGAAGGTGCGGACGGCGCCGGCCTCGCGCAGGCGCTGGCGGCCAATTTCTCGCTGGCCAGCGCGCTGTCGCTGATGGTGTGGTTCGCGTTCGCGCCGCAGTGCATGTCCACGTTGGCGGTGATCCGCCGTGAAACCGACAGCTGGCGGAACGTGGGCATTTCCTTCGGCTACATGTTCGCGGTGGCGTATGTGGCCTCGTTCGTCACCTACCAGATCACGAGCCTGCTCACATGAGCACCGGCCTGCTGCTGCAGTACGTGATCATCGGCGCGGTGGTGCTGTTCGGCGCGCTGGTCACCGTGCGCAAGCTGGCGCCACAACTCACCAGCCGTTGGCTGGCATCACTGGCCTTGCGCATGGACAGGCCCGGCCATGCCGCATGGCAGCGATGGTTTGGCCGTCTGCTGCAACCGAAGCAGGCGGCAGGCAATTGCAGCGATGGCTGCAGCACGTGCGGCGCGTGCGGCCCCAAGCCCCCGGAACCGGCGCGCCAGAGCTATCCGCTGGAATTCCGTTCCCGCTCGAAATAAGGCGACGTCACGGGTGGCTTGACGGCATATCGTCAAGCGGCGGTTGCTGCTTGTGCAGCGCCGGGTCGTCTGCCTTTACCGGCGTCAGGATGCCCACCGTCACCGTGCCTGAGTACAGGTAAGGTTTGAAGGCCGGATCGTAGGGATTGTTGCTCTCGCGCAGCTCCTGATAGGCGAGATAGCCGTCGCTCTGGTGTACGCCGGTGATTTCTCCTGGCGTCACGCTGAGATGCCCGCCGGTACCCACGTCATAGTTGGGCGAGGAATCATGGCCATTCCTGCCGAGCATGCCACCGACCGTCAGGTGCATGGCGGATGACCCCACGCGCGATCCCGTCATCGAATAGCGCACCTCGCGCCAGCGCGCCTTGGCTCGCCGGAGCGCCACCGCATCGCCGTAAGTGGGCAGAAGCTCGCGCCAGATCACGTTGGCCCGCTCGAACTGCTCCGGCGTCAGCTGGGCATAGAGCAACTGCTTGGCATAGACGTACTGGGTGTCGCCACGCTCGGCCGCCAAGGCAAACCAGGCCATCGCACGCGGCAGGTCGACCGGCGAACCGTGGCCGTTGAGATAGAGCACGCCCAGGTTGTACTCAGCTGCCTTGTGCGCCCAGGAGGCGGCCACCTGGTACATCGCAATGGCGTGCTCGTAGTCATGCCGCTGGTCGGCCAGTGCGCCAAGGTAAAAGAAGTAGTCACCGGGACGACCGTCGTCCGTGGGCGTGTTGAAGGCATCCCGCCGACTCACAGGCACGTCGCGCGTGGCCCGGTAGCTCACCACTTTCGGTGGCGGCGTGGTGGTATCGACCGGGATAGGGGCAAATCCCGCCGTCGCCACGGGGGCGTTTTGCGAATCCGCGCCCTGTCCGACGGGAGATGTTCCGTTTGGACGTCCAACGGCATCCGGTGACTGGCTTTCCACCGGATTGCCGGACTGGGCGAGGAGATCGAACGGCGCCGCCGACGCGGCGAGGGAAAGCGCAAACAGCAGGACGGATTTCTGCACGGCCATGGCGGTGTCGTCCAATGTCAGCGTGGAGAAGCGGCTGCCATGAACCTACGCCCGCCATACGCGGCGCGCAAATGCCAGATGGTCGAGAGGATTACGACGGCCGCGTGGCTTCGTAGTACGCCTGATGGTGCTCGAACACGGGCCAGAAGGGCTGCGGCTTGCGTCCGGCGAGGCGATCGGCCAGCACGTCCAGATGCGTATGCCAGCCACCAGAAGTACCCGCCATATCCGCTGCCGCCAGGCGTCGATGCGTCACCACGAGCAGCACGTCATCGCCCTTGGGCGTGAGTTCGAAGGTCACTTCAGAGGGCTGTTCGAGGTTGCCCCAGGTGCAGGCAAACCGCCGTGGCGGATCGAGGACGGTGACGCGATGCTGCGTGCTGACACCGTCACTGAAGCGCGCATAGCGGTCCGGCGGAGGCAGCGGCGTCTCCGACAGTTCCGAGTGATGGAAGCGCAGCTCGAATGTGCTGCCGACGCGCGGCTCGATGCTGCCGGCCCCCAGCCAAAGCGCGCGCTTGTCCGATTCCATGAGGTAGGACCAGACGCGTTCGATCGGTCCGGGCAGCAGGCGTTCGAATTGCACCGTGTCGGTCGCAGGGTGTTCGCGTGGAAGATGGCGCTGCAGGTTCTCGTCGAGATGGCCAAGGATCATGCCCCAGCCCTGTTGCGTGGCATCGGCCCAATCAGGCAACACGTCTTCGTGGGTCAGCACCAGGTCGCAGCCATCGTTCGCGGGCGTGATGTCCACGCTGACGCGCGTAACGGCTTCGGAGTAGCGCGGCACGGCAAACGTGAAGACGAGTCGGCGTGGGCGATCGATCTCCAGGTATTCGCCAACGTGTTCCACGTCCTCGCCATCGCGGCGAATGAAACGGAAATGGCCGCCCACGCGCGCGTCAATGTCCACGCGCACCATTTCGCCCTGTTCGGTGGCAAACAGCCAACGACCTGCGGTAGCGGGGTCGAGCCATGCGTCGAAGACGCGCTCGGCGCTGGCGTCGAAATGCCGGGTGATGCGCAGGGAGCGCAGTGCGGGCGTATTCATCGCGGCTTGCCTTTGCGTGGTGGTTTGCGTGCGGAGCGGTCCTCTGCCTTGAGCAACGCGTCGAGCACATCGAGCCGCTGGTTCCAGAACTGCTCGTAGAAACGCAACCAGGCGTCAGCGGTGGCGAGCGGCGCAGGATCGAGCTGGCACACGTGCACGCGCCCCTGCACGACGCGCCGTACCAGCCCCGCGCGCTCCAACACCTTCACATGCTTGGATGCCGCCGCCAGCGACATGTCGAAGGGCGCGGCCAGCTCGCCGATGTTTCGTTCACCCATCGCCAGGCTGCGCAGCATGGCGCGTCGCGTGGGGTCGGTCAGGGCCTGGAATACGGTGTCGAGCGGGGAGGGAGAAGATTCAACCATGGGGTTGAATATCTGTCGGCTCCGGTCAATTGTCAACCGTATGGTTAAGCATTTTCAGGTGACCACGCGAAGCTCCGCACGCTGCCTCCACAGGTCCCAGCTCCACGAAATCAGGGCGAGTGCCATGAGGAGCAGAAAGCTGACATCCTGCTGGAAAAGCGCTCGCAGAGTGGGGACCGCCAGGAAGAAGCCGACGCGAAGCATATTGGGCGACAGCCATTCCCCGGTAGCCGAACGGCGCCAGAATCGACGCAGGGCAAGCCACGCCGCCGGCAGCAGCGGCAGGAGGAAGGCAAGGTTGTCGGGTTGCCACAGCTTCAAGGCGACACTTGCCGCGCACAGCACGGGCACCAGCAAGAGATTGAGCCATGGCCAACGCACGTCGATATGTTCGGGGTGGTTATGCCAGGCATCAAGTTGCATGTAGCCAACCCACAGCAGCCAGATCGCGCCGGGCACCGATGCGATGCCGAAAAGCCACGGCAACGGGCTCAGGTCGAGTGGGGCGGCTGCATCGGAATGAATGTCATCGAAGAGCTGCGGCAGAAGCACGCCTATCCCTAGAAGCAACGCGATGCTCATCGCAAAAAGCCAGCGATGCAGGGCAAGTGCCATGCGCGCGCGCGTGAGGCCCGGCTGCACGGCATCCTTCCAGAACTGGATGCGCTTGCGATCGAACGACGGTGGCAACTCGTCGTAGTGCCCCTGGCAAAGCAGGGAAATGAAGTTTGCGCGATTGCGAGCCATGGACGGCAACGTGCCGGATATGCAAACAGACCGCCGCTGGAAGGGCCGGGTGAACTCGTCGAGCAACCGTTGCAGCATTCTCGGCGTGTACGTCGTGGCGCCCAGGCGCTGGCGCAGTGCTTCGCGATTGCAGGGCTGAAGCTCCCACGCCAGTCGCATGCGCCGCGACAGTCGCGCCAGCGCCATCGCATCGATACGTGCCTGCACTCGGTCCAGATCGAAGAACGCCAGCAACGTCTGCAGGCATTCGCCGGGCATGGGCGGCACCTGTTGGAACAGGCACTCCACGCAGCGCCGGCCCACCATGGCCTTGGCCTGCAGCGACCACAGTTCCGGCCGAGCGCGCAGCCAGGTGAGCAAGGAGGCGACGTCACCCTCGGCCGCGAGGGCAATTGCCTGCTGCACGAGCCGATCAACTTGCTCCCGTGATGGCACGACCTCGACGATGCCCTCGTCGGCTGCCTGTGCGTCGAGGGCTTGCTCTCGCGTGGCCTCCGCGGGCGATGCGCCCGACGGCTCGAGCGGAAACGCCACTTCTTCGCCGCTTTGCGAACGGCACTCCGCCAGTGCGCGCTGGTACATCGCGTGCAGTTGCTGGAAACCTTCGGGATTCTCATCCGGCCGCGTCGTGCGCAGACGCTGCGCGTACGCGCGCTTGAGCGCGCGCTCGTCTGCATCGCGCGGCAGGCCAAACCACTCCAGCGGCGAACTCACAGCGACGTCTCCAGCACATCCATGGCATTGCCAAACAGCTGGCGATGTTCGCGGATGCGATGTTCGTCCTGGCCGTCCAGCACGCTCCGAAACTGCGAGATCCATTGCTGAAGTTGCGAGCGGGCAGCCACGTATTCCTCGTACATGCGTTCGGCGCGCGCGAGCACCGCGATGTTCTCCTGCTTGTCGCGTGGGTGGATCTTGATGGCATCCAGCGCGGCCAGTCGCATGCGGATCTCCGCGGGATCGAGTACGCCGGGATTTTGTTCCAGCACCAGCTCGTGGCGCGCACCTGTTGCCTGCACGGTGGCTTCCACCTGCAGCACGCCGTTGATGTCGTAGGTGAAACGCACGTCCACCGAGTTCTCGCTGGCGGTGCGGCGGGGCGGCAACGCGATGGCGAGCGCGCCGAGCTTGATGTTGCGTTCCACCATGGGGTTTTCGCCCTGGTAGACGTTGAGCTCCAGCTGCTTCTGGTGATCCTGTACGGGCTGGAAGGTTTCCACGCGACTCACCGGCACCGTGCTGTTGCGGTGGATGATGGGCGCGAAGAAGCCCTGCTGGCGTCCACCGGCGTCGTCTTGCCGCGATACCTCGATGCCGAGCGTATAAGGACACACGTCGGTGAGGATGACCTCGTCCAAACGTGCATCGCGCGCCTTCAGGCCCGATGCCACGCAGGCGCCCAGCGCGATGGCTTCGTCCGGATTCACATGGCGCAAAGGCAGGCGGCCGAACATGCGCGACACTAGTCGCGCTACCAGCGGCATGCGGCTGGCGCCGCCCACCAGCACGATCTCGTCGAGTTGAGTCGGCTGCAGGTTCGCGTCTCGCATGGACCGTTCAAGCGGCACGCGCAGGCGATGCACCAGCGGCTCGCTCAAATGCGCGAAGCGCTCTTCGTTGATGTTCCAGCGGATCGGTGCATCGCCGTGCTGCCATTCGACCGTGGCTTCGCTGCCGTTGCCGAGCTGGCGCTTGGCCGCTTCCAGGCGACGGCGCAACTGGCCGCGTTCCTGTGGCGTCAGCTTTCCGGCGTCCATCTTCTGGTCGGTGCAAAAGGCGGCTTCCAGCACATCGAGGAAATCCTCGCCGCCAAGGAAGTTGTCGCCCGCGCTGGCATGCACCTCCACCACGCCGTCGAACATTTCCAGCACAGAGACGTCGAAGGTGCCGCCACCGAGATCGAACACGAGGAAGCGCGAGCCATCGCGTTTTTCCTGCAGGCCATAGGCGAGGGCGGCGGCGGTAGGTTCGTTGATCAGGCGTTCCACGCGGATGCCGGCCAGTTCACCGGCGGCACGCGTGGCCTTGCGTTGTGCATCCGAGAAATACGCCGGGACGCTGATCACTGCCTCGGTCACCTTTTCGCCGCTGGCGGCTTCGGCATCCGCGATCAGCGAGCGCAGGATCAGCGCCGACAGCTCCTCCGGCCGGAACACATGTGGCCCCAGTCGCGTTTCCCGCGGCGTGCCCATCCAGCGCTTGAACGTGGCAACGCTGGCCTCGGGATGACTCACCATGCGGTCGCGCGCCGCCTGGCCCACGATGACGTGGCCGCCGTCGTCCACGCTCACCACCGATGGCGTGAGACAACCCCCGAGCGGATTCGGAAAAAGCACCGGTCCGTCCGGGCCATACGTGCCGATGAGCGAATGCGTGGTGCCCAGATCGATGCCGACAATCATCCCTGACAGTTCCCCCTGTAGGTATCGGCGCAGTGTACCGAAGGTGCATGGCTAGCCGCATGCGAGTCATAAGCCGTTAGACTCGGTCGGACTACAGGAGACGACATGCAGCCGACGCCGCCCCTCGATCCCGCCCAGCCGTCCGCCGATGGCTGTGACACCCACGCGGCACAGCATCCGCTGCGCCATCCTCCCGGCCACGGTCTGCTCGAAAATACGGAGATCGCTGCGCAGGACGAATTGCAGCACGAGGCCGCCCTGCGCGATTCGGCGTTGCGCGTACCGCGCTAGGGCAACGTCGCCCGAGGCAAGGCTTACATGCGGAACACGCCGTAACGCTGCGGTTCGAGCGGCGCGTTGAGCGAGGCGGAAATGGCCAGGCCCAGCACGCGACGCGTGTCGGCGGGATCGATGATGCCGTCGTCCCACAGGCGCGCGCTGGCGTAGTAGGGATGGCCCTGGCGTTCGTACTGTTCGCGGATGGGCGCCTTGAAAGCCTCCTCGTCCTCGGCGCTCCAGCTCTTGCCGCCGGCCTCGATGCCATCGCGGCGCACGGTGGCCAGCACCGAGGCGGCCTGTTCGCCGCCCATGACGCTGATGCGCGCATTCGGCCACATCCACAGGAAGCGCGCGCCGTACGCGCGGCCGCACATGGCGTAATTGCCGGCGCCGAAGCTGCCGCCTATCACCACGGTGAACTTCGGCACGTGCGAGCACGCCACCGCGGTCACCATCTTGGCACCGTCCTTGGCGATGCCGGCGTTCTCGTACTTCTTGCCGACCATGAAGCCGGTGATGTTCTGCAGGAACACCAGCGGCACGTTGCGCTGGTTGCACAGTTCGATGAAGTGGGCTCCCTTGAGCGCGGACTCGGAAAACAGGATGCCGTTGTTGGCGATGATGCCCACGGGATAGCCGTGGATGTGCGCGAAGCCGCAGACCAGCGTCTTGCCGTAGCGCGCCTTGAATTCGTGGAACTCCGAGCCATCGACGATGCGCGCGATCACCTCGCGGATGTCGAACGGCCGACGCGTGTCCTGCGGGATCACGCCGTACAGCTCCTCCGCCGGATACAGCGGTTGCGCCGGCGTCTTCAGCGCCAGCGGCATGTCCTTCTTCCGGTTGAGGCTGGCCACGATGTCACGCGCGATCGAAAGCGCATGGGCATCGTTTTCCGCAAAGTGATCGGCCACGCCCGAGACGGACGTATGGACGTCCGCACCGCCCAACGCCTCGGCGTCCACCACCTCGCCCGTCGCCGCCTTCACCAGCGGCGGGCCGCCCAGGAAGATGGTGCCCTGCTCGCGCACGATGATGGTCTCGTCGCTCATCGCCGGCACGTAGGCGCCGCCGGCCGTGCAGGAACCCATCACGACGGCGATCTGCGGAATCCCCAGGCCCGACATGCGTGCCTGGTTGTAGAAGATGCGGCCGAAGTGTTCCCGGTCCGGGAACACCTCATCCTGCAGCGGCAGGAAAGCGCCGCCCGAGTCGACCAGGTAGACGCAGGGCAGGCGGTTCTCAAGCGCCACTTCCTGGGCGCGCAGGTGCTTCTTCACGGTGATGGGGAAATACGTGCCGCCCTTCACCGTGGCGTCGTTGGCCACCACCATGACCTCGATGCCATGGATGCGACCGATACCGGTGATGATGCCAGCGGCAGGTGCGGCGTCTTCATACATGCCGTGCGCCGCCAGCGGCGACAGTTCCAGGAAGGGCGAGCCGGGGTCGAGCAGGGCGCGGATACGTTCGCGGGGCAGCAGCTTGCCGCGTGCCGTGTGCTTCTCGCGGGCCTTTTCGCCGCCGCCCTCGGCGCTGCGGGCCAGCTCGCGATGCAGGTCGTCCACCAGTCCGCGCAGCTGGCTGCTGCTGGCCTGGAACTCGGGGGAACGGGAATCGATCTGCGAGGCGATGACACTCATGGGCTGGGGCTGCCGTTCGATGGATAGCCCCTGATGATAGTGGCGCGGGCATCGCGGCTAAATCGGCGACGCAGCATGGCGCCCGCCCCAAAAAAAACCGGCCGCGCGAGGCGGCCGGTTTTCCGAAGTACACGGATGTACTTAGTGACCCGCGGTCGTTGCCGGAGCCGGAGCAGCAGCGGTCGAAGCCGGGGTCGGCGCCGGCTGTTCGGCCGGAGCAGCAGCGGTCGAAGCCGGAGCAGCAGCCGGAGCCGTGGCGTTGGCGTCAGCCGCAGCCTTCTGAGCCGTATCAGCAGCCTGCTGAGCCTGGTCAGCCGACTTCTGTGCATCCTGCGCGGAATCCTGCGCGCCGTTGCTGCAAGCCGCCAGCAGCGCGACGAGCGCGGAGGCGAGAAGGGTACGCGTGAACTTCATGTTGAATCTCCTTTGCCGTGGAATGCCGTTTGGCGGGCGTATTAATAACGCTTTCGTGGAAAATGCGCCACATCTTTGTGTAAAGCCGGCAAATGCCGGTTAACCCCGCTTTCATGGGCGGCCAATGTCCTGCCGCCGCCGGGACGGTCAGTCGAGCAGTTCCACCGCAAGGGCCGTGGCTTCGCCACCGCCGATGCACAGCGATGCCACGCCACGCTTGAGGCCGCGGGTCTTGAGCGCATTGATCAGGGTGACCACGAGGCGGGCACCGCTGGCGCCGATCGGATGGCCAAGGGCACAGGCACCGCCATTGACGTTGATCTTGTCGCGAGGAATGTCCAGTTCGCGCATGGCCGCCATGGCCACGACGGCGAAGGCTTCGTTGACCTCGTACAGGTCGACGTCGGAAGACTTCCAGCCGGCCTTCTCCAGCACCTTGTGCAGCGCGCCTACCGGGGCGGTGGTGAACCATTCCGGTTCCTGCGAATGGGTGGCGTGGGCCACGATGCGCGCGAGCGGCGTGAGGCCGCGCGCCTTGGCGTCATCGGCCGACAGCAGCACGACTGCGGCGGCGCCATCGGAAATGCTCGACGAGCTGGCGGCGGTGATCGTGCCGTTTTCCTTGCGGAACGCGGGCTTGAGCGTCGGGATCTTGCTGACGTCGGAGCGGCCCGGCTGCTCATCGGTGTCGACCTTGACCTCGCCCTTGCGGCTGGCCACGGTCACCGGAACGATTTCACCGGCGAATGCGCCGGAGGCCTGCGCCGCCTTGGCTCGTTCGACCGACTCGGTGGAGAACGCGTCCTGCTCTTCGCGGGTGAAGTGGTACTTGTCGGCGCAATTCTCGCCGAACACGCCCATGGCCTTGCCGTCGTACGGGTTGGTGAGGCCGTCCCACGCCATGTGGTCGACCAGCGCGCCGTCACCGTAACGGATGCCGCTGCGCGCGTTGACCATGTGCGGTGCGTTGGTCATCGATTCCATGCCGCCGGCCACCACAATGGCAGCCGAACCTGCCTTGATCAGGTCATGACCCAGCATGATCGCTTTCATGCCCGAACCGCAGACCTTGTTGATGGTGGTGCAGCCTGTGCCGACGGGCAGGCCCGCGGCGAGCGAGGCCTGGCGTGCCGGTGCCTGGCCGAGGTTGGCTGGCAGCACGCAACCCATGATCACCTCGCCGACGTCAGCCGCTGCCAGGCCCGACTGCTCCAGCGCGGCGCGGATGGCCGTCGCGCCCAGCGTGGGCGTGGGGACGCCGGTGAACTGACCGAGGAAGGAGCCAATGGCAGTGCGCTTGGCACCCACGATGACGACGCTGACATCCGACATGGAAATCTCCGCAAGTACTTGATGGGGCTGGGGTGCCCGGAAAAAAGCCATGCAATTATCGCAGTCCGCGGCGGACCGGGGCAAACCGGGCCGATTCGGCGCAACCGTGCGATCTTGCGCGCGTTTGGTTGCGTTTTCGTTGTGCCACTATTCGGTCGGTCGTGCGTTGGTGGGGACAGGGGCGATCGACGGGGTGGGGAAATGAAGACGGGTAAGACGGAATTGCCGTGCCGGCGCGCCGCCGTGCTGGTGGGGTTGGCCTTGGGCTTGAGTGCGTGCGGGGGTGGTGGAGGCAACGGCAACGTCAAGCCGGCGCCCAGTCCTGCGCCGGCACCTGCTCCCGCTCCCGCGCCGCCGCCATCGAGCAGCGTGGCCCAGCCACCGGTCGACGCGCAGCTAAGCCTTACCAACACTTATGCAGCACATGCGGGTGGCTACACCGGTGCGGGCGTCACCATCGGTATCGTCGACACCGGCGTGATGTCCACGCATCCGGCGCTGGCCGGCAGGGTGGTGAAAGAGCTCACCTACGTCGATCCGAGCACCAACAACCTGAAGGTGGACGACGTCAACGGCCACGGCACCTTCGTGTCCGAGATTGCCGCCGGCGTGCCTTTTGGCCAGTTCGCCGGAGGCATCGCGCCGGGATCGGACATCGTCTCCGCGCGCATCATCGACGACAGCGCGCCCGACGATAACGGCTCGGCGCCGCCGGCGCCGGTCACCTCGTCAGACGCCATTCCGCTGGGACAGGTGAACGCCGACCTCATCAGCAACGGCGTCAAGGTGATGAACAATTCCTGGGGCGGCATCAGCTGGAGTTCCAGCGACAGCGCCACGACCAAGGGATTCCACGATGCCTACAGTCCCTTCATCAACACCTGGGGCGGCCTGGTGGTGTTCGCCGCCGGCAACGATTCGCAGGCCAACCCGAGCACGATAGCCTCGCTGCCCAGTCTCGCGCCGGATCTGGAAAAGGGCTGGCTCACCGTCGTGGCGATCGACAGCAACAACCCGACCAAGCTGGAGAGCTACTCCAACCAGTGCGGCATCGCGATGAATTACTGCCTGGCCGCGCCCGGCGACGTGATCGTCAGCGGCAAGGGAGACACCAGCACCGCGAACGAAACCTACTGGATTGTCGAAGGCACTTCGCTGGCGGCGCCGCAGGTATCGGGTGCCGCTGCGCTGGTGTGGCAGGCCTTTCCGTATTTCAGCAACGACCTCGTGCGGCAGACGCTGCTCGGCACGGCCGATGCCCTGGGTGGTTCGCAACCGAATGCGACGTTCGGCTATGGCGAGCTGGATGTCGCGCGCGCCGTGAAAGGGCCGGCACAGTTCAACTGGGGCGATGTCACGGTCAACTTCAGTGGCAGTTCCACGTGGTCCAACACGATCTCGGGTGCGGGCGGCCTGATCAAGCAGGGCACGGGCACGCTGACGCTGACCTACCCGGCGACTTACACCGGCTTGACGCAGGTGCAGGGCGGCATGCTGGCCGCGGCGTCGCTGGCATCCAGCGTCAACATCGGTGCGCAGGGCGTGCTGACCAATACAGCCTCCGTCGGCGGCTCGGTGACGAATGCCGGCGTGCTTGCCATGAACGCCACCGACATGACGATCCTCGGCAACTACACGCAGCAGGGCAACGGTCGCCTCGCGATGCCGCTGGGTGCGCTCTTTCATGTCGGCGGCACGGCCAACATCACCGGCGGCGATCTCTACATCACCGGCATGCGCCAGGGCTATCAGGTCAACTCGCATACCGACGTACTGATGACCGGCAGCGGACTGACCGGCACGTTCTCGGCACTCAACGTGGCGACGGGCGTATTGCTTTCCGCCTCGCTCAACTACGACGCCAACAATGCCTGGTTGAACGTGAGCCAGGTGCAGGCGACCAATGTGACGGGCGTGACCTATACGCCGGCGTCCTATGCCGCCGCGCAGCGCGTGGATGCCGCTTTCAGCCAGCTCAACGGCCAGGCTACGCAAGGCAGCGCGGTTGCGACGCCGACGCCTTCCTCGTTCGCCAGTGGTGCCGCCGCGCTTCAGCAGATCGCCACGGCCAGTGCCCTGCAGCAATCGCTGGAAAGTCTCTCGGGCCAGTTGCATGCGGCCAGTGCGGCGATGACCTTTGAGGCCATGGATGCGGGTACGCGCGCACTGTCGGGCCGCTTCGACCAGTTGAGCGACACCACCCATGTCGGTGGCTGGACGCAGGCGCTGGATGGTTATGGAAGTCTAAGCCGCAGCGGCTTTGCCAACGTAGGCTACGACCTCAATGGCTGGATGGTGGGACAGGATCGCCGTCTGGGTGCCAATGGCGTCGTCGGGTTTGCGATGAGCCAGAGTGAGAACCTGGGGCGACTCGACGCATTCGCGGACCAGGGAACGAGCCGTGCGGTGGAAGGCATGTTCTACGGCGGCATGATGCAGGATCGCTGGTACGCCATGGGCCGCCTGGGCTTCGGGAGTTATCGCGAAGACATGCGCCGGCATATCGAGCTGGGCAGCGATGTGCAGAACGTCGGCAGCGACACCACGGGCCGTTACGGCGTGGCGTACGGCGAGAGCGGTTATCGCATTGCCACGGCCGGCGTGGACATCACGCCATACGTCAACCTGCAGTACGCCAACATCCGCACCGACGGATTCAACGAGGTCGGCGGTGACGGCTTCGGGCTCAAGGCGTCGTCGCAGGACATCGATCGCTGGCAGGCCGGCGCGGGCCTGCGCGCGAGCCGCGGCTGGACGCTTGCCAATGGTGGCCAGCTGAGCCTTCAGGCGCACCTGTTGTGGCAACGCGCCTTCAGCATGCGCGGTGCGATTCCGGACGCGAGTTTCGCCGTGCTCGACCAGTGGTCGCCGGTGGGCGGCATCGGATTGTCGCGTTATGGCGGCGACATGGGCATGAGCCTGGACTGGACCATGTCCGCGCGTTCGCACCTGTCGCTGGGGCTGGACCAGTACGTCGCGCAGTACGACCACGGACACATGGAATCGCTGAACTACCGCCTGTCGTTCTGAGCGCACGGGCTGCCCAGGGTTCGCCACCGCACCTGCAGGTATGCACCCGGCGCGAGATCGCCTCTTGCCCGCGTCTTGGGTTTGCATGATGACGAAGAGGAGTGTTCGGGTTCGCCAGTCTTCGGTGGTCATCGTGCTGCGGGCACGTCGCCCACCATCGAAGGAAGTCCCCGTTCTCGCACGCAGGGTGCTTTACGCCTTCCCGTGAAACAACTCACGCCCGATCAGCATGCGGCGGATTTCGTTCGTGCCTGCACCGATCTCGTACAGTTTGGCGTCACGCAGCAGGCGGCCGGCGGGGAATTCGTTGATGTAGCCATTGCCGCCCAGCGCCTGGATGGCTTCCAGCGCCACCTTCACGGCGTTCTGCGACGCATTGAGCAGGCAGGCGGCGGGATCGATGCGTGACTTCACGTTGTTGTCGAACTGCTGGGCCACCATGTAGGCAAAGCCGCGCGAGGATTGCAGCGCGGTGTACATGTCCGCCACCTTGCCCTGCATCAGGCCGAACGTGCCGATGGGTGCGTTGAACTGCTTGCGCTCGCGCACGTAGGGCAGGGTGATGTCCATCGCCGCCTGCATCAAGCCGATCGGACCACCGGACAGCACAAGGCGCTCGGTGTCCAGGCCGCTCATCAGCACGCGCACGCCTTCGTTCACCTCGCCGACGATGTTCGCGGCGGGGATTTCGCAATCCTCGAACACCAGTTCGCAGGTGTTAGAGCCGCGCATGCCGAGTTTGTCCAGCTTCTGCGCGGTGGAAAAGCCCTTCATGCCCTTCTCGACGATGAAGGCGGTCATGCAGCGGCTGCCGGCGGCGCGCGGCGCGGTGCGCATGTAGACCAGCAGCACGTCGGCATCGGGACCGTTGGTGATCCACATCTTCGAACCGTTGGCGACCCAGACGTCACCCTTCAGCTCTGCCTTGCAGCTCATCGAGCCGACCACGTCGGAGCCCGCGCCCGGCTCGCTCATCGCCAGTGCGCCCACGTACTCGCCCGAGCACAGCTTGGGAATGTACTTGCGGCGCTGCCCTTCGTTGCCGTTGTGGAAGATGTTCTGCACGCACAGGTTCGAATGCGCTCCATAAGAGAGGCCGACCGAACCCGAAGCGCGGGAGATTTCCTCCATCGCGACCAGGTGCGCCAGGAAGCTCATGCCGCTGCCGCCGTATTCCTCGGGAATGGTGATGCCCAGCAGACCCATGTCGCCGAATTTGCGCCAGAGATCGGCGGGAAATTGGTTTTCGCGGTCGATGTGATCGGCGCGCGGCGCGATCTCCTTCTCGGCGAACGCATGCACGCTGTCGCGCAGCAGATCGATGTCTTCACCCAGCGGGAACGGACGCATACCAGCCAACTCCGGAATTGCTCAGGCTGACGATGGTAACGCGGCGTCGATGACAAGCCGTTGCGCGTCGCACAACCCCGGCATGGCCAAACCGCTGGAAAACGCGCTCAGGTGCGGAAATCAGGTGGGATGGAGCGTGTTAGCCAGATCCGCCAACCGATGGCGTTGCGCCATGATCTGCGCGAGCTGGCCGAGCACGAGGCGGGCGGTGTCCTCGTTTTCGCATGCGGCCATGACGTCGGCAAAGCCGGGCTCATCGGTGCCGGTGATGGCCAGCATGCCGTTGGCCAGCGCGTCGGCGAGCTGTTCAAGCGCATGTACGGTTTGCGTGCCGGCCTGGTCCAGCGCCTGGCGAGCCGACGGCGAGGTGATGACTTGGCGATGGGCGCCAAGTGTCGACAGCTGCCCGAGCAGTGCGTGCGCGGCAGCCAGGAAGCGCAGCAGCACATCACTGCCTCGTTGGTGCTGGCCGGGCTCACGCAGCATGTTCGACAGCAGGCCGCTCAGCGTCGCATTGGCATTGTGGGCATCGCGTCGTGCGATGCGATACGCGAGATCGTCGCGGCGCCCACTGTCGTACTGCGACATGATGTGGGCCAGGTAGCGCGCGTCGTTGCGCAAGGTGTCGGCCAATACATCGTCGAGCCGCCGCCCCTGCCATTCGGGCAGCACGAAGCGCATGGCGAAGGCTGCGATGGCGATGCCGATCAGCGTGTCGAGCAGGCGGGGCCACATCACGTCGTAGCCGCTGCCCACCTGGTTGAAACACAACACGACGAACAGCGTGATGGCTGCGGTGGCCGTGGGGTAACGGCGCAAGCGCGCTGCGAAGAACACGACGCCGGAGGCCACGATCAACGGCATCTGCCAAAGCCCGAAAGGCACAAGTTTCAAAGTGGCCCAACCCAGCACCAGGCCGGCCGCGGTG
Organism: Dyella sp.; assembly: GCF_035685885.1. Classification (GTDB taxonomy): domain Bacteria; phylum Pseudomonadota; class Gammaproteobacteria; order Xanthomonadales; family Rhodanobacteraceae; genus Dyella. The sequence continues at coordinate 10,190 of NZ_DASRZX010000047.1, read as the reverse complement.
CCGATGACACGCTGGCCCAGGCGGCGCAGCGTGGCGCCATAGCTTGGCTGGCACACGAGTAGCGTAGTGAGCAGGATCCAGTAGCCGTGGCGCGGATGCACGAGTAGCAGTACCGCGTAGCCAGCGAGCAATGCAACGGCCAACCGCACGCCATGACGGAACCGGAATGAACGCGGCGTCAGTTGCAGCCGGATGCGCGCCCACGCCTCGCCCAGCGACTGCGGGCCGGGATTCTGTAGTGCGCTTTCTTCCTGGGTGGATGGCAGGCCAGTCGTCGTGTCGCCGGCCAGCTGCCGGTGGACGGTTGCGATGTTGTCCATCAGCCCCTGCAATGAACGCATCAGGTGCGCGGCGGGTGGATGCGGGGACTCGCGCAAGGCGTCCAGAGCACTGCGCAGATCGTCCAGCGCTGCGGTGGCCAAGTGGTTCACCCGTGGCTTTGTCTGCAACCGCAATGCGTCGGCGCGATGACGGCATGCATGCGCTTCCTGGCGAAGCAGGTGTTCGCAGCGAAACAGCACGTCGCTGTGAAAAAGCTCCTCGGCGAGCGGGTCGTAAGGGTAGTGGGTGGAACTGACGCGCTCGTGGATGTCCTGCGCCATGAAGTACAGACGCAGGCGCACGGCACTGGCGCCGCGGGCACGGCGCGAACCGATGCGGTCGATCAGCATCAGGCGGGTGTCGTTGAGTGACTCGACCACGCGCTCGTTCAGCGTCGCCAGTGTCAGTTGCATGCTTTCGCGGTCCACGCCGTGCACGGGCGCGAAGAGGGCCGCCTTGCATGCGAGCACGTCGGCCAGCGCTTCGAACACCCGTGCCAGCGAGTGGCGCACCGCCTGCTGCGGGGCCAGCACGCTCCACACCAGCGACAGCACGCCGTACCAGGCGGCACCCGCCAGCAGGAGCAGCGGTTGCTCCCACGCGGTTGTGCCCGCGCTGGCGGCCGTGTCGGCGCCGATCATGGTGTAGACCGCCAGCAGCAAGGTAGCCCCGGCAATCGTCGCGTACCGATCGCTGATGGCGCCCAGCATCACCAGGGCGAAGGTGGACAGCGGCAAACCGAGGGCGAACAGCCATGGATGTGGAAACAGCCACTGCACCGCGAACGAGGAAACGGCGAAGCACGCCATGGTCAGCAGCAGCGTGGCCAGTCGGCTTCGCCAGTGATCTTCCGTTTCCGCCAGCGCACAGGCGATTACGCCCAGCGATACCGGCACCACCATGTCGATACGCGCGGTGCCAAAGCACCAGGCCACGGCACCCGTCAGGGCTAGCAGCACGCGCAGGCATTCCCCGAAGCGGTCCGAGCCGCGCAGGCGCCGCCAGCGTTGGGCGAGTCGTTGGAGCATGGCCAGAGCATACGATGCCGCCGGCTCCTCGCAGGAGTGCAATCGTTCTGCATGGCCGGTTCTCCCATCGTCATTCCTGCGCAAGCGGGAATCCGGTGCCTCATCGTCACGCCCCCAAAGGCGTCGGATGATCAGCTTCGCTGTTGTACAGCCCCTCCTGCTTGCGTTGGAATGACGGTGAGGAGCCAGGGGAGGCCCCCGATGCGGGAACCGATCCCAAGAAAAACGCCGGCTCTGGGCCGGCGTTTTCTTCGAAGCAACTACCAGGCTTACTGGCCGCGCATGCGACCGGCGAAGCGCGGGCCATGGTCGCCCATGCTCGGCAGCTTGATCTTGCCGATGGCGCTGATCCGCTCTTCGGCCAGACGGTCGGCCGCCTTGTAGGTCGGTACGCCTTCGGTCTTGGAGATCTCGAAGATGCGACCCAGGTTGTAGTAGATGGTGCGCATCATGCGCATCGCACGCTCGCGGTTGTAGCCATCGATTTCCAGCGACACATTCATCACGCCGCCGGCGTTGACGGCGTAGTCGGGCGCGTACAGCACGCCGCGCCGCGTCAGTTCATCACCGATGGCGTCGGTGGCCAGCTGGTTGTTGGCCGCGCCGCAGATGATCTTGGCCTTGATGCGGTCGATGGTCTGCTCGTTGACCGTGCCGCCCAGCGCACACGGCGAGTACACGTCGGCATCAACGTCGTAGATCTCGTCCAGGCCCACGGCCTCGCAGCCCAGCTCGTCCACGCAGCGCTGCACGGCATCCTTGTTGATGTCGGTGACGAACACCTTGGCGCCCTGTTCGCGCAGCAGCTTGATGAACTCGCTGCCCACGTGGCCACAGCCCTGCACCGCGTAGCTGTACTTGCCCACGTCCTCGTTGCCATGCTTGAACTGCAGCGCGGCCATCAGGCCCTGCAGTGTGCCGAACGCGGTGAACGGCGAGGGGTCGCCCGAACCACCGTGCACCTGGTGCACGCCGGTCACGTACTCGGTTTCACGGAACACGTATTCCATGTCGTTGACGTCGATGCCGACGTCTTCGGCCGTGATGTAGCGACCGTTGAGCGAGTTGACGAAACGGCCGAACGCGCGGAACAGCGCTTCGGACTTGTCCTTGCTCGGATCGCCGATGATCACCGCCTTGCCACCGCCAAGGTTCAGGCCGGCCACGGCGTTCTTGTAGGTCATGCCGCGCGACAGGCGAAGCACGTCGTTCACCGCGTCCTGCTCGCTCTTGTACGGCCACATGCGCAGGCCGCCGAGCGCGGGGCCCAGCACCGTGTTGTGGATCGCGATGATGGCTTTCAGGCCGGCATCATTGTTGTGGCAGAAGACGACTTCTTCGTGACCCGTCTTGGCGATGGTTTCGAAAATCATTGGAACGCAAACTCCACGTTTGGCGGTGCCGGGGGGAAGGCGCCGCAGGAATGGAGGCGGGGTTCGATCCAGTGCGCCCCCGCCGGGGTACTAGCAAAAGCCTTAAAGTCAAAACCCCGACCAGTGGTCGGGGCGATGAATTTAGTTCGCTAGTTTAGTACGTCCCCGGGCCAAGGGTTGCTGCGACGCCGCAAGGCGCGTCCGTATGGGACGTCAGCCCTTGCGGGCTTCGGGTGGGTCCGAATGGCTCCGGCGCCCTGGCATGGCAGGAATTTTCGATCGCAACCAGGCCACCGCTTTCTTGCAGGAGCGCACCCTATGCGCGATTCAGCTTCACCGTTCGCGCACAAGGAATCTTACGTGACAGCGAGGCGACTCTTGCGACGCCCATAGCCGAGATAAAGCACGCACCCAAGCAACAGCCACACGGCAAAGCGTACGTAGGTAATGGTCGGCAGGCCCCAGATCAGCCAGCACGAGAAGCCTACGCCGATGATCGGGACCAATGGCACCAGCGGTGTGCGGAACGGACGATGCAGCTCCGGCTGGCGCCAGCGCAGCACGGCCACGGCGGTGCAGATCACGATGAAGGCGCCGAGCACGCCGATGTTCACCAGCTTGGCCAGCTCGTCCAGCGGAAACAGGCCGGCAGCGATGGTGGTCACGGTGCCCAGCAGCAGGGTGGAGCGGTGCGGCGTGCGCCAGCGCGGATGCACTGCGGCAAACCACGAGGGCAGCAGGCCATCGCGACCGAGGCTGAAGCCGATGCGCGCGCCGGCCATCAGGTTGGCGAAGATCACGCTGGTGATGCCGCAGACTGACGCCAGCGAGATCACCACCATCGTCCACGGCATGCCAATGCGGATGAACGCATTCGCCACCGGCGCGGCGTTGTCGAGCGTGGTGTAGGGCACGATGCCGGTAAGCACCAGGCAGATGGCGATGTAGAGCACCATGGCGATGCCCAGCGAAAGCAGCACGGCGCGCGGCAGGTCGCGCTGCGGATGGCGCGATTCCTCCGCCGCTGTGGTGAGCATGTCGTAGCCGAATACAGCGAAGAACACCACGGCGGCGCCCGTGACGACGCCGTGCATGCCGAACGGCATGAAGGGATGCCAGCGCTCGGGCTTCACGTAGGCGGCGCCGGCGATCACGATCAGCGCGGCACCGGCGATCTTGATCGATACGATCAGCGTGTTGAAACGCGCCCCCCATTCCATGCGCACGGCGAGCAGGGCGGTAATGACCACCGAGATCGCGATGGCGGGCAGGTTCACCACGCAGCCCGGTGCGCTACCCCAGGCGCCTTGCGCCCATACTGGCAACGGCATCCAGGCGGCATCCAGCAGTACCTGCATGTACCCGGACCAGCCCACCGCCACCACGGCGGCGATCAGCGCGTATTCCAGCAGGAGATCCCAGCCGATGATCCAGCCGGCGAATTCACCGAGCACGGCATAGCCGTAGGTATAGGCGCTGCCGGAGACCGGGATGAGGCCGGCGAACTCGGCATAGCACAGCGCCGCGGCGGCGCTGGCGATGCCCGCGATGACGAAGGACAGCAGCACGGCGGGGCCAGCCTGCGTGGCCGCGACAGTGCCGGTGAGCACGAAGATGCCGACGCCGATGATGCCGCCAAGGCCGATGGCCGTGAGGTGCCACAGGCCCAGCACGCGACGCAAGCCACTGCCGCCCCTCGCGGCCTCACCCTGCAATGCCTCCACCGGCTTGCGCCGAAGCATGTCGTTGATCAGGCCCATCCGCTTCTCCCCGTCTCGCGTGCTATCGATTTGTGTGGAACTTTCGGTCGCCCTCTCTCTGTCCCGTCGTTCCGGCTTTCGCCGGGATCACGTCGAGGGTCGACGGCGCGTCGAGTCTTCCTTCGCGGGCTGCTCCGTTATTGAGCTGCATTGACTATTTCGTGGCGTACGGCGACTTGCCGCCGCCGGCGATGAACGTGTTGACCTCCTGCTGCAGCACCGGCAGTGGCACCGAGCCGAGCGAGAGCACGGTGTCGTGGAAGGCACGCAGGTCGAAATGTTCGGCCAGCGCCTTCTCCGCCTTCGCCCGTGCATCGACGATGGCGAGTTCGCCGAGGTAGTAAGACAAGGCCTGGCCCGGCCAGGCGATGTAGCGATCCACCTCGGTCTCGATCTCGTGTTCGCTCAGCGCCGTGTTGTCGCGCATGAAGGCCTGCGCCTGTTCGCGCGTCCAGCCCTTGTGGTGGATGCCGGTATCGACCACCAGGCGGGCGGCGCGCCACATCTGGTAGCTCAGGTAGCCGAAGCGATCGTACGGCGTGTCGTACATGTCCATCTCCACGCCCAGGCGCTCGGAATACAACGCCCAGCCTTCGCCATAGGCGGAGATGTAGGTGTAGCGGCGGAAGTCCGGCAAGCCTTCATGCTCGGCCGCCAGCGGCATCTGGAGGGCGTGGCCCGGCGCGGATTCGTGCAGGGTGAGCGCCGTCAGCGAATACAGCGGGCGCGAGGGCAGGTCATAGGTGTTGACCAGATAGACGCCCGGGCCGCCGCGGCCGCCGGTATAGAACGGCGCCAGATCGGCCGGCACCGGTTCGATGGCGAAGCGTTGCCGCGGCAGGCGGCCGATGTATTGGCCGACCTTGCCGTCCACGCGCTTGGCGATCCACGCCGCATCCTTCAACAGCTCGTCCGCGGTCTTGGGATAAAACTTCGGGTCGGTGCGCAGGTAGTGCAGGAACTCGGGGAAGCTGCCCTTGAAGCCGCTGTCGCGGATGGTCTCGTCCATCTCCTTGCGGATGCGCGCCACTTCCTTGAGACCCAGCTCGTGGATCGCATCGGGGGTCATGTCGAGCGTCGTGAACTCGCGGATCTGCGACTGGTAGAACGCCTTGCCATCCGGCATCGATTCGGCGGCGAGCGTGGTGCGCGCCTGCTTCATGTAGGTGTTGCGCATGAAGTCGAGCAGCTTCGCATAGGCAGGAATCACCGACTGCTGGATGGCTTGGCGTCCCTCCGCGCGCAGCTGTGCTTGCACATCGGCGGGAATCGTCCCCGGCATCTTGCGGAATGGTGTGTAGAACAGGTTGTCGTCGCCCTTGGCGTTCACCACATCGGCAATGGACTGGTCGCGTCCCGTGAGCGTGACCCGCGGCACGCTGAAGCCGCGGGCAAGGCCCGCCTGCATGTTGGCCGTCTGCTCGCCGAAGTAGCGCGGGATATCCTGCAGTTGGTGGATGTAGTGGCGGTAATCGTCAGCCGTGCGCAGCGTGCGGCGCGCGGTGAAGCCGAGGTTGGTCCAGAACGCAGTGTCGCTGTTGAACGGCATCTCCCAGGTGTGGAAATGCTGGTCGGCCAGCAGGGTCTCGATCTGGTTGCGATAAACCGCGTAATTCGCCGGGTCGTCACCCTTCAGCTGCTTTGGCGAAACGGTATCGAGTTGCTTGAGCACGTCCGCCCAATACTGCTCGCGTATCGCCTGGGTGGCGGCGTCGACCTTTGGCAAGTGATCGGCAAGCTTGCTGCCGTTGTTGTCCTCGTCATCCGCGCCCTCGAACTGTCCTTGTCGCCAGGCCCACTCCTTGGTGTAGATAGCATGGAAGCGAGTGGTGGCTTCGTCGTCTGCACGCGTCGGCAACGAGGTGGCGAGGCAGAGTGTGCAGGCAAGGGCGAGGATGAGAGGCTTCATGTCGCTGTCCTTCGTAGAGATTTCTGTAGAAGCGCACCCAGTGCGCGACCGCAACGTTTCGGTGTCTCCGCTTCGTTCGGTTTTCGCGCACTGGGTGCGCTCCTACATGAGGTGGTCGACATCACGCGAATGGCTGGTCGATTGCGGGCGACGGTGGCGTAAACCAGGCGGCGCCGTCTTCGGTGACATGGAAGTGGTCTTCCAGTCGTACGCCGAAGCGATCGGGCACCACGATCATCGGTTCGTTGCTGGCGCACATGCCGGGTTCCAGCCTGGTCTGGTTGCCTCGCACGAGGTAAGGCGTCTCGTGGATGTTCATGCCGCAGCCGTGCCCCGTGCGATGGGGGATGCCGGGCAATCGGTAATCGGGACCCAGGCCGGCTTTCTCCACCACCTTGCGCGCGGCTTCGTCCACCGCTTCACAGGTCACGCCGGGACGCACCGCATCGAACGCTGCTTGCTGCGCCGCCTGTTCCAGCTCCCAGATGCGCACCTGGTCCGCGCTGGGGCGTCCGAAGATGTACGTGCGCGTGATGTCGGAGTGGTAGCCCTGCACGGTGCAGCCGGTGTCGATCAAGACCAGTTCGCCGGGCTGCAGGTATTGCTCGCCGGGCACGCCGTGCGGATACGCCGTCGCCTGTCCGAACTGCACGATGCAGAAGGTGGAGCCGTTGTCGGCGCCCATGGCGCGATGCGCCTCATCGATGAAGCGCAGCAGTTCGCCGCGGCTGATGCCTTCGCGCATGAGGCCGGCGGCGAGACGATGCACCTGCAGGGTCATCGCCGTGGCCTGCTTCATCAACGCCAGTTCGTTGGGCGACTTGCAGATGCGGCAGCCGTCGATAATGGGTGTCGCTTCCGTCAGCGGCTTGCCGCAGAGTACTGCGCGGAGGCGTTCGGCCACGACGTACGGCGCCGCCGGATCAAGCGCGAGGCTGCCGGCGCCGCGCTCGCGCAGCGCATCGGCCACCCATTGCTGCGGGTCTTCATGTTCCTCCCACAGGCGCACTTCGGCGGGAATCAGCAGCACGGCTTCCAGCGAACCCACCTCGAAAGCGGGGCATACCACGATGGGGGCGCCGTGCTGCGTGACCAGCATGCCAACCAGGCGTTCGCTCGCACCCCAGGGCACGCCGCTGAAATAACGCAGCGACGTGCCGGCGGTGACCAGCAACGCATCCACGCCTTGCTCGCGCATCAGGCGGCGCGCCTGATCGAGGCGCCGCTGGTATTCATCCGCACCGATGGCCGGCGCCGGCGTGGACCACGGCGCCAGCGAAGCCCGCGCGGTCGCGAGATCGAGGCCGCCGATCTGGCTGGCTGCGGTCATGCGTGGGCTCCAAGGTCGTCGACGCACCACACGCCGTCGATGCAACGGGCGACGCCGCCCGGGTTGTGATCGCGCAGCTCAGGCGGCAGCTGGTGCTCGGGCACGTGGTCGTAGCAGTGCAGGGCGGTGAAGCGCGTAATGGCCGCCGGCATGCCCACGGCCGTGAAGCCCGGGTGGCCGGTGCTCGGATACGGGCCGCCGTGGTTCATGGCCGGACTCACCGCGACACCGGTGGGCATACGGTTGCCGATCAACCGGCCAACGCGCGGCCTCAAGGCGTGCGCCACCTTCGCCCATGCATCGTCGTCGCTGCCATCGTTGGCGGTGTAGAGCGTGCCGGTAAGGTTGCCCTCGAATGCTGATGCCACCTGCGCCATCTGCTCGACATCCTTTACACGTATTAGCAGGCTCACGGGCCCGAAGGCTTCGGTCTGCAGCGCCTTTGGTTCGCGCAAGAAGTGTTCCGCGTCGACACTAAGCAGCGTGGGTGCATAGCGATAACCGGGTGCGCCGGCTTGGCCTCCGGCCAGCAGCCCGGCGCCCGCCTCGCGCAGCGTGGCGACGCTGCCCAGCAGGTGATCGAGCACGCCGCGCGAGAACAGCACGCCGGGTGCAGCGCCTGCAAAATGCTTGGTCGCCTCCGCCACAAAGGCGTCGCCCGCTTCGCCCTGCGGCACGATCACCACGCCCGGGTTAGTGCAGAACTGGCCGCTGCCCATCGTGCATGACGCAAAGAACTCCTGCGCCAGCGCGGTGCCACGCTCGGCCAGTGCGCCAGGCAGCAGGAACACCGGATTCACGCTGGACAGCTCGACATAGGCCGGCACGCCAGCGGCATCCGCTGCGGCCTTCAGCGCCAGACCGCCGGCGCGGCTGCCCGTAAAGCCGATGGCGCCGAGACGCTCATCGCCCGCGATCTGCGTGCCGATGGCGTTGTCGAAGTGATAAAGCATCTGCACCGCAGCCGCCGGGAGGCCCGCCTGCTTCAGCGCCGCGAAGGCGATTTGCGCCAAGCGCTCGCTGGTGCCCGGATGCGAGGGATGGGCTTTGGCGATCACCGGATTGCGCGCGGCGATCGCGGAGGCGAAATCGCTGCCCGCGATCGCGTTGAATGCGAACGGGAAGTTGTTGGGCCCGAACACCAGCACCGGCTTGTTCAGCGGCGCGCGATGCGCACGCAGGTTCGCCGTGGTGTCGATCACCGGCTGGGTCCAGGCGAGACTGCGCACCGCCTTGGCCGCAAGGCGCAGCTGGTTGGTGGTGCGTGGCAGCTCCACGGCGAAAAGACGCGGCTGCTTGGGCAGTGCGGTTTCCGCGTTGGCCAGTTCCACCAGCATCTCGGCGTCCGCTTCGATGCCGGCGGCATAGGCTTCGAGAAACGCAGCGATGCTTTCCGGTGGCGTGGCGGCAAGTTCGTCCGCCACCGCGCAGGCGGCGCTAAGCGCCGCCTCGACATCAGCCGCACCGCAGATGGGATAGCTCGGTCCGATCGCTTCGCCCGTGGTGGGATTCTCCGCGCGAAACTCGTCAAGCAGCTGACGTGCCGCACGCCATTCGCCATCGATCAACAGGGGTTGCACGGCCATGTCAGATCACCGGTGCGTGGGCGATGGCATGATCGATCACGCGAAGCGCGGCTGCGCGCTCGGCACCGTCCATCGCCAGACGCGGTGCGCGTACGCGTTCGCTGCCCATGCCCACCTTCTCCTGCACCAGTTTGATGAGCTGCACGAACTTGGGCACGGTATCCAGGCGCAGCAGGGGCAGAAACCAAGCGTACAGCTCGGCAGCCGCATCGGCGCCACCATCGCGCGCCAGTTCGAACAGCTTTACCGATTCCTTCGGATAGGCATTCACCAGGCCGGCGATCCAGCCACGCGCGCCCATCGCCACGCCTTCGACGATGGCATCGTCCATGCCGACCAGCAGTTCCAGGCGATTACCCAGCAGCGAGCGCAACGCGGCGAAGCGGCGTACATCGCCGGAGGATTCCTTCACCGCCTGCACGTTCGGAAATTCGTTGGCGAGCTCGGCGATCTGCTCCGGCGAGAAGTCCGTCTTGTAGGCGATCGGATTGTTGTAGAGCATGCACGGCAGATCGGTCGCCGCGATCACTGCACGCAGGTGCGCGCCCATTTCGCGCCAGTCGGTGGAGTACACGTAGGGCGGCAGCACCATCAGGCCGGAAGCGCCCAGTGCCTTCGCTTCGCGCGCGAGCCGCACGGCTTCGTCGGTGGAGAGCGCGGCGATGCCCGGGATCACCGGTGCGCGGCCTTCCAGCGCCTTCACCAGTGTGCGGATGATGGCGAGCTTCTCATCGAAGGTGAGCGTCGCCGCTTCGCCCAGCGAGCCGAGCGGGACGATGCCCTTGCAGCCGTCGTCGATCATCATTCGCGCATGTTTGGCGAGGAAGTCGTGATCGACCTGGCCGTCGGCGGTGAACGGCGTGGTGATGGCAGGAATGACCCC
>NZ_DASRZX010000046.1:0-2992 GCF_035685885.1 Dyella sp. | reverse complement strand
TCTTTGCCGCCGTCCGGGTCGTTGCAATGTCCATTCGTGGTACCAATACCGCCGTCTTGCGAAGGTCAACCCGTCCAGCGTATCCGCCCCCTTGGAAATGACGTCAATATTCGGGGACCGCAGGCGCCGCATAGCGAAGATAGGAATTGGTCGCCTCACGGCAACAAGGCGAGAGGCAGACACGCTCGTCCGGTCTATATGGCCTCGGCGCCGAAAGTCGAGCACCAGTGCGACAGGCGGTCCCTCAGGAGGGCATCCCGGCTATAGGCCATCGTCTCATCCTCCAGACGCTCGATGATTTCGAGCGAAAAGGCGTCGGGCCCGTGCTGGTTCCAGGCCGCCTGCAGCGCGCCGTGGGGGTAACCGCCCTGCCGCAACGTGAACCACAGCCGGTTCTGAATGGTCCTGAGGTCAAGCGCGCGGCCGATCCAGCGCTGGCCCGAGGTCTGGCAAACGACCGCATAGATGCCGGCGACGGCCTTGCGCTCCCGGTAGGCCGCAACCGCCGCCTTTCGTTGCTCCCGATCCATCACCACCTCCATTTGCTCGCCTCCTATATCGCCCGGGTAAAAACATTGCAATATTTTACCCGGATTTAATCAGGCTACGCCTGGAAGAGGCGCGACACCGCGGTCCCGCGGCACGATCGCACCCGAGTTATGCGGCGAACCGCCCTCCGGGACTCGAAGAGGGCGCAGGGAATGCCGGGTGAAGGCCTCACCCATGGCCCGCCAGCAATAAGAAAAGCTGGCGGCAGGTACCACAGATCCTATGGGGTGGCGGGTGGTCAAGAGAGACCCAAGATTGGATTTGTGACCATCCAGCCTCGGAGGATCAAGATGATCAAGCTCGCTCGCACTGACACACCCGCCGCATCGGAGCATGCCACGGTTTACCTTGCGTTTGAACTGAGCAAAGCGAAATGGAAGCTCGGCGTGCTGCTTCCGGGTTCGCAGAAACTGAGCCGCTACACGATCAACGGCGGCGACCTGGCAGCCCTGGCCGCCCGGCTTGCGGACATGCGCAAGAAGGCTGCTGCTGCCGCGGGCGACCGGCCGGTGCGCATCCTGTCATGCTATGAAGCTGGCCTCGACGGCCACTGGCTGCACCGCTGGCTGACGGAACAAGGCGTCGTCAATCATGAGATCGACCCTTCCAGCATCGAGGTAAACCGTCGTGCCCGGCGCGCCAAGACCGACCGGATCGATCTGGAGAAGCTGATGCGGGCGTTCCTGGCTCATTTGCGGGGCGAGCCGCGGGTCTGCAGCATCGTCCACGTGCCGAGCGTTGAAGATGAGGATCGCAAGCGCCGCACCCGTGAACGGGACCGTCTGATCGAGGAGTGCACGGCTCACGGCAACCGCATCAAGGGACTGCTGCACGGCCAGGGCATTCGCGATGTCCATCCGCTCAATCGCTCGTTCATCAAAAGCCTTGCCGGCCTGCGCACCGGTGACGGTCGTCCCCTGCCGGAGCGGCTCAAGAACGAGATCGTACGCGAACACGAGCGACTGTGCCTGGTAGCCCGGCAGCTCAAGGAACTCGAGGCCCAGAGCAAAGCCGAACTGCGCGCCGCCCGGCCCGGCTCGCCGGAAGCCAGGATCATGCAGCTGATGGATCTCAGGAGCATCGGCCCGGTCGGAGGTCAGACGTTGGTCAACGAGGTGTTCTATCGCGACTTCAACAACCGTCGTCAGGTCGGCAGCTACTTTGGTCTTGTCGGCACGCCCTATGACAGTGGCGAGCGTAGCCGTGAGCAGGGCATCAGCAAAGCCGGCAACCGGCGCGCCCGTCAGCTCGCCGTCGAGCTGGCGTGGCTATGGACGGTCCATCAGCCCGACAGCGCACTGACGCGCTGGTTCCGCGAGCGGGTGCGCGACGTCAAGGGACGCATCCGGCGAATCGCCATTGTCGCGCTGGCCCGCAAGCTGATGGTGGCGCTATGGCGCTATCTGAAGACCGGCGTTGTTCCCACCGGCGCCGTGCTGCGTCCGAGTTTGTGAACGGCTGCCGCGTGCCATGACAGCCGACGTGAGCCAGGACCGACGCGTGACCGTGCTGAACCGGGGGCATAAACCTCCCGCTCTCACAGAGGGGTCCCGTCTCTGCTGGGCCTTGCCTTCACCCGTGCATGAAAGATCAGGGTACCGGGCCTCGCGCCCGACCGGATACAAGGTGATGCGGTCGTTCCGCATTGTCATTCACGGCCCAGTCCTCGCATCACGTCTTGCCTGCCATCGCCACCGCGCGCGTTGCAGGCGCGCCATTATTGCGCCGAGCTCGTCGCGCTCAAGGCCGCTGACGCGCCGCCTCCGGCGGTGGCCTTCGGCCAGCCTTGACCGCGTCTCACTTCGGCGCAAAAGAGCGCCGCCAACAAACGACGCCCTCTTGACAACCTGCTCCCCATACAAGGTTCAGCCGGAACAATCCGGCATTCCCTGCGCGATGGTTTTAACGGTGTCCTTCGTGCTCTCCCTGGGAACCGGGCTTTCTTGCTCCCATCGCCGCGCGGATCGCATCCGCGCAACTTGACACCAGCGTCGGGCTGTCAGGACCACACGACTTCGCCGTCCGTGCGAGCCGGCGTTCGTCCAACGCAGCTCTCACGTCCATCGCAGCCCACCTCCACGTTCGTGACGACGCGTCCGTCCCTCTGCACGAGGCGGGATGGCGCGACAAAAGCATGATTCCGAAAATCCGTAAAGAAAAATCTTCGAGTCGGAATCAAAGCGGGATCGCTCACGTTGATTCCATTCACCAATTTCTGTTTTTTCGCATTCAGCTGGCTCGGTGATTTCAAGCCGAACAGCGCGAGACTCTGCAGATTTTCGCCCGAAGATGGGCGAATCACTCGCAACCATCGCCGCGTCGGTTGCAGGGATGTACTCGCATCGCACCACTTTTCATGGCAGGTGCGTACTCGAGCGCAAAATATCGGTTACGTGAAAAGCCATTTTAACGCTGCTGATCCTGATCTTCCTCAAATTCGATA
>NZ_DASRZX010000045.1:0-7925 GCF_035685885.1 Dyella sp. | reverse complement strand
ATGCGCAGCAGACGACGCTGGCACATCGACTCCAACCTCTCCAACGACAACGCGAGATGCGCGCCGCGTTTGCTCGATGCCAGCGCGTGGATTTCATCGACGATCACCGTGCGCGCGCCTGACAACATGCGCCGCCCCGATTCGGAGCCGAGCAGGATGTACAGCGATTCGGGCGTGGTCACCAGGATGTGCGGCGGTTGCTTGCGCATCCCGGTGCGCTCGGCCTGCGGGGTGTCGCCGGTCCGTACGGCCGTCCGGATGTCCACATCGGGCAGGCCCATGGCGGCCAGTTGCGCGCGGATGCCTTCCAGCGGCGCTTCCAGGTTGATGCGGATGTCGTTGGACAGCGCCTTCAGCGGCGACACGTAAACCACCGAGGTTTCGTCGGGCAGCGCGCCGCCGTTCGCCACGCCCTCGCGCACCAGCGTATCAATCGCGGCGAGAAAGGCCGTCAGCGTCTTGCCCGAGCCGGTAGGCGCGGCCACCAGCGTATGGCGGCCCTCGCGAATGGACGGCCAGGCGGCTTTTTGCGGTGCCGTGGGCTGCGGGAACGTGGCCTGGAACCAGGCAGCGACGGCGGGATGAAAATCGTGCAGTGGCATGGACTTAGGCGTAGCCTGCGAGCCGCTCGAGAGTAACCCGAGATGGGGGCGGCCGGGTTAATAGGCAACTCGATACGGAATTTATTGCTTTCGCGGTGCACCTTCTTTCGATGACAATGTCGTGACGCCGCCGTACGCCCAAGTATGTTTCTCGCGGCGCCTTTGTTTTGCCGTTGCCTTCCACTATCCGGGGAATTTCCAATGACCGCCGCCAGCCCGACGCGCTTCGCCGTGCTTGCCCTTTCCATTGGCAGCGCCCTTGCCTTGGGTGCTGCTCCCTCCGCCAACGCACAGGACGCCACGGCCCAACCCAACACGAACACGAAGTCCCAGACCGGCAAGCCGGTCGAACTGGCGACCGTGAACGTCACCGCCGAAAAGCGCGTGGAGAACCTGCAGAAGGTGCCGGTCTCCATGAGCGTGATCACGCCCGAGCAGCTCAACAACTACGGCCAGTCCGGCGACACCGTGCTGCAGCTCGCCGGCCGCGCGCCCAGCGTGTACGCCGAAACCTCCTACGGCCGTGAATTCCCGCGCTTCTACATCCGCGGCCTGGGCAACAGCGACTTCGACCTCAATGCGTCGCAGCCAGTGTCGATGGTGTACGACGACATCGTGCAGGAGAACCCCATCCTCAAGGGCTTCCCGCTGTTCGACCTTTCGCAGGTGGAAGTGCTGCGCGGCCCGCAGGGCACCATGTTCGGCCGCAACTCGCCGGCCGGCGTGATCAAGTTCGACTCGATGAAACCGAGCCAGGACACCAGCGGCTACGCACGCGTGTCGTACGGCAGCAAGGGCACGGCCAATGCCGAAGCCGCGCTGGGCGGTTCGCTGGGCGGTCATTGGTCGGGCCGCGTGTCGGCGCTGGCGCAGCATCGCGACGGCTGGATCGACAACGACTACACCGGCCAGAAAGACTCGCTGGGCGGCTATAACGACCGCGCGCTGCGCCTGCAGGCGATGTACGACAACGACGGTTTCAACGCCCTGCTCAGCGCGCACGCGCGCTGGCTGGACGGCAGTGCGATGGTGAACCGCGCCAACGCCATTCCGCTGGGCAGCGACAGCCTGGTGCCGGGCTTCCAGCGCGACGTGGTGTACCAGGACGGCCGCAACAAGCAGCACCTGTTCTCGTGGGGCAGCAACGCGCACCTCACCTGGAACCTGGGCGACTACACCTTCACCTCGATCACGGGTTTCGAAAAGGCCGATACGTACAGCCTGGGCGACGTGGACGGCGGCATCGCCATCCCGCTCAACCCGAGCCAGGACAAGTACGTCACGGCGTTTCCGTCCGAGACGGCCGATGCGCTGCCCCACGACAACCAGATCACGCAGGAATTCCGCCTTGCCAGCAATCCGCAGGATCGCCTGAACTGGCAGGTGGGCACGTACTACTTCTACGAAGACATCGCGATCGTCAATTACGACTACGCCACGCTCAACAACCACGCGATGGACGGCTATGCGCAGCAGAGCCAGACGACGCGCGCGTGGGCGGGCTTCGGCTCGGTCGATTACCGCATCACCGACGACTTCGACGTACGCGCCGGCACGCGCTACTCGCACGATTCGCGCGATTTCCACGTGGACCGCATCCTGTCGCCGATCGGCGGCGGCCCGCTTTCGCTGGGCGCCAATCCGCATGACGCACGCTGGAGCGGTGACCTCACCGGCACCTGGACGCTCAACCCCAACGTCAACGTGTACGGCCGCATCGCCAACGGCTTCCGCGCACCCAGCGTGCAGGGCCGCGTGCTGTTTGCCGACTTCATTTCGGTGGCCAAGCCCGAGACGATCACCTCGTACGAACTGGGCGTGAAGACCACCGGCATGGACAACCGCCTGCGCTTCAACGCGGACGTGTACAACTACATCATGCACAACGAGCAGCTCACCGCGGTGGGCGGCGACATCAACGTCACGCGCCTGATCAACGCGAAGAAGACGGAAGGCTACGGCGCCGAGTTCGATCTCGAAGCCTATGTCACGCCCAACTTCATCCTGACCGCCGGCGGCAGCTACAACCACACCGAGCTGAAGGACCCGAACCTGGCGGTAGCCGTGTGCGGCTCGGGCTGCACGGTGCTCGACCCGCTCAATGCGCAGGGCAACGCGCTGGTGGACGGCAACCCGCTGCCGAATGCGCCCAAGTGGATTGGCAACCTCACGGCGCGTTACGGCATCCCGTACGGCGAGAGCGGCGAGTTCTTCTTCTACACCGACTGGAGCTACCGCAGCGACGTGAACTTCTTCCTGTACCAGTCGGAAGAATTCCGCGGCAAGCCCATGCTCGAAGGTGGCGTGCGCATCGGCTACAACTGGGATTTCGGCAAGCGCGAGATCGCCCTGTACGGCCGCAACATCACCAACAAGCAGTACATCACCGGTGCGATCGACTTCAACAACCGCACTGCGTTCGTCAACGACCCGCGCATCATCGGCGTGGAGTTCCGCGCCGACCTGTAACCCAAAGGCCTGCGGGATATCGAAGGGAGCGGCCTGGCCGCTCCCTTTTTTCTTGCCGGGATCACCGCACGGCGCCGGCTTGTTGCAGAATTCACGCTTTCCACCAAGGGGCTTGATGTGAACCACCCGGGCGACCGCAACGACAGCCATCACCTGATGACCATGGCCGACGGCCAGGACCTGTTCGTGCGGGACTGGCCCCACGCGCGCGCGCATGGCGCCGTGCTGATCGTGCACGGGCTGGGCGAGCACAGCGGTCGCTACGAACGCCTCGCGCAGTGGTTCCACACCCGCGGCTATGCCGTCCGCTGCTACGACCAGCGCGGCCATGGCAAAACGCCCGGCCCGCGTGGGGCGCTGCGCCATGCGGACGACCTGCTGGAAGACCTGGCCACGGTTTACAACGGCTACGCCGAATCCCTGCCCCACCCGCCGCTGTTGCTCGGCCACAGCATGGGTGGCCTGGTCGCCGCCCGCTGCGTGCTGGACCAGCGCATCCGCCCGCCGGCGATGGTGCTGTCCTCGCCCGCCATGCGCACGTGGGAGCCGAAGTGGAAGCAGGCCCTGGCCAGCTCGCTCGCCCGCATGCTGCCCAACCTGCCGCTGCCCAACGGCCTGCCGTTCGACAAGCTCTCGCACGATCCGCAGGTGGAGCCGGCCTATCGCAACGACCCGCTGCGCCACGGCTGGATCACCCCGCGCGTGGCGACCTTCTTCTTCCGCGAGGGCGAAGCGACGATCCGCGATGCCTCGCAGCTATCCGTGCCCACCCTGCTGCTGGTGGCCGGCGCAGACAAGCTGGTGAACCCCTCCGGCAGCCGCGATTTCGCCGCCGCAGCGTGGGCCAGCAACCACCTCACTACCCGCTATTTCGATTCGCTCTACCACGAGCTGTTCAACGAAGCGGAGCCCTCGCGCAGCCAGGTATTGAAGCAACTGGGCGACTGGCTGCAGAAGCGCGCCTGAGGCGAAGCGCCTCACCTGTAGGAGCGCACCCTGTGCGCGAAAAGCCAATCCCTCAAGGGGACACCGCAGCGCGGTGATGACGAAACGCTGCGATCGCGCACTGGGTGCGCTCCTACAACAAGATGATCGCGAAGTATCCGGCGAGCCTGTGCCCCTCACCTGTAGGAGCGCACCCTGTGCGCGACAGGACTTCATGACGGCAGACCGTTGGCCACCTGCGACGGCCGGCTGGCGAGACCTGCGCAGCCTCGATCGCGCACTGGGTGCGCTCCTACGAAAGACCGCGCGGGGTATCGGGTGAACCTCGTTCCTCACCTGTGCGCGATAGGACTTCATGACGGCAGACCGTTGGCTACTTGCGACGGCCGGCTGGCGAGATCTGCGCAGCCTTGATTTTGCACTGGGTGCGCTCCTACAAAAGGCCGCGGATCTCGGTCGGCGCTACATCCACTCCCGCTTGCCGGTGAACACGATGGTCAGCCACTCCACGCGGATGTCGCTGCCGAGGCGGCGGGAGATTTCGCTGCGCACCTCGTCCACGGATGCCATGGTTCCCAACGCGCGCGAGGGATCGACCAGGATGTGGATGTCGATGAAGCGCATGCGGCCGATCTTGGCCACGTAGCTGGCGAAATCCAGGTAGCCGCGCTCGTTCACCAAGGCAGTCATCACCGTACGCACGCGCTGGTCCAGTGCGTCCGGCGCCACCTGCAACACCTCGCGCAAGGCCTGCCAAAGACTGCCGAGCGGCAACGGCAACAAGACGATGATGAGCAGCAACAGGATGCTGGAATCCATGTAGCGTATCCAGTGATCGAGCGGACCTCCCTTGATCGCCGCAGCCACCGCAAAGCCGACCAGCACGGCAATGCTGATGCATCCGCCGATCAGCCAGCCGCGCGCATCGAGTTGGAGCAGTACCGAATCGAGCGCCCTGGCCTGGCGCTGCATCCACCAGGCCATGCTCATGCTGGCCACGCCCATGAAAGCCGCCCATGCCGCGCCGAAGCCGAATGCGAGTTCGTGGCCGCCGCGCAACAGGTCGTGCACGGCCGTGTAAGCGGCGTAGCTGCATACGGCGGTGAGCACGGTGGCGTTGAACATCACCATCAACGGCTCAAGGTGCCAATAGCCAAACTGGAAACGGCGGCTGCCTTCGCTGGAGATGAGGTGCGAAACCAGCAGCGATCCGGCCGTGAGCACGACATCGACCAGCGAATAGAAGCCGTCGAACGCGATGGCCTGCGAATGCATCAGCAGGCCCACCACCACGCAGGCAACGCCGACCAGGAAGGTCACCAGGATGGACAGGCGCAACTGCCGTTGTTCGCGGGATGTGTCCATGGCTTCGCTGATGACGTGGCCTTCGGGCCATTATCTATGCAGGAGTCCCCGCGATGCGCAAGCATGGCCTTCAGGTGCCTGCCCATGTCTTGCCAGCGATGGTCCCTGGCAGGTCGGACGTCGCTTTTTCACATTTTGATTTCGCAACGCGCGCCAGCATCGGCGGACACCCTCAGCCCATCGCCAAAGGGAGTGTCATGTCGAACAAGCCTCGTTCGCCGTCACGGCGCGACTTCCTGCGACAGTCGATGGTCGCCGTGCCGGCGGTCACCCTGCTGGGTGGCTCGGCGCTGGCGCAATCGCAGAATGCCGCCACGCCGGTCGCCGGCACGACCTATTCGCCACGATATTTCACGGCGCCGGAATGGGAATTCCTGCAGGCCGCGGTGGAACGGTTGATCCCGCCCAACGACGACGGTCCGAGTGCGGTGGAAGCGGGCGTGCCCGAGTTCATCGACCGCCAGATGGAAGACACCTACGGCCACGGCGGCTACTGGTACATGCAGGGTCCGTTTGCGCCCGACACACCACCGACGCTCGGTTACCAGCTGCGCTTCACGCCGCGCGAGCTGTATCGCACCGCCATCGCCGCCGTCGACGACTGGTGCCAGCAGCAGCACAACAAGAAATTCGCCGCACTCTCGGCGGAGGAACGCGATGGCGTGCTGCACCAACTGGAGAAAGGCGAGATCAAGTTCGACCAGATGCCCGCCACCGCGTTCTTCACCCAGCTGCTTACCAACACCAAGGAAGGCTATTTCGCTGACCCGATGTATGGCGGCAACAAGCACATGGGTGCGTGGAAGATGATCGGCTTTCCCGGCGCACGCGCCGACTACGCCGACTGGATCGAACAGCCGGGCAAGGTCTATCCGTTTGGCCCCGTGTCCATCCAGGGAGACAAGGCATGATCCGCATGAAACCGGTCGACGTGGTGATCGTCGGCTTCGGCTGGACCGGCGCGATCATGGGCATGGAACTCACCGAAGCCGGGCTCAACGTGCTGGCGCTGGAGCGCGGCACCTATCGCGACACCTCGCCTGACTTCACCTATCCGCACAACGCAGACGAACTGGCCTACGGCATCCGCGGCAACCTGTTCCAACCGCTGGCCAAGGAGACCATCACCATACGCCACGCGCTCAGCGAAACGGCCGTGCCGTATCGGCAATACGGTTCGTTCCTGCTGGGCAACAACGTGGGCGGCGCGGGCATCCACTGGAACGGCCAGCACTATCGTCCGTCGCCGGAAGACCTGGTGTTCGAAAGCCACAACCGTCAGCGCTACGGCGCGAAGTTCATGCCGGACGACATGCAGATCCAGGACTATGGCGTCACCTACGATGAACTCGAACCGTTCCTTGAGCAGTTTGAGTATCTGTGCGGCACCTCCGGTCGCGCCGGCAATCTCAACGGCGAGATCAAGGAAGGTGGCAATCCGTTCGAAGGCGCGCGCAAGCGCGAATACCCGAACCCGCCGGTGGCCGACAACTACGGCGCCCGGCTGTTTGCCGATGCGGCGCGTGCGCATGGCTACAAGCCGTTTCCGCAGCCCTCGTCGAACGCATCGCAGCCGTACACCAACCCGCATGGCGTGCGCCTGGGGCCGTGCAATCTCTGCGGCTACTGCGAGCGCTTCGGCTGTTTCATGTATTCCAAGGCATCGCCGCAGACCACCATCCTGCCGGTGCTGATGCGCAAACCCAACTTCGCGCTGCGCACGCAGAGCCACGTCACCAAGATCAACCTCGACAACACCAGCAAGCGCGCCACCGGCGTCACCTATATCGACGCGCAAGGCCAGCAGGTGGAGCAGCCGGCCGATTTGGTGATTGTCGCCGCGTTCCAGATGCACAACGTGCGCCTGATGCTGCTGTCGGGCATCGGCATGCCGTACGACCCCAACACCGGCAAGGGCGTGATCGGCAAGAACTACGCGTACCAGATGATGAGCAACGTTACGGTCTTCTACGACAAGGACGTGGCGATCAATCCCTTCATCGGTGCGGGCTCGGGCGGCAACCAGATCATCGACGAATTCAACTCCGATCACTTCGACCACGGGCCGCATGGCTTCGTCGGTGGCGGTTACATCCTTGGCGGGCAGACCGGCGGTCGACCGATCCAGCAGTTGTCGCTGCCGCCGGGTACGCCGGCATGGGGCGAGAAGTGGAAGCGCGCGGCGAAGGACAGCTACCTGCACACCACCGGCGTGCAGACGCACGGTTCGGTGATGTCGTATCGCGATCGCTATCTGGATCTCGATCCCACCTACAAGGACAGCTTCGGCCTGCCACTGTTGCGCCTCACCTTCGACTGGCACGACAACGAATACAAGATGTCCCGTTTCCTGACCGATCGCGCTCAGGAAATTGCCGACACCATGAAGCCGCGGCAGACCTCGCAGACCATCCGCAAGCCCGGCGACCACTACGACGTGCGCCAGTACCAGACCACGCACACCACCGGCGGCGTGATCCAGGGTGCATCGCCCGAAACCAGCGCACTCAATCGCTACCAGCAGAACTGGGACGTGCACAACGT
>NZ_DASRZX010000044.1:0-14760 GCF_035685885.1 Dyella sp. | reverse complement strand
TCGATGACGGATGGCAAAACCCGCTGGAAGATGTCGGCCCCGCCGGCCTCGATAAGGGTAAGGGCGGCAAGTACCTGATCCTTCCCCCGGGCTACAAGGGACGGGTTCCGCCAGGCTACTTGCCTCTGGCGTCGGCCACGTTCCAGGGCTTTGCTCTTCTTCGATCCAATTTGAAAAGTGGTAGCGACGCGGACATTGCCAGCGCGGTGGCGTACGGCAAGCGCATCCGTTTCTACCCGTTGCCGGCAACCGGTGCGGCGACGCCAGGTGAAACCCATTTCGTCGATGCCTACGATAAGCCCTACAACGCCACGATTCCGTATGACTCGCGGTTCTTCGATGCGCTCAACCGCTTTGTGCAAGTTGAGCCGTGGCTTGAACGCGACAAGGCCATGATCGATCCGCTGCGATCGCTGGGCATCGCCAAAGGCAAGCCTGCCGACGCATTGGCGGCCAATAAAGCCACGTTCGACAAGCAGGGCCCGGAAGCCAAGGCTCTGGTCGAGCTGTGGACCGAGCAAGCCTTCGTGCCGCCGTTCAATGAAGGCACCCATTGGGCGCTACCTGTACCCATGACGTTCCCCAGCGACATGGCGGACAACTTTGCCGATCCCAATCGCTACCCGGTGGACAGTCGCGCGGTTGCCTACGCACTGGCGTATTTCTCGGCGAAGCACCTGGGTGCCGGGCAGTTCTACCTGGTGACGATCAAAGACAACGCCGGCAACCTGCTTGCCGGCGCCCAGACCTATCGCCTGCACGTGCCGGCCAATCCTCCCGTCAAACTTTATTGGTCAGTCACTGCGTACGACCACGATACGCATGCACTCATCAAGAATGTTCCATGGGCCAGCAGGGGATCCAATACGCCAGGGCTGGCGAAGAATGCGGACGGTTCTGTCGACGTCTACTTTGGCCCGGCGGCGCCTGCAGGAAAGCAAAGCAACTGGATTCCCACCGATGCCAGCGGACACTTTGAACTGCTATTCCGGCTGTACGGTCCTGAGAAGCCGTTCTTTGAAAAGACGTGGAAACTGCCGGATCTGGAGTTGGTGAAATAGATCGGCTTCGGGTGGCGGTGCGGACCTTTTCACAATCATTGCCATAACGTCGGTGCTTCCGATGCGCACGGGCAGTGTGGTCAAAGCAGGCCGGTGGCAAGGCCAGCTTGCCCGGGAACTTCTCGTTAGGGGTGGAGTGCGTTTACGGGGTTCGACAGATACAACACGACGTCGACCAGCATACGGAGACTCCCCCGTCCTGATGGATGTCGGTTTGAGGCTGTCAGACGAGACACCTCAGCGTTGATTGCCCCAGGCGCGCTCGACGTCGTCCATCACCGAGCGCATCAATTCCGCGGGCGACATCAGCGAAGCCTCGCCAATGCGCCCGTGGCGAAGTCCTCGAAAGATGCCGCCCATGCGGTATGCAGCCGACCAGCGGATGCTATCGTTGGCCGCAGGCACAAAATCCGCTGTATACGACAGGCCATCGCCACTCATTCCACATACGGCCATGCTGGTCATTGATCGGTCCTCCGTTGACTGGGCTCATTGACCTTACTCGCTTACTGGCGTTGAGGTGTGAATTGTTTTTTGCTCCGGGAGGCCGGCAATCGGTTTCGAGCACACACGCCGTCGCGTCACCATCACGTAACAACTGCAAGCGCATGCTGGTTCGGCGCCAGGAAGAAATCTCCTCCTTGGCAGGCGCCTCAGCCTCGCGGTCCTCCCTACGCCATCTGAGTATTTCTCCGATCTGTATCGGAGTTGCGGATGGGTCCGCTCCGGGTCCGTCTCACGGATCCCCACTAAAGGCAGATGCTCATGTCCAATAACGATTCCCATGTTGCCCGCGCGGGCAGCAAGAACCTCGTCGACACCGCAGCGGTAGTGAAGTATCACGTCATGGCGGGCCGGGCGTCAGGCTCAGACGTCGAAAAGCTCACTGCACCAAAGATGATGCAAGGTCAGACTGCAACGGTCACCAAGGACGGCAACAAGCTCCAGAGTGACGGAGCCACCGCCATGGAGACGGATATTGCATCCAGCAATGGCCTCATCCGTGCGATCGACAGGGTGAACGTTCCCGCCAAACAGTAAGCCCTGGGTGTCTGTGGTGAGAGCTAGCTCCCACCGCAGGATTCGCCGGTTCATCGACAAGAATCCAGTTCCGCGCTGCTGCGCGCGTCGAACGCGATGGTGAGATCGATCACCATGCAGGTTGATCAGAGGAACATCCCGCTGGCCACCTGGGCTCGCAAAACGCCGAACTGATCGACAAGGCATCAAAATTAAGGTGATACCCATGGCTGACCATTCCCATTCTCCACTCCGAGCGTCGCGGCTGACCGCGCTCATCCGACACCTTGGCGATCTGTTCGATCACATGTTCAGTGAACCGTACACACGCACCAGCCTGGTTGCGTCCCGGAGGCATCAACTGTCCGTGGCGATGGAATCCGCACGAAGACTCAGGCGAGGTCGCGAACGATGATCATCGGTGCAGCGGCAAGGTTGAGGTATTTTTTCCGGCCGTTCCGCAAGGGTGCGTACCAGCATGCTCCCTCCATCGAGGAGCTGCACGTCATGCGGCAGAGCCGGGTGCCGCAGATAACCCGGTTATGGCGCAGATTCATTGGCGCTTTTGCCGGAAGTACGCGGCGGTAGAAACCCATGGCACTGACAAGATCGCAGCTTGTTGACGATTTGGTTGCTCTGGATGCAGAGCTGCTGAGGCTTGAGGCTGGTGGCGTGGAGGAGGAAGCTATTCAGATAGCGCTGGAGCGCGCGGTGAATTCATCTGCGCGAACCGTCGATCAACGAGATCGTCTCTGGTGGTGGGGCCAGTTTTATGCCGTGATGGACCACCGCTCCGCACGAATCATGTCGTTATCGATCAAACCTGGAGCGTGTTGCAAAGAAGCTCAGGGGCATCGCTGCCCGTGAGCGTTGAAGCCATTATCTTCTGCACGTCCTCGATGCAGGCGATACCGCCTTGGCACTGCACGCGCGGGCAAAACCTGCGGATATCAAGGCCTTCACGGCCTCGTTCCTGGTGTTGACGTACAACGTGGGCATTACTCGAAGAGGTCACCTTGTGGTGACTGCCGTTCTGCCAATGGCAACAAGGTGAACCCTTATGGCGTTGGCCATGCCTGTTTGGTGGTTCATACGTTCCATCCATCGAAGCTCCACGCCGTCGCCAGCCAGATACCCATGCCTAAGCTCCATCCCCGCGACCGTGAGCAGACGCAGCTCAATGGCTTGCTGGCTACGCTCCCGTACCTGCAACAGGAGTTTCCCGACCCGGCTGACTTCTGGCCGGCCTTCGCCGGACTGGCTGATTTGATCATCGATGGCGCTGAACCTGATGATCTCGACTGGATCGCCTGCCAGATCAACGCCATGTTGGAAGCGCGCGGATTGCTGATTCGCTAGCCGCTCAACCGAATTACCAGGGGTGCGGGCGCGTTCTTTGTGCTGAACGACCTGCGGCACCGTCTGCGTGATCGGCTACGACCGGCGACGGGACCAATACCAGACCTGATGTCGATAAGCAGATCGATGAGCGGCGGCGGTTGTGGGTGTTGTCGTGGGACATGGATGGCGCATGTGACTGAGTCCATGCTCGGGCGCTTTTGGTGGCTACGTCATCCGGTCTTTCGAGCGCGCAGAGTTACGGTCAGGCCATGGCCTGGTGGCTGACCGGAGGAAGGCACTTAGGCTGCCGGATAGGGTATGCAATGGCGGGTGCAGATCCAATCGATCATCCCGCACATCCAATCCTCATCCTCACGACTGGATTGCGCGAGAACATCAGAAAAGATGCCTTCGGTAGATGCGAAGAACTCTCTGTCCTGCGGATACCTGGCATGTAATAGGGATACCGATGCGTCCACCCGGCTTAGCAAGCCGCGTAAATCGTGGCGTGACTTGGACATGATCGTGCTCCTGCCATGAGGGCGGAGATGATGCGAGGGCCCGCGGCTGGGTCTCGATTGAGATAGCGGGAAGGAAAATTTCGCGCCGCTGACCATGACTTTGCGCGCTCCGCTGTTAGTTCCACGTAATGAGACGTGGGAAGATTTCGACTGGAGAGGCGGGCGAGACCACGGCGCGACAGTGTCGGCGCGCATCGATAGCCTTCATAGGGGGAGAGGCTCCGGGCTCCTGCACGTTCCAGCCAATGGCGTTGCGATCGCGGTGACGATTTGCTTGCCCACCGGTCCGCTTTGCAGTCCGGCCCGGATCAGCCGCATTCAAGAAACCGGTGTCTTGCCCGCCCATGCGGACTGGCAGGTTTCCTTCGCGCGTTTGTAGCCATCGCGCGCCGTGGTGCGCGCGACATAGGATCGCTCCGTTTCGCCGAGGGTGATGCCCGCCCCTCGTTGCGCAAGCTCCAGGGCATAGGTCACCGAAATATCCGCGGCGGTGAACGTCTCGCCCGCCAGGTAGGGCGTGCGTGCGAGCTGTCGCGTTACCAGGCTCAATCGGCTTTCGAAAACGCCCAACGCCTGGTTGGCGCTCCAGTTGCTTCGCTCCGATTCCGGCGCAAACAGGCGGGCGCCCACGACGAAGTAGACCGAGGCTGCCAGCCCGGCTTCGCCCAGATGGAGGAACTGTTGGTATGCGGGAAACGTGGGGTCGCGAGGATCGGGCGCGAGCGGCGTGGGCCCGTAGCGCGCCATCAGGTATTCCATGATCGCGATGGATTCGACCATGGTGACGTCGCCGTCCGTCATCGCCGGAATGAAGCCGGTGGGATTGATGGCCAGGAACTCCGGGTCGTTCTCGACGCCGGCGAGCAGGTCCACTTGCCTCAACCGGTGCGCGAGCCCGAGCTCCTCCAGCAGCCAGATGACGCGCAATCCCCTTCCCTCACCGTAGACCGTGATCATCTTCGTTCGTCCTCTTCGATGGACCATCCTCCTTGCACGAACGAACAAAGGTTTAAGGAATCGACATCGTCGAAGGGATTGCTGCCGAACCAGCATTCACTTCAGCGCCGATGCACGCCGACGTGCCGCAAGAACCCACGGCCACGCTCACAACCATCGCATGCGATGCATGCCTCCACTTCACTGGCGACCGGCCAAGGTTGGCGACGCGCTGGCGATGACCGCGAGTGCCTGGTCCGGGCGATGGAGTGGAGATAGACATGAGCGAGCCGCGATCCGATGCTTTCGTGTTCTTTGGCGCGACGGGTGACCTCGCCTACAAGATGATCTTTCCCGCGCTGCAGGCGTTGATAAGCGCGGGCGAACTTCCCATGCCTGTCATCGGCGTGGCGCACAGCGGCATGACGCTGGAGCAGTTGCGCGAGCGCGCACGCAAGAGCCTGCAGGAGCACGGAGGCGTCGACGAGAACGCGTTCGGTCAGCTTTGCCGGCAGTTGCAATACATCGATGGCGACTACAACGACGCGGCCACGTACACCCGCCTCAGCCAGGCGTTGGCGGGCGCGAGCCATCCGCTGCACTACATGGCCATCCCACCACCGCTGTTCGGCACCGTGGTGCAGGGGCTGGCCGAAGCCGGCTGCGCGCGGGACGCGCGGATCATCGTCGAGAAACCGTTTGGCCGCGACCTGGCTTCGGCGAAGCGGCTCAACAAGATGCTGCATGACGTCTTCCCCGAATCAAACGTATTTCGCATCGACCATTACCTCGGCAAGGAGGCCGTGCAGAATCTTTTGTACTTCCGCTTCGCCAATACGTTCCTGGAACCGGTGTGGAACCGCACCTATGTGGACAACGTGCAGATCACCATGGCCGAGAATTTCGGCGTGCAAGGACGCGGCGGCTTCTACGACGAAGTCGGCGCACTGCGCGATGTGGTGCAGAACCATCTGCTGCAGGTGACGGCCTTGCTGGCCATGGAAGCACCGACCACACACGGCGCGGCGGCGGTGCATGCAGAGAAGGTGCGCCTGCTTCAGGCCATGCGCCCGTTGCGCCCGGATCAGCTGGTTCGCGGCCAGTTCCGCGGTTACCGTGCCGAGCAGGGCGTGGCGAAGGATTCGCAGGTGGAGACGTTTGCCGCGCTGCGCCTGCATATCGACAACTGGCGCTGGGCGGGCGTGCCGTTCTACATCCGTACCGGCAAGTGCCTGCCCATCACCTGTTGCGAAGTGATGGTGACCTTGCGTCGTCCGCCGACGGCCGTGTTCGATGCCACGACGGCTCGCGAGTCCAACTACTTCCGTTTCCGGCTGAGCCCCGACGTGGTGATCTCGGCGGGTACACGCGTAAAGAGGGCCGGCGAGGCCATGCAAGGCCAGCCGGTGGAACTGGTGGCGCGCCATCAGCCGCCGCAGGGCGAGTCGGCGTACCAGCGCTTGCTGGGCGAAGCGATCCATGGCGATGCCTCGCAGTTCGCCACCGATGCCGGCGTGGAAGCGGCGTGGGCGATGATCGAGCCCGTGCTCGACCACGGTGGCCCGGTGCACGAGTACGATCCCGGCACCTGGGGTCCACAGGCTGCCGACGCCCTCACGGCGGCGCATGGTGGGTGGCATGACCCGAAGCCTGAGCAGACGCCACCATGCTGAGGGTGCAACCTCCGTGTTACATGAGCGGATCCTTGTGCTGCTTGCCGAACAGTGATGAGTCATGGCTCACGTCGTGGCTTGTCGCAACGCATGCGATCGAGCGCTGCGCGCGTCTTTGCCGCGTCCCCACGCGAAGGGATGTGATAGGCTCCGCGCGCAGTCATTGACGAGCCAGCCATAGAGCAAGCCCCAGTCGAGACACGGCACCAGCGATCCATCCGCCAGCCGTCTTTCCACGCACCAAGGGGTTTTGCTCATGTTCCTTCGCCGCCACGCTCGGCTGCAGCCGACCGTTCTTTTCCTTGCGCTCGCCGCAGCCTGCGCACCTTCAACTCACGCCCAGTCGACCAACGCCGATGCCAGCGCCACCAAGGCGTCCACCCTTGAAGCGGTGAATGTCGAGGGACAGCGCGCGCCGTCCTATACCGTGGAGCAGAGCAGCGCGGCCACGCGGCTGCCGCTGACTTTGCAGGACACGCCGCAATCCATCAGCGTGATCACCGCACAGCGCATCGAGGACCAGGACCTCACCAACGTGCGCGCCGTGCTGGACAACACCACCGGTGTCTCGTCCACCGCGTACGACACCCAGCGCGTGATCTTCTGGTCGCGCGGCTTCATGGTCGAGAACATGGCCTATGACGGCGTGCCGGTGGCATCGAGCCTGAACGCGCAATCCGCCGACGGCTCGCTGGACACCTCCATCTACGACCGCGTCGAAGTGATCCGCGGCGCCACCGGCCTGATGAGCGGCGCAGGCAGCCCGTCGGCGATGATCAACTTCGTGCGCAAGCACGCGGACAGCACCACGCCACAGGCGGACGTCACGCTCAACGTCGGGTCATGGGATACCACGCGCGTCACGGCGGATGGTTCCACGCCGCTGAACGCCTCGGGCAGCGTGCGCGGCCGCCTGGTGGTCACGCATGAAGACGGCGACTCCTATCTCGATCGCTATCACGACTGGAAGAACGTGTTCTATGGCGTGGTGGATGCAGACCTCGGCCGGAACACCGTGCTCAGCGTGGGCTACGACTACCAGAAGACCAAGCCGACGGGCGTTACCTGGGGTTCGTTCCCGGACTTCTACGACGACGGCACGCTGATCCACTGGCCCCGCGGTTTCAGCAGCGCCGCCGACTGGACGTACTGGAACAACACCACGCAGACCGGCTTCGTGCAGCTGAAGCACGCCTTCGACAACGGCTGGCAGCTGCATGCGGAAGCGA
Organism: Dyella sp.; assembly: GCF_035685885.1. Taxonomy (GTDB): domain Bacteria; phylum Pseudomonadota; class Gammaproteobacteria; order Xanthomonadales; family Rhodanobacteraceae; genus Dyella. The sequence continues at coordinate 6,979 of NZ_DASRZX010000044.1, read as the reverse complement.
GTCACCGCCAGACCGATGCCGATTCGGCATTGTTCTACGTCTACGGCTTTCCCAACCGCGATACGGGCGAAGGCGTCACGCCTTATGCCTACAAGAGCTTCCAGCGTGGTCGACAGAACATGGTGGATCTGTATGCCACCGGTCCGTTCCAGGCGTTCGGTCGTGAGCAGGAGCTGGTGGTCGGCTTCAACGGCTCCAGCTATTCCAACGACTATTTCGATCATCCGAACGGCGACCTGCCCGACCCGGGCAACTTCCTGCAGTGGAAGGGCGATTATCCGTACCCGGACTTCGCCTCGCAGTCGCAGTTCGTTTCGGACACGCGCATTCGCCAGCAAGGACTTTATGCCGCCGCGCGGTTGTCGCTGGCCGATCCGCTGAAGCTGATCGTGGGCGCGCGCTACAGCAGCTGGAAGAACGACACCAACGACGCTACCGCCGGCATCTACCACGAGTCGCAATCGAAGACGCTGCCGTACGCGGGCGTGATCTACGACATCACTCCGACGTACTCGGCGTTCGCCAGCTACACCAGGATCTTCGATCCGCAGACGGATCGCTACGCGGATGGCAGCTACCTCGACCCGATGTTTGGCACCAGCCGCGAAGTCGGCATCAAGGGGCGGCATTTCGACGGAGCGCTGAATACCTCGCTGACCTTCTTCGACACGCGCATGAGCAACGTGGCCGAGGCCTTGCCCGGCGTGTACCTGCCCGACGGCATCACGCAGGCATACACCTCGTTCGACGGCACGCGTTCGCGCGGTTACGAACTGGAGGCGTCGGGCAAGTTCACCGACAACTGGAACGGTACCATCGGCTGGTCGCACTTCAACATCAAGGCACCGGGCGAGGGCGCCATCCACACCGCGTTGCCGCGCGTGCTGGTGCGTGCGTTCACCACCTACCAGCTCCCCGGCAACTGGAGCCGCCTCACCATCGGCGGTGGCTTCAACTGGCAGGATGCCAGCAAGGCACCGGTGGATGGTCCCAACGGCACGCAGTACGTGAGTCAGCCTTCGGTGTTGCTGCTCGGCGCGATGGCGCGCTACGCATTCAACGACCACGCATCGCTGCAGGCCAACGGCGACAACCTGCTCAACCGGAAATATTTCGTGCTGGATGACTACAGCAACCTGTACAACGCGCCGCCGGCGAATTTCATGGTGAGCTTCAACTACAAGTTCTTCTAGATGCACCGTCCATCGGCGACGCTTCGCGCATGATCGGGTCGGAAGCAGGCGTGCAACGCCATGTCGTTGCACGCCATGCTTGGCGCCTCGACGTCAGGCAACTGATCGGGTGGCGCGGAGCACATGCCCGTCACGGAGCAAGCAGGTACGCTTTGGCGACGTCATGCTTGCAAAGGCGGCGCGGAGACCTCCGCTGCCTGACGACACGTCGGAGGAAGTCCCATGAAGAAGGCAACGGGCGAGGCGAAACCCGGGCAAGGCGACCCGTCCCCCTCGCAGCTGATCGACGGACGCATCAAGGAACTGGGCGACTGGCGTGGCGCGATGCTGGCGACGATCCGCAAGGTGATCAAGCAGGCCGATCCCGCCGTGGTGGAGGAATGGAAGTGGCGCGGCGTTCCCACCTGGTCGCACGACGGCATCCTGTGCACCGGTGAAACCTACCAGCAGCACGTGAAGATGACGTTCGCCAAGGGCGCTTCGCTGGACGATCCCTCGGGCCTGTTCAACGCCAGCCTCGACGGCAACATGCGGCGCGCCATCGACTTCCACGAAGGCGACGACATCGACGAGAAGGCCTTGAAAGCACTGATCCGTGCCGCCGTCGAACTCAACGCCTCGTCGGCGAGCAGGAAGGCCGCCAAGCGCAGCTAGCGGCCATCCATCCCGGGGCGGCCGCCGTTTGCAAGGCGGCACCGCAACAACAGCCCGCCGCTCCGCGGGCATGTTGTTGCGCCCTTTCGCTGTTCCGCCGTGCCGCGTGAAGACCTCCGGGCGCGATCGCATCGGGTCGGGCCGCTGGTCGTGTGAGGTCCAGGCACATCATCAGGCAACGCATATCGGGCATGATCCGCCGAAGCCGCAGCATGGCGGCGCCAATCCTGTCCCGCATGAGCACTGCTGCGCCCTGGATACGCATCGCCCGAAGCCGCGCGTTCGCGCTGTGGCAGCCACTGGTGGAAGCCGTGGCCACAATGATGGCGGCCGTGGCCACGCTGCTGTGCACGCAGGCGTTCGCTCCTGGTCGCGACCCGGCCGTGCTGGCGGTGGTGCTGTGCCTGTCGTTGTCGCGCAGCCAGCTCGATCGCGACCTGCGTGGCCGCCTCGAAGCGGCCGTGGTGTTGCCGGCGGTGGGTTTCGTGGCCATCGGCGTGGGGTTGCTGTTGCGGCATCTGCCGTGGATGGGTGCGCTGGTCTTCGTGGGGGGTTTGTTCCTGTCGATCTGGCTGCGCCGCTTTGGGCAGGCTGCCCGGCGCGCGGGCAGCCTGATGGCGCTGCCATTCGTGGTGTTGCTGACGGTGCCGCACGGTCGCGCCGACAGCAGCGCCCTGCTGCCGGCCTGGCTGGTGCCGATGCTGGTGGCGTGGCTGGCGTTGGGGTGGGTGTCGGTGTTTCACCTGCTGCTGCGCCGCTTGCGGCTGCAGCCTGCCCGCATGCCTGAGGTGACGACGGTGCCGGCATTGCCCGTGGCGGACGGTAGGCAACGCATGCCCGCGAGCACGCGTATGGCCGTCCAGATGGCCGTTGCCCTGGCGGTGGCGTTCGTGGCTGGCTATGTCTTTTTTCCCGAGCGCTGGGCGTGGATCGTGCTGACCGCCTTCATCGTCAACAGCGGCAACCGCGGCCGGCTCGACGTCGCCTACAAGAGCGGCCTGCGCGTGCTGGGAGCCGCGGCGGGCACGGTGCTTGCCATGTCGTTGAGCCTGCATCTCACCGATGATCCGACCATCACTGGGATGCTGATCCTGCTGGCTCTGTTCTTCGGCGCCTGGCTTCGCCCGCTGGGCTATGGCTGGTGGGCACTGTTCGTCACGCTGGCGCTGGCTTTGCTGCAGGGCTTCGGAGACGCGACACCGACGGCAATGTTGTGGCAGCGCCTGGAGGAGATCGCCATCGGCGCGGTGATCGGCCTGGCTTCGGCGTGGTTCGTGTTGCCAGTGCGTTCCACCGATGTGCTACGGCGACGCCTGGCTGATGCACTGGCTGCGCTGTCCGAGGCCATCGATCCGGCGACACCGGTGCGCACGCCGGCTCGCGTCGTCGCCAGCATGGCGCAGCTTGAGCAGATGATCGCGCCGTTCCATGCCAGCCGCTGGGCGACACGGCGGTTTCGCGCCGTGCATCCGGCGGACTGGGCCGACACGCTGCTTGCCTGTCACGCACCGGCCATCGAACTCATCATGCGGGGCGAAACGCCGGGACGCGTGCGCCAGGCCGTGGGCCAGGCCCGCAGGGCCTTGCGCGAACCCGCGGCACTGTTGCCGGCGCTGCAGCACCTGCGCAGCATGCTGGAAGGTTGATTTACCTGGCGGGCAGCGTGACCACCTGGGAAAGTACGGACACGCCGTTTTCGTCGAACGCTTCCACCGCGACCACATAGGCCACGCCCTTGTTGAGCGAACGCAGCGTCAGTTGCGTGGGTTGGTCGGCGAAACGCTGGTAGGTCGCATGCAGTCGATCCGCGGCCAGGCCCCAGCGCACGTTGTAGCCCACCGCACCGGGCACCGGCGTCCAGTGGATGTCCGCGTTGCGCGTGTCTCCCAATCGCCTGGCGGATACACCCGTGGGCGCCGCCGGCGGCGTGCCGTCCGCATTGCCGAACACGCGCAGGTCGGCGATGGCGAGCGTGTGTGCGCCCACATGGCCGTGCACATAGCGCACATAGCGAAGGCGCGCGGCTTTCGGCAATGGGAGGTAGGCATTGGGGCGATCACGCGTTTCGTGCGAGAGATCGGCCAGTACGTCCCACTGCTGGCCATCACGCGAACCTTCGATGCGGAACTGCGCCACGATGTCGGGCGCGTCGCCATAACGATCGGATTGGTAGTCGGCAAAGTTCACCTGCACCGCGCGCACCGTGCGCTCGCCACCGAGATCCAGCGTCAGCGTCTGGCCCGGCGTATTGCTCGCCGCTACCCAGAACGTGCGCGGATTTTCATCGGCGGCGGCGGACGCCGGATGCCCGGGCAACGCAGAGGAAGCTGTCATGGTCTTGCGATATGAGAGCAGCATCCAGCCAGCAAAGATGTCCTCGTTTTCCTTGAGCCGGTGATCGGGCATGCGCTGCGGGAAATCACCAAAACGCGTGTCCACCCACATCTGGCCGTCCGCGTGGAAACCGGCACGATACAGGCCGATACGACGCTCGAAGGTCCAGTTGCTGCCGATCCACGACGTGCCGGTGTTCCACCAGTTGCCGTAGACGTCCTGGAAGGTGGACCCGTGCCCCACGCCGGTGACGAAGCCGCCCGGCTTCTCGCCGATAGGGTTGTAGGGCGCGTATTCGAACGGACCGAGCGGACCCTTGCCCACGTACACGCCCGTGCCATACACGTTGTACTCGGTGCCCGGCGCGGCGTACTGCAGGTAGTAGCGATCGCCCTGCCGATTCATCCACGCGCCTTCCATGAAAGGCTTGGTGCGCTCGTCGGTGTGATCCTGGCCGAAGCGTTCCCAGCCGTGCTCCCCCGGATGCAGCGTGAAGAGCGCCTGCGGCTTGCCGATGAAGGCGAGACGCTTGCCTTCGCCTTCTGCTTCGTCGCCCAGCTTGAGGTCGATCTGCGAGGCGTACAGCGGATGGACGTTGGACGATCCCCAGTAGATGTAGGTCTTGCCGTCCTCGTCCTGGAACAGGCCCGGGTCCCACGGCCCCGGCGGCAATTCGCCAGGCTTGAGCGTGTAGTGCTCCTCGCTGGAGACGGCGCCGGGCACCCGCGGCAGCAGGCGCGTCCAGAAGTCCAGACGTCCATGTGCGGGATCGGTGGCGTACAGCAGCGGGCGCGGCTGCGTCGCCGCCTGCATCAGGAACAGCTTGTTGCCCGCCACCAGCGTGGCTGGCGCCACTTCGCTGTCGAACGGCCAGCGACTAGGTGCGACGAAATCCCAATGCAGCAGGTCGGTGGAACGCCAGTAGCCATCGGCCAGCGTGAGGAACAGATAGTAGGCATCGCCATAGCGCACCACCGCCGGATCGGCGCCAGTGCGATACGAAATACCCTCGTTCATCTGCTCGAAGTTGTAGCGGTAGTCGATGTCGACCGGGTTGGCCCAGGTACGGCCGGGACTCTCTTGCGCTGCAACAAGGGAAGCACCCAGCGCGAGCGTGGCGGCGAGCACGCTGATGGCCAGACGCCGCCGGCGAGCGCTTTGCAGCGTGATGGCGTGAGAACGAATGGCGACGGACATGGACCGGCTCCCTTCCTGTGCGGCGCAGCAGCAGCGAAATATGCGCAGCGCGTGTATTGATCGGACGGCCCGGTCTGTAAGAGACTCCGGCCCTGTCATGTAAACGTTTACATCCTAGCCGCGCCTCGAAAGGCCGACTACCCCACCCTGCTGAAGGAACCGCCATGTCAGCCCCTTCCCCATTCCGCCGCCTGGCCACCTGCGCCGCCATCTGCCTTGCCCTCGCCGGTACGGTCCACGCCGCCGCCGGCAGCGGCACCGTGCAATTGCAGGTCGACGCCACGGCCAAGGGCACGCCGCTCCCGCACTTCTGGGAACAGATGTTCGGCTCGGGCCGCGCCGTGCTCGCGCTGCGCGACGATTACCGCAAGGATCTTGAAGCGGTGAAAGGCGCCACGGGTTTCAGCTACGTCCGCTTCCACGGCATCTTCGATCGCGACATGGGCGTGGCCTGGCGCGATGCGCAGGGCAAGTTGCAGTTCAACTTCAGCTATGTGGACCAGGTCTATGACGGCCTGCTCGATCGCGGCGTGAAGCCCTTCGTCGAACTCGGCTTCATGCCGCCGGAAATGAGCACCGATCCGGCCAGTCACCACGACTTCTGGTACCACCCCAACGTGATGCCGCCAGCAAGTTGGGAAGAATGGGAAACCATGGTGCGTGCCTTCACCCAGCACGAAATCGAGCGCTACGGCATCGAGGAAGTGTCGAGCTGGTATTTCGAAGTGTGGAACGAACCGAACCTCGCCTTCTGGGGCGGCAAGCCGGAAAAACCCACGTACTACGAACTGTATGACCGCACCGCGCGCGTGCTGAAGTCGGTCGACAAGCGCTTGCGCGTGGGCGGACCGGCTACCGCGCAGGCCGCATGGCTGCCGGACTTCCTCAAGCACGTGAAGCAGAGCGGCGCGCCGATCGACTTCGTCAGCACGCATGTCTACGGCGACGACACCGCGGACAACGTGTTCAAGACCAACGAGAAGATTCCGCGCCGCGACATGGTGTGCCGTGCGGTGGACAAGTCGCACAAGGAAGTCGCCGCCTCGCCGTTCCCCAAGCTGCCGTTGATCTACAGCGAATACAACGCCTCGTACGCGAACCTCCCCAATGTCACCGACACCGTGTACATGGGCCCGTGGATGGCCAACACCATCCGCGAATGCGCGGGCAAGGTGGAGCTGATGAGCTACTGGTCGTTCTCCGACGTGTTCGATGAGCAGGGCGTGGTGAAGAACCCGTTCTACGGCGGCTTCGGCCTGATCGCCGCGGACAACATCCCCAAGCCGGCCTTCAACGCGTTCGCCATGCTTCACAGGCTGGGCGACGTGCAGCTGCCGCTGAAGACGGACAGCGCGCTGGCCACCAAGCGCAGCGACGGCACCGTGGTGCTCGCCTTGTGGAACTACACGCCGCCGCTCGGCGACACCGCCGACTACACGCCGGGCGTGCCCACCGGCGCGGCCAAGCATTTCGACGTGGACGTGAAGCACTTGGGCAACGCCACGCAAGCCACCGTGTGGCGCCTGGACCAGGACCACGGCAATGCGGTTGCCGCCTTCGACAAGATGGGCCGTCCCAACTGGCCCAGCCGCGAGCAGATC